>JBNKKC010000150.1:0-59092 GCA_050291625.1 Desulfobacteraceae bacterium
GATTTGCTATGGATAGGGAGGTGCCTTTTCTTCTAAATCAAAAGATCAATGGAAGTAATTACTTCTGATTTAGAAGAAAATATCATAAGATACACGTTATATACCCTTTATATGATTATCAAGTCTACGTTTGACCTTTTAGGATATTGCGTTCAATATCTTGGCGACGACCTTTCAATTTCTTATCCTTTTGCAGCTTTGCCTTGACGCGCACAACCGCGCTGCTGACAGAACTGAATTGGGTCAACCCAAAAACGGCGCCGATTCGCATTAGCGGCTTTGAACGTAAGGATCGAATCAGATACATGGCAACATCTCGGGGTTCGGTTTCAACACGGCGGCGAATCGCTTTTGAACCGGTTGGACCGACCTTATGCTAGCGGCACACCTGTGAAATGATTGTTCCCATATCCGGCGCGAGTTCTTTTGACGCTGGTTGGCAAGTAAAGTCAATCGTAGACTTGACCCCTTTTTGAATAACGACGACTCGTGGACCAAAATCCTAAGGTCACCGTTATCAAATTTATCTATGCCGGCTGTGTTTTCACTCGACCCCTCGAAAACACAATCCGCATCATTTGTTGCCATTGATTGCCGTAGAGATGAAACAACCGCTGCCTCCGGAATCACTCGAAGCTGTGGAACCCCCTACAGCCGCGGATACAACGTTTGACCGATCAGACTCACCTCCTGCCTCATCTCCATTCACACCACCAAGATAGTTCATGGCACGGACATAATAAGAATACTGACCGTCATCTGTTACTGTGTCCGTATACGTTGTACCGGAAACAACTGCTATTCTTTCAAAATCAACGTTATCACTGCTGCGGCAGACGATAAAATCAACTTTATTTGCGGAGTTGCTGCTCCAACTGAGCGCAACATCCCTGCCGCCAATCGAAGCCACCAAGCCCGACGGGGTCTCTTCCGGAAACTGCATACTCCAGAAACGCACTTCTGCCGGACTTCTGTTCGTGTTACCCGGCATAAGATCTCCACCAAATGGAGGCCAGGCCAGATCTCCAAACCAATCAGGTTTTGCATCAAGATAAAACGAATCAGGAATATCATGATTCACGATCGAAGCATCCCAGAACAATCCCGGACCCGTTGGAGGATCCGTAATATAATTTCCATGAGCAACACTTGTACCCTTAAGACCGAAAATATAATTGGCCCAGGATCCTGACGTCGTAGCATCAGGATTCTTTTTTGTCGTCAATTCATTGCCAAGAGCAAAATTGTTTGTATTCATATTTATACCTGAATTTACTACCCGGTTCCTGAACCATGTGTTGTTCCTGTGCGAGGCATTCTGACTGCCGGGCTGTTCAAGTGAATTACCCTCAACCAGAGTATATGCGATAGAATGCGCCATATTCATCGGCGAATACGGTGTGTGATGCAATTCAAAATCCGTCGTCACAGAAAACTCCCGGCTCCAGTTGGTCCATGCAAAATTATAAGCATAAACATTATGATTACATGACCACTGCAGGATTAATGCGTGCCGGAACCAGTCAAGAACGTTGCTTTCCACCAGATTGTGTGAAGATTCCGCTGTTCCATAAACTTCAATACCATACGCATCAGCATGATTATCAGGATCAGCATCAGCAACAGTCTGATCCGCACTGTTATGGATATAGCTGTCGCGAACCTCACAGTGGGAACTCCCGTCCAATAAAACAGAATGGCCGCAGTATCTGCTTGTCTCAATATTTTTCACCCAGCAATTTTCAACTGAATCAAGAAGGATTTTATATCCTCCCCCTCTGACAAAAGCATAGACTGTTTCAATATGAAGGTCCTCTATGCCGGCAAATTCAGTTCCAGACTCAAAACGGATGGCATTTCCTGCATGATTATGAATGATACGAGTAGAATCTATGCCTTCTCCTCGCAAGACGACCGGTTTTGAAATAATAAGTGCTCCTGTTGTATAATAATCACCTGCCGGTATCAAAACAGCATAATTATCAGGGCATGCCGTGATCGCAGCATTGATAGCAGCAGTATCATCTGTTGTCCCGTCACCCACGGCACCATAGTCAGCCGCACTTACACCAATTGTATAATCAGGTATCCCGCCTTCAACACCGGCATTGGTCCAATCACCTATGCGCGATACAGGCATAATATCAGAATCAGGATTAATGAGATCCGGCAACGCGTTGGTCGTAGCGCTAACAGAAGCTGACTGAGCACTTTCATTCCCTTCACTATCAACGGCGGATACCGTATATGTATATTCTGTTTCCGGTTCAAGGCCCGTATCAGGATAGCCGCTGCAATATGTACAAGAATCAAGAAGCGTACCATCACGATAAATATTATAAGTTATGTCACTTACATCATCGCTGTCATCACTGGACACACTCCAGGTGATCCCGATTTGGCCGACTCCTCTTGAAACGGCGGCAACATCCAGAGGAACCGTAGGCGCGGGAGGAGTAGCTGTGACAGCTTTTGTTATAACGACACCATTACTGCCGTCCGGTTCGCTATCCCGGCCAAGGTTGTCCCACCAGCCGGATACGAGATAATCGTATTGATACTGCTCATCAAATTCATAAGCATCATTAGTTGCGATCTAAACAGTTCCCTTGCTTGCCCAGGTGCTTGTTCGTAGACTATCTGAATCTGTAGAAACAGCAAGATTAGCGGCTTCAGCAGAGAAAGAGACCAAAACCAAACATAGAGAAACTAGTGAAACAGGATAAATCAATGATCTTTTTTTCATCGGCATGTTTTTTTCTTCCTGATTACGGCGAGAATGGCGGTTGCTTCTCGCTGATTTCGCTGTTGTTCTGGAAACGGGAAGGGAACTTGTTTGGACTTGTGGAAGGAGAAGAAATGTATGTTGAAAATAGCTTTGATGAACATCAACTCAGCTTCCGTTCCACAGGTCGATTGGGCAGCACTCACACAATAATAAGGAATTCATAGAAAAAGCTATTCTGTTCAATATATGCAATAGATCTTTTCGAATCAAGCCTTAAATAAGCCGTTGGCCATTGATCGGTGGACTTTTTGTCACTTTTCTCTTTTCTATAAACCTCAGCATGTTTAGAAGATATCCCGGCTCACGGGATGGTTTCCGGCGGGTATTCTTCAATGTTCTACTGCCTGAATTCCGGGTTGAGCCGGGCGTTGTTCCAACCATAGAACGCGCGATCCACGCTATCCCGATGATCGTTCGCCAGAAGCGCACGCCAATCAGCGCCTTCATAGAATGGGGCTGCTTGCTCAATAGACGTCACCGACAAGGTTTCGCTATACACAGGGTCGGAAGCCCTTTTCCGGTGTTGACATATATCAGCTTCCTGGGATAGGTTTTTTTTAGGCAACCTCCTATTTTTCTGGGAGAAATCCCGATGGCGGATAAACCCGATCTTTTCGGTTCCCACCTTTCCGAATTCGAAAAAACGGCCTATATCCAGGGCCTGGCCGAATACGAACGTCTCTACCGGCGATCCATTGAAGAGCCGGACATTTTCTGGGCGGAGCAGGCCGAGACATATCTGACCTGGTTTAAACCGTGGAATCGTGTATTGAACTACGACTTTGACGAAGCCCTGATCGAGTGGTTCGGCGGGGGCGCTTTGAACGCCGCCTATAACTGCATCGACCGCCATCTTGAAACCTCCGGGAACAAGGTCGCCTACTATTGGCAGGGTGAAAATCCCGCCGATACGCGCACCGTTACCTACGGCGATCTGTACGACCAGGTCCGCCGGTTCTCGGGCGTCCTCAGCCGCAACGGCGTCGGCAAGGGCGACCGCGTCGTCATCTATCTTCCCATGATCGTGGAGCTTCCCATTGCCATGCTGGCGTGTGCCAGAATCGGCGCCGTCCATTGCGTCGTTTTCGGCGAATTCGGTCCCATGGCCCTGGCCAATCGCATCCTTGAATGCAAGGCCAGGGTGCTGATCACGGCCGACGGCGGCTATCGCTCGGGAAATATCATTCCATTCAAAGCGCATGCCGACCAGGCCCTGGATCGCTGCCCTGATTTGGAAACCGTTATTGTCTACCGCCGGGCCGATCTTGAGCTGACGTTGGATCCCCGGCGCGACATCTGGTGGCATGAGGCCATGGCTGAGAGCGAAACGTCGGTGCAGCCGCCTCCGGAAAGCCTGGATGCCGAGGACCCGCTCTTTGTTCTGTTCACCAGCGGCACCACCGGCGTCCCAAAGGGCGTTGTCCATTCCCACGGCGGATACCTGCTCTATACGGCCATGACCACCCGCCTGGTGTTTGATTTGAAAGACGACGACATTTTCTGGTGTACGGCGGACATCGGCTGGGTTACCGGCCACAGTTACTGCGTCTACGGCCCTCTTCTGAACGGCCTGACGTGCGTCATGTATGAAGGCAGCGCCGGCTATCCCGATTTCGGCCGGTTCGGGGAAATTATTCAAAGGTACAGCGTCAACACGTTTTACGCCACTCCGACGCTGATCCGGGCGCTGGCCAAAGAGGGCGAACAGCTGCTTAAAAATTACGACCTCTCATCCCTGAAGTTATTGGCCACAGCCGGCGAGCCCATCTCCCCCGAGACATGGCGCTGGTTTCACCACCATATGGGGCGGGATCGCTGTCCTGTGATCGACACCTACTGGCAGACGGAAACCAGCGGACCGTTGTTGACCCCGCTGCCCGGAGCAGGCGCCCTGAAGCCCGGATCCTGCTCCTTTCCCTTTTTCGGCATCGATCCGGTCATTCTGGACGATGTCGGCAATGAGGTGAAATATCCCAACCAGGAAGGCGTGCTTTGCATCCGCAAACCCTGGCCGGGCATCGCCCGCACCCTTTACGGGGATCATGACCGCTTTGTGAACGCCTATTTCAGCCAGGCGCCGGGCATGTTTTTTACGGCGGATGGGGCGCGCAAAGACCGGGATGGATACTATTGGATTATCGGGCGCATCGATGAGGTGATCAATGTTTCCAGCAACCGGCTGGGTACCGCCGAAATCGAAGCGGCCCTCATGCTGCATCCCCAGGTGGCCGAGGCGGCCGTTGTCGGTCCGCCCCATCCGGTCAAGGGGCAGGGCATCTATGCATTCGTCACCCTGAAAACCGACGCCGTTGCTTCACAACGCCTTAAAGCCGAATTGGTCCAACTGGTGCTCGCCGAAATCGGACCCATCGCCGCCATCGACGCCATCCAGTGGGCGGATGCCGTTCCCAAGACCCGCAGCGGCAAAATTATGCGTCACATTCTGAACCAGATCGCCTCCGGAACCTTTGATGATAAGGGAGATCTGTCTGCGGTCTCCGATCCCCGCGTGCTCAAACGTCTGGTTGAGGGGCGCATCGACTATAACACCAGCCGTCAAGGAGGCAACCAGGAAAAAGCAGACTGATCGACACAATCGCCGCTGCGCGTTTATGATCCATGCCGCGATTTTCAATGACGGTCCGGCGCTGGAGCGCTCATCCCATCCTGTCTCTGCTCTCTTTACTGAAGATACATTGTCCTGCCGCGACGCACGATAACGCAGACCATAGCCATTCCATTGCAATAGATGTTCAGCCGTGAAAGCAGACGGATGACCCTCATCGACAAAAAAGGCGGTGCTTTCGAGGTCAAAGCCTATGCCCGTGAGGACTACGCCAGCCTCGAAAGCATGTACGACCGGTTCACCCCCAAGGCCAAGTTCCAGGGAATGCCGCCTTTCAGCAAAGAGGTACGGCAGCCCTGGCTGAGGCAGCTGATCGAAAACGGCCATAATTTTCTGGCCTGGAGCGGTGATGAGGTCATCGGCCACGTGGTCATCCTGCCTGATTTCGACCTTCGGGATGCCGAATACCTGATTTTTGTCGGCCAGCATCACCGCGGCCTGGGCGTGGGAAAGGCCCTGACCATGGCCGCGATCGAAAGGGCCAGGACATTGGAACTGAAGAATGTCTGGTTGACTGTGGATGCGTATAATTTCAGGGCAATCCGCCTCTATCGAAGGGTCGGATTCAGATCCTGCGAGGGATACGAGGCGACCACCGAACGGATGATGATGCTCGATTTAGAGCAGCAAAAGGACATGGAACCATGAAGGTCGCTGTGGTACGGGACGAACGGTTCCTGGCGCACAAGACCGGCCATGCCCATCCGGAGCATCCTGCCAGGCTCAAGGCCGTCTACCGGATGCTGGACCGGGAGTTCGCCGAAGGGCTGATCTATCTAACCCCCCGGCTGGCCACCCTGGAACAACTGGAACTGGTGCATACCCCTGTCTATATTCAAAAGGTCTTAAAGACTGCCGAGCACGATTTCACCAGCCTGGCGGCCCATACGCCGGCCAGCGCCCAGACCTACCTCTCGGCCTGGCTGGCCGTCGGAAGCTGCCTGTCGGGGATAGATGCCCTGATGAACGGCCGCTGCGGCATCTGCCTGTGCCTGGTCCGCCCGCCGGGTCATCACGCCCTGCCCGACAGGGCCGGTGGATTCTGTGTCTTCAACAACCTGGCCATTTCAGCCCGCTACGCGATCCGGCAGTACGGGGTTGAACGGGTGCTGGTCATCGATTGGGACGTGCACCACGGCAACGGGATCCAGGATATCTTTTACAGCGAAAAAGCAGTGTTCTACTTCTCGACCCACGACCTGCTCCTCTACCCTTATACCGGAGACTTCCTGGAAACCGGCAGCGGAGAGGGAACCGGGTATACCCTTAACATTCCCTTGCCCAGGGAAGCCGACGACAGCGACCTGCTCTATATCTACCGGGCCGTATTAGGTCCCTTGCTGAGCGCGTATCGACCGCAGTTGATTCTGGTCAGCGCAGGGTTCGATGCCCACCGACAGGATCCCATCGGCCGGTTGAACCTGTCCGCCGCAGTATTCGGCCGCCTGGCGGAGTTGGTCATCCGCCTGGCAACGGTCGAAAATGCGACTCCGGTCCTGTTCAGCCTTGAAGGCGGATATGATCCCATGGCCCTGGCCGACTGTGTGCGTGAAGTACTCAAGGCCTTGACGGCCGAATACCGGGCTGCAGTTGACTCTCCGAACGCAACGCGTCTGGGCGAGCAAATGCTGGCCAAGGCCCGGCAGACACACGCCGCCTTTTCCGTCTGGACATAGACGGCGTGTTCTGGAAATCGTGTTGAATCCATCATGTTGAGCCCGCGCATGGCTCCCGGTGCTTGAGAGAGTAAACGCTATGATCAAGGTCCAGATAGAACCGCAGAACCCTTCCGCCAACCTGGCATCTTACGATCAGGCGTATCATGCCTTTGCCTGGAAGCAGATTGAAGAAACCTTTACCTGGCACAAGACCGGCAGACTCAATATCGTTCAGGAAGCCGTGGATCGCCACGCCGCCGATCCACACAAAAAAGACCATCCGGCACTGATTTTCGAAAAGGCCGGAACGGTTCTGAGCTTCAGTTACGCCCGGCTGCAGATCCTTTCCTGCAAGTGGGCCAACTTGTTGTCGGCACACGGTTTGAAGACCCGGGACAGGCTCTTTATCCTCCTGCCGCCCTGTCCGGAAATCTACCTGGCCATGCTGGCCTGCGCCCGTCTGGGCGTTATCTTCTCACCCTTGTTTACCAGCCTGAGCAGCGATGAACTCAAGGAACGGATAGCCAACGGCGCCCCCCGGGCGGTTCTGACCCATCCCGATTTCATCGAACGCCTCTCACCGACGGCCATCCAGGAGGTGGAAACCCTTTTCCTGACCGAGGGCCCTCTTCCCGGCCTCCTGAACCGGGAAGTATTCGTACCGGAGGACCTTGCCGCCATGCCGGACCAGGCCGACACCCGCTGGCTGCCCCGGGACGCGCCGCTCTACCTGATATATACATCCGGCTCCACCGGGCCGCCCAAAGGGGTGCTGCACGCTCATTACGACATGGTGGGGCACCTGGCCACCGCACGGCTCGTACTCGACCTGCGCCGGGACTCTGTTGTCTGGGCCGATTGCGAACCGGCCTGGATCAACGGCACGGTCTACGGCGCCTTTGGGCCGTGGCTGTGCGGGGCGACCAACATCGTGCAGGGAGATCCTTTTTCGGCTTCCAACTGGTATCACACATTGGAGAAGCACCGCGTCTCGGTCTGGTATACCTCCCCATCCATTCTGCGGCGACTGATGGAGGCCGGGGCCGACCTGCCCGAACGCTACGATCTGTCCCGCCTGGAGCAGATTTGCACCGTTGGCGAGAAGCTGCAGCCCGAGCTGTTTTTCTGGGTCAGGGACCACATCCGCCTGGCGGCCCACGACAACTGGTGGATGACCGAAACCGGCATGATCTGCCTGGCCAACTTTCCTTCCATGGCCATCAAACCCGGCTCCATGGGAAAGCCGGTTCCCGGGATTGCAGCAGCGGTGGTGGACGAGCAGGGCAGCCCGCTGCCGCCTATGAGCATGGGGGAGCTGGTCCTGAAACCGGGTGTCCCGGCAATGATGACCGCCATCTGGAAGGATGCTGAACGCTACCGGGCCTATTTCGGAAACACGGGCTGGTTTCATACCGGCGATATGGTCATTGAAGACGAGCAGGGCTATTACTTCCATCAGGGGCGGATGGACGACCTGATCAAAGTCGGGGTCAAGCTGGTGGGCCCCTATGACATCGAACGGGTCCTTTGCCGACATCCGGCCGTCCACGAGGCGGCCGCCATCGCCTGGACCGCCGAGCCCGGAAAGCCCCTGATCAAGGCCTATGTCACCTGCCACCCGGGGATCATCCCCTCCGCCCGGCTGAACCGCGAGATCATGGATGTCGCAAAGGCCGGCCTGGCCTCCGACATCCATATCCAGGAACTGGTGTTCATCGAACATATCCCCAAAACCCTGTCCGGTAAAATCCTGCGCCGGGTCTTGAGGGCCATGGAGATGGGCTTGCCGGCGGGCGATCCGCAAAAGCTGAAGGACGACTGATCGCTTCAACCCTATTGCATCTATTAAAAACTTGGATTATTTTGTAAATCTTGATGATGGCTTGACACCGGAATGCAGGCTTGCTCCGTGAGATGACAGGTCTTAAGAAAACCCAGCCCACCCTGAAACTCTAAACCCAAAAAAGGCCTCTCCTGATGCCCAAAAAGTACATCATTCTTCTCCCCCTGGTCGCCTTGGTCCTTGCCCTTGCAGGCTGGTATCTGTCCGGAATGAACCGCTCCGGGGACGGCCCCGGAGGTGCTCGTCGTCCGGAAGCGACCGTGGCCGTGGAACTCGCCCCGGTGGAGCAGGCCGACATCAGCGAAATCGGCGATTACACCGGCTCCCTGATCCCCCTGTCCGAGTTTGTGCTGGCCCCCAAAGTCTCCGGTCGTCTGGAAAAAATTTTGGTGCATATCGGCGATGTGGTCCAAGACGGCGACCTGGTGGCGGTCCTGGACGACGAGGAGTACCAGCAGCAGGTCAGCCAGGCCGAGGCTGAGCTGGAAGTGGCCCGGGCCAGTCTGCAGGAGGTGCGCAGCACCCTGGAAAACGCCCGGCGCGAATTCGAGCGCACCGAGGAGCTGCGCAGGAAAAAAATCGCCTCAGAATCCCAGCGCGATGCGGCCGAGTCCGAATATGCCACTCAGCAAGCCAAGATGAAGGTGGCGCAGGCTCAGGTCGCCCAGAAAGAGGCGGCCCACAACATCGCCAACCTGCGTCTGCTCTATACCCAAATCCGGATTCCGGAAAACAGCGGTACGCAGCGGGTGGTGGGCGAACGGTTCGTGGACGAGGGGGCGCTGCTGGTCCCCAACACACCCATCGTCTCCATTCTGGATATCAGTCATCTGATCGCCGTGATCCATGTGATTGAAAAGGACTATTATAAGCTCCAGCCGGGGCAGCAGGCCGTCATCACCACAGATGCCCTGCCCGGAAAATCCTTTGAAGGCGAGGTGCTGCGCATCGCCCCGCTGTTAAAGGAAAAATCACGCGAAGCCAGGGTCGAGGTCGCCATCGACAACCCCGGCATGATCCTCAAACCCGGCATGTTCATCCGGCTGCAGATCCTGTTTGCGGTGCATACCAATGCCACGGTGGTTCCCGTGGCCGCCCTGGTCAAACGCAACGGGGTCCAGGGGGTATTTCAGGTCGACAATACCTCGGGCAAAGCCGGGTTCGTGCCCGTGACCGCAGGCATCGTTGAAAGGGCCAGGACCGAGATCCTCGAACCCGCCCTGACAGGCCAGGTGGTCACTCTGGGCAACCATCTGCTGGAGGACGGCACGGCCGTTCTGATCCCCGGCACCGCCGGCGAAACATCCGCCCCGCCCGCCGGAAAGGGAAAGCAATGAGCCCTTCCGCCTTTGCCGTCCGCCGCCGGGTGTTGACCCTAATGGCCGCCCTGATCGTGATCCTGGTGGGCATGGTGTCGCTGTCGCGCCTCTCCATCGACCTGATGCCGGACATCACCTATCCCACCCTGAGCATCAGCACCGCCTATGAAAACGCCAGCCCCGAAGAGATCGAGGAGTTGATCACGCGGCCGGTGGAAGAGGCCATGAGCGCGGTACCCGGGGTTGAGGAGGTGACCTCGGTATCGGCCGAGGGGCGCAGCAGCGTGCGGGTAACCTTCTCCTGGGGAACGGACCTGGATGCCGCGGCCAACGATATCCGCGACCGCTTGGACCGGGTCATCCCCAGGCTGCCTGAGGACGCCGAGCGGCCGAGACTGCGCAAGTTCGACCTGGCCGCATTTCCCATCCTGATTCTGGGGGTCGAAAGCAAACTGGACCCCATCCAGGTGCGCAACATCATCGACAACCAGGTCAAGCACCGCATCGAGCGCATTCCCGGCGTGGCCTCCCTGGATATCCGCGGCGGCCTGGACCGCGAAATCCATGTCAATTTGAATGCCGAAAAAATAAAGGCCCTGGACCTGCCCGTGGACCAGCTGATGGACCGCATCCGGGCCGAAAACATCAATCTGCCGGCCGGCACCATCGAACAGGGGCTGCTGGAGGTCACCGTGCGTACGCCGGGCGTCTACACCAGCCTGGATGAACTGCGCGATACGGTGGTGGCCGTGCGCGACGGCGTGCCCATCCAGCTCAAGGAAGTAGCCCGGATCGAGGACAGCTGGCAGAAGATCACGCGGGTCGTCCGCGTCAACGGCAAACCGGGGGTACGCATGTCGGTCAGCAAACAATCGGGCAAAAACACCGTGGAGGTGGCCCAGGGCGCGCTGGCCGAAATCGACCGGATCAACCGCAGCATCCCCCAACTCAACATCATTCCCATCATCGACACGTCGGATTATATCCAGCGCTCCATCACCAACGTGGGCACCATCATCCTCTACGGCGGCGCACTCGCGGTTTTTGTGCTGCTGTTCTTTCTGCGCAACATTTCCAGCACGGCCATCATCGCCACCGCCATTCCCGTTTCCGTGGTAGCCACCTTCGCCCTGATGTATTTCGGCGGCTTCACCCTCAACCTGATGACCCTGGGCGGCCTGGCCCTGGGCATCGGCATGCTGGTGGACAATGCCATCGTGGTGTTGGAAAACATCTACCGCCTGCGCGAGAGCGGCCGCGATCCGGGTCCGGCCGCCGTTCAGGGCAGCCAGGAGGTCACGGCGGCGGTAGTGGCCAGCACTTTGACCACCCTGGCCGTGTTCCTGCCCCTGGTGTTCGCCCGGGGCATGTCGGGAATCATGTTCAAACAACTGGCTTTCGTGGTCAGCTTTTCCCTGGCCTGCTCCCTGATGGCCGCGCTGACCCTGGTGCCCATGCTGGCGTCGCGTGTGAAACGGGTGGTTCAGGTGGACACCTCCCAGTTTCACTGGAGAATGGCGGGCCGGTTCTTCGTGGTCACCGGCCGCCTCTTCGAGACCCTGGAAAACAACTATCGCAACCTGCTGCACTGGGCCCTGGGCCATCGCTGGCAGACCCTGGGAACGGCGGTTGCCCTGTTTGTGATCAGCCTGGGGTTGATTCCCTTGGTGGGCGTGGAACTGATGCCCAGCACCGATGAAAGCGAAGTGCGCGTCAGTGCCGAGATGGCCGTGGGCACGCGCCTTGCGGTGGTGGATCAAAGCTTTCAGCAAATCGAAAAGATTGTTTACCAGGCCGTACCGGAAATCCAGAACACCGTTTCCTTTGTGGGCGGATCGAGCTGGCGTGCCCGGGGCGGCAATGCCGGCGAGCTGCGTATCGCCCTGGTGCCGGCCGAGCAGCGCAGCCGCTCCAGCGAAGCCATTGCCGCCGACCTGCGCCGCAAGCTCAGGGGGCTGCCCGGTGTGAACATCAGAACCCGGGCCGGTCAGGGATTGTTTATCCTGCGCCTGGGCACCCAGGGCAGCGACCGCGTTTCAGTGGAAGTGCGAGGCCACGACCTGGAGATCGCCGATTCCCTGGCCCGGCGCGTACAGGCCGTGATCGACCATGTGGACGGCATCACCGACACCAAACTGAGCCGCGAAACCGGTACCCCCGAAGCCATGGTGCTCATCGACCGCCAGAAGGCGGCCGCCATGAAACTCACCGTCTCCAAGATCGCCAACCTGCTCCAGACCGTGCTCTCCGGCACCACGGCCGGACAGTTCCGCCAGGGCGGTGATGAATACCCCATCCTGGTCAAGCTGGAACAGGCCGAAAAAAAGGATCTGCAGGAGATCCTCAACCTGCCGGCCACCAATGCCGACGGCGAAAGAGTGGTGCTGCGCAACGTGGTCCGGATCCAACCGCGCAGGGGACCGGTGCTCATCGAACGCAAGGACCAGCAGCGGGTCATCTATGTAACGGCCAATTTTGCCGGCCGCGATATGGGGTCGGTTCTGACGGACATCCGCCGGGGGCTGACCACCATCCCCGTGCCCAGGGAGTTCAGCCTCGTCATCGGGGGTGACTACGAAGAGCAGCAGAAATCGTTCCGCGAGCTGCTGCTGAGCTTTGTCCTGGCCCTGATCCTGGTCTACATGGTGATGGCCTCCCTTTACGAATCCCTGCGCGACCCCTTCGTGGTCATGTTTTCGGTGCCCTTTGCCCTGATCGGCGTGGTGCTGGTGCTGCTGCTCTCCGGCACTACGTTCAACGTGCAATCCTATATCGGCTGTATCATGCTGGGCGGCATCGTGGTGAATAACGCCATCCTGCTGGTGGACCACATCAACCTGCTGCGTCGCCGGGACAAACTGCCCATGGACCAGGCCATCGAGGAGGCCGGCCGCCGGCGCCTGCGGCCCATCCTGATGACCGCTGCGACCACCATGCTGGCCATGCTGCCCCTGGCCCTGGGTCTGGGCGAAGGCAGCGAGGCCCAGGCGCCTCTGGCCCGGGCCGTGATCGGCGGTCTACTCAGCTCCACCGTGATCACCCTGGTGGTGGTGCCCCTGGTTTACTCGCTGATCGGGCGCAAGACCCTTAAACCCCTGGATATTTAGGATCTCGTTGCCATGACCCGTTTGTTGAAAAGTGCGCTCGTTCTGCTCGCAAGCCTTGCAATTCTGCCCGCTCCGCAGATCCGGGGTGCCGATGCGTCAATGCCCGATGCAACGACCGCCGCAGAAAACCCCGAAGGAAAGCCGGACGACGGCAGCGTCCTGAAAATCACCCTGGCCGACGCCATTCTCATGGCCCTTTCGAACAACCGCGCATTGCAGGTCGAGCGGCTCAACCCCATCATCCAACAAACCTTCGAGGATGAGGCCCGCGCCGCTTTCGATCCCGGCCTGCAAGTGGACCTCTCCCGGAAAAAGCAAGTCCGGCGGACCGCCGACCCGGATATCGACCTTGATGAAACGGAAAGTGATACTATCCTGGGCGGCATCGCCCTCGAGACCTATTTCCCCACTGGAACAACTCTGGAAGCCGAGGCTGAGACGAGCATCGCAACGGACAACACCGACGACAGCACCCTGGCCGGAACCCGCCTGGGGCTGACCGTAACCCAGGCCCTGCTGCGCGGCTTCGGATGGGATGTCAACCTGGCGACCCTGCGCCAGGCGCGATTGCAAACCGAATTCAGCCGATATGAGCTGCAGGGTTTCGGCCAATCTTTGGTCAACCAGGTGGAAACCGCCTACTGGGACTACGCCCTGTCCCACCGCCAGGTGGACATCGTGGCCGAGTCCCTGCGTCTGGCGCGCCAGCAGTTGGCGGAGACCCGGGAGATGATCCAGGTGGGGACGCTGGCCGAATCCGAACTGGCCGCGGTCCAGGCCGAGGTGGCCATCCAGCAGCAGGGCAGCATCGATGTCAACAGCACCCTGGAATCCAACCGGCTGCGGCTGCTGCGCCTCATCAGCCCGCCCGGACCCCGTGCCTGGGACCGGCAGGTGGTTCTGGTGCACCCGCCCCAGCTGCCGGACATTTCCCTGGGCGACGTGGAAACCCATGTGGATCAGGGTCTGCGCCTGAGGCCCGAGATCCGCCAGGCTGAACTCGACATCCGGCGGGAGGAGTTGGAGGTGGCTCGCACCAAAAACGGCCTTCTGCCCAAGCTGGACCTGTTCATTACGCTGGGCAGAAGCGGCTATGCCGATTCCTTCGGCGACTCGGTCAGCGACCTGGACGGCGACAGCTACGACACCGAAGTGGGACTGATCCTGAACTATCCCCTGGTAAACCGCGCCGCCAAAGCCAGACATGCCCGGGCACAGGTCACCCGGCAGCGCGCCGAAAAAGCCCTGGACAATCTCAAGCAGCTGGTCACCCTGGACATCCGCATCGCTTTTCTTGAGGTCAACCGCACCCGGCGGCAGATCGATGCCAGCTCGGCCACGCGTCGCTTTCAGGAGGAAAAACTGCGAATCGAAACCGAAAAATTCAGGGTGGGCCGCTCCACCAACCTGCTGGTGGCCCAGGCTCAGCGCGACCTTTTATCCAGCCGACTGGATGAAGTGCGCGCCGTGGTCAACTACCTCGAAGCCCTGACCGATTTTTACCGTCTGGAAGGCACCCTGCTCGAGCGCCGCGGCATCCGGATGCCGGAGTAGGCCGTCGCCCTTTTCGTCATATCGCAGACATCCGGTTGTATGTTTCAAGGATCTCACTTCGTCTCGCATCAGGAAGCGACTTCACGTAAGATTTCCACCCCGGACACCATCCCGTGTGCCACTTCCAGATCCGTCCGATGATCGACCGAGGGTCACGATCATACTTTTTACGAAATTTACAATTTTCACAGTTGTTCATACCAACCTCCCTGTTCATTTTTATTTGGGTATTGACCCGGTATTTAAGAGGCTCATGGCCGTCTTTGCAGCGATGTCCCGAAAGCGGCACGGTTACCGGATACCGGATCAGGAGCGGCATGATCTCGAGACAATCGTCGTTGCCGCCTTTTCACATCCTTTTGTTTTCAGCAGCCGCATGATTTCCCGGTGGTCTGCATGCAGGGCGATGATTCGACACGTTCATCGTTTCCAATCAATTCGTTGATGCTGCTTGAGATGGATGCATGAGCGCCCTTTTTAACCCGGCCGGCAATGTCTGAAGCCCTCCTGATTTGTTCCGCCGTGAGGCCGCTGGTGATCGCTTTTTCGTAAAGGTGTTCGAAGCAGGGGATGCAATTGGCAGCCAAAGCCGCCCCGATAGCGATAAGGCTCTCGGTTTTGTCATCGAGATTCATGTCTCCGATTTGGTCGTTCGTCCGTGGCATTTTTTTCCTCCTCTGATACTCAAAACGTTTAAATGAAAGAATTGATGTCGATTGAAGATCCTATCATTTCCTCTGGTCCACTGAACGTTTCATTTTCTCCAGATGAACCTCGGGTAATCATAATCTGGACCATGGCGTGGCGCCGGTGCCCTGATGTACGAGTGGCGTCACATTGTTCAGCTTAAGGGACACATTGCACGGCAGTTCGAAATGTGGCCGAATGCCCATGATTCCTTCGGTCTTCATGCCTTGAAATATTTCGCATGAAGCCGACTGAACTGAATCGTGGACGGTATCGAGGGCTGCTTCACAACCCAGAACGAGAAGCGCTTCATATTTGCGGGCACGCTTCAGCAGCTTTTTCCGTCGTCTGGATGTCCACATGCAGACCACAAACTGGTGAGGCCATGTGCTCCTGAACACATCCGTCTGGATACCTTTCTGCTCCAGAGTGGTTTTGATCGAGCGGATCAGCTCTTCATAAGAAGCCGTTTTCAGACGTTGGCGCAAGAACTCAAAATAGGGTCGCCTCGTTATAACGGCCATGCTGGCTGCAGGGCAGAATCTGCACGGCACAATCAAGACCGATTTGAACCTTTCAAGTTGTTTATAATCATCAACGGTTTTCAGATATACCGGCATCATACGCCTCCTGCGATTCCTTAATATTCAAAACTGTCGAAACGAACATTTCTACCATCTTCCGTGGGGAAGCAATACCCCGTGACTTACCCCTGGCATGAGCCGCACAACCCGTCGGAACCGTCACATGAAGACGCTTTATCAGCGGAAGGAGTGTTCAGGCTTTCCAGGATCCAGGCGGCCACGGATTGGGCAACTTCTTTTCTTTCCTCTTCGGGCACATCATCATAATCGAAGATATCACTGTATCGTTTATGATGGGACAAGGCATCGAATTGGATCAGTTTCCGCTCATCGACAAGGTTCTCGAGCATGCGCCCCTGACATCTGAGAAAACACCCGTCGATGAGAACCACTTTTTCCGCGCTTTTGATCCAGCGGGCGATCGCAGAATCAGGAACCGTGATCAACTCCCCATGGCACCCTCGCCCGTACAATTCACCCTTTGATACGATATTCGCGGCAAGCCTTGCGATCTCACCTCGAATACAGGCTCCCTCACAGGACAGGACGGGAATCTTCTCCTGGCTTATATTCCTTTTGCCGGTCATTTCACCGATAGGGCAGCGGTTCGTTGTCGGATGAACCAACACCGTTTCATTCAAATCCATATGCCTCATGGTCTCACTCCTTTATCTCCTTTTGTGGATGGTTCATCCGAAGAATCGGCTATCGCCTTTTTTATCTCTTCGTATTCATCCCTGTTCATCTCACCCGAAGCATAGCGCCTGTCGAGTATTTCTTTGGCAGTCGCCGAACCCCTGGATTGATACCTGTCAACCATGCGGGAGCGAAAACCACACATCAGTGACCCCCTTGCTCTTCTCATCATCAGAAAACAGATCATCATCATAATCAGGGGGACAAGCCACCAGAATGAAGAGATCGTCAGCTCGGCACCATACATGAGATTGCCTCCTTCCGTTTCATCGTTTGGATACCATTCGGACAACTTCCGGGCATCCCGAGTGTTTCACATGTCCTTCCGGCCAAGAGGGCTTGCGTCCGGGTCGGATAGGCCATGCCTGCGGTCAAATCATTCTTTCGATTTGGCGCGTCACAATTGCTTTCACTGACATAGACGAAACGGCCGGCGGAAAGGATACGCAAGGAATTAAATTTTATTTAGAGATCACAGAGGACCTGATACGGACATTGAAGATGTCGAACTGAACTAGATGGGATGAAATTAAATTATGCGGTTATCCTGAAAGCTCAAGTGCGATGAGAAGTATTGAATCGCCGGTGATGGTCGTCAGGCGGGGTTACCGGACACGCCATCACGGTCCAAGTGGGGTTAAGGGGCGCTCCAGGCGTCCCGCAAACTCGCTGGCGCTCAAACAGTGCGGGACCCTAATCCTCCGCCGCCCCTAAACCCCACTAAGACCGCATGGCTAACGTCCGGTAACCCCGCCTGACGACCATCACCTCCAGGTTTCGCTTCGAACATAAGAAACATCAACTTAAGTTTAATAGATAAGCGCTTTAAATTATTTTTCGGACCTATAACCCAAAACAAGGCGAATGGGAACTGTCCTGGCTCATCTCATAAACCGGAGGTCAGAGGCCACGCCGAACCGCCGCACATTGGGCAAGGGTGGCTTAGCAAGCGTTCGATGCAGCGGAGGATAAGAGGGACGCACTGTTTGAGCGCAGCGAGTTTGCGGCCCGCCCGCCTGTCCCGTCTGGTCTTCAAGCGGGGCAGCGCATCTTACGCTTGCTTGCCATACTTGCCTGTGCGGCGGGTCGGCTGGTTCTCTGACCGGCTCAAATGCGAAACACCTTATTCTTGGTTATCGGTCCCCTATTTTTTCATTTCCGGTAAGATTTGCACCTGTTTTCTGTCGCAAGCAAGGGTGTTTTGCTCCGTATAATAAAATGCGCAGGCATCATCGAGGATGGCTTTCAACCTCTTGCGGGCCCGGTGAAGCCGTATTTTTACATTGCCGAGCGAGATACCCAGAATGTCGGCAATTTCCTTGTTTGAAACCCCTTCAAGCTCGCTGAGGATAATGACCATCTTGTAGTCCTGGGGCAGTTTGTCGATATATTCATTGATACAATCCCTCATTTCCTTCTTGATCACCATCTGGTCGGTGGAGGGAAGCGTCTGATCCTCCAATCCACGATCAGAACCGGAATCATCCCCGTCATGCATGGAAATGGACTCAGCAGGATGCTTGTATGCGGCGGACCGGGATCGATCGATGACCGTATTGGTGGCGATGCGATATATCCAGGTCGAAAGTCTGGATTTGCCTTCAAACCTTTTTAGATTGCTGTTCACCTTGCCGAAAATATCCTGCGTTATATCCTCGGCGTCTTTTGATCCGGCGATGCGGCTCACATATTGCAGTACCTTTGGATAATATTCATCATATATTGCATCAAAATCGCGGTCCGATGACACAAGCGCACCTCCTGAAAAGTCCCATTGATACCCATCGATCCGTCGGATCGGCTGATCAGGCAGACCTGTTTCCCATTGTTCCATATCAGGATTGATCCATCAACACTATCTTAGACCGCTGTCGGAGCAATAGAGGATGCATGCCCCTTATGCGAGCTCTCTCTCATTTTCATTTGACAAACCCCAACCGATTCGTTACATTCACATTTAACGATATGGAGGCGCCATGAGAGACTTTATAAAGGTGATGAAGGCCCTGTCCGATGCGAACCGGGTCAAGATGGTCAAGCTGCTGCAGCACAGGATGCTGTGCGTGTGCGAGATTCAAAAAGCACTTGGGCTGGCCCAGTCTACCGCCAGCAAGCATCTCAAGATACTGGAAGAGGCGGGTTTGATCACCTATTTGAAGGAGGGGCCATGGGTCAACTACCGGTTGACCGACGGGGCCAGGAATCCATACGTATCCAGCCTGCTTGGCAATTTGCGGCATTGGCTGGAAGATGACGCGGATGTGACGGAACTGATGACGAGGCTGCCGGAGATCAATCGCGAAACCATCTGCGGCAACTGATTTTTTTTAATCTTTTTATATCGTCATATGACGATATCTGAATTAGATGACGACCGCGACACCACCCCGTTCGAGGCCGCCGACGCAATGGAGCACACATGATGAAAGAACGTACCAGGCTGTTGTTGATTGTGGGTGTTTTCGCGGCCGCCTATTATATCCCCTGGAACCATCCGCTCATTCGCCAATCCGGTCTGGAAGCCTTCATGATGCTTCAGGAATACGCCCGGGAACATGTTCTCACCTGCCTGATTCCTGCATTTTTCATCGCCGGCGCCATTGCCGTTTTCGTGTCCCAGGCGTCGGTGCTCAAGTACTTTGGGGCTCAAGCCGGCAAGCTGCTATCCTATTCGGTGGCATCGGTTTCAGGAACCATCCTGGCGGTCTGTTCCTGCACGGTTCTGCCCCTGTTCGCAGGCATTTATACCCGGGGCGCCGGCATCGGTCCGGCCACGGCCTTTCTCTATTCCGGTCCGGCCATCAATGTTTTGGCCATTACCCTGACCGCCAAAATCCTCGGATGGCAACTGGGCCTGGCCCGGGCCGCCGGCGCGGTGATCTTCGCGGTGGTCACCGGGCTTTTGATGGCCCTGATCTTCCACAAAGACGATGCGGCGCGCACCGCCGGCCAGATTTACGTACCGGATGCCGGAGTCAAGGAGCGCACCCTGCTGCAGGATACACTGTACATGCTGACCATGGTGTTGATTCTGGTGTTTGCCGCCTTCGCCAAGCCGGCCCCGGAATCGACCGGATGGTGGCCGGCCATCTTCGCCGCCAAGTGGGCCATCACCGTCGCCCTGCTGATCATGCTCGGATTGATGCTCAAGGCGTGGTTCACCAAGGAGGAGTGCAAAAGCTGGGTGGAATCCACCTGGGGATTCATGAAACAGATCTTCCCTCTGCTGGCCGGCGGTGTTTTAGTTGCCGGTTTCATGCTAGGCCGCCCCGGGCATCCGGCCCTGATCCCCGAGCAGTGGATTCAATCCCTTTTGGGCGGCAATTCCCTTTGGGCCAACCTGATCGCGTCGATGGCCGGTGCCTTGATGTATTTCGCCACACTGACCGAGGTGCCGATCCTTCAGGGACTCTTAGGGGCCGGCATGGGAAAAGGCCCGGCCCTGGCCCTGCTGCTGGCCGGCCCGGCTCTGTCGCTCCCCAACATGCTGGTCATCGGAAGCGTCATGGGCGTAAAAAAAACAGCGACCTTTTGCGGAATTATCGTGATCATGTCCACCATCGCAGGCATGCTCTATGGCGCAGTGTTCTCGTGATCCGCAATTGGAGGACGACACACCAATCAACCATATGAAGGAGTGCAACAATGGAAATCAAAGTACTGGGTCCTGGCTGCCCCAAATGCCAGCAGACGGAGAAGGTGGTCAAGGAAGCGGTAGCCGAAGCGGGCGTGGCCGCCGACGTGGAAAAGGTCACCGATGTGATGCAGATCGCCGGATACGGCGTATTCGGAACGCCGGCGGTTGTCGTGGACGGCGAGGTCAAGTCGGTTGGCAAGGTCCCCAGCAAGGAGGATGTTCAGTCCTGGCTTTAATTTGTAGAATTGATATTAACAATGACAGATCTCCGCTGGGTGTCAGGCCTGCCCCCAAGTTACCGACTGCCGTACCCGCGCCAGTCACCGGGTTGATGGTAATCAGTTGACCGTTTCCACCGGTAAACACGAGACCGTAAATCGTTCCATTGGAGGCCACCGCCAGTGAATTGGTTGAGCCGATACCAATATTTCCAACGACGACACCCTTGCCGGTTCTGGGATCGATGCGAAGGAACTGGGTAAAGGTGGCACCATACAGAGTAGGCCCATGAAAGGCGATATCCGTTTCATCCGAAATGCCGATGATCACGTTTGAGATGTAAGGCGCATCACTGTTATTCGATTGGAGAATCGAGATATAGTGAACCGTTCGATATCATTGGGGGCGCGTATCAGATTATGAAATCTGAAATGATTGTACCCAAATCCGGCGAGAGTTCCTTTGACGTTGGTCAATGGTATCGACATATACGAGAATGAACAGCCAGGACATGTAAGGGCAAACGGAGACTTGATCTATCTCGGCTCATCTTTTCGCCCCTTTGCCATCATCCTCAAAAAATTTGCTGAATTCTCATTGTGAAATCCGCTCATCAGAGCTACAAGTGCCTTTTTTTGATATCAACTCCCCAGGAGTCGTTTTAAATGTCCCACTATCGTTTACGGATCGGGCTGCAAGATGAGCCGCTTTGAAACGCTAACAAAAGCGCCGCTATACACTAGAGAGTTTGTCTTATTATTGACCAGCGGCCTGTTATTGACCACCGGTATCGGCGTATTTTACCTTTTTCCGCTCTTTGTTCTGAATCTGGGGGGGAGCAAATCGGATATCGGCATCCTCATGGGCACCATGTCCCTGTCGGCCGTCGTGCTGCGCCCCTGGACATCCGGCCTGGTGGACCATCTGGGTCGCAAGGGCAGCATGGTAGTTGGATGCCTGTTGATGACCGCGGTCAGCATCGCGCACCTTTTTTTTAAAGGCCCCATAGGGCAGGTTTACCCGGTCTTGGTGGTCTTACGGCTGCTTTTCGGTACAGGTCTGGCATTGGGCATTATCGCTTCTTTGACCCTGGCTGCCGATTTGGCGCCGGCTTCGCGGCTGAATGAAGGGCTGGGTATTTTTGGCGTCATGCCGTTGACGGGCATCGCCATCGGTCCGGTGGTAGGGGAGCGCATCATCCATCAATGGGGTTTTAACGCCATGTTCCTGGCAGCGGCACTGTTTTTCACTGCTGGTTTCCTCTTTCTGTTACCATTAAAGGATCATTTTACAACCTCCAACGGAGGGACGCGGGGCGGCTTCATGAAAGCGCTTCGAATCGGGCTGGTGTGGCGGATGGCGTTCGTTTGCCTGTGTTTCGGTGTGGCTTTTGCCGCCCACGGCGGTTTTGTGGCGCCTTTTGCCAAAGCCGGCTCAATGCCAGTATCCGCCTACTTTATTTCTTATTCGACCGCGGCGGTGATATCGCGGTTGCTTGGCGGCAAACTGGCCGACAGGTTCGGCGAAAAGCGGTTGATCCCAGTATCCCTGGTGATTGCCGGGACCGGGTTTATCTGCCTGACACAGGTGACGTCGACAGTGGGCCTGACCTGGTCCGGTTTTGTGGCGGGCCTGGGCCACGGGCTGCTTTTTCCCAGCCTCATCGCCTTGACCATTCGCCCCATTGTCGCCACCGATAGGGGCAAAGTCACCGGTATTCTCACCGGAGGTGTAGACGCCGGCCTGTTCTTCGGCTCCCTCGCCATGGGACAATTGGGCGATCTTTTCGGCTTTTCGGCCATTTTTACCATGGCTGCGACAGCTATCTTTTTAGGCTTGGGCGTGTTCCTTTGGACACGCCGAATGGTCGGGTAACCATCTGACAATCAAGTTTTCTGGCGGCCCCCAAAAAATTAACTTCGTGCGGCAACCCAACCGCGCGATTTTCCACTCTCGTTTATCTCTGATGCATCAATCTTCGTCGCAGAGCTGACGGTTTCTGATATTTTTTCAAGATGATACCCTTTGGCTATTAGAAGACTTCATCTATCAGATCGTCTAAATTCGCTAAACGGCAGATATGTGGGGCGTCCCCATATATTACTCATGATTTGCAATGGCCTCATCATATTTGCTATCCTGAATATAATAATTGCCTAAATCAATGACCTTTAAAGTATACGGTTCTCGATAAATTTCAAGTTGCGTTTATTTTATAGTGCTCGTGCGTGTGCGCATCATCGGAATCGATGCGTGTTTGCCATCACAACAGATCGAATCGATTTTGATCGATAGGCGCCGTCTTTCCAAACGACTATCCCATAATTGACCCTCAATTGTATCTTTGACATACTTGCTTGGGAATTGGAAGAAGAGGCATAACTAATGAAAAGACAGGTCGTTAAACCTTATCATCTATTTAATCATCATGGAAAATGGTGTTTAATCAATATTGAAGAGTCAAAGGCATATCCCATCGATGATGTTAATGTCCGGTTTTTTAAGAATTTGGGGATTCATAAAGATGGATTTCCAAATCCGGAATCGATCAAATTGCTGAAAGAAATGTGTTTGTTTGCTGGGACTGAAGATGTTAACAAAAATCGATCAAAACATCTGGTAAGAAAAAATCCTGTCCCCGTTGTCAATATTAGTCTCTTCTTAACTCAAACGTGCAATTTCAATTGTATCTATTGCTACGGAAAGAGAGGGGAATATGGAATGCGTAGCCATATGGATCGGAAAACGGCCTTTCAAGCCATTGATTGGTTGATAGAAAATTCTCGACAATTCAAAAAGATACAGATCGGGTTTTTTGGAGGAGAACCATTCCTGAATTTTTCTCTACTTAAAAAGGTGGTTGAATATGCGGAGGAAAAAGTCCGAATAGCTAAAAAAGGAGTGGTTTTCTATGTAAATACCAATGGTAGCCTCCTTGATATGGAAACTATTGCCTTTGCAAAAGAACATAAAATAAAAGTAAAGGTCAGTTTTGATGGCCCAAAGGCGGTGCAAGATGCACAGCGGCCATTATCAAACGGTCGCGGATCTCATGATATCGTCATTCCTAACATTAAAAAATTACTCAAAATTTTACCTGAATCCGATGTCCATGCAGTTCTTTTTCCCCCTATCAACCCGAAATTAGTAAAAGATTATTTGCTGAAAATAGGATTTTCTGAGATATCCATGCTACCGGCATCGGCATCTTTTTTTTCTGGAACTCAGATGAAGAGATTAAAGCATCGGGTCACTAAGGATATGTTTCGGCTAATGGATGAAGAAGTGACAAGCATAATAGGCAATATTAAAAGCCGTGATCCGATAGGTCTAAGGAAGTGCCTTTCGCACAGCCAATTATTCGCTCCTCTTAAAATGCTATTGCATAATCTCAAATGTTATTTTCCATGTGGTGCAGGCCTGGGGTATGTCGCCATATCATGTTCAGGAGACGTTTATCCTTGCCATCGTTTCGTAGGAATGGATCAGTATAGAATTGGAAGTATTTTTAATAATAACCTAAAAAGGGACCGGCATTTAAAAAGCCCGGTCATCTCATACAAATCCTGTACTGCTTGTTTTGCCCGATATTACTGTGTGGGAGGATGCAAATATGATAATGCTACATTAAATGGCTCGGTTTCAATTCCATCTGAAGACATTTGCAGATGGAGACAGCGTCAATTTGAGTTGGCTGCCTATATTATTGTCAACATCGATCAGAAAGACCGTGACTTTTTGTCGTCGAACAATATTATCCTGCCAAAACCTTGCCCGTTGGATTTTTGATTAAGACGGCTCCTAAGCGAAGAGGGATTCCACTCAACTTATCAAGATTACGCGACACACCTCTACGAAAGAGGGAGGCGCGAGCTAAAAGTTTCCCAAAACCCTCTTAACGGGCACGCATCGTTTTACTGCCAATAAGAATCACTATCTTTCGGGTTCTCTCCATCCATGTCCTGCTGGACCATCAAAACCCAAATTGCTTTCCATGTTCAGAGTTCCCAACAAATCATCATCTGTAAATTCGCTTCTGGCCTTTTCAAGCTCTTCAACTGAAAAATCAAATCCCTTTTCTTTTACTAAAGCCATGCGCTCATTTGCATTTGTGCAGCCTGTAACTTGATTCAGCAAATCATCGTCATGCTTCAAGCTTTCAACAAATTTTTTTGCTGCTTCCAAACTCATTTTATTTTCCTCCTTAATTCATTAATGCTCTACCTAAGGCTATTGATACCTGCGCATTAATAGCAAAAGTGCGGATTGGAAATATAAGCATGGGAATTTGTTCTAATAATAGCAAATATGTCAGAGTCATGATTGCATGTCAACCGCGTAGGAAAATATTGTGGTCAACCTAAAGTAAAGAGACGGGGGTGAAAACCATGTGAATTTCTCGACCGCCGATCCGACTTTTCATCAATCAGATCGTCATACCTTGCTCAATTGCGGCAGTGATTGCCAAAAGTCCCTAAGGGTATTTATTACACGCTCATTTCGGCCTTGCTTAGAAACCGTATAAAATTTACACGACCGTTGCGGCCGCAAGGAGGAATATCTGCCGGCTCCAAACGGATGCTGTTCTAATACTACATATTATTACAATAGGTTGAACAAATCTATAGAGCTCTACCCGTAAGGTGGCATGGCGTTTGCTCTATTGGTATCCACAGTTTGAACAGCAACAACGATTTTTTCCAATCACAGATAACAGGAGGAATTATCCAATGCGTAACGTTAAAACCATCATCATCGCCGTCGCTTCTGTGGCCGTCATCGGGTTTGCCATCAACGCTTTCGCCCATGGTGGAATGGGCTGGGGTGGCGGTTGGGGTCACCACGGTCAAGGTTGGCATCAACGGGGTGATTACGGCCCGGGGTACGATAATCAGATGAGCAAAGAGCAGTACAAGCAGTTCGAACAAAAAAGGGAAGCGTTCTTCAAAGAAACCGTGGATCTGCGAGCCGATTTGGACGGGAAAAAGCGTGAACTGCAGAACGAACTGGCCAAGGACGAGCCGGATGCTTCGAAAGCGTCCGGGCTGCAGAAAGAGATTTCCGAGCTTCAGGCCCAGCTTGACCAAAAGCGTATCGATCATATGGTTGAAATGAGAACACTGGCGCCAAACGCCGGCCGCGGGTACATGCGAGGCGGTCCCATGATGGGCTACGGCCCCCGGGGAGGCGGATACTGCTGGGAATAGACGGAAAGTCACCTTGGCGGATCATAGAATGGGGTGTCCATATGGCGGCCGCCCCATTTTCTGTCAAGGGATTCCAAAGGATATTCAACAATGGCGGATCACGAATTAACCACCGGCGGTTCGAGCCGAAGACAATTTCTAAAATTGGCCGGTTATGGAACGCTTGGTGTTTTGGCCGGCGGGACCTGGCCTTTCATGGATCTTTCAGCCGCAAGTCAGCATGCAATGGCGGACCGAAGCCCGACGTCTCCGCCTGACCTCGACCTTTCGCTGATCGCGCGGCCTGCTCAAGTACCCATCTTCCCGGGTGAGCCGACCCAGGTATGGCGGTATCAAGCGATGATCCACAGGGGCAGCCAAGACCGGGTGATCCAGCTTCCCGAAAGCTATTTAGGTCCGATCATCAAAGCGCACCGGGGCGAAAAAATCCGGATTCGCTTCCGCAATGACACGCCGGAAAGAACGATTGTCCACTGGCATGGTCTGCACGTTCCCGCCATTATGGACGGCCATCCCCGCCATGCGGTTTCCCCGGGCGAGTCCTACCTTTACGAGTTCGAAGTCAAAAACAGGGCAGGCACCTATTGGTACCATCCTCATCCCCACGGTAGAACCGGCCCACAGGTTTATCGCGGTCTGGCCGGCCTTTTCATTGTCACGGACGATGAGGAAAAAGCCATCGGGCTGCCTTCAGATGAATACGATATACCGTTGGTTATCCAGGATCGGACATTGGGACGGGCCAACCAGTTGATTTACAGTATCGGGCATCGGATGGAACAAATGACCGGTTTTCTGGGCGACCGGATCATGGTGAACGGCATGCCGGATGTCCTGTTGCCTGTGTCAAGCAATGCATATCGGATGCGCCTTCTGAATGGTTCCAACTCCCGCATCTACCGTCTGGCCTGGCAGGACGACCGGCCGCTGACGATCATAGGGACGGACGGAGGGTTGCTGGAAAAGCCGATCCAACGCCGGTATGCATTTTTATGCCCTGGTGAACGGTTGGAAATCTGGGCCGACTTCAGCGACGATCCCGTCGGATTCGAAACCGCCATGGTCAGCCTACCGTTTGACGACGGAACCACAGGACGTGGTATGATGATGGGCCGGGCAATGACGCAAAGGCGGCAACTGCCAAATGGCGCCGGATTTACGATTTTCAAAATCAAAGTCACAAGGCGTGAAAGCCGTGATTGGGCTCTGCCGCCTGTCCTTTCTGACATCGGACCTTCCCGACAAGAGGCTGCTGACAATCTTTCCAGCCCCAAACAATTTTTTCTTACGATGAATCACATGCAATGGTCGATCAACGGCCGTATTTTTGACATGGAACATGTGGCCGAGGACGAGATCGTCCGCTTGGGTTCAAAGGAGATATGGGAGTTTCATAACACCGGTGGGGGGATGATGCGCATGATGAGCATGCCCCACCCGATCCACTTGCACGGCAAACAGTTCAGAGTGATCGAGCGCAGGGGCGTCGCCCATCAGGGCTATGTGGATGAGGGCTGGAAGGATACCGTGTTGCTGATGCCCGGCGAGCGTATCAAAATCCTTGTGGCCGCTGACGATTACCCGGGAATGTTCCTCTACCATTGTCACAATCTTGAACATGAGGACATGGGGATGATGCGAAACTACTTCGTGAAGGCCTGATCCGCAGGTTCAGATGCCGATGACAAAAATGGATAGATGGCTGCATACCGATCAAACCAGTTGCTTCGATGAGGGCGGAAACGAAGTCGATTGCCTTCGCAGCGGACAGGATGGCGCCTACGGCCCTGACAAAAGAAATTCCGGGGACCGTTTCAGGGTGACCAATGCTTTTGCCGAAGATAAATGGACAGGCTTGGTCTGGCTTCGGGATGCGGGTGTCGCCGAGTTCCCTTTGTCCTGGCAGGAGGCCTTTCAGTTTGTGCAGGAAATGAACCGTTCCCGGCACGCCGGCAGATCCGACTGGCGGCTGCCCGAAAGAGACGAGCTGTTTGCGCTGATCAGCCATCAAACGATCAATCCCTGCCTCCCGCAAAATCATCCTTTTCGAAATGTTTTTCACGGTTACTACTGGACCGGTACGGCATGCGCCCGGCTGCCCAATCAAGCATGGTACATCCACATGGGCGGGGGAAGGGTTTATCGGGGCATGAAGCATGGCAGCTACATGGCTTGGCCTGTTTCGGGAAGTGTGCCGGAAAGAACCATCATCAAAGACAGGTTTGTCAAACAAACGCATTCGTTCCAAGACCGCCTCACCCAAAGAACCTGGTTGAATGACAAATGGCTGGATACAGGGGCCGTAACCTGGCAGCAAGCCCTGGACCGCATAAAGCGGCTGAATGAAGAAAAAGTGGCAGGATACCGGGATTGGCGGTTACCGAACATCAGGGAGCTTGAGAGTTTGATCGATGTGGCGTTACACTCGCCGGCGATTGCCGCGGGACATTTTTTCCAAAGCGTTCATGAAGGCTATTGGTCCGCAACCACCAGCCGATATGAACCAAGATACGCATGGGTGCTCTACACAAAAGACGGCGCCATTGGCGTAGGACACAAACCGCAACGGGATTTTTATGTATTGGCGATAAGATGAGATGTAAAATCCAACGTTGCCTGATTCAAAAGCAGCCTCAAGGAATTTTTTTATAATCGAACGATTTTAGCCATTGACAACCATGTGTTTAGATACTATACTCTGAGGTATGAAAACGTCGGCCGATAGAATCAAGAACCAGATCATACAGGTTATTAACAAAATCATATTCAGTGAAAAAAAGAAGGTGATGAAGTTCAAGGGGATTTCGCTATATCCCTCTGAGATTCACCTGTTGCTGGTGATAACAGACGACATTGACACAAATGCCACGAAAATTGCCAGACAATTGGGCCTCACTAAAGGGGCGGTATCCCAGACGCTTTCCCGTCTTGAAAAAAAAGGGATTATTTATAAAACAAAAGACCCATATAATAAAAATGAACTGACTTTGTCTCTGACCGACGTCGGCAAAGAGGCATATGAATTATGCCAGACAACGAAGATGGCATTCATCGAGGCCTATGACGAATTGCTTTCAACACTCAATTCCAAAGAAAAGGAGGTGGTACTGAACTTTTTGCTGCATATGGAGAAAGCTATTGACGAGCTAGAACTGTCATAATTTTTTTACCCCCAGTGTTTAGATGCTAAATACTAAGCAACGACAAAACCAAAGGAGAAACAAACAAATGAATACCGAAAGATCTGAAAAAAAGGCGATGGAATTTCTTACCGTTGGAAATAATTTAAAACGAAAACAGCAGGAATATAAAAAAACATTCCCCTTTCCACCGGAAAAGGTGTTCTTCCAGTTCTGCCCATCCAGGGAACTCGACTGGATCGAAGGATGGGACGCCGACCTTGTTTATACGTCCTCTGGATATGCTGAAAAAGACTGTATCTTTACCACGCCCGAGACAAACGTTCTGGGACCGGGCCTCTGGATATTCACTCGATACGAACCAAACGAAAAACTTGAACTCGTGAGAATCATCGGCGACTCGGTTGTCATCCATTTCAGAATCAATTTGAAAGACAACAATAACGGCACTTGTACAGGTATCTGGAACCTGACATTCACCGCCTTGAATGAATCGGGCAATGACATTGTTGAATCCATTCCCGACAACAGCCCCGAGTTTGAGCGGGCGATTGAAGGGTTGGAATATTTCCTTGAGACAGGGCAAATGATGACGAAATGAGCTGCGGAAACAGCTTACAGATTGTTTATGGCTGTAATGTTTTAGATACTGCATTAAGAGGGTAGGAGTTGTCTTGCGAGACGGCCCCTGCCCTTATTTATTTCATGTAAGAGATTTGGGAAAAAGATTGGGCAAGATAAACAACTGAAGGACAAAATACAGAAGATTGAAAGAGCATTAAAAGCGTCAAATGTGGAGACCTGACCCCCTTTGCATTACCGATGCACGCTTTCATTTTTAGCGACCTGAACATATCTTTTATAGGTATTTATAACACCTCTCGCCCTGTTGGTAATGTTTTTTACTTCTCGCTCGTACATTTCGTCGTAATCAATCGACGATTTTCTATACCCATCTGCTTTTGAATTAACCACGGACGCATTACTTCCGGGACGCACAAATCTGGTGTTTTGTATGACAGTTCTTTGAAAGGCTTTTATTGCTTTAATAAAGATAAGATGGGCCTCGGCAAGATTTGGGCTTGAGAACGCATTCTCAGGTTTCTGGGATTCATTCCAATAGTCATGCAATAGATCCGTTACGGTGACTTGCACGTACTGAGGATAAGCCAGTTGGTTGTCTTCGAACGTCCGGATCCAATTCAAATCTATCATTTCCTGAAGTCGATTAAATACAGGGATGTCCCGGTCATTATCCGATTTTTTATTTTTTTCATGCTTTGAATCAACAGGTGAGATTTGATTATCGTCAGGCGTCTTCCGTTCTTCCGATTTGACTCGAAATTTTGACAATCCAATAACCACAGCTATAATTATGGCAATTGTAACCACAATAGCTGCAAAAATAATGTTGTCCATCTAATACCTCTTCAATTCAACTGCCATGGTGCGATTTCGCGGCTCCCAAAGATTTACGGTCCTTTTGCCATCTTTTCAGGCAATGATCGGATTCGTTCACCTCAATCCTGTGATTTCAGATAGTCAATAGCATCCGGGTCCCCCAAATCGGCCGCACGTAGAAACAGTGCTCTTGCCTCTGCAACATGACCGGCCTTTACCAATATCCAGCCCTGGCCATAGTAATAACCGCCATTGTTCGGATTCATTGATATTGCCTGCTTGATTGCCTCAGATGGATCAAATTCTATGCCAACTATCCGGATATGATATTATGGTTTAATTCAGGCAGGTTACACGGTGCACCATTCAATTCGGATTTGTCAAATTGGCAGACGTGTGCACAAAAAAATAGGCCCGGTATCATTTTGGAGCCATATCACTTGATGCTTGTACGATGTTCGCCGAATTGAACATTGTTTCTGCATTCGCTGGGGCTGTTGCCAAAGTAGCGTTTGAATTCACGGCTGAACTGCGCTGCGCTTTCGTATCCAACATGGATGGCTGCCTCACTGACGCGGACTCGCTGCTCCAGCAGCAAGTCCCGCGCTTTGTTCAGGCGGATTTTCTTGATGTATTGAATCGGGGATGAGGCGGTCACGTCATTAAAGGCCCTGTGAAACGCCGAGGGGCTCATGTTCACGAGGGCTGAAAGCGAATCCACATTCATGGCGGAATTGTAACTGAAGTGGATCAACTTGAGAGCCTTTTCGATCTTTGCCACGTTTGTATTTTTCATGGCAAGGGCATACAAGACCGCCGCGTTTTCCCCGCACATGATTCTGAACAGCAGTTCGTAGACGAGCCCCTTGCCCAGCACACTGGATTCTATGGGTGACTGAAGTGCCGACAAGAGCCTCAAGACAACATCCTTGATCATGGGTGTTACGGCCGCCACATAAATGCCCCTGTGTTTTTCACTGCGCTTCAACAGGGAATGATCGATATGCTCGTCCATATGATTGATCATCCGGTTGAGCATACCCATATCAATGTCAACAATAAGGGCCAATAGAGGTTCTTCCCTGCTCGCATGGATCTCACATTCAGCGGGTATGGGAACCGAGACGACCAGGTAAGTATCAGGGTCGTACTCGTAAATCGTATTGCCAAGGTAAAGCCGTTTGGACCCTTGGCCGATCAGTACGATCCCCTGGTTGTACAAGAAAGGGTGTCTGCCTTTATGCTGTATTTCCTTGTAAATTGCCGTACCGGGCAGGTGGGTTGCGTTTGATCCGTCCAGCGGGGCAAGCCTCTCCATCAATGATGCCATCTCATCCATTTCAGCACCGTACACTTGAGCGTTTTGTTGTCGCATGTCATTCGATCCGCCCGTCATCTCCTATGATGTGAATTCGGGCTTTCAATCTGAAAATAGTGGTTACCCAGGTGAATCAATATATCCGAGATTGTCTAATTTCAACACCAAAAGCAGGATCAGGCAAGTAAAAAGCAGAAATGTGTCTTTATTAAATGGGAAAACTAGTTAATATGTCATGTACAATTTGAGAATAACGAAACAAGGAGAGCAATGATGGACATCTCAACATCGACACGCAATGGAATTGGCATGCCTCTCGTGGGATTCGGCACCTACCAGTTATCAATTGACCAAGCCGAATTCTGTGTACGTGAGGCGCTTAAAGCTGGATTCAGACATATTGATTCAGCCGAGGGTTACAATAATGAAGAGGGCACTGGTAAAGGGATAAAAGCGGCCGGCGTTTCAAGGGATGATATTTTTGTAACGACAAAACTCTTTCCCGGATATAAACAGTGGGGCGCCCCCGAAAAAACCTACGAACAGACCATTGAAACGCTGAAACATCAGCTCAAACAGCTCCAGCTTGACTATGTCGATCTTTACCTTATCCATGCGCCGCTATCGGAACTGAGACTGGAGCAGTGGAGCGCTCTTGTAGAGCTGAAAAAATCAGGACTGACCAGGCATATCGGCGTGTCAAATTACAATGAAGAGAGGTTTAAAGAGATTCTGGATGCAGATCTGGCGAAACCTGAGGCAAACCAGGTTGAATTTCATCCCATTTGCGCCCAGCTTGATTTGACCCGGTACATGAAGGAGAATTCAATCGCACCGATTGCTTACAGCTCGCTTGCTCCCCTTTCAACCTGGCGGGTTGAAGAAGGACAGGGGGGAGACGTTCTTGCCGAGATAAAAGAAGAGTGCCAAATGGTCACCAGCGACATTGCGACAAAACTCAAGGTCTCAGAAGCCAAATTGTTGTTAAGGTGGGGGCTGCAGCACGGCTATTGTGTATTGACGAAAAGCAGCAAGCCTGAACGCATCCGGGAAAATCTGAATGTATTTGATTTTGAAATTCCTGATAACGACATGGAACGCCTGAATCGGCTGAATCAGAATCAGGCCATCGCCTGGGCGGCCAATGGTCTTAATCCGATGGAAGCCGCTCCACCCCTCAAATAAATTTTTTTATCATTATCCGATAGAGGATTTCATGAAACATGAGAATGAAAACACCGCCAACATATACAAGGGGATCAAACGCAGAAAGTTCATGGCCATGCTGGCGGCCGGCACCGTCAGGCTGATGATGCCCGGTTTTTCGCATGGCGGGGAAAAAATCGCCGCGCCCGCCGCCCCCTTTGACCGGCTGGGCAAGCTCCTGCCCCTGCGCAGGCTGGGCGCTTCCGGTCCGGCCGTGACCAACCTGGGCATGGGCGGAGACCATGTCGGGAGTGCCTCGGAAAAGGGCGCGCAGGCCATCATCGAAAAAGCCCTTGAGGAGGGGGTGCGTTTCTTCGACAACGCCCCCTTTTACAGCGGTGGAACAGCAGAGCAGCGCTATGGAAAATACCTCACCCCCAAGTACAGGGATGTTTCCTTCATCATGACCAAAACCCTGGCCAGAAACAGGGAGAGTGCCTTGAAGGACCTCGACGCTTCCCTCTCCCGCATGAAGACCGACTACGTGGACCTATGGCAGATGCATGCCCTCGAAAATCCGACGGATGTGCAAGAGCGCGTCCAAAACGGTGTGCTCGACGCTCTGCTCGAGGCCCGGGAAAAGGGCAAGGCCAGGCATTTCGGCTTCACCGGCCATGGATCCTACAAGGCCCACCTCAAGATGCTGGAGGAACTCAAAAAAAGGGGTGTGAAGATGACCGCCTCGCAGATGCCGGTCAATCCCGCCGACCCCCACTTCGAGAGCTTCGTCACCCACGTGGTGCCCAGGTGCGTGGAGGCGGGCATTGGCGTGCTGGCCATGAAAACGCTGGCCTACGGACGTTTCTTCGGAGGGAACAAGGGTTGGCGTCGCACGCAAGCTTCCGTCAAGCCGATCATTCCGGTGGTTCTTTCCGTGGAGGATGTCTTCGGCTTCGTGTGGTCCCTGCCTGTCACCACCCTTGTCAGTGGTATGGAAAGCATTCAACAAGTCTCCCAAAATGCCGCCATCGCGCGCAAAACATGGAACTGGGACCAGGCCGAACGCCAGAAACGCATCGACGCCGTGGCCCCCATGGCCGGGCCGGATCTCGAGTTCTACAAGAACTGAATGTCCACCGCGGGAATCCTCCGGCGCGGTTTTTACAGGCCCAACTGTTTCAGGAGCCTGCCGACAAATGTCATTCCGTCTGTTTTATAAGCCGGCAGGACCCAGGGCATATGCTCCAATGTCTTCAGCAGGGCAGGCAGGATGTCAAAGGGAATCGAAACGATCTGTCTGCCTTCCGGAAACAGCCTTCTGCGCTTCATGCCATGGCCGAGACCGGTAATGCTGTAGTTCAGCTCGCCGCTGAGATAAGGATAGGCAAAAATCCATGCGCATCCGATGGCAGGAGTGTACTTGCTGATCCACATCTGGCCTGTACGGTAGCTCAAGGCCCGCAGCAGGATTTCGGTCTGAGGGGTATCGGCCAGCAGAATCAGGACATCCGGATCAAAGCTCAGCTTGTCCAGGGGGGCAAGGGCCACGTAATGGACCAGGCCCGTTCCGATCCTGGGAATGTGTTGGTAGAGCCGGCTGGCAGATCGCGCTGATTCATAAATTTGCAGCCCGGCGCCGAATGCGCCGTTAATAAAAGGTTCAGGGGCTTCAGCCTGTCCCAGAACGTACAGGCCGACTTCGCAGGCATGCATGTCTGCGTCGGCAAAAAAAGCCCGGCCTTCCTGGGCCCGCTTGAGCATCTCGCACAAGGCCAGTCTTTCGTCCAGGCGTTCGAGCTTGGCAGGCGGACCGGCCAGGAATTTGACACCCACCGGGGACCGATCGAACTCAAATTTCTCCAACACGTCAAAATCTTTTCCAGCGAGGCCCATACCACACCTCCATCAGGAAAGCAGCGAGGGGGCGCACATCGGTAAGCTCCCCCGATACGGTCTTATTTTTTGGTATAGATGTGGCGCAGCGGGTAGATGCCCACTTTTACCGATTTGCCGTTCTGTACCTGGTCGATGCGTACCTGATCGACCCCTTCGATATCGCCCTCGCCGTACGTCAGGGGCGTGCTGCTGATATCGCCGGTGGGAAGGTTTTTGATCTGGTAAAAGCCGTGCACCAGCACGTCGCGCGGCGTAAGCTTTTCAAACGGAACTTTTTGCATGGCCAGCCGCAGGGCTTCGACCTGAATCATGGCCTCCAGAACACCGGCCTCGTACATGATGTGGGTGATGCGCTTGCCGCTGCGATACTTGTCCTGCAGATCGCTGCAAAACTTGATCCCGGGTGTGGCCAGATCGTCCATGGGCCGGAAACTGCCGGCGCAGACATAACCGTCGCCCAGCGTCCCCATTGCCTCGGCGAAAACGGCTGCATGCCCCGGCGCCGGAACGCCGAAGGTCATTTTATAAGGCTGGTTGGACCCCATGCCCAGCCGGACCATCTCCTTGACCGTCGGCTGCGATCCCGGATTGATCATGACGCCCAGGGCCAGATCGACGCCTTTCTGCTTGAGCCAGGTCAACTGGGTGGTGGGCGGCGATGTCGGGACCAGGGGCACATACTGGGTGCCCACGAACTCGTAGCCGATCTTCTGGAGATAGGCTTTCATTTCAGGAATTTCGATGGACCGGCCCATGGCGTTGTCAGCCGTCAAATAGGCGACCCGCGGCTTTCTGGCTTTCTTCCAGTTTTCCTTGAACCAGTCGGCAATGGCCGCTATCGAATCGGTATATATGGGATAGTAGGTGAAGCAGCTCTGCGGCGGCGACAGGTAGTAGGGGCCGGTGGCCATGCTCGTGGCGCCCATCTGGTCCTCCCACAGTCTGTCTTTGAGCGCCAGTGCAATCGGCGACCCCGATATCCTGGCAACCAGCATGCCTTTGGATTTCAGCTCCTCGTAGATCGATAGCGCCTTGGGCGGCTTGAGCTCATCATCGCGCCACATCACCTCGAGCTTTATATCGGCAGGGAATGTCTCCTGGCGCCATGGGGCAAGCTTCCTGGTGTCGTTGACATAGGCGACGTAGTCCTCGATGGCGGCGAGCACGGCCGCAGAATCTTCGGCAAAAGGCCCGGTCAGCGATTGGGTGCCGCCTACATAGAGCGTCTTGGCAGCACCTGTTCCGGCTGGCAGTAAAGTTGTTGCCAGCATCAGAACAAAGATGACTGCCACTGACTTCCATCTGTTTTTAGCCATGGTTTGCCTCCTTTCCTGATCCGTTGTTGTTTGGGTATCAACTTTTCACTCCGCAGCCTCATGCGAAAAGGGCCACAGTCTGAAGTATGTCCTGATGATTTCCCAGCGATGATAAAGCCCTCTGGGTTCGAAAATGAGGAAGATGATAATAATCAAACCGTGCGAGATAAGTGCCAGCGATGCGGCGGCCTGGGGCGCGACCGCTGCGGCCAGAATCGGACCCGCCACGGTAACGAGCTCGTCCAGCAGTTTGAGGGCGATGACACCGAAAATGGCGCCGGCGGTGCTTCCCATGCCCCCCACGATCAACATGCCCAGGTACCACACCGAATCCCAGAAGGGGAACTGCTCGATGCTGGCAAAGCGGACATAGTGGAGCAGCAGGGATCCGGCCGCGCCGGCGTAGATACAACCGATAAAGAACGCCTGCAGCTTATATCGCCACAAACTGACGCCCATGACCTCCGCCGCCAGGTCGTTGTCGCGGATGGCGATAAAAGCCCGGCCGGACCGGGTTCTGACGATGTTATGCGCCGTGATGGTGGCCAACACCGCAAAAACCAGAACGAGATAATAGTAGTTTATCTTGGAACTCAGCGAGAGCCCCCCGATGGTGGGTTTGGGGACCAGCAGTCCGTCGGTTCCGCCGGTGATACTGCGCAGCTGGATGATAACCCAGATAATAATGAACTGGGCGGCAATGGTCGCCATAATAAGGTAGAAACCCTTGATTTTCAAAGACGGCAGGCCGAAGATCAATCCCGCCAGGCCCGCTGCGAGTGCGCCGCATGGAAGCGCCGCCCAGAACGGCCAGCCAAGTTTGGCGCACAAAATGGCTGAGGTATAACCGCCCACGGCCATAAACCCCGAATGGCCGATGGATATCTGACCGCAATAACCGGTGAGAATATTGAGTCCGTGGGCACTGACAACAGCGATTCCCATGGTTGTCAGAATGGTCAGCATCCGGTCACTTAAAAACAGGGGGCATACGAAAAGCAAGACGAGGAGAGCGGCCAGGGCTCCCCATTTCCCTCTGGAATTTAAAATCGCCATCTCCTGGGCGTAATTTTCATGGAATACTCCGGTGCGCCTACCCATCGATCAAACCCTTTCGATGTGTGCCAGGCCAAAAAGCCCGTGGGGTCTGAATACCAGTACGATGATCATCACAAAAAACGGGAATACCTGAGCCAGACCGCCGCCGGGCAACAGGGGATCCAGGTAGCCGGAGGCAACATTTTCGAGCATTCCCAGGATGATGCCGGCGATAATCGCGCCGCCGATGGAATTGACGCCTCCCAGCAATACAACGGCGAAAGCTTTGAGGCCGATGAGGGCCAATTCCATATTCGCGCCGGACACGCCACCCAGTAAAATACCGCCGACGACGCCGACAACGCTGGCAATCACCCATGAAACGGCATAGATGGTTGTGGCTTTGATGCCCATGCTTTGCACCACTTGCAGATCTTCGGCCGTGGCCCGCATGGACAGCCCTATCTTGGTATATCGAAAAATGAACATGAGGATGGCCACGCAAATAAGGGAGACAATCAGTCCGATCAAGGACTCCGACGGTATGGATATGGGGCCCACGTTCATGTTTAGGGTCGGCAGCATACCATGATAGGCTTTGTATTCCGCGCCCCAGAACAGGGTGGCCAGTCCTCCCAGTACCGTGGAGAGCGCGATGGTCATCATGACCACGGCCAACACCGGCTGCCCCACCATAGGGCGCAGCATCAGCCGCTCAATCAGCAAGCCCATGACGACCGCCGTGGCGATGGCCGCCAACAGGGCGCCCCATATGGGCAGCCCGAGCGGCACCAGGAAGGTCCAGCCCAGGTAGCCGCCGATCAGAACGAAGTGTCCCTGGGCTATGTTGAAAACCTCGGAACATTTTAAAATGATGACGAATCCGATGGCAATCAACGCATAGATCATGCCTTGGGCAAAACCGGTTACGACAAGCTGCAAAAAAAAGGTCATCCCCTGGCTCCTTCCCGGACACGCTGGATCCGAAGCGATATGTCCATGGATCCCGTTCGCCCGTCGGTGGATTGGTCCCCGGCCATTTCTAGCACCGCATCTTTGTCGCCGTAAATGGCTTCCGTCAACGGGCGATAGCGTTCTTCCAGAATTGGTCTTCTCAATACCCGCGTTCGGGTCAACTCACCCGTGTCCGGGTCGAATTCCTTGTGAAAATTGATGAATTTTTTTATCCGGGATCCGGCCGGCATGGCCTGATTGATTGCGGCGATCTCCTTTGCAATCAGGTCGTATACGTCCGGGGACTGGGCAAGTTCAGGGAAGGAATTAAAGGCCACCCGATGCATTCCCGCCCATCTGCTGACGGTTTTATAATTGATGACGATAATCGCCGCCAGACAGGCCTCCTCCGATCCGGACACAACCCAGGCGTCTTTGATATGGGGGCGCGATCTCAGCCGGCTCTCCATCAATTGGGGCGCTGCTCGATGGCCCCCGGAGAGTGTCACGATCTCCCTGAGCCGGTCCTGAAACACCAGCCGGCCGTCTTCTCTGACAAACCCGCTGTCACCGCTGCAAAAATAGCCGTCTTGCAGTACCGCCGCGGTTCTTTCGGGGTCCTTGTAATACCCGGCGAAAAGGCCCTTCTGGCGGTATTTGATTTCACCTCGGGAACTGATATTCACCTCGGCCCCGGGCTGGGCCGGCCCGACGGTTTCGAAATCGATGTCATCCTTCCCGGTGCCGCTCAGGAGGCCGCCCTCAGTGGTTCCATATAGGTTTTTAAGCGGTATATGCAGGGCATGATAAAACCGAAATGCCTCCGGACTGAGTATCGCCCCGGTCGTATAGCAGATCCTGGCATTGGACAAACCCAAGCTCCGCCGGATTGATCTGAACAGCAGAATATCTGCGATACCATTCAATAGTTTCAAGGCCAAGCCTGGTTTTTGCCGACGATATCGCCATTCGGCAACCCGATATCCAACCGGCTTGAAGAAGCGGTAGGCCACGCGCTTAAGGGCATCCGCTCCCTGAACCCGGGCCTGAACCGCAGCCGCCTGACTTTCCCACAACCGCGCCCGGTAGCACACGATGCTGGGTCCGGTTTCCCGGCTGTCCCGCTGCTGGGTTTCGGATGTCTCTGCAAAATTCAGGGTGCAGGCCGACAGCAGATGGCAACCGATGCCGATCCATTGCTCCTGGATCCAGACCGGGGGCAAATAGGGAACCACATTGTCTTTTTCAAACCAGGGGTCGAGCGCAAGCAGACATTCCGCCCCCGCATGCAGGGAACGGTATGTGTGGACGGCCCCCAGGGGTGCGGCCCCGGTGGTTCCTGCAGTGTATATAATCGCACATTGGTCATCGGCTTTGCCGCTTGCCACATTCTGCTCAAACAGGCCGGGGTGTTCGTCTGCATAGGCTTTCCCCCGTTCCAATGCGTCCAGGTAGCCAACCAGGATGTCGTCTTGATAGTGTGCGAGCCCCTTGTAGTTCCAGTAGATGATCTTTTTCAGAAGCGGCAGACGGTCTCTCACCCCCAGAAGCTTGTCAACCTGCTCCTGATCTTGAACGATGGCAAATCGGGCTTCGCTGTTTTCGGCAATCTGTTTTATTTCAGATGGCAACAGCTCTGTAAACAAACCGACGGATAGACCATGATTGGCTTGTGCGGCCAGTTCGGCAAAGTACCATTGGGGGGCATTATCGCCGATGATCAGCAACTTGTCTCCGGCCTCGAATCCGAATGACAACAGACCCAGCGCCAGGTGTTGAACGTTGAGATAATAATCCCGCCAGGTCAGCGGTTGCCAGATACCATAGTGCTTCTGACGCATGGCACTGCGCCGATCACCATACGTTTCATAGTTGTGTTTGAGTATTTTGGGCCAGGTATCACCCTTATCGTGGTAATGTTGCTCCATCCCGTTCGTCAGTTCCAGTAAGACAGACGCCGGCAAGGCGCCGTTGGGTTGGGTTAACCCATCCACCGCTTTCGACGCCGGTAGTGCTTGACGTCGCGATAACTCTTCTGAGACCCGGCCGAGGAGAGTCCCAGGTAGAACTCGCGGATGTCCTGATTATCGCGCAGGGTCTCCGCCGGACCGCTCAGCACAACCCGGCCATTCTCGAGGACGTGACCATCATCGGCGATGTCCAGGGCGGCCCTGACATTTTGCTCCACCAGCAGAATGGCCATCTCGCGATCTGCATTTATCTTCTTGATAATGTCAAATATTTCTCGAACCATCAGCGGGGCCAGCCCCAGGGAAGGTTCGTCCAGAAGCATCAGTTTGGGCCGGGCCATGAGCGCCCGTCCGATGACGAGCATCTGCTGTTCGCCACCTGAGAGGTAACCGCTCATGCGGCGCCTCAGGCGTCTAAGGGGTGAGAAATAATCATACACCATTTCGAGATCCTGCCTGACGCCGGGGCGGTCTTTGCGGCAGTAGGCCCCCACGAGCAGGTTTTCCTCCACATTAAGGTGCTCGAGGACCCGACGTCCTTCCATGACCTGACTGATGCCCATGACGGCAATCTTATCGGGTCCGGAGCGGTCAACGCGTTTACCGTCAAAGACGATACGGCCTTCGGTGACGTCCCCCTCTTCGGTCCTGAGCATACCCGAAATGGCTTTAAGCGTTGTCGTTTTCCCCCCGCCATTGGCGCCCAGCAGCGCAACGATCTGGCCGGCGGACACGGTGAGCGACACCCCCCGCAGGACCCGGATGACATTTTTATAAACGACTTCGATATTTTTGACTTCCAGCATTCTTTTCACTTTTGCAGGTTCAAAAATGGCTTGCCGGTTTAGACCGTTGCGTCTGTCCCCAAATAGGCTCTGATGACTTCCGGATTCGTCTTGATTTCCGCCGGGGTTCCTTCGGCGATTTTACGCCCGAAATCGAGCACCACAATGCGGTCGGCGATATCCATGACCACACCCATATCGTGTTCCACCAAAACAATGCTGCGAATTCCGTCCCTTAGCACCGGTGTGTCCGGATAGGTATCGCCCTGACCTTCAAAGATGTCCAGAATAAACCGGGCAATGTCCTCCTTCTCCTCCAGGTTCATGCCTGCCATGGGTTCATCCAGCAACAGCACCTGCGGTTCAAGCGCAAGGGCCCTGCCCAGTTCGATGCGCTTTTGCATCCCGTAGGGCAATACACCCACAACCTTTTTTCGCATCGGCGCCATTTCCAGGAAGTCGATGATCTCCTCCACAGCCTGGCGATGCTTGATTTCCTCGCGCAGCGCCCAGCCTAAGTAAAGCGCACCGGTGATGAAATTTTGCTTCATCAGGATATGCCGTGAGGCCATGATGTTATCCTGAGTATTGAGTCCCGTGAAAAGTTCGATATTCTGGAAGGTTCTGGCGATGCCCAATTTCGTCAGCTTATCCGGGCGCATGCGCGTGATTTTCTTCCCACTGAGGTAAATCTCTCCCTCCTGGGGTTTGTAAAATCCATTGATGCAATTGAGCAACGCGGTTTTGCCGGCGCCATTGGGGCCAATGATGGCCAGGATCTCGTTTTCGCGCACATCCAGGCTCACCTGATGCAGCGCAAATACGCCGCCGAAGCTCAGCACGACTTGGTCAATCTCTATTTTAACGGTTTTATCGGTTGCCATTAGCAGCTTCCGGTCTTTCGTGTTCCCGAACTGTCCGGATGCCTTTGTTTGCGAACATGTGTAAACGGCAGAAAGCACAGGGCGCGGTGATTTTCAAAGGATAAGAATTTGCTTTATACAGATTTAAGTATGCCAAAGCGACGTTTGTGTGTCAATGTCATTGTCAAAGTGGGGCCGCACCAGGCTAACATGCTGATATTTCAACGATCAATGTTTAAAAACCACCTGCTTTTTTAGTTTAGAGGCGCGTTTTCAGGGGTGAAATGCCTGCTGTAAGGATGTTGCGGCAGAAGTGCTCCCGGTTAGTGCTCCCGGTTAGTGCTCCCGGTTTATTGGTCATAAAAGGAACATTGACACAAAGCTGCTTAAATTCTACAAAATAAACATTCAGTGATCGAGAATAACTTCATCTTTATGGATGTCGCCATGCAGAATACACTTAAAGCCCAGGAGCTTCTATCCCTGTCCCGCAACTTTATGGAGTGCCGGGTCCTTCTGACCGGTGCGGAACTGAATATCTTCAAGCTCCTGGCAGAACCCGCGTCGAGCAGGGATATCGCCCGAAACCGGGGCTGGCATGAACGCCCGCTGACCGTCCTCCTGGACGCCCTGACCGCCATGGGCCTGCTGATCAAAAGCGGTTCACGCTACCAGACAGATCCCGACCTGCTGCCCTATCTTCATCCTGATGCTCCGCAGACGGCTCTGCCCATGATCCGCCATGCCGCCACGATCTGGAAAAGCTGGTCCAACCTGACGCAGATCGTCGCCGAAACCGGCGGGGTGCAAGGACCGCCCGCCAGCTTTGAAGACCCCGAGGATAGAAAAGCCTTCATCGGCGCCATGCATGTGGTCGGACGCAACATCGCGCCCAAAATCGTGGAAGCGATCCCTCCGGACGCAGCCAAGCGGCTGCTCGATGTCGGCGGCGGCTCAGGCACCTATACCCTCGCTTTCCTGGAAGCCTATCCTGACATGTCCGCCACGCTCTTCGACCTGCCCGACGTCGTGGAAATGGCCCGGGACCGCATCACGGAAGCCGGATTGATGAACCGGGTAACCCTCGCGGCCGGCGATTTCTACAAGGATCCGCTGCCTCCCGGCCATGACCTTGCGATCCTTTCGGCCATCATCCACATGAACAGCGCCGAACAGAACCTGGCCCTGTATCAAAAGATTTTCGACGCCCTTGTGCCCGGCGGCCGTATCGTGATCCGGGACCACGTCATGAATCCGGACAAAACAGCCCCTAAATCCGGCGCCCTTTTCGCCATCAACATGCTGGTCGGAACCCCCGGCGGCGGCACCTACACCTACGAGGAAATTGAAACCGGCCTGGCCGCGGCAGGCTTTGAAAAGGTCCGACTGCTTCAGCAAGCGGACCGGATGATGGGTTTGGTGCAAGCCCAAAAGCCGTTGGTGCCCTCAGGGGACGGATAGGGAATTGAGTTACGATAGATACATGAAACCCATCAACGAACAAACGATCCTGATCACCGGATCCACCGACGGTATTGGCAAATTAGCCGCGCTGGCCCTGGCCAAACAACAGGCCAGGGTATTGATTCATGGCCGGGACAAGGCAAAACTGCGGCGTGTCGCCAAAGAATTGAAAGCGGCTTCCGGCAACGATAAAATCCACGGGCTTTTGGCCGATTTCGCTTCTTTGGAACAGGTGAGGCGCCTGGCCCGGGACGTATTGCAAACGAAGGCCGGCCTGGATGTTCTGATCAACAATGCCGGTGTCGGCACCACCGATGAAAGATACAGCCGGGACGGCCATGAACTTCGATTCGGCGTGAACTACCTGGCGCCCTTCCTCTTGACCCGCCAGTTGATTCCTGCGCTGAAGGAGAATGCGCCCGCACGCATTGTCAATGTCAGTTCCGCCGGCCAGTATCCAGTGGACTTCGATGATGTGATGCTCGAAAAAAGCTTCGACGGTATGAGAGCTTATTGCCAGAGCAAGCTTGCGCTGATCATGTTCACCTTCGATCTGGCGGATGAGCTCCAGAACGCGAACGTTACCGCAAATGCGCTCCATCCCGGCACCTATCTGGATACGAATATGGTCCGCCGGTCCAACATAACGCCTTTGGGCAAGCCCGAAAGCGGCGCAGAAGCCGAAGTGTTCCTGGCCGTCTCCTCCGCCATGGAAGGGGTTACTGGAAAGTATTTCAATGTCAAAACAGAAGCCCGGGCCGACCCCCAGGCCTATGACCGGCTGGCCAGGAAGCAGTTGCGGGAGCTGAGTCTCCGGCTGACCGCCTGAAGAACCTGGCGACGCCGGCTCTATATCCCCCATCCCGGCCCATATGGGTTATGCCTGCCTCACCCGGATTCCCTCCAGGAAATAGGGGCCACGTCTGACCTTGACGCAATATAAACCGCGGATAGTATTGCCATGGAGCGATTTCAAGTACCAATGCGATCAACAAAGTTATTGCGATCCGTATCATCGGCAAAAATCTTTCGACGCTCAATTCCCGGTACAATGATGTGTGGAACCGCGCCCTCTTCATTGTATTGATTAGCCTCTATTCGTTTAAAAAGAAACCCCGCCAAAAAGCCGGCCAATATCAAAGAGCCGGAAGCAACAAGAAATATGGTTTCAATATTCTGATAATTCAAGATAAAACCGTTTATTGAAGTACCTAGGCTACCACCAATGACCATACTGAAAGAGATGAGAGACATTACAGTCCCTCTTAAATTTGGCAACAATTCCTGAGCAACTGTTACAAGTGAAGATTGCAGAAAAATGAAAGACATTCCAAATCCTGCAAGAGCTGCTGCGGTTATGATTAGATTAGTTGTAAAAGCAAGACCGAACAGGGAAATGAAACCCAGGATCCCTGCATATACAAGAAATCTGTTTCCTATTTTTTCACGGATTGTGCCTGCATGCTTCCCACCGGCTAATGTTCCGATTCCGTAGAAGCTTAGCATAAGCCCAACAAATAGGATGTTGAACCCTGTTTTGTCCTGAATCAATTTTCCTAAATAAGCAAAACTGCCTAAGACACTGAATCCAATTAAAAGGATTATGCAGATCACCATTATTAGCGATTTATTTGAAAGCGCTTTCCAATAGACATCTCCAAAACTCAACTTGTCATTTTTTCCGGAACCAGTATCAGCGACTTTTAGAAGCCCAAGTGCTAAAATAAGTTCAGCTATCCCATATACGGAATAGACCAGTCTCCAGGAGCCTGCAAAGGCGAGTACCCCGCCGATGACTGTGGCCGCGGCACCGCCTAAAAACATCATCCCCATCACCTTGCCGATCATATTTTGTCGCATGCCGTGGGCGGAATTTTCACCGACAAAGGCAATGGTTACAGGAAGTATGCCGGCGGCAAATGCCCCATTTACCGCGCGTAGAGAAATCAGCATGGGCAACGATGTGGCAAACGCGCATGCTATGCTTAAAACGGAAGTGCCGAATGCGGCAATTTTCAATATCCTTAGTTTGCCGAATCGATCTCCTAAAGGGCCGAATACAATCGTCAGCAATCCGAAAAAAAGCATATAGGATGTAACCGAAAGTGCAGCGGAACTGATGCTGATATGCAGGTCTTTGGAAATATTGATTAATAAAGGAGCAGCCGCATAATTATCTCCGTTTGTAAAAAATGCGAGGAAACCAATAAACAATATTAATCGATCGAGTTGTTTTGAGATCATATTTAAATCTCCTTTTCGGGGAGAAACAAAATCCACGTCTCCCCAAGTTTATTACGTTAGCGACGTCCTTACCATTGCCATAAAACAGTTACCTTTTTAAAAAACCGACTGATTCTGAAGAAACGCTAATCCATGTGAGCGGAAATGTAATCATCCAAAAGGATGATTTTGGGGGATGATTCTTAAGATTCAAAGAGAGAGGAAATTAGAGGAAAAAATGGAATTCCCAGGGGATTTTCATAAATTATAAGAGACCCAATTCTCTGGCCTTGACGATCGCCTCGGTGCGACTGTGTACGTTCAGCCTCCCGTAAATGTTTTGAAGGTGTGTTTTTACGGTACTCACGGAAATGAAAAGTTCCTCGGAAATTTTTTTATTGGATAGCCCTGAAGCGATGAACCTCAGCACCTCCAGTTCCCGTTCACTCAAGCGTTCGATCAGGCGATCATCTCTTTTTACTATCTGCCTCAGCCTGAAAGCAGCCAGCAGGTTCTTTACAAACGCCTTGGGGATATCATTATCCTTGGCATCAAGGATCCTCTCCAACAATTTAGCGATCGGCTGCCCCTCGTCGATAAAGACGCGCGTATAGCCTCCTGGTTCAGCGAGGGACAACGCTTTCTGGATCGCAGCCATCGATTCGGCGCCATTATTTTTTTTATTGAGGACCCATCCTTTAAGTATTAGCGTTTCGATTTGATTCAATATTCTGCCTGTCTTTTCGCCTTCCGCAATCAAACGATTCAGCAGTCTCAAAGCATCGTCGAACCGGCCTTGTGAAATTAGTATTCTCGCAAACATGATATGCTCTGCTTCATGCAGCCATGTAAGCTCGTCATCCAGTTTCAACCCGCATTCTTTGACCCATTTTTTTAAGGCATCGATGTTGCCTTTCATCATGTATATCCGGGCCTTCACAGCTTTCATCCGGGTTAATACCCACGGGGGTATGACCGACGTTCGCATCAGATTATCCATTTGGGGGACAATTTCCTCAGCACCAGCCAGGTTTTGTTTCGAACACAGGATGTTTGCCAAGCAGGAATATCGCCAACCAAGATGACCGACGTCATGGCCCTGCTCCAAAAGCACAACGCCCTTTTTTGCAAATCGATGCGCTTCGTCGAGCTCATTCAATTCGTACAGCAATTCACCCCATGTGCCCCATACATGACCAACGGCGACATTGAACGCCAGTGTTTTATCGTTTACCTCATTTAATAATTGCCGGCAGATAGTCGTTGCTTCGGGCAGCCGACCTGAATTTTTCAAGGTAACGGCCAACCATAATTTCTCTGTCAGATAAAAATACAAATTACCGGCTTTTTTAGTAGCCGTTACAGCTTTGGCATGCGCTTCAATGGCTGCCATCGAATCGCCCTTTAAATCATGGGCGATCGCCGAAGACATCGCGACAATGGCGCGCCAACCCAATTCCTTTTCTGATAGGCAATCGAGTGCCTGTCGGGAATATTTTGCAATACCGGACAGGTCTACCTTGCATGCCGCCATGTAGGCCTTGATAGCGGCTATTCGGCCCTGAAGCGCCGTTGTTGCAGGGTCCTCCGGTGCCCCGGATCGACCGTTTGATGTACAACGATTTCTCGTCGAGAAACGGGCGAGTGTTCTTTCAAGCTGATCGATGCGTTTTTCAGCGGCCTCTTGCCGGCCACTTTGGAACAAAAGCCGGGCATGACAAATTACCAGGTTCGGTTTACTCAGTTTACATTCATCCGGCAATTGATCCAGCCACTTGAACATTACGATCTGTTCTCCACATTGCCATTTCGTTACCATAAACGTCTCGATCAAATATGAGGCGCGTTCGTATTCCTCTGCGGTCAGCGCATGTTCGATGGCGTCCTCTGGGAAACCATTGGCTTCAAACCATTCGCTCGCTTTCATGTGCAGTTGATTTACCGAGTCGCGCTCCTTATGATGCAGCCTCTGTCGGAGCAGATCGGCGAATAAATGGTGATATCGATACCAGTGACGATTGTTATCCAGAGGGATGAGGAAAAGATTGGCTCTTTCCAGGGACTCCAACGTTTTCTGACTGCCTTTTTGATTGGCTACGCAATCGCAGAGCGGTTCGGATAGGCGGTTCAGGATTGACGTCCGAAGCAGAAAATCCTGAACATGCGCAGGCTGGAGATTCAACACTTCTTCTGACAGGTAATCGACGATGAGGCGGTTGTTGCCTGCAAACATTTTAATAAAACCTGGAATATCGCGGCGGCCTTGCATCGACAAAGCGGCAAGCTGCAAACCGGCAACCCAGCCCTCGGTACGGGATTCCAGTATCGTGATGTCCTGATTTGAGAGGCCAAGTTTCATCACCTTATTAAAAAACAGCATCGTTTCCTCTCTTGTAAAACAGAGGTCGGATACGCGAAATTCGCTTAATTGGTTCCTCACTCGAAAACGCGCCAACGGGAAACCGGGATCAATACGGGTCGCCACCGCAAGATGCATTTGTGACGGCATGCGATCGATTAAGAACTCAACGAGTTGGTGTAGCTTCCCATTGTCTATGAAATGATAATCGTCAAGAACCAACACGAAATCGTTCGGGATATCCTCAATCTCCTGGATCAGATGGATGATGATTGCATCAACCGGTGGTTGTTGCTGAGATTGAAGTAAAGTTAATGTGGCTTCACCTGCTTTTGGTTCAATCGATCGCAACGCTTCAATCACATAATGCAGGAAATAGACGGGATCATTATCGCCGCTGTCCAGTGATATCCAGGCAACAGGTAACTGGCTCTGTGAAAGCCATTCGCTTAGCAGTGTTGTTTTACCAAAACCGGCCGGTGCCGAAATCAGCGTTAATTTACGCCGAAGGCCCTTATTCATACGTTCAACCAAACGCATTCGCCGAACCAGATCGGATCGTGGTTTAGGGATATATAGTTTGGTCGCTAAGAGAGGGTAGTTTGTATTGATCATGATATGGATAATACTTCGGATTCTAATGATTATGAATCTATTTTATCAAAGTTCCACTTATAACCGTTACCAATAGCAAAATGCAGTTAAGCATATATGGCTATGAATAGAATGGATTCGCTACTGCGGTCAATGGACAAGAAAAATGAATTTACTATGCGATAGGGTCATCCGTTTGACTTTTGTTGACGTTGTTTCCTGCATAGAAAGGTCAAACGGAGACCTGACCCCATACGTATGACGCTTTTTTATGCAGTAGCCGTCTGACGTAAATTCTTGATGTCCCTTAAAGGTGGGGCGCCAAACAATCGGCTGTATTCACGACTGAACTGTGACGGGCTCTCATAACCCACCTCGAATGTAGCCGATAGCGCATCCAAGTTCTCTGTAAGCATCAACCTTCTGGCCTCATTTAAACGCAATCTTTTTTGGAATTGCAGTGGCGTCATGGATGTCATCACCTTGAATTGGTTATGAAACGCCGACTTGCTCATGCCGGAGTGAGCTGCCAGCTCATTAATGCGAAGGGGACGGGTAAAATTGTTTTTCAACCAGTCGATAGCCCTTGAGATCTGATGGCTGTGACTCCCTGACGCCACGATCTGTTGAAGGCGCGGCCCTTGATTCGTCAAAAGCAGACGGAAAAAGATTTCCCGCTTAGCAAGTGGGGCGAGGATATTAATGTTGGCATTTTCGTCAAGCAAATCCATCAGACGCTGGAAGGTGTTGAGCAGGGGGAGCGACAGTTTGCCCACGGCCATTCCTTTTTGAGCCTGCCGGGAACGGCTCAATGGAAGACCGCTGTCTACGATCAGTTGGGATATCTCCCGCAAATCAAGCTCCAATATCAACCCTAAGTAGGGTTTTTCCTTGGTCGCCTCGATGATGTTTGCCACAACAGGCAAATCCACTGATGAAATCAGGAAGCTGGTCGCGTCATACACATAGGTCTCCTCTCCCAATAGCACCCGTTTGGCTCCCTGGGCGATCAGGCAGACGCTCGCGTTTAGCGTATAGCTTGTCGGCTCTGTGGGCGATTCCCATCGGTGAAGTCCGAGGCCCGGGATCGCCGTATCGATCTGATTTTCATTTCCGGTCCATCTGGCGATACTCGTTGCCAGCACCTTGGTTGCAGCCTCTAATTCTTCAGGCGTCTTCACCGGTGCATTATTTTTCCCACCCATGTGACAGCCTCCTTGTTCTTGATTTTGTTGATGATAACAAAATCATGGTTCGTTTGACAATAGATACGATACAAAACAGTGCATTATCGGGCAATGCGCATTTTCCATACCGTCAACATAATACAGGTTATCATACATTTAATATATTATTATTACGTAACTTTTTAGATACTTAAATGCTTACCCAAATGGCAAATTCGAGTTGATTGTAAAACACGTTTCCTCTGGCGGGTCAATGTATATGCCATAGTTTTGGACAATCAGACAATAATCACAGACGATCTGGCTATCTATGTTATGATGACCTCGTGTATAAATCAAATCATCAAGTGACAACACGTGGATCGGTTTCATTGAAATGAAAAGCAAAAGCCGGACATGAAAGGAAAAACAAAATGGATATTAAACGAAACGGAACGCAGGTATCTGTGCAAGGACCAGCCGACTGGTTTACCGGGACCGTGCGTATTGACCCTTTATTTCTCAAGGCAGACGATCCGGCCCGCGCTACCGGAGCCAGTGTCACCTTTGAACCGGGCGCACGAACGGCTTGGCATACCCACCCTCTGGGACAGACCCTGATCGTAACCACCGGATTCGGCTTGGTGCAGCGGGAAGGTGGAGCGATCGAAGAAATTCGCCCCGGTGATGTGGTCTGGTTTCCTCCGGGCGAGAAACACTGGCACGGTGCATCACCCAGCACGGCCATGACGCACATCGCCATCCAGGAAACACTTGACGGCAAAAGCGTCGAATGGCTGGAGCATGTCAGCGATGAGCAATACGGCAGTTAATGTCAAATCAATAAATAACGGGTTTCGGCAAGCTGAATAAATGTGGCCCGTTCATTGATAATCCAACAGGAGGCAACCCTAATGATTCTGAAAGAAAAATATACGCTGTCTAATGGGATTGAGATTCCAAAACTAGGCCTTGGAACATGGTTTATAAGTAATGAAAATGCCGGACAGGCAGTGCAGGATGCAGCACAAATCGGTTATCGGCACATCGATACAGCTCAGGCATACGGCAATGAGAGCGGGGTTGGAGAGGGTATTAGAGCCTGTGGTGTGAGAAGAGAGGATATGTTTGTGACCACCAAACTTGCGGCAGAAGCAAAGTCATATAAAGAGGCTGTTGTATCTATTGATACGTCGCTTAAAACATTGGGACTCGATTATATTGACATGATGATTATCCACAGCCCGAAGCCCTGGGCGGAATTCCATGGACAAGAGGCCTACTTCGAAGGAAACCGTGACGCATGGAGAGCTCTTGAAGAAGCATATAAAGCCGGAAAAGTCCGTGCTATCGGTCTATCGAATTTTGAAAAAGCGGACATCGACAACATCCTTGAATCCTGCTCTGTCAAACCAATGGTCAATCAGATTTTGGTGCATATCAGCAATACACCGAAAGCGCTCATTCAATATACTCAAGATAAAGGCATGCTCGTGGAGGCCTACTCCCCGGTAGGACACGGAGAACTGCTGAAAAACAAACAATTAGCGGAAATGGCCGAAAAATATGGCGTTTCCGTGCCACGATTATGTATTCGGTATACGTTGCAGCTTGATCTTCTTTCCTTACCAAAAACCTCGAACCCTGACCATATGAAAGACAACGCGGACGTAGATTTTGTTATCTCTGAAGAGGATATGGAACTGTTGAAAAGCATGGAACGGATCAAGGACTATGGGGAGGCCGGCGTGTTCCCGGTATATCAATATAAAGGAAAATGCCCATGAAACGAATGCTATCCGTCTTCGTTGCCGGATGTGTGTTTACCATGATCGCGAATTGCTTGAATATAGAGGGAAGGGCTCCCACCGCCGCCGCTGAGGAGCCTTTTCGGAACGAAAAGCATGGGCTGATCCTGTCGGATATGCAGGTAAAAATCACATCTATGGGGCTCACAGCCACCTTCCGACTCTATGACACAGAGGCCGCAAAGGAATTTTACGCCCAGCTGCCGCTAACCCTGGACTTGACCAATTTTCGCGATGCCCAGTGGATGTTCTATCCTCCCGCAAAGCTGAGCGTGACTGCGCGCGAGGCCTACCATGAAGGGAAAAAGGGAGAACTCAGTTACTATGAGCCCTGGGGGGATGTGTTTATGCTCTACAAGGATTTTTATGCAGGCGACGAAATGCATCGTCTGGGGGTAAACTTAACCGGAATCGAGGAGATCGCGGGAATGTCCGCCAGCGTACGAATCGAAAAGAATGAACCGAATGCACCGGAAACCAAAACGACCATGCAAATAAGTGTAAAGGCAAACGGCAAAACCACCGTGTTCGAACTCAACAACAGTCCGGCGGCCAGGGATTTGTATGCCCAGCTGCCCCTGAGCATCTCTGTGGAGAATTACAGCAACAACGAGAAAATCTTCTACCCGCCGAAGAAACTGAACACCAACGACACCCCGCAAGCGGATGCCCAGGCAGGAACCCTTGCCTACTATGCACCCTGGGGAGACGTCGTGATGTTCTACGGCAGTTACGGCTCCGCCGCTGGGTTGTACGAGCTGGGACAAGCCATATCGGGGAGCGAGTACATAAGTGGAATGTCCGGTACGATACAAATTGAAAGAGTCAGTGCTCCATAGGGTTCGCGCAAAAATAAATTTACATTTTCAGTCAAAATAGTCAAAATTGGTAAAATAGGGTCAAGCTAAAAAATATGGGGTCAAGTCTACGTTTGACCTTTAATAGGATTTTGTTTTCAATATCTTGGAGGTGGCCTTTAATAAAAAATCAAAAGCGGCAACCGTCATTTCTGCTGCTTTTGTGCCCGCTCTCAAATAGTGGGGCGGGGCGAAATCAGCGTAAAAACGGAATCCAGGGGGGACTAAAATGACTGAAATAAAAAGAAGCTATTGCGGTCTTTGCCACCCGCGCTGTGGGATATTGCTGCACATTGAAGATGGAAAAATTGTCAAAGCGACGGGAGATCCCGATCATCCGGTCACCCGGGGCGCCATCTGTGCACGAGGCAGGTTGATGCCGGATCATGTCCATCACCCGGAGCGGCTGAATTACCCCTTGAAAAGAGTGGGTGAAAAAGGTGGGGGCCGCTGGCAGAAACTGACCTGGGATCAGGCGCTTGATGAGGTGGCGGAAAAGCTGTTAAAACTGAAAGCGTCCCACGGTGCCGAAACCTTGGCCTTCACACACGGGACCAAGCGTACCTACCATTGGGACTGTCGCCGTTTCTTCAACCTGTTTGGATCTCCCAATACCTGCGGAGTGAACACTATCTGTATGTGTCCAAGTTACGCCACCGAGTACGCCACTTATGGCGGCATGGCGTGGAGCGAAGTTATGGGCGCACAGTGCATTGTCGTATGGGGCAGCAACGCGTCCAATTCCAATCCCATCGGTCTCTACCCCCAGTTGGTTCGCGCCAGAAAGAGAGGCGCCGGACTGATTGTCATCGACCCCCGGCGCACCAAAGAAGCTGAAATGGCCGAGCTGTGGCTCCAGATCCGTCCGGGTACGGATGCCGCCTTGATGCTGGGCTGGATTCGTTTATTAATCGAAGAAGGCCTGTACGACCATGACTTTGTTGACAAATGGACCGTGGGCTTTGAAGATTTAAAACCTGCCGTTGAATCTTATACGCTTGAAAAAGTATCTGAAATCACCCGCATACCGGTGGCGCTGATCGTTGAATCCGCCCGGATGTATGCCACGAGCAAACCATCCGTCATACCATTCGGCTACGGACTGGACAAACAGGGGATCAATGCAACCCAATGCGCCCGCGGACGGGCTATTCTCAGGGCGATTACCGGCAACCTGGAGGTCCCCGGCGGCGAGATTTTCAGCACCACCGGTGAAATCGGGAAGATCCTTGATTGGGAACATCTTGAGATCAACGACACCCTGCCCCGGAGCCAGCGCGTCAAACAGCTCGGTGCCGACAGGTATCCCTTTTTCGGATTTCCCGGATGGGAAAGGAACCAGGACGCCAACAAAAAACTGCCCCCCGGATATGTGGCCGCCCCGGAGGCCTGGCACTCCAATCTGGCACATGCCAGGGATGTGTTGAATGCCGCTATAACCGGCAAGCCTTATCCGGTCACGGCCGCAATCACGCTGGCCAGCAATCCGCTCCTTTCGTTTCCCAATACAAGACGGGTTTTCGAGGCCTTGAAATCCCTTCAGCTCTACGTCGTGATGGAGTACTACCTGACCCCCTCCGCCGCATTGGCCGACTATGTTTTCCCCGCCTCTTCGACCGTGGAGCAACCCGAGATCTGGCTGACCCGCAGTTTTTGCATGGCTTGCCCTCAGGCCATGGAACCCCTTTATGAACGTCGTAACAGTTATGATTTCTATCGCGGCTTGGGTATGCGTCTTGGCCAAAAAGAGTACTGGCCCTGGAAGACCGTAGAAGACGTCTACGACTATTGTCTGAAACCAGCCGGGCTGACCTTCAAGGACCTTGTTCGGCAGTACGGCATTTTCGGCAAACGCGAGTACCGCCGGTACGAGAAATACGGGTTCGGCACCCCTTCGGGAAAAGTGGAGCTTCGTTCCTCCATTTTCCAGGACCTGGACCTGTCGCCCCTTCCGGTTTATCGCGAACCGCTCTGGAGTCCTTCGGGAAGTCCGGACCTGGCACAGGAGTATCCCCTGATCCTCATCACCGGAAGCCGCTTCATGCCCATGTATCATTCCGAACAGCGGCAGATCGAAAAAGCCCGCCAAAAAATGCCGGAACCCTTTGTGACGATCAATCCGGCAACGGCTGCAAAACTCAATCTTGCCCCTGGCGACTGGGCGATCATTTCAACCCCCCTGGGAAAAATACGGCAGCGGGTCCAACTTTCGGATGCCATCCATCCGGACATGGCCGACTTGCAGCATGGGTGGTGGTTTCCGGAACGCGGATCGAACCTGCCGGAGCTGTTCGGGGTCTTTGAATCAAATGCCAATATGCTTTGTCCGGACGATCCGGAGTTCTGTAGCCCGGAAATCGGCAGTTGGCCCCATTCGGCCTTGTTATGTCGCATTGAAAAAGAGTGATTTTTTAAACTAGGCTCTGCGGTCCGAATCAAACAGCAAGTCAATTAGACGGCTTCTATCCGGCAGGGGCGGTGCGGCCGACGGCGGCTTCGAACACGGCTATGGTTCTGGCGCTGGGGACCGCGTCGATTTGATTTTTCAACGCACGGCGGCAATCGGCGAACACCGCGCGCACGCGGCTGCCGTCCCCCCGGCGGGCATGCAGCTGTATCATCCGGCAATAGATGGTCTCATTAAGGGGATCCAGGGCAATGATTTTTTCAAGGCACGCCAGCGCTTCCTCATGGGCCCCCCGAGCTTCCAGCAGCTCGTCCAGGGCTAAAGCGGCCTCGACGCAGCAATTACGCAGGCGGGTGCGCCTGGCCTCGGCCCAATCCTCAGACAGTTCGCGAGCCAGAAAATCTTCGCCATAGAGGGTCAGTGCCTCCAGGAAAAGGGTCTCGGCCAGAGCGTGGTCGCCCTCCTGCCGGGTGTTGTCGGCCAATCGGCAAAGCGTTTCGAACTTGAGGCTGTCCAACCGGCATCGCTGCGTGTCCAGCACCAGGCGATGGTTTTCAAGATGCACATAGGTGGAACCGAAGGATTTGTCCATTTCCGGCTCCAAGCTTTTGCGCAGGCGGTGGAGGGTCACTTTGAAGTTGCGTCTCTGCTTCTCCGGATCGGATTCGGGCCAGAGCATCTCCATGGCCTGCTCCACGGGCAGATCGCCGTCGCGGGCCGCCAGGAGCATGCACAGCCGGCGGGACATTTTCCCGTCCCATTGGATAGCGGCCGCTTCCGGACCAACGGTCACCTGAAACGGCCCCAGGCAGGTGATGGAGAGCACCGGCCGGCCGTTGCGGTGCTGCTCCTTGACAATAGCGCCGGCGGCAACGCGGACCGGTTCGGCCTGGTGGCGGGTGAGGACCGCCAACTCAAGGGGAGCGTATGCCGCCAATTTACCGCGGAGCAGTGAAACAGCTGTCTCCCTGGCTGCGGGCACATCGAGGGCCAGCGCCAGATAGGCGCAAAACGCCAGGTCGCGCCGGCTGACGATCAGCAGGTATTCGTAACTGTGGGCGCCCATGGCGCAAAGTGCTTTTTCCAGCCAGGCCGCCGCTACCGCAGGGTCGCTGCGGCCATGGGCCCATAGCGCCCGGGCCAGATGCACGTCGATGATCAGAAACCCGTTTTCAGCCATTTCGAAATAGGCTTCAGCGTCGGCCAGATACCCGTCGGCCGCTTCCCAGCGGCCCAGATGGATATGGGCCAGGCCGAGGATCACCTTGGCGATGATCAGGTGATCGTCGGAGTGGCCCTCGGGCAGGCCCATGGCGGCAACGGCGGTTTGCGCTAAAGCGATCGCCTCCTCATGGCGTTGCTGGATATAGGCGCTGCCGCTCATCAGCAGGTGGGAGCTGCTCAGGGTGTACCGATCGCCCACCGACTCGCTGTGGGTGATCAGGTCGCCGGCCACTTTGCGCATGCGCACGTCATCCTCTTCCATCACTGCAAGGTATCCCTCCGCGATCCGTACGGTGGTCTCCATGGAGAAGAGCTTGTGGTCCGCCACCAGCCGGTCCATCGAATCCACGATCTCCCCCATGCGCCGGGTGCGGCCCTGCATGAAACAAAGCACACCCTTCATCGCCAGGCGGCTGCAGATCAGCTCCGGAAAGGGAAACGCCTGGAGGATCCGGCCCATCTGGTTCAGGTGATCCCGGGCGTCATCAAAACGGCCGCACATGGCGCTGGCCAGCACCAGGCTCATGTGCGCCTTGAACAGAAGCAGGGGGTGTTCGGTGCGGATCGCCCGCTGGAGGGCGTTGCGGCAGGCGGCGATCTGTCCCCGGCTGACCCTGCCCCGGAAGGCGTGGGCGGCACCCACGTGAATCCAGAGCAGCGCGGTCTCCAGGGGATGGGCGGCTTCATTGGCCTCGGTGAGCAGCGCCTCGGCCTCCTTCACCAGGTCCGCCAAGGGGATCTTGGCGGCGCCGGTCAGCAACATGGCGTCGATGATCGCACCCAGGGCCAGCAGGCGGCCGCGCAGATCCGAACGCTTGTGGAACCCGTCCAGGGCCTTTTCCAGGTACCGGAAGCATTGGCCGATGCCCCAGTGCCGGTTGACCTGGGCCGACAGAAGTAAAAGCCACGGCCGCTCCTCGATCAAAGAGAACGGCAGGCCGCCCAGCCAAGCTTTAATTTCGGCCTGGCGGCCGGCCATCACCAGGTCATATCCGATCTGCTCCAAAAGCAGGGCGGCGGCCGTGGGCCGGTGGGCCTTTAAATAGAACGCGATGGCGCTCTCCGCCTCCCCGAGTTTTTCGAAAGCCCCGGCCGCGCTGTCATAGAAGCGGCGCCGCGCCGCGATGGGGTGGTGCGCCCGGAACAGGGTCTGAAGATGGTCGCGCAGCAGGTTGTGAAACCGGTACACCCCCTCCTGGTCCTGGGGTGTCACCCGGCTGATGAAAAAGTGGCGCTCGGCCATGGAGGCCAGCACCGGGCCCACCTCCAGATCACCGAAAAGCGCTTGGAGCACCGCGGTGCGGATGGGGTTGAACACGGCACTGGATATGACCAGCCGCCGCTGCGCCTCGGGCAGGGCGGCCAGCAGCACCTCGTCGAAGTAGCGTCCCGAGTGCCGGGCAATGTCGCGGTCCGACAACTGCGCCAGATATACTTCCCGGTCCCCCGGATCCATCTGCTCCAGGGCCTGGTTGAGCAGCACCATTCCGCCGATCCACCCCTCGCACGCCTCCTGGATCCGATCAAACTGGTGGTCTGAATAAGCGGGATCCCCATCCCTCTGGAAAAAGAGCCGGGTCTCCTCGGTGGTGAAGGCCAACTGGTCGTTGTCGATGCGCAGCACCTGCTGTTTGACGTTGAGCGACTCCACCGCCACCGGCGGCATCCGGCGCGAGAGCAGCATCCAGCGCGCCCCCGGCGGTCCGCCAGTCACCAGCGCCTCCAGCAAACCGAACAGGGGTGCATCAAAGGCAAGCTGTTCCAGATCATCCACCACGATGTGCAGATCCCGGGCCAGCCGCTCCCGCAGAGGGGCCACATACCTGTCCCAGTTGGGTTCGCCGCCCGGATCGACGCTCACCGACGGCAGGGCGGTAAGATAGGCGAGATCCGTTTCGGTAAGATGGGGCGCCAGCGCCTGGACTAGAGAGAGAAAAAAACCATCCGGATCGCTGTCGCCGTCATCCAGGTTGATCCAGGCTAAGGGGCGTTGCGATACTGCCAGCCAGGTGGCCGCCAGCACCGATTTGCCCTGGGCGGCCTGGCCCAGAATCAACGTCACCCGAGCATCTGCGTAAGCACTGAGGCGGTCAAAGAGTCGGGGGCGATGAACGGCGGCGTCAATTGGGGGGGGGCTGAACTTGGACTGGGCAACAGCAGTCATAACAGTATCCCATATCACAATCGGAGAAAAATATCAGCGGCACTGCATCGGAAATTAGGCCATAATATCCCATAAGGTCATACCTTGGCAACCACCTGCAAAATGGCAGGAAACATCTTTTCGTTATTGTTCCGACCCGAATACACGATGCCCGAATCCAAATGTCAAATGGCGGATGAGAACCGATTGAATATAAAATCGGTAGGATATCTTCATTTGACAGTTGAGCATGTGAATTGAGTCTGGAATGCTGCGGCATGCCTTCTCCTTTTGACCATCACCGTTCAGTAACCGCCCAGTAACCGGACCATGTCATACTGTTATAGCCGGATTGTACCGGTCATTTCAGTAATGCGCCCCGCAATTCGGAGAACCGACGTTTACCCATGCCGGGCCTTTTGTCCGGGCCGGTGAAAGAAAGGAGTTGCAGATGGTTTTACCGCTTTTTAGATGGAAAACGTTTCGGCGAATCGTTTGGATTGCCTGTCTGGCCGCGGCTCTGGCCGCCTGCGGTGACGGAGGCGGTGGAGGCGGCGGCAACAACCCGCCAGCCGCAAACACCTCCAATTGGGACGCCTTGACCTGGGATCAGGACAATTGGCAATAATGCCCTGCATTTGCCGGAAAAACCGATGGAATATCGAAAAAGGAATCGCATAATGTCGAAGTTAGGAGAATTGCATATGAAGTCGCTTACCTGCTTTCTGTTTGTCTGCTCGCTCATGGCGGCCATGGCCCCGACGCCGGCCTCGGGCAGTGACATCACCATCCCCAACACCTTCCAGTCCGGCACCCCGGCGGTTGCCGCCGAGGTGAACGCCAACTTCACCGCCGTAGAATCCGCTGTGGACGACAACGACAGCCGCATCGCCGCTCTGGAGTCCGCCGTGTCCGCCTTGCAGGCGACGGTTGCCTCCCAGGCCAGCACCATCGCCACCCTGCAAAACAACCTGGCCGCCGTGCAGTCGAGCCAGGTGATGGCCCTGGACCCCTATCTCACCGTGGACGCGGCCTCCGATCCACGCGGCCCCCTGGTGCAGCTGGCCGGGGTGAACCTGCAGATCGTCAACGGCC
>JBNKKC010000151.1:0-37871 GCA_050291625.1 Desulfobacteraceae bacterium
ACCGATCGTTGCGCAGTTCGATGGACAGGCCCTTGGGCAGGGTCTGCTTCAGGATGTCGATGTCGCGACGCACCGCCTCGGACACCGACGTCGGCGTTTGATCGCCCACCCGGTAGACCTCCAGCATCACGGCCGCTTGACCGTTGAAGGTAACGTAACGGTCGCTCTCTTCGAAGCCGTCCCGAATCTCGGCGATCTGCTCCAGAAGGACCTGGGTGCCGTCATTGGATGCGATAACGGGTATTTTCCCGAACTCCGCAGCGAAGTTTCGCCGTTCCTTGACCCGCAGCAGGATATCGCCGGCATCGGTTTTAATGACGCCCCCCGGTATTTCCGCCGCGGCCTGCCGCAGCGTCTGCGCAACCGACGTCAGTGTCAAATCGTAGGCCCGCAACGTTGCCTGGGGAATTTCAATGCTGATCTCATGATCCCGTACGCCGACCAGATCGACCTGGGAGATCTGCGGGTCCTGAAGCAGGCGGTCCCGCACAATCTCGGCCACTTCCCTGAGAACCCCCTCGCTCTGATCGCCGAACAGCGCCAGGGAGACCACGTAGCGATTGTGTTTCGGCACCACGACCGTGGGCTCTTCCGCTTCCTCGGGAAAGGACGTGATGCGATCGACGGCGTTCTTGATGTCCCTGGCCACCTGCTGGGTGTCTTCCCCTTCGAGCACCTCCACCGTCAGGCTGGCTGAGCCTTCATTGGCGTTTGCCAGGATCTCCTCGATCCCCTGGATATCCTGTATGGCTTCTTCAATGGCCAGGATGATGCCGCTTTCGACCTCTTCGGGACTGGCGCCGGGATACGCCACCTGTATGGTCACCCGGTCCAGCTCAAAATCGGGGAACACCTCTTTTTTGATGCGCAGGCCCATCCAAAAGCCGCCGATGAGCAGGACCAGCATGACCAGGTTCGCCGTGACGCTGTGGCCCGCCATCCAGGTGATGGGACCTTTGGCGGAGCGACCGGCATGGCTGTGGCGATCGTATGCGTTCATCGTTGCGACTACCCTTTGTTGGAATGTGAAGAGGGGGTGGATGCCGGGCGGATGATGGGCTTGTCGGCGCCGTCGATCTCGACCGCCATGCCTTTGATCGGTGTGGCCAGATCGGATACGACGACCCGCTCGTCTGGTTTCAGTCCCTGTTTCAGGATCACCGATTGGGTATCGCGCCAGATAACGTGCACGTCCCGGATGTCGAGTGCACCGTCGCTGCCGACGATCCAGACCCGGGAGCTTTCCCTCAGGGCCTCCCGCGGAATGCGATAGGCATCCGGTATATGACGCCCCTGGATATCGGCTTGAACGTACTCGCCGATGAGCATGGCGGGTGTTTCATCTTCCGGTACCGTCAGGCTCAGCGGATCGGTAATTTCGATCACCAGGCGCGCCATGCGGCCTTGCTTTTCAAGATCGCTGAGCAGTTTGATCACACGTCCGGTGCGAACCGCACCGTCTTGATACCGCACCTCGACCTCGGATCCCGCAGTCGCCTCGCGCCCTGGGATGTCGATCCACTGCAATTGATCCACGGGAATGGAGGCCTGGATCCAATAGGTGTCGGTATTGACCAGGGTCGCAATGTTCTCCTGGGGCGTCACCTGGGAACCTTGTTGAACGGAAGTGCTGCGAACGATCGCATTGAACGGTGCATGGATTTTTGTCCGCGCCAGCTGAAGCTTTGCGGCCTCGAGTTCGGCTTCGGCGGCGATCAGATCCGACTGCGCTTTTTCCAGGTGCGGCTTGCGCAGCGCCAGCTCGTCGTCACCAGCCGGCGACGGGTTGTCGCCATTGAGCAGCTTCCACTCCCGCCGGGCGATTTCCTGACGCCCCATCTCCAGTTTCAAAGCATAGCGGGCGTCGGCCACGGCGCTCTGTTTCTGGGAGACGATCAAGCGGTAGTCCAGGTCATCGATCCGCAGGATCTCTTCTCCTTTGTGCAATAATCCGCCCTCGGTAAATTCCGGATGCATGCGGACGATTTCACCGGCCACACGGGATTTGAGCGTCAGCTCTTTGGCCGGCACGACGGTTCCCATGACTCGCACCGTCACGGCGTGGGTCTCCGGACGTACGCTGATAACGCTCACCAGCGGGCTCATTTTTTTTTGCGGATGCCGTTTGCCGGCTCTGGGTTTGGTAAAAACCAGAAAGACGGCCATTCCGATAGCGGCGGTAATCACCGCAAGGCTCATCAGCGCCACCAGAACCTTTCTTTTCCTGCCGACCGGATGGTCCGGTGGTGACAATGAGGCGCTTGCCTGGCGGGTGTTGGATTCATACGGATTCATGTGTCTTGTTCCCACTTATAAGGAAGTTTCATCTAAAGCGGTTATTGATAAAGCTCAAGTTGTTTTTGGTTCGCATAATCTAATGATAATCCGCAGGGGATTCAAGCTCCTGCGGCCATCCGCCGCCCAGCGCACGGAACAAATCGACGCGGGCCACCAATAAGTCCGCCGTACGATTGATGACGGTCCGCTCCAGGTTCTGGACGGATAGCAACTGCGTCAAAACCGGTAAATAGTCGTTCAGCCCGGAGCGGTAGCGCTGCCGCGCCTCGTTGAGTGCGCTCCGGGCCGCACCGAGCTGCGTGTTGAGCCCGGCCAAATGCTCGCGCAGTTTCTGCTCATCCACCAGGGCATCCTCCACTTCACGCACGGCGTTCAGTATGGCCCGGCGATAGGACGCCAGCGACTCGTCCACCACGGCCAGCTGGCGCTCCACTTCGGCCGCCCGCCGCCTTCCGTCAAACAGCGGCGCCGTCAAACCGGCGGCCAGGTTGAACAGCCAATTGTCAAACAATGCATCCAGCTCACCGGCCTGGTAGGCGGCCGATCCGGTCAGGCGGATCGTGGGCAACCGGTCGGCCCGGGCTCCTGATACGGCCCAGTCCGCCGCCTCGAGACGCAACATGGCGGCGCGGATATCGGGCCTTGCGCTCAACAGTTGAAGCGGAAGCCCTGTCTCAGGGACATCCCGGGGTATCGTCAACGGCTCCTCAACCACCGCCGGCGCTTCAAACGGCATGCGCCCCAACAAAAGGGCCAGTTCGTTCAACAGCCGCTGCTCCTGCTGCTCGGCCAGCGGAACCTGTGCACGGACCTGTTCAACGACCTGGCGTTGCTGCAACACATCCAGCGCGGATGCCAGCGATTTACGAAACCGCAACTCCAGCAGATCCGCTACGGTGATATTGGCTTCCAATTGCCGTTGCAGCAGTTTTTTCTGCATGCGCTGGGACATCACGCCGATCCAGCGCGTCGTGACACTGGCGGCCAGGGATATGGCGGCGGCGTTGAGATCCTCCCGGGAAGCGGAGGCCGACAGGATGGCGGCCTTCTGCTTCGAACGGATGCGCCCCCAAAGGTCGACTTCATAGGTGCTGGCAACCCCCAGGCGATAACTTTCCAGGGATGTGTAGGTCGTATCGCCATTGGGTTGCGTGGCCAGTTGACCGCCGCCGGAAGCACGGGCGTCCACACTCAGGTCGGGCCATCGTGCGGCGCCGCTCTGGATCGCCAGAGCCTCGGCCTGCCGTATTCGCGCCCAGCTTTCCATGAGCGTCAAATTGCCGCCCAAAGCCTCCTCCACCAGCGCATTGAGTTGGCTGCTGTGGAAGGACTCCCACCATCTCTGACTTGTATCGGCCGCCTGCGCCCGGTTCGAATAACTGTCCGGTACGGCCTCGTCGGCAGGCAAGCGTTCATCCGGCGCCAGAAGCGTGCAGCCGCTGAAGGTCAAAGCGGCGAGCAGCGACAGAGTACAAAGTAAACGCATACGGCTCCTGATTTAAAAAGGGTCTGTAAACTTAGGAAATATTGCTTCAAATGGCAAATTTGGCAAGTGTAAAATATCCGATGCCTCTCCATTTTTTCCGAAGATGGGAAAAATGAAAATTCCATTGATTTTATTCAATAAATATGATCATTCTTTCTTAATCTGATCGAGCGGTACCGGATCTCAGCTGCCATTTCCCATTCATTTCAAGCGAAAGGACCTCCAGTATGAGCGCCCAGCCCTCCAGACCACGCAATCAGTCAGATACAACAATTAAAAAAATGTGCACATCGTGTTACGAGGCAATTCATCCAAAGGCTGAAATCTGTCCCAAGTGCGGGGTCCGTCAGTTTACCCCAATCAGCAAAACGGCCCTTGTGCTGCTCACTTTTTTTCTGGGCGGTATCGGCGCCCACAAATTTTATCTCGCCAAATACTGGCAGGGCGTGCTCTATCTGCTCTTTTTCTGGACCGGCATTCCGGGTCTGATCGCATTCGTTGAATTCTTGATCTATATTTTCACCAGCACGGACCGACTTCAAGAGAGGTATCCCAAAACCCATGGCGGCGCAGCAGTCGCCTGTGCCGTCGGCGCGGTGGGTTTTATTTTCATCATCGGTATCTTAGCGGCAATCGCCGTACCGCAGTTCGTCGCTTACCGTTCAAAGGCCGTTTGCAAGCAGATAGAGATCCAGGCTCGCACGGTATCGGCAGCGGCTGCGGCTTACAGCGCTTCGACAGGTCGGCAGTCGGCTCCGACCATCGCTCAGTTGATTGGGGCGGGATTGCTTACCGAGAATCCCCTTTTTGATATTCAGATTTTAGGCGACGGCAGCCAACTCACTATCTCCGTCACGGATCCGGAGGGTCATTGCAAGAAAGGCGCTTCGTTTAACATCTCAATTCCAGACCCGATGCCGGCAGATGGATGGAACTGACACAACCGTGCCTGCCACGCCAACCATGAGCAGAGAGTGACGTCCAGCATGAGCGGCACCATTACGATCTCCATATGGTTTTTTATCCTGCTGATCATCGTCTTTGTACTGGCCGTGCTGGAGCGGATCTTGATCCCCAGCACACGCTGGTTCTTGCGGCGGCGCATCAGCCGCGTCCTCGACGATATCGGTACTCGTCTGAGCATTGAAATCCGCCCTTTTCAGCTGACCAAACGCCAGGTGCTGATTGACCGACTGGCCTATGATCCCAAGGTTCTCGAAGCGGCCCGGGAATACGCGCAGGCGCAGGATATGCCTCTTGAAATGGTTCAAAAGCAGGTTCAGGCCTTTGCCCGCGAAATTGTGCCATCGTTCAACGCCTATTTTTATTTCCGGATTGGCTACTGGATGGCCAAAAAAGTGGCGCGCCTGCTGTATCGGGTTCGCATCGGATTGTTCGATGAATCCCAGTTCGTCGGTATCGATCCCGAGGCGACCGTCGTTTTTGTGATGAACCACCGCTCCAATATGGATTACGTGCTGGTCGCTTATCTGGCTGCGGAACGCACGACCCTCTCCTATGCCGTGGGGGAATGGGCCAAGATCTGGCCTCTGCAGACCCTTATCCGATCCATGGGCGCGTTTTTCGTTCGGCGCAAATCAGGGGACCCGTTGTATCGCCGTGTACTGGAACGATATATCCACATGGCGACCCGCGAAGGGGTCTGCCAGGCCGTCTTCATCGAAGGCGGGCTGACGCGCGACGGCAAGATGCGGCCGCCCAAGCTTGGGTTGGTGGATTACATGCTGCGCCAGCATGAATCCCGCAACGATCGTGATATTGTTTTTATACCGGTTGGCATCAATTACGACCGTACGCTGGAAGATCGTACGCTGCTGCGGGAGCTGGATCCCGAAGCACGAAAGCGCAGTTTCTGGTATGTGACGCGCACCACTGTCAACTTCATCGCCCACAGTATCTTTCTGATGGCACTCAGCCGCTGGCGTCGCTATGGCTATGCCTGCGTCAACTTCGGCGCACCGTTGTCGGTCAGGCAATATTGCCGGGAAAAGGGATTTGACTTCAGTCGGCTCGAGCGAAACGAACGCTTCGGGGAGGTGCAGACATTATGCGATCGCCTGATTGACGACATTGCAGCGGTCATCCCCGTGCTGCCGGTGGCGCTCGTCTCGACGGTACTGCTGGATGCAGCGGACGAGCCACTGGATATCGTCACCATCGAGCAGCGAACCGCCCGCCTGCAGAGCCAAATGCAATCAAAGGGCGCCCCGATTATTGAAATGTCGCGCACCAAACAGGCCGAGATCATCAACGAGGCCGTCGTCTTCATGCTGCTTCGACGCCTGATCAGCGACACGGATGGAAAATTTGCGATTGCGAACGGCCAGGAGACCGTATTGAATTACTATGCCAACGCCATCAGCCACTGGCAGCAGGATAATAAAAATTGACATCCCGGGCTCTTTTCTATTGAATGGGGTCATCCGCCGCCGCAGGGGCCTGTTCGCGCGCACTGCCGGATGCTGCACGCTTCACTTCAGAACAACAGGGTCACTTTTCTGCTGGTTCCAGCGCGGCATCGACCCGCACCACCCCTAAATACCGGTCTTGCCCGACGGCTCCTGAACGGGAGACGAATCGGCTCACGGAGGACGATCATGCTTACCCGGATCAGACCTCTCGGACTTTTAGCTCTTGTATGGCTTGCCGCTACGGCAGATGTATCTGCCTACTTTGACGGCGATTTCGATATCCAGCGGCATTTTCTGCCCAACAAAGAAAACATGTTTGACTGGAAAGCCTATCAACTGCCCCTGGCGTGGCAGCGTCAGTGGGATACGGCCAAGAGTGGATTTCAGGCCACGGCCGGGAGCCTGTCGCAGGAGCTGTTCTATTTCAAGCACGATATCAAGCTCCAGGGCGATCTGCATAAATACGCCACGCTTCTCTACACCCAGGAGCGGGAAGAATTTTACAAATCAGAACCCATCTATCAGCAAATCGAAGCACGCTTCGGACGACGGTACTATGTATCGCTCCTGGGATTCCCTTACTATGAAAAAAAATTCGACAACCTCGGGTTGGCCGTTTCATACAACGAACCCTTCTCGATGCAGCACGTCAAGCTCACCTGGCTGAACCAAATGGCAACCTATAACGAGAAAAACCAGGACAATGACCGAAGCCGGGCAGTGGATGATCTGGATCGCCATCCGGTGCTCTTAAAGCTCGATACCCGCTGCCGGCTGTTCAAGAAAATCGACCTCATTCTGGATTTACAGCAGGAACTGGACAGCGTCATGCTCGATCGGGGCGACGGCTTGGAAAAACGTTATCACGGGCATCACTATCGCTCCCGCCTGCACTGGCATCTCAGTGCCGACTGGCAACTGGGCGTTGCCTTTCAAAAACGCCTGGAAGCGCGCAGTCAGCTCCCTTTGGCGACAGGCGGGCCGGAACTCGTTGATCAGGAGATTCATCTGACTTCTCTTGATCTTTTCGGCAACGCCCGCATTGAATCGGATGACATGACGTTCGGCTACCTCTACAGTGAATATAAGAACACCATCGACGCCCTCGATCCCGACCAGAGTTACCGGATGCACCTGGACAGCAACCAGATCTATGCCAAATGGCAAAGCGGGCTCAATCATTGGATGAAGTTGTTCACCTCTCTGCAGGCGGGCCGGTATAATTATAAAAGATCGGGAGATGACGACGATAACGGCTACAAGTTGAAGGCGGGTCTGGGCGTCGTCTTTTTCAACGCCGACAGGATCAACTTTCTGGTGCTGACCACCTGGGCGGTGGACTCGATCTCCGACGGGCAGTGGGACGGGGGCAATATGCAGCTGCAGCTGTTATTTTAAAGATTAATCCGGCCGTCAATCGGTGTCGATAATGGAGCGGATAAAACAGTTGCCGCCGTTACTATCGCTGCTGGCCTTTCCGGTCACGAGATAGGCCAAGGTATGAAGCTGGTCAACGGTCTCGTAACTGTTCCAGTAGTTGCCGCCATCGAGGACCGGATTGATGATCACCAGGCTCCGGGTGTCGGTCCCGGTGTCTTCGATGCCGTAGTAATAGTTGTTTGTGGGGTGAAAATCACCCTGACGGCCTTCATGTTCAACGGACGGCCCCGCGGTGAACGCCTGGTCGTCGTCGACAAAAACATACAGATCGCCGCTGTCGCCGTTAATTAAATAAAGCAGATTGAAGCGATCGAACGAAAGGCCGAAGTCGACAGCCGTTACGCTGGTGTCGGTATATGTCGTGATCTCGCCGGTTGTCTTGTCGATCTCCACCAACTGGTTCGTATTGTCGGCCCAGCCTACCATATTGCCGTCCGAATCGATGGTGATGTTGCTGACGCTGAAGGGCGCACTCTGACCCCAGTCGGGTGTGCCGGCGACGGTCCCGACGCCGGTCTCGATGTTGATGGTGATCAAGCCTGTAAAAGCGGCATCGTTGGTCGAGGTCGAGGCATACAATGTTTGCGCCTGGTAGTCCCAGGCCATCCCGTTGACCAGGTAACCCACACCTGATCCAATGGTATCCAGCAGATCCCCGTTTGCGGGATCGATCTCCACCAGAGTGCTGGTACCTGAATCACCATTGCTGGTGGTGCCATAAAGCAAAATATCGGCGGAGGCCATGCCGCAAATGAAACCCGTGCCGATGCAGATACAGATTATCCAGGCCATTTTATATAAACGTCGCGTCACCATTATTTCTCCGTAGCTTCCTTCACATCAATCCGTTGCCGGCAAACACGCAAGCATGCAAATCAACAGGTCGCCGACTCAAGCCAAAACTCGGTTATCTAATCCTATTTACGACATTATGGCAAGTGCGGAATCCTATATAGAAGCACGATGAGCTTGGCACACGCATCAAACCCTCTGTCGTCCGACACCCTGCGCTTTTAACCTGTTGGTTTTCAATATGAATCTTTTTAAGGAGATGATAGACCGATGTGCCGTTCAGCGTAAGGAAAAATGGATAGCCCCCGGAGAACTGGACGCCGCCGCCCGGCCGGGGCAGATAATACCCTGGCCGTACAGTTGCATCTCATCGCGCTGCAAAAAGATGATGCACAACTGACCGATACGAACGAATGTCCCGTTGGCGCTGTTATCGATCAGAAACAACTTTCCCTCGCGGAACTCGATGGCCGCGTGATTCCGGGATACGCGCGGGTAGTTCAACACCAGGTTGTTGGTCGTCATCCGCCCGATGGCGATTCGCGGGCGCTGCGCATCAACCGTCAAGACGATCGGGCCGTAGGTAACGTCCATGGCGGCGACTGTCGGGATTTGATCCGGGTATTCGAGCGCCAGCGTATCTTCCACGTTGCCGCCCAGATATTCATAAACATTGAATGCGGTACGTCGTTCGCTGTCCGGCAGGCTGCCGACAAACCGCGTCTGGCCTTGCTGCGGCTCCGACAAATACCTCCGTGTGGTTTCAGAAATCAGGGTCTGGTAGGGCTCAGCCAGGGCTTGCATCAATATGGCCGCCCGAACCGGCTCTCCAAACAATTTATTACCGGAACAGATCACTGTGCCGGTATCGACACGGATGCTCAATCCCGGTGCATCGACATCTTCCCAGTATGGCGGTGGCTGTGTCTCCATGATGCGATGCATGGTATCGGCGGCCACAACAGCATCATCGGCCGAGTTAAACGCACATAAAAATCCACCGCCGAATGTCTGTTGCATCTCGCTGTTGTTGATTCGTGCAACACCGGAAAGCGTTTTGAGCAGATCTTCGGGAAGGCCGTTTTTTTGATTATCCCTTAGCTGATCGAATGGCGTTCTGTCGGTGGAGATGTCCACGACCAGAACCGACATTTTCGCTGCTGCCTGTTGCATGATGCCCCCGGATGAGGTCGTGCAGAGCCTGATTGTCTATTCATTGTTTTAATGAAGCCGTGTGCTAGAAAAAAGGCAGTCGTATCGAAATGGAAGTTCGCTAGCTACGACCCGGCAATATCTCAAATACGGCAAACGGTGTCAAGAGCATCCGATGCAGCCACGGCCGACAGACCGGAGCATCAGAATAGATAAAACCGGAGACGGCCATCGAAACGAGCGGTATATCCTTTACCATGATGGTTTTTGGAGCAATGCGTATAGGCAACGGAACGGATCGGCTTAAAGGGAAGTGCCGGAGATGGTTTGGGCAGAAGATTGACTGATTTTAATGAGATCTTTGAGCTCTTTTTTTTGGCGACTGTTCATTCGCTCAAAGCAAATACTTCGGCGTTTGATTTTCTGGTTTTGAAAAATCAACTCGCCGGTTTCATGGTCCGAAATGGTCTTGCCGGCGAGGTCCACCGCCAGCCGATGGGCCTCCGATAAGATCTTCAATCCGTATGCTCCTCTTTTCGGACGCAGGCCGTTGTCGATGTAATAATAGGATAAACCACCGGAGCTGATATCATCGACCAGATGCCTGCCGGGGCAGCTGTCCAGGATCACGTAGAGTCCTCCGTTCGAGTGGTATCGTCTTCTTCGCCTCATCTGCAACAAGAGCAAGCGTTTCAGATACTTAGTCATTCCCCCCCCTCGCTGGAACAGTACACCTGCAGCTCCTTTGGCAGAACCGCCATGCACAACGGAGTGCCGCGCTTTCGCTTAAACCAATCCCCTCCGGCCCGCCGGAATCAGGGATCGTGCAACCATGAATGATAAGAAGCCCTTTGAAGATATTGCGTTTTATAGAGTAATCATCAGGCCCGGGTCGTCAATTATTTTTACGCTTTTTATTGAATCGTCAATCAGTGAGGATAGGTCCCCAGATCAAATAGTTCGTACTCGGTTTCACCGTCAAGAAAGGCCTCAAATTCGCGCTCTTTAGCCTCCCGCTCCGGACTGTTTTTCCAGGTGGCCCAATATTTTTTTTCACGCCATGTAGAGGCGATCACGACCCGGAATGGATCTTCATGATCCCACATGGTTTCTGAAGAAATATACCCTGGTTGATCCATTGCACCGTAGCGCACCAGTTTGAGCATCCGATCGATTTCCTTGAAATGGCCCTCCTTGAATCGCCTCTTGATCAATACTTTGACTGCCATGATGACCTCCTTTGGCTAATGGTTAGAAGCAGTTGTAAAGCCTCCGTCGGTTCCGCTGCGGGACCGCCATGCCTGCGCACACTGCGCGTTCGGCGCTATCCCGCCTGCGTCGGAAACGGATTGCACACCACTTCAAAAGGGTCTACGGGCACTCTGGCGTCGGCTCCTGATCTTTCTTCACTGGAAATCTTGTCAAAAAGGTGCAGTAAGGGAACTGTTCAAACAGAGATAGGTACGAATAATTAAAACTGTAAAATGAGTCTACCACCAGGCCGTCACGATTTCAAGACCCGAACGTTCAACGTCGGAGAGGAAGCTGTATTTTCAATACCGCGACGACCGATAACGCCGCCAAAACCGCTGCCCTGATATAGACGTTAAGAGAATGGTTTTGGCAAGGATAGAGGGAGGAAGCTGTATTCACGATACCGCGACGACCGATAGCGCCGCCAAAACCATTCTCTTAACGTCTATAGGATTGGGCTTGTCGGACCAGGGCGGGGGCCCATTGCGGCGTACCCAGGGCGTGAATATGGATGTAGGTCGCCAGCACGTTGCGACGGCAGAGACCATCCCGTTTTTCGATGATGCCATTGCCGCGTTCCATCTTAAAGGTCATCTGTTCAGCAAGCGCTGCCGGCGCTTCCACTGTGGAATAGTGAAATTCATGCCCTTTCAAAATGGCTCCGGTTTCGAAGAATGGATTGTCGCGGTCCACCCGGGCGATGGTATAGCCATGCCCCTGGGGTCGCTTGGAAAAGCCGAAAACAATGGGCAGCACGCCGGTCATGGCAAAGGTGCCCTCCAACAGCACCAGGGACTCTCCCAAATAGATCAACCCTCCGCATTCGGCATAGATGGGCATCCCGGCCTCTGCGCCCGATTTGATCTGCTGCGCGTATGATCGGTTTTGAGACAATTCAAGCGCGTGTGTTTCGGGAAATCCGCCGCCGATATAGAGAGCATCCACCGGCGGCAGATCGGGCTCGCTCAAAGGGCTGGTAAAGACCAGTTCGGCTCCGGCGGTTTCGAGGGCCATCAGGTTTTCGGGATAATAGAATTGAAAGGCGGAGTCCCGGAGAATGCCGATGCGGGGCCGGGCGGATGTTTCCGTCCGGTGCTCCGGCACCGATGCTGCTTGAACGGCTTCGGGTTCTCCCAGCACCTCTACGGGGAGCCGTTCAACGACAGCAGGCCCCTTGGTGTCGAATCGGATATCGGCGCAAACCTGGGGCTGTACCTCCTGCGGGGTCCATTGGTGCGTCCCGCGGGCCACCTCGACGATGGCTTTCAGGTCGAGGTATTTTTCCGCCAAATCCCGGATGAAGGTTTTCGCCTCCTGGGCCCATTTGTGTTCGAAGGTGGGGACCAGACCCATATGGCGTTCGGGGAAGCGCTGCTGCCGCTGTTTGGGAAGCGCCCCCAACACCGGAATACCGCAATGATGCTCAATGCTGTTTCGAAGGATGCGCTCATGGCGTGGACCGGCCACACGGTTGAGCACGACCCCTTTGAGTTTCAGGTCGGGATCGAATTGGGCGCAGCCGGAAACCACGGCCGCCATGGTGCGGGTGGTCTTGGTGCCGTCGATACAGAGGATCAGCGGCAGGTTCAACAATTTGGCCAATTCGGCGGTGCTGGTCTCCCCGCCGATGTCGATGCAGTCGTAAAGCCCGCGGTTGCCTTCGATCACGGCAAAGTCCGCTTCGCGGGTTTGGCGGCTGAATGATTGGGTGATGGTTTGCGAGTCGATCAGGAAGGTATCCAGGTTATAACAAGGCCGGCCGGCGGCCAGGGCCAACCAGCCGGCATCGATATAATCGGGACCTTTTTTGAACGGCGCGACCTGTTTGCCTTGGCGGCAAAGGGCCGCAATGATGCCCACGGAAAAGATGGTCTTGCCGGCACCGCCGCGCAAGGCGGCGACAATGATGCCGGGCGTCTTTGTCTCCATCGGCTCTGTATGGGTGCGTTTCAAAGATCTAAGTCAAAAAATGTTCACGATCAAGTGCCGAGCTTAATCTTCACCTTCGGCACCGGCTTGTTTGCCGGTCCCCGGCAGACCGTACATCGAAGTGCTGCCGCTGGACCAGTATTCCAATATACCTTCGGTCACCATCTGGTTGACGACCTTTTTCGCTTCGCGTGGTTTGGCTTCGAGAATCTTGGCCAGATCGTTGAAGTAAAATTTCGATTTGGTCTTCAACTTTTTGGTCAATGCTGCAACGATCTTCTCTTTTGATTCTTCGTAATCGAGTGCCATGTGGCTTTTACCTTTCATGCTATCGGAGGGCCGCAGGCGGCCCTCCGAGCGTTTGTCTAGAACTTGAACTGCGTGGTCTGACGCCAGGTATAGTAGGCCGGATCACGGAAGTCGTCGATTAAATGATGTGTAAACGGCAGTTCGGTTTTCTCAAAGAATCGTTCCCATCCGATCCGCTCGGCCCACTCGCCCAGACGCTCGTATTTCCTGGCGTCGGCAGCATACGCCTCGACGATCTTGCGGATGGTTTGAACGGTTTGCGGCCAGCGCGGCGCTTCGTTGGGCAGAAAGGCCACGACAACCTTTGAGAACATGGGCGGGCTGATGCGGTTGGAGACCTTGCCGCCGGCCATGATAACGATGCCGTCACCCTCTTTGTCCGCCAGCGGCAGGGAGGGGCACATGGTGTAGCAGTTACCGCAGAACATGCAGCGGTCGTTGTTAATGGCTACGGAGTTCACTTTTTCGCCTTTGACTTCCACCTTGGCCGGTTTGATGGCGGCGGTGGGGCAGGCGGCGATGGCCAGCGGTATTTCGCACATCTTGTCCAGATACTCGTGATCCAGCATGGGCGGTTTGCGATGATAGCCCAGGATGGCGATGTCGGAGCAGTGCACGGCGCCGCACATGTTCAGGCAGCACGCCAGCGAGACGCGGACGTGGGCCGGCATGTTGTGGCCTTTGAACTCGTCGAACAGGTCGTCCATGACCGCCTTGACCGGGCCCGAGGCATCGGTGGCCGGCGTGTGGCAGTGAATCCAGCCCTGGGTATGCACGATATTGGTGATACCGGCGCCGGTGCCGCCCACCGGGAACTTGTACGATCCGCCGTCGAACTTGCGGCTTTCCAGATCGTCGATCAGCGGCTGGACTTTGGCTTTGTCATCGACCATGAACTCGACGTTGTTGCGCGTGGTGAAGCGCAGGTAGCCGTCGCAATGTTTATCGGCGATTTCGCAGATCTCACGAAGGTGGGTCACGGACATCAGGCGGGCGCCGCCCACACGGACGGTGTAGATTTCGTCGCCGGACTCGGCCACATGGACCAGCACGCCGGGTTGCAGAACTTCATGATAGAGCCATTTGCCCTTGTTCGCCGCGATGACCGGCGGATAAAATTCATCATATTTGCGAGGACCGATATCGGTGATCCGGTTCTCCATTGGTTTGTCGGGATTATATCCTGAAGAAACAAATGCCATTGTTTGCCCCCTTTATCTTTGATGGTCTTTTCTGAAAGCATCCACGTCACGATCCCAGCCGCCTTCAACCTCGTCTTCCTTCCAGAAGATGTACGGATTGTGGCGCGGTTCCTGAACCATTCGAGCATCCGGCTCTTTGCCCATGGCTTCGAGCAGCTTCTGCAGACCTTGACGTTTCATCAGCTCGCCCAGACGCTCGCGGTTTTTGCCCTCTTCCATCCAGTAATCCCAGATGGGCTCGATGACCTCTTCCTTGATCTCGGTATAGGGGGCTTCGGCCTTGATAAAGGGAACGATCAGGCTGCCCATCTGGGCGCCGTCGAGAATGGGCGCCTTGGCGCCGGCCAGAATCGAGACGCCTCGGTCATCGCCGATGTGCAGTGCGCGCGGCATGACGTTGATGCAGTGCATGCAGTGGTTGCACTCTTTGTCGTCGATCTTGAGCTCATTGCCGTCCATGGCCATGCAGCCGGTGGGGCACAGGTCGATGACCTCTTTCTGAATGTCGAAGGGGCCCCAGTCGCGGCCGCTGTGGGCGCCGGCATTGGGCGGCAGTTCGCCTCCGATGTAGGCCGCAACGGCTTCCTTGTCAATCTTGATGGCATCTTTCCAGGTGCCGATGAAGGAGAGATCGGCTCGGGCAATGGAGGCCACGCAGCAGTTGGGGCAGCCGTCGAACTTGAACTTGAACTTGTATGGAAAGGCCGGCCGGTGCAGCTCATCCTGGTATTCCTGGGTCAGATCGTAGCACATATCCTGGGTGTCGTAGCAGGCATATTCGCAGCGCGCCTGGCCGATACAGTCGGACGGGGTCCGCAGGTTGGAGCCCGAACCGCCCAGGTCCTGGCCCATATTATGGGTCAGCTCATAAAAGACCTCTTCCAGTTGGGGCGTGGTGGTACCCAGGAAGACGATGTCGCCGGTGGAGCCGTGCATGTTGGTGATACCGGAGCCGCGCATATCCCACAGGTCGCAGAGTTTGCGCAGATAGTCGGCGGTGTAGAATTTGCCGCCCGGTTGAGCGACGCGCATGGTGTGAAAGTGCGCCACACCGGGGAACATTTTGGGCTGGTCGCAGTACCGGCCGATGACGCCGCCGCCGTAACCGAAAACACCGACGATTCCGCCGTGTTTCCAGTGCGTACGCCCATGTTTATAGGACAGCTCGAGAACGCCCAGGATATCCTCGACAACATCCTGTGGAATCTGGTACTCAACGTTGTTCGCATTCTTTGCGCGATTCGCGGCCTCTTGCTTCAGGTCCGACACGAAGCTCGGCCATGGCCCAGACTCAAGCTGGTCCAACATCGGGGTGTCGTGTTTTGCCATTTTTACCTCCATTGGGTTAATCAAAAAGTCTTAAAAATCCATGACTTAAATTCACAAAATAGAAAAAATCCACCTCCTCTCCACTTTTAACATATTACAATCTTTTGCGAATTTTTTGAGTTCTTAAAGAATCGAGTTTTCATAGAATATGAAGAAGCAGATATAAATCGATAAACCGGCACTTGTCAATAAAAAAGCCCGACAAACCGGGCCTTACCGGCGGTCCGGTTTCCAAGGCGGCAGTGCTACTGCATCTTGTGTGTGATAGTGAATCTGTATCCGCATCTTGTGGATCGGCTCAGGTGGATACAGCCGCCCAAAGCGCCTCAAGGTGGCGGCCGCAAATTCCCTGCAGCAAGGTCCGTGATTCCGAGTTGGCCGGGTATTTGTCGATAATGGATTGGGCGATGGGTGTCAGCCTTCGAACCCCCTGCAATTTGAAAAATTGGACGACGGCATCGGCAAAATCATGGGGCAGACCTCTCTCTGCTACGGCCGCACGCAATCCCTCGCAAAAGCCGATCCAGATGGCAGAGACAACCGAACGCGGATAACACGCCAGCCGACCCACGCCTTGCAGACGATCCAGGCGCAGACGCAGCGACATGCCCACCACAAACGCCACCATGGCATCCAGTACGGCTTCTACGTCGGCGCTGTCCGTCATCATAAGGGGGGCATAATTGCGGACGGTAATAAGCCGCACATCGATGCCGTCGGCCAGCGGCCTCACAACGAAATCCCCGGCGGCGAGATGCCAGTCCAGAATCGCCTCAAAGGTCAAAGGATGGTAGGCATAGGTCAGAATCTCCGCGGCTTTCCCGATCAGCAAATCCTGTTGGCGGGGTGTCAGATGCCAGTGTCCGTGATCGCTGTCCCAAACCACGACGGTCAACTTCCCCGCAGAGGAGCTCTCGGCCAAGTGACATTCATAAAATCCATCAAGCCAGGCTCCCAACAGCATGGGCCAGGATCGTCCGTCCGGGGACGTTCCGCTCCCATGGCCGTAAAAGCTCGGCCAACAGGGCCTGCAAAGCTCGTGTGCCAATCGGGAAACCGCCTCGAACTCAACCGACAGCGCCTGCCGGCCTCTCGCGGAGACCGCCACATTGAGCACCAATACCGCGCGGCGATCGGCTATCGACACCTCGATCCGGGACGGGTGATAGAGCGCGCCGTGCTTGACCAGGTAGACCCCGATCCTTTCGACGTCCCGAACGTCAACGGCTCTGCCAAGTACCTTGCCGGCGGCCCGGCGCAGAAGGGTCATGTCGTCCTGCAGCAGAAAATCCCGAGCGGCCAGAAAATAATCACCATAGGTCGGCGCCGGCGTCTGGTCGTTCTGGACAGACGCCCCCTGAAACACACCCATCTCCAACGGCAGCGGGGCTGACCACAATGCGCTCTGCGCCGTGAGGGCCGGTTCCGATGGACTCAAACCGAATTTGAAAAGTACATTCATTCTATTTCGGAAAGGATTTCCGGAGCGACGTCGTAGCCCATTTCCCTGGCTTTGAGGATATGCGTCTTGGCACTCTCTTTTTCGCCCTTTTCCAAGTAGGCGATCCCGAGGTTATTGTGCGCTACGGCAAATTCAGGCGCGAGCTTCAGTGCTTTCCGGCTGGCTTCGATGCTCTCCTCGATCATCCCCTTCATCAGATAGGCCGTGGCCAGCGAGGCAAAGGCTTGTACATAACGAAAATTGAATGTGGTGGCCTTTCGAAAGGCCGTAATGGCTTCATCGACGTCGCCGCGTTGCAGATGCACGAATCCGATATTTCCCCAACCTTCTGAAAATCCGGGCCGTGCCTTGGTAGCGCGACGGTTCCAATCCAGACAGCCGTCCAGATCGCCGCGCTGAAGACACAATCCGCCCATCTGTACATAGGCTTCGGCCAGGGAAGGACTGTTTTCTATGGCCGCCAGAAACGCTTTTTCCGCTTCCTCATATTGTTTCTTGCCCATCAAGGCGATCCCCAGGTTGTAGTGCGAGTTGCCGCAATCCGGATTGGCGCTCAGCGCTGCTTTTTGCCGGGCGATAAATTCTTCTGCATTTTTAGCTTTGGTCATCGTCGTTCATCCTCTCAAGTGTGATACCGGAATCTGCGAAATTCCGGACCTCTACCGCTAATATGCATGCCTGTACATGTCAAGGTATTTCGATGAATCAAAATTGCGCTTGACAGTAAAAGGCTGGTTTTTTAATTTGCAAAAAGAAAGCGAGCTTCACAAACGCTTGGAGGTTTTGATTGTACATGACATCATTCTATCCACCCACGCGAATCAAAGGAGTATGTTGCGTTTTGGACCCCTGCCGTCCAGCTTCGGCAACCGGCCAAGACCTTTGCAGTAAGCGTCTTCCTGCGCAAAGCGTTTGTTCTTAACCAAAAATACCAATTCGATTGAATTCATTTATCAGAATGAGGGGGAAGTATGAATCCTGGATGTTATACTGCGCTTGTGACACCGTTTGTCGAGGACGGATCCGAGATGGATCGCGACGGGCTGAATCGCCTCGCCGCATTCCAAATCGAAAACAACATCACCGGTATCCTGGCCGTGGGCACGACGGGAGAGAGCCCGACCATGGCCTGGGATGAACATAACGATGTGGTTGAAACCGTAGCCAAATTGACACAGGGAAAATGCCTGTGCATCGCGGGCACCGGAAGCAACAACACCAGTGAGGCCTTGGCGGCAACGCTGCACGCCGCCCAGCAGGATGTCGATGCCGTTCTTTTGGTGGACCCTTACTACAACGGGCCCAGTTCTCTGGAGATCCGGCGCGAATATATCGCACCCATAGCCGCACAGGTCCCCCGGCTTGACATTATTCCGTACGTCATCCCCGGCCGGACAGGCGCCAAGCTTTTACCGGAAGACCTGGCACTGCTGCATCAGGCGTATCCGAATGTCAAAACGGTCAAGGAAGCCACCGGCGATCTGAACAACATGCGCCGTACACGCGAATGCTGCGGGCCGGAGTTTACCATTTTATCCGGTGACGATGCGCTGGTATTCGACATGATGACCGACGCCTCCATCGGTGCGGCCGGGGTCATCTCAGTGGCCAGCAACATCGCCCCGAAAGCCATGACCGAAATGATCGCCGCTTTGAACGACGGCGACCATGCCAGAGCCGAAACATTGAAAAACGCCGTTGCACCGCTTTTCGGCCTTGTGACCGTTACAACAAAAGAAGAGACACCGCACGGTCCGGTGGATTGCCGCGCCCGAAATCCTCTGGCCATCAAGACGCTGATGGCATTATTGGGAATGCCGGTCGGGCCCTGCCGGCGCCCCCTGGGGAAAATGTCCCGAAAAGGACTCGACGTGGTGTTGTCCGTCGCACGCCAGGTTCAGACCAATAACCCGGAAATTTTTCAGCCTCTGGCAGACTTTTTTAATATCGATGTCGCCGAAAGACTGGACAACCCGGTCTGCCGGAAAGGGCTGTTTTACGAATCGTACTGACACGGCACCGGGACTGCAGCACAGGGATAAACACCCATCGGCATCAAGCCTTTGCGGCATTTTGGCGATCGTTCTCAAAGCCCGCTCTTCATTCTGTGACGAGCGGGCTTTTTTATGCGGAGATACGGCTCATGAAACCGGGAATTTTCAATCCAGCTACCGCGACTGGTTAACACATCGCAATTATGATATGGTATATTTATCAGCATACGTTCGGAACTGCCGCTACTAACATCGGACTATTGGCCTTAACGTCCGATGACGCCTGAATTTGACCGGATTCCTGACAATTAAGGCCCTTGATGAAAGACTATTCAAACATATTGATCGGCGGATTGATCCTCCTGGGTTCCGGAATCATGTTGGTCAATATCGTTCGATTTCGCAGAACGGTTGCCGTGCTGGCACAATCCGATCTCATGCAGAGCACGCGTTTGCGTGGACTGACCCTCTTCCATCAGGCGCTGATGTTTTTTTTCCTGGTGGGGTACCTGGCGGTAGCGGTGGCCATCCTGGCCAAGATCGCTTTTCTCAGCAATTTTTTTATCGGGTTTATCTTTTTTGGCGGATCCATCTTCGTCTGGTTGGGAATCCTGCTGCAGCACCGCATGATTGCATTGATTCAAATCCGATATGAGCAGGCACGTCGGGCAACCGATCGATTGGAAGGAGAACACTCGAAACTGGAGGCCGCCAATATCCAATTGAATACGGAAGTCGGTGAACGCCGGCGGGCCGAAGCCGCGCTGAGGGAAAGCGAACAACGGTTCATATTTATCCTCGATCAACTGCCCACAGGCATCCTGATTATCGACGAAACGACCAAAATCATCAAAGACGCCAACTCTGTGGCCCTGAAAATCATCGGCATGCCGCAACATGAGGTCATCGGCGCCGAATGCCATCGATTTGTCTGTCCTGTCGAAAAAGGCGAATGCCCGATGATCGATTTAAGCAGGCAAACGGACAAATCGAGACGAATGGTGATCAAATCAGGTGGGCATGACGTTCCCATCCTGAAATCGGTTTGCCGCATCCGATTGGACGGAAAGCCGCATCTGCTTGAAAGCTTCATCGACATATCGGAAAAAGAGCGGTTGGAAGCTCAGCTGCAGCATGCCAAGAGAATGGAAGCATTAGGCGAGCTGGCGGGCGGTGTGGCACACGACTTAAACAATATTCTCACCGGCATCGTCAGCTATCCTGAGTTGCTGCTGAGAAAAATTCCCAAAGAGAGCCCCCTGAGCAAACCGCTGCAGATCATTAAACAAACAGGAGAAAAAGCGGCGACCATTGTACAGGATATGCTGACCCTGGCCCGACGCGGCGTCATGGTTAAGGAGGTTGTAGAGCTCAAGCATGTGATCCGACACTATTTTGACAGCCCGGAACACGGCCAATTAGCGGCCTATCATCCAGACGTTGCCTTTTCCTGCCGAGTCGGAGACGACCTGCTGAACATCATGGGTTCAGAGGTCCATCTGCTCAAGACCCTGATGAACCTGGTTTCCAATGCCGCCGAATCCATGCCCGACGGCGGAACCGTGTTGATCGACGTCGACAATCGATATGTGGATCGTCCGATTAAAGGCTACGATACAGTGGAAGAGGGCGACTATGTGGTTCTGTCCGTGATCGATTCCGGCATAGGGATCGCACCGGAGGACCAGGGCCGGATTTTCGAACCCTTTTACACCAAAAAAAAGCTGGGGCGCAGCGGAACCGGCCTGGGCATGGCGGTGGTCTGGGGAACGGTGAAAGACCACCAGGGATATATCAGTGTCGACAGCGAACCGGGACGAGGCACCACCATTTCCGTTTTTTATCCGGCCACACGCAAGCGACGGGTCGATAGTATCGACACCGAACAGCTGGATCAATACCTTGGCCATGGTGAATCCATCTTGATTGTGGACGATGTGGAGGTTCAGCGCAAGATCGCCAAAGAGATGTTGATCGAACTGCACTATACCCCGTACACCGCGGACAGCGGAGAAGCGGCCATCGCTTACCTTCGCGATCATCACACCGAGCTTGTACTGCTGGACATGATAATGGATCCGGGAATGGGCGGCCTGGAAACCTTCAGGGAGATCCTCAAACTGAATCCCCGGCAGCGAGTGCTCCTGGTCAGCGGATATTCTGAAACCGAGGATGTTCGGCTGGCCATTTGCATGGGAGCCGGCCGATACGTCAAAAAACCCTATTCGTTGAGGACCATCGGCATGTCCATTCAGGAAGAACTGGGCAAATAACGCCGTTGCCGGCAACTGACCTGACAATCGTCCATTTTCAACCGAGTCGGTGTCCACCGCACAAAAAGGGCTCATCATCCATCGCGAAGGCCCCTGTCCCGTGTCACATCCGGATGAATGACATTCACCGCTGCATCCGAACGCTTTCTTACCGAGAAATTTTAACTATCACGCATCAGCGACCGATATTAGTTCAACGGGAGTTTACCGCTAGACGGTACTGCCGATGACGCAACGTCGAGGCAAGGCCGAGATAATTCCGTAGCCTGTTTTTTCAGAATCGCATCACGATCTCGATAGGAGGCGCTCATGCGCAATAAAAGCCTGAAATTCAAGTTAGTGGCCGCTGCGCTGGGATTGGTGCTGCTGGTCAGCCTGGCCAGCACAGTGGTGGTATCCATTATCGTCAAACGCCAGAACCGTGCAACGGTCCATACCAATCTGGAAAAGGCCATGGCCGTCGTGCGCCATGAGCTGAAGGACCGTGAACGGAATATGGTCAAAGAGATCGATCAGATGGTCTCCGCCGGCAAAATTGGCGGAACGGTGAAATTTCTGTCCAGCTTTGCCGACAGGGAACTGACCATCACCAGCAGCTCCTATACGTCGTTGGCCGCCACCCTTCAAAATCAATTGACCGTCAGCAATTTAAAATCGATCGGCATTTACGATGTCAATGGCCGGATTCAATCCTTTGCCGTTGCGGATTCACAGGGCAATGTCCGGGCCGGCTTTTACCATCAGGGCATCGTTCACAGCCGCCGCCCGAAATCCGGCACATCGGAAAGCGTTGATGGTTGGACGCAAAAAAAGTCATTCGACGGGTTCGATATAGCGCACCAGTTTTCCGACTCACCCCCAACCTCAACAACGCTTGAGTTCGGAGCCGCTGGCCAGCATGTGGGGATGCGGCTCCGGATGCCTCTGTCCGGTCTGGACTACGACGCCGACGGCAATGAAATCACGAAAACGTTCGGCACGTTGGAAGCCATTAAACTTCTGGATGCCTCTATCGCAGAGCGTTTGTCAAAACTGACCGGAATGCCGATTAATCTCTTTGTGGGGGACGCTTTCAGCGTCGGCAGCAAACCATCCTATAAAAAGATGGCCTCCCGGTCGATTTCGCAACAGCAAGCCGCGACATGGGATCTGGAGGCGCAACGGATTCGCCTGGGGGATGTCGCGATTGAAAAAGACAACTATTATCAGGCGATCCTTCCCATCTTTGGACCGCATGGGTATGCGGGAGCCGTGGTGGCTTTGCAGTCCGACGCCATCGTCCGCGCCAACAACCGCCAGATGATCACCATTCTGGTCGGTGTCGCTCTCGGATGCATCGTGCTGACGACACCGATCGTGTTTATCGTCAGCGGCACCTTGGTGCGCCAGGTATCCAACGTCGTCGAAAGGCTCCAGGATATCGCCGAAGGTGACGGCGATCTGACCAAACGCCTGGAAGTCAAATCAACGGACGAGATCGGTCAACTGGCGCGATGGTTCAATGCGTTTATTGAAAACATTCAAACCATTATCAGCGGAATAAAAGAAAATGCGGCGAAGCTGAACCACTCGGCCAATCATCTGTCGGAAGTTTCCGGCTTGATGGCCGCGAACTCTTCCCAGACCTCGGAACGATCCGAGGTCGTTTCCAATTCCGGAAACGAGATGAGCGCAATCATCGGACAGGCCGCCGGTTCCATGGATCAGGCTGCAGACAAAGTCCGGATGATCGACGCATCGACCCAGGAGATGAAGGCCACCATCGAGGAGATATCGGAAAACACCGGCAAAGCACGCAATATTACCGCACAGGCGGTTGATCAATCAAAAAGCGCATCGCTGCAAGTCGCCGAGTTGGGAGATGCCGCCAGCCAGATCGGTAATGTCGTCGATACGATCACCGACATCTCCGAGCAGGTCAATCTGCTGGCCTTGAACGCCACCATCGAGGCCGCCCGGGCAGGCGAGGCCGGCAAAGGCTTCGCCGTGGTGGCCAACGAAATAAAAGAGCTTGCCCGGCAAACGGCCGAGGCGACCAATGAAATAAAAACGAAGGTCGAAAGCATTCAACATTCGACCGAAGGAACCATCAAGGAGATCGGCGGCATCAGTCGCATCGTCGACAACGTCAACGAAATTGTCATGATCATCGCCGGTGCCGTGGAAGAGCAATCCGCCACGACCGCAACCATTGCGCAAAACGTGAGCCAGGCGGCCGAAGGTATCGGCGATGTCAACCAGAACGTTTCGAAAAGTTCTTCTGTTGCCGGTAAGATCGCCAGCGATATGGCAGAGGTGACCCAGGCCGCCGGAGAGATTTCGACCAACAGCAGCCAGGTCAATCAGAGCGCGGCCGAGTTGTCTGAACTGGCACGGAAACTGAGTTCGGCTGCGGATCAATTCAAGGTGTGATACTGCATAAATGTCGCACAAGTGACATCAAAATGTGATAAACTGACTCTTGTCGGCCTATCGGAAGAAGCAAGGGCAAGGAGGGCCCCATTGCAAACGCAGGTTTTAATCATCGGCGGCGGCGCCACCGGAACCGGGCCGGCCAGAGACCTGGCCCTGCGAGGCGTTCAGCGCGTCGTCGTTGAAAAGAAAGATATCAACGCCGGCGCATCCGGCGGCAACCACGGACTGCTGCACAGCGGCGTGCGCTATTTTGCCTCGGACCCGGCCTCTGCCTGCGAGTGCAAAAAGGAGGGCCGGCTCCTTAAAAAGCTGGCTCCCCATCGGGTGGATTGATGGAGTTTACATTCGTCAGCGCCGGACACATCATCTTCGGTCCCGGAACGGTGCGCCAGGCCGCCCGGCACGCCGCCACCCTGGGCCGAAAGGTGCTGGTGGTCACCGGCGGCAATCCCGTGAGGGCGGCCCGATTGCTGCGAGACTTGAATGATGCAGACATGCATACGACGCAGTTCCAAGTCGCTGCCGAACCGGATGCGGAGACGGTGGACAGCGGTGCACGACTGGCGCGCAAAACGGATTGCGATCTGATCATCGGAATGGGCGGCGGCAGCGTCATGGACGCCGCAAAGGCCATCGCGGCCCTGGTCACCAACCGGTCGCCGATTTACGATTACCTGGAAGTCGTCGGCAAAGCGCTTCCGTTTCAGAATCCGCCTGCCCCCTGCATTGCCGTGCCCACCACGGCCGGCACCGGCAGCGAGGTCACCCGCAATGCGGTCATCCGCAGCACACGGCACGGCATCAAAGTCAGCATGCGCAGCCCCGGCATGCTGCCCGCATTTGCCGTGGTGGATCCCGAACTGACCCTGGACCTTCCGCCGGCGATCACCGCCGCCACAGGGTTTGACGCCCTGTGCCAGCTGATGGAGGCCTATGTCTCCAAGCGCGCCAATCCCCTGACCGACAGCCTGTGCCGGGAAGGCCTGACCCGCTGCGCCCGATCGCTGCAAACCGTGTTCAGCGACGGGCACAACCTGGAGGCCCGAACGGATATGGCCCTGGCCAGCTTGTTCAGCGGACTGGCCCTGGCAAATGCGGGGCTGGGAGCGGTCCACGGTATCGCCGGTCCATTGGGCGGATTGCACAGCGCCCCTCACGGTGCCGTTTGTGCGCGCCTGCTGCCGGCGATCACGGCGGCAAATATCGCTCAGCTGCAGCGAGATCCCGATGCCGCCGGATACTTGGAGCGTTACACCGAGATCGCCCGACTTCTTACCGGTAATCGGGCGGCTTCGGCCCGGAGCGGTGTGCAATGGCTGCAGGACACGGCCTTGAGCCTGAAAATCCCGTCTCTGGGTCAGTGGGGACTCACAGCCGAAGAGATCCCGCAGCTGGCCGGCCAGGCCATGCAATCGAGCAGTATGCAGGGAAACCCGGCAACATTGAGCCGACAGTCCCTGGAAAACGCCATCCGTCAAGCGTTGGATGCGGAGCACTGAAGTGTAGCGTATCGTTATCAATGGATCCCGGCCGGCGCAGCATCCTGCTCAAAAGGGCCGCGGATCCCCGCGGGGCAAGCCGCTGCCGCCGCCATCCGGCATGCAGCCGTGTGTGTCCGTCCGCGGTCTATCCGGCCCGCCACATTGGGGATCTTCAGCGCGCCACTGGAGGAAGGTACTAATTTCTTAGAACGACATTGCCGGTGCAACGAAACATTTTCCCTACCAATTCTCCTTGGCTGTCTTTCAAATAGGTGTTTTCGAAATCATCCGGCGAATAGTGGGACTCGATCCTGAAATCTTTTCCGGCCAGCCATTCGGTCATCTCGTCATACTCCAGTCCGAATTGCATCGGCTCGCCCACATTTCTGACAATCTGGTACTGCTCGCGCGCGCCATACGCTGTCGACGTACCGTTGACAACGGAGCGAAAGATGTAGTCAAAGGCAATCGTCGTACCCGCCGCCCGGTTCTGCTGCATGAAAGAGAGAAGATATTTGACCTGGGGCTCGGGCAGGTACATCAAGAGGCCCTCTAGAAGAAAAAGTGTCTGAAGGTCCGGATCGTATCCCGCCTCTCCGAGCACAGGAGCCAGGTCCTGGTACGCCAAATCCACACATACAAAGGTCGTTTGAGGCGGCCATTCAAGCCGGGCCCTGCGCATGCACAGCCGTTTGTGCTGCTGGGAGCCGTAGGCATCCACCTCGAAAATACGGGTCTTGTTTATTTTCCGTTTGAAGCGGTAGGACCGGGAATCATAACCGGCGCCGAGAATGACAATCTGCGGCCAGCCTCTCTCCAGCGCATGAACAAACAGGGCGTCCATATGGATCGTGCGGGCCATCACGTATTCATAAGCTCCCGGCGGCAACAGGCGTGTTTTAAACTGATGGCGGAAATAACCGAACCTGAGCAGCCAGAGGGTCCAGGGATCGAGAAAAAACTTGGCCAATTCATCTGTATGGACCCGGGGAACCTTTTTCTCCAGGCATGCCATGGCGCGGCATATGGCGGTCCCCTTGGCGGTCTGTGAAGGTCTGGCCTGAACGGAGGAAGACATGGCGCCTCCTTTAGTTCGACTACCAGGAAATTAATAATATTGACGGGTAAGGTGCTCAGCTTGCAGTGGTACGTCCATTACAGGGCCCTACACTGAATATTGACGATACGCAAGCGCGTCAGGTGAAACACTATTTTTTTATCAGCAACGATCGAACTTTGCAAGATTCCATATCGATTTGTCGATGACTGTCACCTCATCGACTCCCAGGCCTCGGGGAGGATCTTGATGCCCCTGTGTCGGCTGTCGTCTCTCTACCCGGCATCCGGGCCGGCGGCTTTGTTCAAGGGACAGCCGACATGGCGGCAGCGCCGGCAGTAATGCATGGGAAATACCGCCAGTGTCGGCAGACCGAGCAACCAGAACAGGATCAGCAGGGGCGGGTCCGACACCAGCCAGATGTTCGGCAAAAGCACAATGCCCAGCATGGCGATGGGCACCGCAATTTTTGATACAGGATGCATGCGGGGGCCCTTGTATGGGTAATATCGACTCACTAATTTCGGCGGCAGAAACAAGCAGGTGCCGTATCTGGATGGATAGGGGCAGTGAGCGCACAGACCCGGAAGCACTATAAGGGCGAAGCCAAGGATCGAATAGAGGAGATAGACCGCCGCCCATCCGGGCGACTGCTTGAACATGCCGTAAGTCCCGACGGCCATGAAGCCGTACCAGCCCAATCGTATCACGATGCGCTCGGGCAAGGAAAAACGGTCGATCAGGTTGCAGGTGCGGTTCTTGGTCGATGCCATATGTCCTCCTTGTGGTTTCATCTGGTTGCCGCACCGGCCCGCATCATCCGCGACACCACCAGATGGTGAAACGGCCGGATTAAATTGAAATAAACCGGGCCGGTCCAGTGAAGATAGCGTATGGCCGTGACAACTTTAAAACGCGTCAAGCCGGATCGCTGTTTATCGGCCGTTACGCAGAAATAGGCGGTCAAGTGCTTGTCCGGAGGTGTTTCCGATAACCAGAAGGCGTCTTCTTCGGCCCTGCGCACGATGAAAAAAGAGACGTTGTGTCCCGACACAAATGAAACGTCTTCAGCGGAAAAAGAGGGCAGATGCTCGGGTCTTTCATGACGGACCAGTCCAAAGAGGCCGACAAGAATCTCACGAATTCGATACAGCGCCACCAGCCACCAGGGGTAGTAGGAGAGCATTCCGGCAATGAAAGCACGCAGACTCGTCTCGGCCTCGATGTGTTTCACATCGATATAATCCGCATCGCGAAAGAACTCCGACAGTCCCGGATGTGTCATCAAGTTTGCCATAAAATCTCCTTAAGCGATGAACAACAAATCCTAATATTCGTACGCATTGCGAAAGCGCACCCTGGCCCCCATCATTTCGAAGATACGCCACAGCCCGTAGCGTGTGCGGTCCAGGAAGATAAACTCGGGATCGAAGCTTAAATACCGTCGCAGATGGTGGTATTGGCGCATCACGGCTTTTCCCTCTGCCATGAAATCGGGATTCGCGCCGAAGTCGAAATATTCGGCTTCAAACAAGCGGCCGAACCATCGGCCGGCTTCGTTGGTGATGCGCTTCAACTGTGCCAATTCCGAGGCTTTTGCATCCGGCGAGATGAACCCCATGGCGACGATCTGCTCGAAGTGCATCGCGTCCCGGCAATGGGCGGCCGACCTCGCCAACCGACGGTATTGCTCTACAAAGTCCGGATCCAGGTGTTTGATGCAACCGAAATCCACCAGCCCGATGGTTCCGTCACCGGCAATGATGAAATTACCGGGATTGGGATCGGCGTGGATCACATTCAGCTCATAGATGCCTTTGATCACCAGTTCGTGCAATGTCTGGGCGACATGGTCTTTGCGTGCCTGATCGCGGTTGCCCTTCAGCCAGACATCGAGAGGCTTGCCCGGCATCAGCGACGTGCACAGCACGGTGCGGGCGGACAGATGCGGAAACACCTGTGGAACGGTCACTCCCGGCAGACTCAGATGGTCGGCAAAATACCTCAAGTGCTCGGCTTCGAGCAGATAATCGGTCTCTTCGCGCAGTCGATCCGCGATTTCGTTGAGGGTCGGCATCAGATGATCGCCCTGCACCATCGGACGCAGCAGATGCCGCAGCAGGCTCACATCGCTGTCGATGGTCTTGGCGATGCCGGGGTACTGGATTTTCACGGCCAGCGGCCGCCCTCCATCGCTTTCGGCATAATGGACCTGCCCCAGGCTGGCCGCGGCAAAAGCATCCAGCTCAAAAAGGCGGAAGGCCGTTTCGGGAGACCGCCCCAGGGCTTCATGCACCACCTTTCGCGCCAGAGCGCGGTTGATGGGCGGCACCTGATGATAGGCCTTGGCCAGTTCCCGGCAGGCGTCTTCCGGCAGCAGGTCCATCTCCAGACTCAATTGCTGTGCCATCTTCAAGGCTGTTCCACGCAGCAGACTCAATCCCTGAAACAAGGTTTGCGCTCCGTTCCGGGCGGCAGACTGCCTGGCCCGGCGGCGGCCCTTCTCGGTTAAAAACGGTCGTTTGGCATAATAGGTCAGCACCTGCCGCCCCACCTTGGCGGCGGTGCGTCCGCCGGACAGGGCGCGACCGACGACTCCGGTGGGCAGTTTATCGGCCATTCAATCCCTCCATAAAGCGCCGCTTGACCCGGCCTGCGGTTTCGACCGGTTGCATAAAGATGTGCAGATTATCAAGGACATGGGTTTTAAACATGAACACGGCAAAATCGAACAGCTTGTTGGAGATACCCGCCTTGAGCACGGCATAACTCAGATCGAGTCCGCGGTCGATGAGAACGCTGGTATTGGTAAAGCCCTCCGAGGTGTCGGCCAGCCAGTAACAGACCACCCCGATGTAGGCATCCATGTAGAGCTGACAGGTCAGATCCAGAAAGACCGGCTCGGGTATTTCATCGACTTCGGCGGCAGCGGCCAACATCTCCTTGACGGCGGACAGAAACGCCGTCCGTATGGGCTTCACGCGCTCCCAATCCCTGCTGCCCCGCAGCAGCACCCGTCGAAAGGTCAGGGCCACAAACTCGCGGTCGGCCAGGTAAAGCTCCAGGCTGGTCTCAAACAACGTCTGAAGCTGCTCCTGCAGGCTGAAGGTGTGAAAGGCCTCCAGTTCCTTGAGGGTCTGAATGCAGACCTGCATATGGTCTTCGTAATAACCGAACAGGATAGCGTCTTTGGTGGCGAAGTAGTTGTAGATGGTGGCGTCACCCACTCCGGCGGCCTTTGCGATCTGCCGCATGGTGGCCGATTTGAAATCCTTTTCAGAGATCACATCGACGGCCGCACGAATGATGGCGCTGCGATTTTCGGCTTTTTGTTGCTGGCTGATTTTCATTTCACATTCCTCCCCAAAGGCAGCCTGCGATAGCGAAGAAGACAATCCAAGTCAAATGCCGTCCTTATAAAAGACATCTTCAAACCGGACTCATTCTCGGTAGTTTTATTGGTTTATCTCACCTGTTGATCCGTGATTCCGGGCATCTGTCGGAACAGCCGATAAGCAAGCATATAACAGGATGCCACGCCCAAGCACACCGCCCACACGACAACCTCTTCCAGGCTGAAGCCAAAAAAGGGAAGGCCGAAGGCAACGCGCATGATATAATAACCGGCCATAAAGAGCAAAAAGGCCTTTTCAACGAAAACCAGGGATGGTTTATGGGCAAGTGCCAGGCTGATCCCCGCACCGCATAGCAACGTGTAAATCGACGCCACATTGAGCATTTGTACGATACCGCTATTGTCAGGAGTCAGCGTTGTCAACTGCTCGGGCCAGTTGCCCAGCTTCCAGAAAAAGCCATGCAGCAGCGCAAACAGCAAAGTGATGCCGGCACCTGTATAAAGAAGTATTTTTCGCATGCTCGCTCCTTTCCATTTCTTATTATGAAATTACAACATAAAAAATTAATAATATTTGTACTTATTATATAGTGTTTTTATTTTAAGTCAACAAAAAATACCGCCGCCCAAGTTGACAAAGCGCAGCAATGCCTGAAGTGTCTGAATCATTTTATTGGTCACAAACAATATGTCGCACCATAGGGTTGTGGGAGCGGCGTCTCGTCGCGGTGTATCCCCCTGACGGATGGCTCGTCGGGGTGAGGCGCCGATCCTAAGCTAACTCCTGTCCATCGAGAATGGATGGGCGGCGCAACAACCATTTGACAGATTTTGGATGTTTTGATAATTTTTATCTACGTCAACTCAACAGACTTTGCGTCATCATTTCTTTCACCTCTTTTTCAAACAGGCATCAGAGTCGGTCGGTTTATTCAAGGCTAAATAGTGGTGCGACGCAGCCGCCGTATGCGCTTTTGCGCCCAATATTCAGTGCCAAAAACATTTTCTATTTTTATCTTTTGAGAGCAAAAGAGAAAAAATGCCGATTGCCCTACGAGGATACCGCGCATTACTGCCAGGCTTGCTGAGCCTCTGGATCGTGCTGCATTCAACCGTGCCCATCGCCGATGCCGGATCGTTTCGCACCGGCCCGACCACCAACCATGGAAAAAAATGGCGCATCGGCTATTATGAGGGCGGCCCCTACCTCAACTATCCCGCCAATCTGAAAGCCATTGCCAAGGGTCTGGCCAAACTGGGCTGGATGAACGATATCCGATTCAAAGACCCGGAGGATCCGGCTGATTCGTTGAAGGTATGGCTGGCGCTGTCCGTGGCAAAAAGCGACTATCTGCACTTTGTCAAGGAGGCCTACAGCTCGGCGGATTGGGACGACGACAAGCGGCGCCGCAACCGCGAGGCGGTTATCGGCCGCCTCGCCGGCAACTACCTTGATTTTATCATTGCCATGGGCACGTGGGCCGGCCAGGATCTGGCCAACAACCGGCACTCGGTTCCTACGATGGTGGTTTCGACAAGCGATCCGATCAAGTCCGGGATCATTAAAAGCGCCTCCCGATCCGGCTTTGAGCATGTGCATGCCAAATGCGATCCCCATCGATATCTCCGACAGCTCCGCCTGTTTCACGACATCATCGGCTTCAAACGCCTGGGTATCGTCTATGAATACACCGATGTCGGCAAAACATATGCCGCATTGAGCGATGTCGAGCGTGTGGCAAAGCGGCGCGGCTTCCGGCTGGTGCCCTGCCAGGCGCGGTGGAGCGGGGTGCCCCAGGAGGAGCGTACCCGAGAGGTGATGGAATGTCACAAACAGCTGGCTCCCCAAATCGATGCGCTGTATGTGACGGTCCACGCAGGGATCGATGCAAACCACATGGATGAATTGCTTGCCCCCCTTGTTTCGCACAACATTCCCACATGGTCTCAACGAGGGCCGCAAGAAGTCCAGCAGGGCGTTTTGATGAGCATCTCTCGCAAGGGATTTGAAGCCGCCGGCATGTATCACGCCTTTGTTATGGCCCGGATCTTCAACGGTGCAAAACCGGGCGACCTGAACCAGATATTTGAGGACCCTAAACATATCGCCATCAATCTGAGAACAGCCAAAGCCATCGGCTTTCATCCGCCTAAAGGCCTGTTGAAGGTGGCAGATACGATCTACAAGTAACAAGTTCTACCGAACAGACAATCATGCGTTTTATTCTTCTAAAGCAGACGTTATAATTATGGAGACCCGCATGCATTCCTGGAACATGGAATCTCTGGTTCACCGACAACGGCCGGCATTTGGAGACGGCATCAAGCCAACGGCCCGTCGGTCCGGGATCTTTGGCAAGCGTGCCGGTACGTCCCGGGAAGTGCTTGTCAAACAACGCCTCTGTAAGCTGCTGGTCGCACTGCTGCTGGGCCTGGTCGGCTTTGGCGTCAATTTTCAAGCCATCCGCTTTGACTTCCCCCCGTTCCAGGGCCGGTTGATGCCCGGCCTGGTATTTCCCATGTTTATCGCGCTGGCCTGGGGTTGGCGCTACGGCCTGGTGTCGGCCACACTGGGGTTGGGCTGCCAAACATTGTGGTTTTACTGGTGGGCCGACGGCAATGTGGAGTATCTGGTCACCATCCCCATGTTGACCGTCTGGATTGCATGGCATGGCTGGTGTGCCACACAATCCAAAAAGAGCCGTTTTCCCCTCCACAATATTTATCTGGCCGAAATCCCGTTTCGCCTCTTCAACACCATTATCCTTTACACCCTCTTGTATGCGGCCCTGCAGTGGAAGCCGCCGACCTGGCTGCTTGCCGGACGACCCGGTGAATACTCCCTTGATCTGGTCCATTTTCGCGCCATCGAACAAACGGTCAACGGCTATATCGTTCTGCTCATCACCGATGTTCTGCTCTGCCTGGGACCGGTCCGCAAGCTGTTCGGCCTTAAGCTGCAGGGAGGACAGGCGGACACCTTCTATGTGATCATCACCGCCCTGATGTTCGGCCTGATGTTCTGGCTCATCGACGGCCTGGTGGATTACTATAAATTTCGAGAGCATTTGCGTTTCCTGATCTTCCAGGCGCCGGAAAGCGCACTGGACTCCATTTTGTTCAGAGTCTCTTCGCCGGACCTGTTTGCACGAACCACCTTTGTCATGTCCTGCCTGGCAGGGGGCATCCTGGTATCCCGGATGTTGCGCAGGCAACTGGAAAGCGCCGCTGCCCTGGAAGCAAGCGAAGCCCGCTATCGGAGGCTGCACCAGACCATGCGGGATGCCTTCGTCCAGATGGACATGACCGGCCGGATCGTCGATGCCAACGACGCCTTCCAGCAGATGCTCGGCCATGAGAAGGAAACCTTGCTCTCAATGAAAGAGGCCGATCTGACACCGCCAAGGTGGCGCGCAACCGTCGCCGGAATCGTTGCCGAGCAGGTATTGCCCCGGGGGAAATCCGAGGTGTTTGAAAAAGAGTATGTCCGAGCCGACGGCAATCGCTTTCCGGCCGAGCTTCGCACGTTTCTGATGACGGACGACTCCCGCAACCCCATCGGCACGTGGTCGATCGTGCGGGACGTGACCCAGCGCAAACAAGCCGAGCTGGAACGCGAAAAAGCGATCGAAGCGCTGAAACGATCCAATGAAGACCTGAAACGGTTCGCCTATGTGGCATCCCACGATCTGCAGGAGCCGTTGCGCATGGTCGCCAGCTACACCCAGCTGCTGGCGGAACGGTACGGAGACCAACTCGATGAAAAGGCCCACAAATTCATCCACTATGCGGTGGACGGTGCGCAGCGGATGCAGGCCCTGATTCGTGACCTGCTTGCCTTTTCACGGGTCGAGACCCGCGCCCAGGGCTTCAAACCGGTGGATTGTAATAGTGCCCTGGGCGTTGCCATCGCCAATCTGAAGGCCGTGATCGATGAGACCGGGACACTTGTCGCCAGCGGCGATCTGCCCAACGTTCCAGCCGACGAATCCCAGTTGACCCAGGTATTCCAAAATTTGATCAGCAACGGCATCAAGTTCCGCCAACCAGAGACCACACCTCATATCCGCATTTCGGCGGAGCGCCTGGAAGAGTACTGGCGCTTTGCCGTTCAGGACAACGGCATCGGAATCGACAGCAAATACAAGGACCGGGTGTTTGAGATTTTTCAGCGGCTGCATACCCGCAATGAGTACCCCGGCACCGGCATCGGGCTGGCGATGTGCAATCGGATCGTCCACCGCCACGGCGGTCGGATCTGGTTCGAATCGTCCCCGGGAAAGGGGTCAACATTTTTTTTTACATTGCCATTCAAACAAGAAGAGGAATTGGAACATGATCGCTGAGGCATGTGTCAAACCTATCGATATCCTGCTGGTGGAGGACAACCCGGGCGATGCCGATCTTGCGCGGGAAGCGTTGTACGACAAGAAAATCAACAACCGGCTCTTTGTCGTGGGCGACGGCGAAGCGGCCATGGATTTTCTACATAAGAAAAACAACTTCGCACACGCCCCCCGCCCGGACCTGATCCTGCTGGATCTGAATCTTCCCCGCAAAGACGGACGTGAGGTGTTGGCGGATATTAAAGCTCACGAACATTTGAAGCGTATTCCGGTGGTGATATTGACGACCTCCGATGACGAAGAGGACATTCTCAAATCATACGATTTGCACGCCAATTGCTATATCACCAAGCCCATTGATTTAAATCAATTCGTCAAAGTCGTCCGGTCCATTGAAACGTTCTGGTTCAGCATCGTGGCATTGCCGCCCAATGGTGAAAAAAATGGATAAACCGCTGCGCATTTTGCTGGTTGAAGACAATCCGGGAGATGCCGATTTGATCCGCGACATGCTGCCGTCCGACGCAGAATCGGAATTCAGGGTTCATTGTGTCAGCCGTCTCTCCGAGGCCGTCTCCCATCTAAACCAACAGAAGACCGATCTGGCGCTGCTGGATCTGGACCTGCCCGACTGCCAGGGGTTGGAGACGATCCGCCTGACACGCAATGCCGCACCTGAAATGCCGATCGTCGTTTTGACCGGCAATCAGGACGAAGGGATCGGTATTGCCGCCGTACAGGGTGGAGCCCAGGATTTCCTGATAAAAGGCCAGACCCATCGATCGCTTTTATCGCGGGTCATCCGCTATGCTGTCCAGCGACACTCGGCAGAGGAGAAAATGCGCGAGTCGGAACGGTTTTTACGCTCGACCCTGGATGCCCTTTCCGATCATATCGCCATCATCGATGCAAGCGGCGAGGTCTTGGCGGTCAACAAAGCCTGGCGGGAATTTTCGATTGCCAAAGGCGACCATGTATTGCGGTGTTGCGAACATACCAATTATTTTGATGCCTGCAAGACTGGTGAACATCTGTCGTCCCTCGATGCGTCCTGTGCACAAGCGTTCAGCGATGGAATCGAGGCTGTGCTGAACAGGGAAAAAGATGTGTTCGAGATGGAGTACGCCATGCAAATCAACGGCGAACGGATGTGGTTTCACGGTAAGGTCACCCTGTTTCCCGGAGACGGCGAACGCCGGGTCGTGGTGGCCCACGAAAACATCACGGATCGCAAACGGGCTGAGGAGGAAAAGATCCGGCTGGCAGCCCAATTGAGACATGCCTATAAGATGGAGGCCATCGGCACGCTGGCCGGCGGCATCGCGCATGACTTCAACAATATCCTGTCGTCCGTATTGGGATATGTGGAGCTTTCGCTGATGGATGTCGAACCGGCCGGTCAATTGGAACACAACTTGAAAGAGGTTTATCAGGCCGGAATGAGAGCCAAGGAGCTGGTCCGGCAAATCCTGACCTTTGCCCGCAAGGAAGAAGGCCACATCCAGCCTGTTCAAATCAGCGCCATCGCCAAAGAGGCGACCAAACTGATCCGATCCATCATTCCGACCTCCGTCGATGTCCGGCTCAAGGTGGAAAGCGAGGCGTTTGCCATGGCGGAGCCGACGCAAATCCATCAGATTTTCATGAACCTGTTCACCAATGCCGCCCAGGCCATGGAAAATGACGGCGGCACCCTGACCGTTACGATTACGGAAGAAGCTCTGGACAGCTCTTTCAACAGCATGCACCCGGTGTTCACACCCGGAAAATTCCTGAAAATCATCGTATCGGACACGGGCATCGGCATTGCAGCCCACAAACTGGACAGGATTTTCGATCCCTACTTTACGACCAAGGGCAGGGGAGAAGGCACGGGACTTGGACTGTCCCTGGTGCACGGTATCGTTGAGAACTACCGTGGAGAGATCGCAGTCGACAGCAAGGTCGGCCGGGGGACGACCTTTATGATCTACCTGCCGCTGTCCTCCCAGAAGGTCGACAGAACACTCAGCAGGCTCAAAACATTGCCCATGGGGTCCGAACGTATTCTGTTCGTCGATGACGAACTGCCCATTGCCGATATGAGCCGTCAACGGCTGAGCTTGCTGGGATACAAAGTGACCGCCGTCAACAGCAGCCGCCAGGCCCTGGAACATCTGTCTCAGGCTCCGGACGACTATGACCTGATCATAACGGACATGTCCATGCCTCGACTATCCGGAGACAAACTCGCCATCGAGGCCAAAAAAATCAAACCGGACATTCCGATAATTCTGTGCACGGGCTACAGTAAGAAAATATCGAAAGAACGCGCGCGCACCATCGGAATCAATGCGTTTTTGATGAAGCCCGTCGCTTTGAGCGATATGGCCGAAACCATTCGAGCTGTGCTGGAGTAACCAACGGTGACCGGCAGCGCGCCGGAGTTCTCCTCCAATCCCGACACCGTCATTCACCCATAGCCCCGCCCCCTTGGTCAGGCCGTCAGATTTTTGTCGGCACAGACGTCCTAAAGAAAAGCAAATCATATAACCATCATACATTATTAGAGGTTATGCCACTCTATCCCGCCGCAAAGCGTTGGTATGCTTATTGCGATGGTGCTTGGCGTCTATAGAAAGGGCCGTTACAATGCAACCAATCATAAAGACCGGATGGTTACGGCAAAAGAGTGATGAAGCGACAGGCCGGATGGTCAGATACAGGATATCCCGCCTGGACGAAAATCAGCTGCCTCAGGTGATGGCGCTTCAGCAAACCATCTGCCGGAATCTGCAACATCCGGATTTGCTGCACGCCTTCTCCCAGGACTTCATGAAACAGCATATGGGACAATGCGGCACCGTACTGGGCGTATTTGTTAAAAAGCGTCTGGTGGCCTTTCGAAATCTCTATTACCCCGATCCAAACGACAGTGAGTGGAACCTGGGCATCGACCTCAACCTGGAACAAGACCAACTGTCGCAAGTCGTCAACCTTCAAATGGTCTGCGTCCACCCCGACTTCAGGGGCAATCACCTGGCCTTGATACTGAATCGCATTGCCCTGCACACCCTCCGGGAACGGGGAACGCACCCGCACGTCTGCGCCACGGTTTCGCCGCATAATATCTGGAACCTTCCGGTTTTGCTGGCAAGCGGGTTTCATGTCGCCCGGTTGAAAATAAAATACGGCGGCAAGGTTCGCTACATCGTGCATCAACATCTTTATCACAGACGCAGGTTCGACGATCGCAGTGCCGTGAAGGTGTGCCTGGATGACCTTGACACCCAGAAGCGTCTGCTTGGTGCGGGTTTTTTGGGCGTTCAATTGAAGAAAAGAGAATCGATCGACACAAAAGGTTCTACGGCCGGATTCAATCTGTTGTTCAAGCGGCCTGTTATAATCGGGAAGAAAGCCCGCGTATTGGAAATGTGCACCAGGGATCTTCTCCAGATCGACTGGAGAAGATCCCTGAACAGAAAGATGAATCCGATACGCTGGACCGGTATTACAGCTTGAACCGCCCGACCATCTCATTGAGCTGCTCGGCCAGTTGTGAGAGCTCCTCGGCGCTGAGACGAACCTGGGAGCTGCTGTTGGCCATTTCGCCGGCGGCCTGGTTGACTTCGGTAATCGATTGGCTGATCTCGTTGGCCACGTTGGTACTTTGGGCCACATTTTCATTGACCTCTCCGATGCCGTTGGAGACCTGCGAGATGTTGTTTGCGATCTCCTGAGTCGAAGTGGATTGCTCTTCCACTGCCGTGGCAATGGTGGAGACGATTTCATTGACATTATCGATCACCTGACCGATCTGCTCGATGGAGGTCACGGTGCTGCCGGTGGATTCCTGGATGCCGCCGATCTGGTTTTTGATGTCCAG
>JBNKKC010000152.1:0-52764 GCA_050291625.1 Desulfobacteraceae bacterium
TATCGACGCGGATGATGCCCGACTGGGCAAAGATGGCGTCGTAGACGGCCTCCGAACCGGCCAGGGAGCCGGTGTGGGAGGCGGCTGCCGCGGCGCCTGCGCTGGTGCGGCCCGATTTGATGGCCAGCACCGGAGTGGGGCGGTCTCCGCCGGTGATCTCCTTGACGGCGGCCACGAACTCGGGCCCCCGGTGGAGCTCCTCCACGTACATCATGATCACCTCGGTGGTGGGGTCCTGGTGGAGGTACCGCAGCAGGTCGAGTTCGTCCACGTCGGCCTTGTTGCCGATGGAGATAAATTTGGAGAATCCGAATTTGCGATCAGCGGCAAAGTCAAGAACGGCGGTGCACAACGCACCGCTTTGAGACATGAATGAAACGTTGCCGGCTTTGGGCATGCGGGCTGAAAAGCTGGCGTTCAGGCTGACGTTTTCCAGTGGATTGATCACACCGAGACAGTTGGGGCCTACGAGGCGGACGCCAGCTTTCCGGCAGATATCCACGATCTTGTTCTCGATTTCGAGACCGTCGCCACCAATCTCCTTGAAGCCCGCCGACACAATGACAATGCCCTTGACGCCCATGTCAATGGCTTCCTGAACGGCCTTCAGGGCCAATACCGGCGGCAGAATGATCATCGCCAGATCCGGAACCTCGGGAATGTCCGCGATGCTTTCATACGCCCGAACGCTTGCAACGGCATTGGCTTTCGGGTTGACGGGGTATAGCGTGCCTTTATATCCGGCTTTGAGAATGTTGACAAAAATATCGTGCCCCACCTTTCCGGCGGTAGTGGAGGCGCCGACAACGGCTACGGACTTGGGAGAAAATATGGCATCTAAATTTATCATGTCGGTCATGGCTACTCTTTATGATTCGTTTTGATTATGACGTTTTATCGCTAAAGCAAATTATGGAAAAAGTCATTTCCCTTGTCATCGACCAGCATGATGGCGGGAAAGTCTTTGACCGTAATCCTGTAAATGGCCTCCATACCCAATTCCGGGTACTCGATCAGCTCCATATGGGTGATGCACTCCTTGGCCAGACGGGCGGCCGGGCCTCCGATGGAACCCAGGTAGAAGCCGCCGTATGTTTTGCACGCCTCGGTAACCACCGCCGACCGGTTGCCCTTGGCCAGCATCACCATCGAAGCCCCTTCGGCCTGAAAAATGGGCACATAAGGATCCATGCGGCCTGCTGTGGTGGGGCCGAAAGAACCCGACGCATACCCTTTTGGTGTTTTGGCCGGACCGGCATAGTAAACAATATGATCCTTCAGGTATTGCGGCAGCCCCTGACCGCTGTCGAGCCGCTCTTTGAGCTTGGCATGCGCGATATCGCGTGCCACGATGATATCGCCGTTGAGAAGCAGCCGGGTGGCCACCGGGTATTGGGTCAACATCGCCCGGATCCGATCCATGGGCTGATCCAGATCAATTGCAACCGCATCCGACGCCGTCGCAACCGACTCCGGCAGGTACCGGCCCGGGTCGGTTTCGAGCTGTTCCAGAAACACGCCCTCTTTCGTGATCTTGCCTCTGATATTCCGGTCTGCACTGCAGCTCACACCGATACCGATGGGGCAGCTGGCTCCATGACGCGGCATGCGGATCACACGGATATCGTGGCAAAAGTATTTACCGCCGAATTGAGCGCCGATACCCAGGGTCCGCGAACGTTCAAGCAATACAGCCTCCAGTTCCTGATCCCGAAATGCATGCCCGGCCTCACTGCCTCGGGTCGGAAGATGATCAAGGTATTTGGCGGATGCCAGTTTGACTGTTTTCAGGTTCATTTCTGCGGAAGTGCCCCCAACGCAAACGGCCAGATGGTAGGGCGGACAGGCGGCGGTTCCCAATGTCTTCATCTTGCCGACAAGAAAATCGACGAGGGTTTCCGGATTGAGAACGGCCTTGGTCTCCTGGTACAGATAAGTCTTGTTGGCCGACCCGCCGCCTTTGGCCAGCATCAGGAACGAATAGGCGTCGCCTTCAACGGCATACAGCTCTATCTGCGCAGGCAGATTGCAGGCGGTGTTCCTTTCTTCATACATGGAAAGCGGCGCGTTTTGAGAGTAACGCAGATTGGCCTGGGTATAGGCGTTGAACACCCCTTGCGAAAGGTATCGCTCATCGTCGGCCCCCGTCCAGACGGATTGACCTTTTTTGCCCATAATGATGGCCGTACCGGTGTCCTGGCACATGGGAAACTCCATTTCTGCCGAGATGACGGCATTTTTAAGCATCTCTTCAGCCACGAAGCGGTCATTTTCCGAACTTTCGGGATCGTCCAATATTTTTGCCAATGATGCCAGATGCGATGACCGGTAGAGATGCGATACATCTCTAAACGCACTCTGGGCCAACAGCGTCAATGCCTGCGGGTCGATCTTGAGCACCGGCTGGCCTTCCATATCGACGACCGAGACGTATTGATCGGTCAGCCGGCGATACACGGTGTCGTCCTGTCCCAGTTGAAACATCGGTTGATAGTTAAATTGGGTCATGTCATGCTCCTCAGGAGATTAAGCATCAAAAATTCGGATGGATCCAAAATTAAATACCATAAGTTCGACCCCGCAAACCAGGCATCTCCGGTAAAAAACCAAAAGTTGGACAACTTATTAGGAGTCGGTCGGCAAGTCAAGCAAATACCGGAGTGTCATTCATCGGACTAAGATTTGATCAACCGGATAAAGTTTTCGACCAGTTGCGGATTGTATGCCGTTCCACTCTCTTTGCGGAGCAATTCAATGATGACGTCATCGGGTTTGGGGTCTTTGTATGGGCGCCGGCTGCGCATGGCATCGAACAGATCTGCGATGGCGATCATTTGGCTGACCAGATTGGGCCGCCACTGTTTGCCCAGGTCGGGATAGCCCGCACCGTTGTAGTGCAAATGGTGCTCCAGAGCGCCGATAAACGCAAGTTTTGAGATGCCTGACAGCCTCAATAAATACTGGGCCCCCCGCAGCGAATGGCCTCTCATTTCCACCCACTCGCGTTCATCGAGTTTTCCGGGTTTGTTCAAGATTTCGTTCGGGATGAACATTTTTCCGGCATCGTGAAGGCAGGCCGCGATGCCGATGTCGTGCAACTGGTCGCTGCTGGCCCCCAGATATTCGGCCTGGGCCATCGTCAGCAGACACACATTGACGGCATGGGTGAAGGTATATTCGTCGGATGATTTCAAGGAGGCCAGCATGTGAAGCGGATTGGCGTTGCGCAGCATCCCGCCGACAAATCCCTGGACGATATCACCAACTCCCTTGGTGGGTATTTTTCTCTGTTTCTGTATGTCGTGGTACATCTCTTTCAAATCATCCAGAGACCGATCGCGCAGCAGCACCAACTCGGCCAGGCGCTGCCTGATTTCCTCCGGAAGCAATTCCACCTGGGATACGAGGTCCGAATGATCCACCACATGCACCTTGCCAAGCAAGATCCCCTTGGTGCTGCGCACGACATCCCCATCGGGGGCCATCAGGTCTCTGACCAATTGCGTCAGCTCTTCCACAGTGGCGTTGCGGCTGAATGTGATGCGTTCGACGGCGCTGCGCTTGAGTATCCTGACGAACTGGCTCAGATGGGGGGTCTTGGCATTGATGGTCCGATGATCCACAACCAGATCGTCGTCAACCGTAATCAGTGTCAGTTCTTCCCGCTGCTTCAGCAGGTCATGCAGTGTGCCGTGCGCGCGCTCTATGTAGCGCACCACCTGAGGATGGTCTGCAGCATAAAGGCGCACGTTGGCCATGGCTGCATTCAGGTGGGCAACCACCTGCACAATTTCGTTCTGCATCTCAATCAAGGCTTTGTCCTTAAAAAGGCTGAGCGTGCCGCTCACATGCCGACAATCGACTGCGCAGCGGTTGGCAATCCATTCTGAAGCAACCGGGTTTCCGGCACTTATGAACGACCCGCCAACCTGATTTTACGCAGCAATTTTTCGCAGTTGCTCCGGATGGTGGTATCTTTCTCTTTAATACCGAAGTGGAGCAGGTCCAGAACGTCCTGTGATGCATAACCGCCCAAAGACTCAAAAACCACTTGTTTCAGATGGAGCTTTTGTTTCTTCGACAAGCTCCATCGCCGACGGGCCAGTTTATCCAGTACCGCAACAGCCCTCGCATCGCCGATACGCCCCAGAGCGCGAATGGAGGCTTCCTGCCGTTGAGCGTCTCCCCATCGCTGGGCAAAATCGATCAGAATGGGTACCACATCCGTCACCTTGTAAATCCCGGCCAATGCGATGGCCTGTTGCGTCATATCGGACCACGGTGCGTTGATCAGCTCGCGCAGCCGGATCAACCCCCATTTGTTGTTGAATCGCAATAAGGTCCCCAGCGCTTCCATGCGGATGCCGTCATCCGAATGCTCAAGCAGGTAGCGAAGATGTTCCGCCGATTGCCGATCCCCGTGACGCCGCACAATATGAATCATCATGCGCAGGAATTTCAATCGCGAGTCGTTCAAGCGCTCTATCGCTTCCCGGGCGGCCAGCGGTCCGAATTTGTCCAGCGATTGAATCAGTTTTTTGCGATCGATGTCCGTTTCCCCACTGCTCAACAGATCCATGATTTCGACAACCACCGGCTCGCCTAACTGTACTAAGAAATTCATGCCCGGATCGCCGGCCTCCCCATGAACCTTCAAAATCCGATCAACGGCCTTTGCGACAAACTCCGGGCTGCCGAAATGATCCAAAATAATATCGGCGATCCTGGCCTTTTCTTCATCCGGGTTATCCCGTTCGTTCCGTACAAATGCGAACGTTTCGGCCAAACAATCAAAGGCCTGGGTTTCCAGCAAATCGTCCAACAGGTAAGACAAACGGCGAGCCCAGCTTCGATAATCCTCCGTACCCGGACTCTGGGTCATCAGCCGGGCCATTGCCCGGCTCACACGGCAGTGGATATTGGAGGCGACCATACATTCGGCCAGTTGTTCCGACAAGCGCTCATCAACGGAGTCGGAATCGGCGGATTGATCCTCTGCGGCCAGATCGTCCAGCAAAATCCCATAATCTTCATCCACGAAATTGTCATACTCCTCGTGCGCAAGCAGGGATGAGACCTGTTCGGACGAAAACCCGTTCCGGCCGGAGCCGCTGTCGGTCTGCAAAAGTTCGGGAGTGACGCCCAAATGCCCCATCTTTTTGATAAAGGAGAGGAGCGAGGGCGAAATCTGCTGTCCGTCGGCGTTGGCCTGACGAATCATCTGGACGATGACATCCGCCCCCAGGCCCTCGACCAAACGGGCTGTCCCCGCCTCCGATTCAGAAGCGCCGCATCCCTGCAGCGTCGAAGACAGGAATTGTTTGCGCAATTCGGGATGGAGTTCCTGTATCATCGTCTGAAAGTTTTGAAGCTCCTGGCGAGGTTGCAAAGCATTGGAGGGCTTTTGCGCCATTTCTAACAGGATTTCATCGTATTGCTTCAGCGCCTGCCGCACATCCAGCTGCTTTTGGTTGAGCAATGCCGCAAGCTCACCCGGATTCAACAACGTCTGAAAATCGGTGGCCGCCCGGCTCTCCTTCGCGGACCGTTCATCCAGCATATGCGATACGAATTTTTGCCATACGGATGTTTGCTGATCCCGTCGATCGGACCGTTGAATCTCGCGCTCTTCGGTCAGCTGCAATTTGCTGTAATCAACAGCTGCAAGAGTAATATTGGATAAATTGCACGCTTCGGCCGCTGCCTCGATACCGCCCTGTTCACCGACTTCTTCACGATCCGATCCGATCAGCAATAAAAAACGGATAAGCTCCGATTCATCCAGTTCCCGATCGAAGGTCAGCGTGGCAACCTGATACTGCCTGAGGATGTTCGCAAACTCTTTGCAGATCTGGTTGCCGGCGGGCAACGGGTCCTTGTCGAGCGCCAGTCCGTCTTTCATCACCGCAAGGGTGAAGCGCTCTCGGCTCTCGAGTGTTTTGGCAAGCCCGGAATAGGCCTTTTGCACACTTTGTTTGACCTGCTCATGGGCGGGCGGATAAATCGACAAGTTCCGATGAGCGATGTGCAGATCGGCCACCACCTTGGCAATGGCATCGATCTGCCGAGGCGTCGAATCTGCCGTTTGTTGTGGTGCCGGTTTATCTGTCATGGTTCGTATGCCATTTCAGGTATAGGCGGAGCGATGCGAATCCGAGTGGCGCTGCAACACATCCAGCTGCCCTGCACCGTCATTGAACGAGCAATAAAGACTAAATAGCACAAGTATCTTAATTTGTGCAAGAAATGCGATATCGGTTTTGCCGGTTGGGACGGTTGGCGGTTTAGGCGGTGCGCTGAGACGGTTGATTCCATACAGGCGGGATTGGAGGGCTACTGTTTTCGCGTCGGCTTGACCCGGTATGTCTCTCCGTCGGTAATGATCTGGATCGCGCCGCTGTCTGCGGTGCACCAGACCCGGCTGCCGGCGGCGGCCAAGCGCTCGAGGGTCTCTCGATGCGGAAATCCGAACCGGTTCCGCCAGCCGGCTGAAATAACGGCCTCTTTGGGATCGACAGCGGATAGAAAAGCCATGGTGTTTGATTTTCGACTGCCGTGGTGCGGCACCATTAAAATGGTGCTCCTCAGCCGCCGACCTGAATAGCGTCCGACCAGTTCCATCTCGGCCTGCCCGGCAATATCCCCCGTCATCAGAAGGCTGACCTTCCCATAACTGATCCGCACCACCATCGAATTGTTGTTGGGGTCACGCCAGGTTTCGGCTTGGCGTCTGTCCAAAAAATCCCGGGGCGGCGCCAGGATCTCAAAGCTCACGCCGTTTCGTAAAAAACGGTCGGGCAGACTCTGGAAATCGTGATGGGTGATCCCCCGGCGCGTCAACATTTCCTGCCATTTGCGATACCCCGCCGCATCGACCGGTTCGTGATTCGACCATACCTCCTTGACATCGAAGTGTTGCAGCATGAACAGCAGACCGTTGAGGTGGTCGCTGTTCGGATGAGTCAGAACCACCAGGTCAATGGAACGAATCTTTCGGCGCCAAAGCAATGGCGCCAGAATTCGGGCCCCCACATCAAATGCGCTGTTGTCACTGAAACCACCGCCGTCAATCAGCACCGTATCGCCTCCCGGCAACTCCAGCAGGTTGGCGCTGCCCTGCCCGACGTCGACGGCCGTCAACCGTAATTCATTCCGGCCAAAACGAACATAACTCCAGTATGCCACGTCGCTGCATAAGAGCAGCAACACCAAGGCAGCAACAAGTCGGGGCCTGTTAATCCTTTTCCAATACAAACAGCCGCCAAGGACACCGTAATAGATGACGATCTCAGCAGCACTGGGCGTGACACTTTTTACGGCAGCCCAGGGCCATTCGGCAACGTGTGATACAACCCAGTCGACCAAGACAAGTCCTGCATGGGCGACGTGCCAGCAGAAAGCGGCAAGATCGGCGCTGACTGCGGACGCCAGGACTCCCGATAAGCCCGCAGGCACCACCAGCATCGCCACCACCGGAACTACAACCAGATTGGTCAACAGGCCCACCAGGGAGACCTGATTGAAATAATACAGCACCAGCGGGAGCGTTCCCGCTGTGGCAAGCGTCGATACCCATAAAAACGCCAGCAGCCGTTTGGCGGGGTTTGTCCAGCAATGGTCATCGGCAGGCGTTATGCGGATCGGGACCGCTTGAAATCCGACCAGAATCGTCAGCACAGCAGCGAAGGACAGTTGAAACGAAACGCTCAGCAAAGTTGGAGGAAAAACCACCAGAATCACGGCAGCCGCCAAAGCCAATGCACTGAGCCAGTCATGCCTGCGGCCGATCCAGAAGGCCAGCAGACATGCTGCCGCCATCACCACGGCTCGCTGGGTTGACGGAGACATTCCAGCCAGGAGGCCGTAACATGCTGCAACTGCCAAACTGACAACGGCGGCCCCTTTCCGTGTCCAGGCCTGGCGCAGCATAAAAGGGATCCAGCTGAACAGCCGGTTGAACAGCCAAAAAGCCGCGAGGGAAACGCAGCCGATGTGCAGCCCGGAAATGGCGAGTATATGAGCCACCCCCGCCCGCCGGTAGGCCTCCTGCTGCTGCCCCGACATCTGCAGACGCTCCCCTAATATCAGGGCCTTCAGCAGGCCGACAGCTTTGCCGGGTCGGTCATCGAGGGCTGTCGTCATCCGTCCGGAAAGGCGCTGCCTCAACTCATCCACGCGCGTACGCCAGGATTGAACGGATGCCTCCGCAATGCGCTTCAAGCTTCCCCGGCGGGCATAAACCTGCGCCCGAATGCCGCGCAGGGCCATGAATCGCTCATAATCAAATCCACCTGGATTGGCAAAATTACGGATAGCTCTCAAATGGCCCTGGAGCGTGACGACATCCCCGGGCGTCAGGTCGAGAGGCTTTCCCCTGCCGGTCACTCTGATGCAACCGCGAACCGTGTGACCCGCATGTTGCCGACTGAGGTGCTGCGCCTCCAGTACGAACTCCCATCGGTACTGTTTCGTAACGACGGCAGAGTGAACACGCCCCTCGATCCGCCAGACGCCCTGGCCCACGAATCGGCTGACATGGTCACCCGGCAGATCGAGGCCGAGCCAGGGCTGGATCGATAGATAACCCATGGCCAGGCACAGCACAAACGGCGACACGCCGAGCGACCGTCTGTGCCGGATGGCGATCCCAAGATGCACCCCCAGCAGGCCTGCCATCACCCACGCGATCCACCTGCCCCCCGGAAAACAGGCACCGGCAGCGACGCCGGCGATCATGGCCACCGCCATCGGCGCAAGAGGTCTTAACATATGGACGTCGGTCTTGCCGGCGGTGGGATCCGTTTTTCGGCCTGCATTCGATATTGCCGGCAGATGGATATCCGTACGCGCCGTGCAGGCCGTGAAAGGCCTCAGCGTGAGGCATCTGTGCAGTTGATCGTCGCCGCCTGCCGTCATGAGTCCATGCACGTATCTTTAATGGTTTTACAAGAGGATAAAATGGGACTGATTGTATGGAATCCTGGCCGCATCCGGACCGGCGGCCAGACCCAGCAAAGCATTCTTCACATCACTTTGCAACCCATAACCGGCCCGCTGCGCTCGATCAGCTTCACCATCGATTCCGTCATTCGGACCGCTCAGGAAACGGTCCAGAGCGTGACATTCTTCAGACAGTCCCATGATAAAAATTGTCACACCGATTCCCAAAAATGCGCCCCATGTCATTGTGCCGATTTCATCACCATTGATATTATTACAGATAATAATGGAAAAATGCAGGCACCAAATTTGCATTATCTTATCCGCTACCGACCCTCTTCAAACGTATTGGGAAAGGCACAGGTGCAAATGGCTGACTGACGATATTGACCCAAGTCTAGACCTTGAACTTTATAAGATGATGATATATGGTTTTCGAAATACCCCCGCAAAAAAATCGATCAGCCAAATCATCGGTGGACAGCACCGAGCATTTGCTGAGATTTGAAAGTATGCATATGTTCCAAAAATACCTGCTCCGAATTGTTCCCGTTGTTTTTATCGTGCTGGCAACACTGCCCATCTCCGCTCTTGGCACGGATACCGACGTCGAAAACGCCAAAACGAATGCACCGCAGTGTGACCATCTTTCGCCGGCATTCGACTATCTCATCAGCCTGACCCGGAAAAATCATCAGCCACGTTTCGATGCCAGCCGGATCGAAACGATATTCGAATTCATTAAAACCCAAAAGGAGCTGGGCGATAGCCTGAGCCTGGGTTCACGCGAAGGGTCATCTTCCGATTACTATGAATTTACCGTCAACCGTTCATTCAGGGACGTTCTGGATCTCGTGTACAACCCGGATGTACCGCCATATTTTACAACGCCCTCTTCCGTTCGACGCTCCCATTGGATTGAAGTCGACGGAAAGCGGCGACCGTTTCCGAAACTCTCGGAGCTATTGGATCAACAGATCGATCCAGTGGTGATCAAGGGTCTGGAATTCAACGAAATCACGCCTGACTCCCAATCCGGTGCCTATTATTCCTACAACCTGGAGCGGGCGTTGATTTTAATGAAGCATAACGGCAGCCACGTGCTGATTTCCATATCCAACCAGCCGGACAAATCCGAAGTGGGCAGAAAGGGGCTGGTCCTGGGTTCGGATGAGGATTGGAACTATCTTTACACGGGAGAAAAGGGCGTCATGATGCCCGGCCTGGGCTGGGCGGATTCCTACATGTACAGCTCATCTTCAATCATGATCTACTATGAGGTCAAGGACCCCGCACCCGCTGTTAATTTTTATGTATTCAAGTGGTTGCACGCAGGATGGGCCGGTATGAACCTGGCCCAGCCGCATCATATCCGCAAGGGCGTGGTTCGCTTTGTAAAGTCCTTCAAGGAAGTGCTTGAAGCCCCGGCGCTGGATAAACTGCCCAACGTATTGACCGTGCTGAATACAATTGAAAATCTTTCCACCGAAGAACTCAGAGCGCAAAGCCGGATCTATTTTGAAGATCTGAAAGGACGGTTCGGGGACAAGAACAGCAGGAACCGAAAATGGTTTAAAAAACTCTTTTCGGATCAAGACTATATCAACTCCATGTCCCGGGATGAGTTGACCGCTATCGTCAGTATCGAGTATCTGAAACATCTTCTCGGCAAAACCAGCCTGTTCGATGCGACTTACTTTTCTTTGAAGGCTAAACCCGCCAAGCACCCCGGCTGAAACCCGCCCCTGATGTCACATCTTCAGCAGCACCTTCAGCCGGCCGGGACCGGCGGCGGCACTGAAAGCCGCCACCCCCTCTTGCAGAGGATATTGCGCATCGATCAGGGGCCGCGGGTCTATCCGCCGGTCCGCAAGCATATCAACGGATTGATCCATCGGCCCGCACCTCGAACCGATCACAGTTATCTCATCGACCACCAATTCTGATAAGGTTATGGGGACCTGCCCCTTAAACGTGGACTTCAGCACCATCGTACCGCCGGGCTTCAGGGCTTTCTGCGCCAGAGCGAATCCTTCAGGCGATCCACTGGCCTCGACCACAACATCGAAACGATCCGGGAGCAGATCCTGTTCCGCCAACCATTCAACTCCGGCCGATTCCAATCTTCGACGCTGAACGTCATAACGCGCCACGACGCTGAGCCTCTTGACGTCCAGCGACAGCGTGCGGGCAATCAGCTGCCCCAGCGTACCGGCACCCAAAACCAATACATGGCTGGACGGTTCGATCCGGACCTGCCGCCGGATCTGCAGCGCTGCGGCCAACGGTTCGGCAAAAACAGCGGCTTGATCGGAAACATGGTCAGGCACCGACACCAGATTTTTCAGCGGCAACTTCACATATTGTGCCATCGCTCCCGGCCAGTTTTGAATACCCAGAACAGAGCGTTCGCGGCAGTGTCCCGCCCGTCCGGACCGGCACAGCGAACACTGGCCACAGGAAATATTGATATTCCCGACCACGCGCCGGCCGACAAGGTGTGGTGCACCCGGTGCTGCGGCAACGGCACCGACAAATTCATGGCCGGGAATGCCGGCATATGGATAATACCCTCTCATCAAGTGTCTGTCCGTGGCGCAAATACCCGCCACATGGACGCGGACCAATCCCTGGTCCGACTCCGGCCTGGGCACAGGCATATCGCCGCGCACGCTGAGTCGCCCCTGCTCCAACCATAGCGCATTCATGGTTTCGGGCAATATCGACAATGGTACCTCCCGCTCGCGAGTGGTTTTGCTATTTGGTGGTCGATGGCGTCTTGGAGATAGTGTTAAGTGTTAAGTTTTAAGTGTTAAGTTGATGAATTCTATCTATTTATAAGAATACGATACGTGCATAAATCCTGTTGGTTTGACTGTCCATATTTAAGCTCCGATCTGTTGGTACTCAATCGGATCAGATCCTTAACTTAATCACCTAACACTTAAAACTTAACACTGTTTGTCAAACCGTCGTACCGACAATGGTAATTTCGATGCTTCGACGACGCGAACGGTTGTCGTGGTTGATGGCCACCGCCTGCTGCCAGGTGCCCAGTTGAAGCCGCCCGTTTCGAATCGGCAGCGTCAGGGAGGGGCCCATAATTGCTGCCTGGACGTGGCTGTGTCCATTGCCGTCATGCCAAGCCAGTTCATGTGCGTAGGCTATATCGGCCGGTGCAAATCGATCGATCGCCTGCTTCAAATCTTCCACGACACCGGGTTCATACTCGATGGTCGTCAGGGAGCCGGTAGAGCCGACCATGGTGGCGGATACGGTCCCCAAATGAATGCCCGACGCTTCGACGCAGCGCATCAGGCCAGGGGTAATGTCGATCATATCCGGACCGATGTCCAGTGAGACCTCCAAGGTATCGCAATACATGTGCAGATCGACCATAAGCCACCTCTATTAAGGTTATTTCAATCCGATGTCCCAGTTCCATTTACCCGGTCGACGTTTGATTTTCACCGCGGACGGCACCGGTTCATCGAGGTGGACCATCATGCGGTAGCCGGCTCGCGTCAAATCGTCCTGCCGGCTGCGAAGATCGATCGGCCAGTTGGGATACAGCCAATAAAGCTGCCCATATCGACGCGCCCAACCTTGCTCGCCGCGGGGGCTCGTGAAGGCGACATCGGTTGTCATCTCACCGGCAAGCACCCGTGATACACATAAGGGCCAAAACCCGGAAACGACAATCCCCAGCGGCAACACGCTCTTCCTGGACAGGGCCACCAGATCTTCCCGGCCCATCTCGGGACTGACAATCGCTCCCCGACCGCCAAGGATTTTGAACGAACGAATCGCCAGCGGATTGGACAGGTTGCAGAAAGGGCCGGCCCAAATACTCAGACCTTCAGTCCGCCTGAACAGGGCGATTTGCCAAGGCGCATTGATCACGAAGCGCCGCACGCCGCTGCGGAGCAATTCGCTGATCTGCTGCTGCCATTGCTGCTCTTCATCGGGCCAGATGACCGGAGGCAGCCACCACCAGGCCCTTGACGTCTCATCACCGGACAAACGCACGGGTCGTTGAGGATTGATCCAGTAGGCTGCACTGGTTTTACGAATCCGTTGCCCCGGTTTCCGCATCACGTGCATTAAATGCACATGCGGTTTTCCCGGACTGCCGGGAGCCATTTTTAACACGAAGGCCGGACCTGAATCCGCATTCGGCTTGACAGCGCCGATTTGATCGGCCAGGGATCGGATCTTCTCGCTCAAGGCCGCTTCTTTTCTGTCAATCAAAAATACGGGGGTTCCCTTAGCCGGTGTACGTCCGCCGGCCAGCTTCAGTACCAGTTTTCCTTTTTTGGGAACGCTCTTGTTCAAATCGAAGGTCTGATGCCAGGCATCATCCTCATATCCAACACGCAACTTGTCGTAAGGCAGCAAATCCAGCCGTGGCTCGATGTATGGCCGTTTCTGATCGCCGCGAACCGCCCCCACCAGCAGACCTGAACCGGAAGGTGAATGGACATCGATTGGATTCTGCGGCCGCTGGGGCAGAAAATGATAGTGCGTGCCCGGCCGTCCAAGGGCGTGCGCCAGCAGTTCCAGGGCGGCTTTCTTCATTTGCGGATCATGTCCTTCGTCGCGCAGCATTTGATAGGCCACTGCCGTATAGTAAACATAATGCGGACCTTTTTTGCGCCCTTCAATTTTCCAGGCCCTTATTTGAGGCACTTCGGCCAACACTTTCGCCAGCACATCCAGGCTCAGATCCTGGCAGGCAAAAAAGCGCTGAGACTGTTTCCCCTGTTTATAACGGCGCCGGCACGGTTGAACGCAGCGGCCCCGCAACCCGCTTTTGCCGCCCAGATAGCTGCTCCAATAGCATCGACCCGAAACGCCATAGCACAGCGCACCGTGAACGAACACTTCCAAGCCCAGATCATGAGGACACGCTGCCGCCATCAGCTTGATCTCGTCCACATTCAGTTCCCTGGGAAGCACCACTCGCCGTACCCCGAATGTTTTTGGCAGCCGCGGCAGAATCCCGGCCATGCTGACATTGGCCAGTGTGGAAAGATGGATGTCGCCTTTAAAGCCTGCCTGCCTGGCAATCGCCGCAACAGCCAGATCCTGGATGATCAGTGCATCGGGCCGGACCTGTCGATTCACCTGCAACAGTTGCTGACCAATCGGCTTCAGATCGTCCGGCTTTAGCAATGTATTCACCGCAAGATAGAGTTTTGTCCCCTCCCGATGGGCCAACTCCGAAAGGGAGGCCATTTCGGCCAGCGTAAAATTTTTTGCCGCCATTCGAGCCGAAAAGGTTTTTAATCCACAGTAGATCGCGTCCGCACCGGCAGCCAAGGCCGCCAGAAATGCATCCTTATTGCCCGCAGGGGCCAGAATTTCAGGTTTTGGGCCTGTAAAATCACCTGCTTTTCGTCGAACGATTTGGTTCATGCTGTCTCATCGTATCGAAACCGGACCAACCGGTCCGGTTGAACTGGTTAATATTCGTGTCAGGTATTCCTTCTAACCTTGTGCCCTTCCTGCGTCAAGAACAGAACATACATAAATCATATCGCTCACGTCCCGATAGATCCACAGTTTGATTGACACCCAACCATTAATTTGACATATTCAGCTGCATAAAAAGCAAGTTCCTATCTTTCAAGCCTTTTCCATCTGTTAAAAGCGAATCGAAGACTTTTTCTCCAAAATGGCAGATGATGTTCGACCCTGCTGCACGGCCCAGGTCCTAAAGATAAGCGGCGGTATGATTTTTGACGAGGCCCTTCAAGATACGCAATGGAAGAAATTTGAACTGATTTCATGATGACAAGCTATTTCTGAAACTCGCCTAAAACGAAAATGAACAAGGGAGGTATTATGGCCAATGATTTGAATTACAAGGCAGTTCAAGACTGGGAACAGATCCCCAATGGATATTCACATCGCGACGTCGTCGGCGTGGCAATCGATTCTCAGGACAGGGTGTATCTCATCACGCGGGGGAAGACCTGTGTTTTTGTTTACGAGCGAGATGGACGTTTCGTGACGACGTGGGGCGAAGATATTTTTACTCCCCAGACCCACGGCATAACCGTAGGGCCGGACGATTCAATTTATGCTGTCGACGACGGCGGGCACACCGTGCGCAAATTCACACCGGATGGAAAACCGCTGATGGTGCTGGGCACGCCGGGGATGCCCTCCTCTACGGGCTACGACCCCAAGCAGGGACTTTCCAGTATCGAACAGGGCGGCGGTCCCTTTAACCGGCCCACCAACCTGGCTGTAGGGACAAACGGCGATCTGTATGTCAGCGATGGTTATGGCAACGCGCGAATTCATCATTTTTCCGCCGAAGGTGAACTGCTTCAGTCGTGGGGGGAGCCCGGTACCGGCCCGGGGCAGTTCAATGTGCCCCATGATATCGGAGTTGCGCCGGACGGACGTTTGCTCGTTGCCGATCGTGAGAATGATCGCATCCAGATTTTTAGCCCCGAAGGAGAGTACCTGGATCAATGGCCTCACATTCAGCGGCCCACAGGTGTCCATGTCCATACCGACGGCCGGGTATATGTGTCGAGTCTGTGGTGGCGCACCGGGCAAACATCGCTGCGCCACGGCCCCATACGCTTTGATCTGCCGGGCCACATCAGTATTCTTGATTTGGATGGAAATCTTCTGCTTCGCTGGCTCAGTGCCGATCGCTGTGCACCGGGAAATTTTTGTGCCCCCCATGATATTTGTGTGGACTCCCACGGGGATATCTATGTGGCCGAGGCAAGCTACAGCTTTGCAATTTCTAAAGGCGTGGCGCCGCCGGATTGCCACACCCTGCAAAAATTGACATGCAAATCGAGCTAGACCGACAGCCGATCACTCGGTCGGCTTGACCAATAGCTTGGTTGTCACCTGGCCCATGATCTGCTGGAAGATGTGGTATACCAGGACATATATGCTTGTTGCCGGATCAAAATAGGTCATGGAGATCAGCGCTGCCGTAGAAAGCGCCTTTTGGGATGAACAATACATAATGGCAACGGCATTGGGCTTGCTTGTAAATAATTTTGAAACATTATAACTGAAAATCGAAATGGTCAGGTATTGTAATACCGCCGCGCCCAGAACGGAAGCGATAACCATATAGCCAAAGCCTGTCGGTGTCGATGTGGCCATCATGATTACCGAAAGGATGATCACCTGCCCCAGAATTTTTGACACCTTCGAAAGCTTACCATAGTCCATGCGAAGATAATGCCGGATAATCTGCGATATGATAACCGGAAAAATGATGATAACAAACAGGTCCTTTATCATCTTTCCCACCGGTATCGCGATAGTGGCCTTCAGCGAAACATATAGAATAAATGGTGCAGCAAAAACGCAGGCAATGGATGTAATGATGGAAAGAACCATCGCCAGGGACTCATTGCCTTTTGTAATGCCGGTCCAGACGATGGCCGATACCATGGTTGTCGAAACAGCGCTGCAGATCATCACGCCTGTGAACATCAGAAAATCTGTCGAAAAGAAGATTTTGCCAATGGCATATCCAAGAAGCGGCATGATAATAAAACTGCCGGCCAGACAGAAGAAGATCGATTTGAAATCCTTGATGGAAGATAAAAAAGATGAAAAATCCTGCCGGATCCCCATGACAAACATGGCGCCGAAGATAAGCGGTTTTGTAAACGGCTTCATCGAGCTTCCCAGGATTGGCAATTGCAATCCAAAAATGAGAACCAGGAACATTGCGCCGAAGAACCAGTTTCTGACTAAGAAATCTCGAAACATCACAAGTCCGTTGTTTGCTACTGCGCTGGCCTTTGAATTCATCGAAACAATCCTTTTGTTGTGGTTTTAAGCCGCTGGATTTCTACCAGTTGAAGACATATTCGGATATCGGTCAAGACCGATAAATGGAGCTAGGGCAATGCCATCCAGTCGAAACCGGGATGTGGCAAATTCGATTCACATAGACCCATTTGGACCGATGATTACCGATCGCGGCCGGCGCAAACCGCCACAAACCTCACGCTCAGATCGCAAGGCTGCTGAACGTGTTTTTGGCCTACTGGCCGATGTCGTCGTTTGGATCTAAATCAATGATCAGGTTAAAGTAGGTGTTTGCTGGAAGTTGTTCGGCTGAGGAACGGGCCGCAAACCTGCAAATCCCTTTCAGGCGAATGCCTGAAAATTCAATACCCGCCTTCGGTGAGAATGTCAAGTGATGCCTATAAAATAAGTATGAATACCGGCTGACCGATGACGTCTTGCCAGCGGTTCGCCCTAAAGCGTGTATATCATGCGTCCGAGATAATAAGTATCGTCAGGGGGTGTATGGGGACCGAATAAACGCTTAGGGGTTTTAGCTGCGGTTTTTCTTTTCTGTCTGGTATCGCCACCGGCAACCGTCTGATCATCCGCGCTTTGCAAAGGATTGACGGATGGATCGGTGCGTTTTTTCTTGCCCGGTACTCCGGGAAATACAACGCCAAGAGGATATGTCGCGTCCATTGTTCCTCTCCTTATGTTCATACGATTTATAATACAACCCATGTCAATTTGGAACAAAATAAAAACTTGCAATTACCAGGCCAGTATGCTTTATCATTTAATCGTAACAATTCAGCTGCATAGCCCGATGGTCCTAATTGGGCAGATGAAATGCGACAATTTTTGGCCGTCTGGCGGCCGCAAGTTGTCAGTTCCACCTTAGGGCGAGAGCAAAAACAGATATACATTTCTGCGCGCCGCCCTTCCTCTGGACATGTACCCGAAAGTCCATTCGAAAGAGCGCTTTTTCATGTTGGGGTGAACATGAAGCTCTCTTTTTAATCGTTGCATGAAAATTTGTTGAGCGCCTATTGGAGGTCATCATGAAGGGATTGGCATGGAAGCTGATATTGGTTCTGTTGATTATCGGATTGAGCAACAATGTTTACGCCCGGCACCGAATTCTATGGCTGGACTCTTATGATCCATCCAACAAATGGACCGCTGAAATGGGAAAGGCGATTCGTTCGACGATCCAGGGGCATGATGTAGAGCTGAAGGTCCATCATATGGACACCAAGCGCAACAAGAGCGAAGAGTTTAAAAAAAAGGCGGCACTTGAGGCGGTTCACCTGATCAACAGCTACCGTCCGGATGTTGTGATTGCGTCTGAAGACAATGCATCCAAATACGTTGTGGAGCCCTTCTTTAAAAACAAGTCAATCCCCTTTGTCTTCTGCGGTGTGAACCACACGGCCAAGCGTTACGGGTACCCCTATAAAAATGCGACTGGAATTATCGAACTGGATCCGATCCCCAAACTGATTTTTTCGCTGAGCCGGTTTCATTTTGTCGATAAAGTCGGCTATCTTGCAGAAGATGGGACGTCCGCGCGCATTAATGGAGATGTTTACAAAACGCAGACGCGTTTTCATTGTGTGGAATACTATGTCAATTCAATGGCAGAGTGGATAAGAACCTATCGTAAAGCCCAAAACGAAGTCGATATTCTGATTATCGGCAATACATCCGCCATCAAGGATTGGAGTGCCCAGTCCGCGATGGACACGATTTTAAAAGATTCAAAAATACCCACCGGAAGTCTGTTGGAGTTCTTGGCTCCGATGACATTTATCGGTTGCATCAAGCTTCCTTCGGAACAAGGTCGCTGGGCTGCGCAGACGGCCCTGAGAATAATCAGCGGCACACCGGTCGAGACGATTCCCGTCGCCGAGCCGGTGGATGGCAAATTGATTGTCAACACCAAAGTCGCAAAAGCATTGGGCATAAAAGTGCCTAGAAGCTATTTGAGCAAAGCGGATGTGCTGATTCAGTAGGATGTCCAATCCCATGCCTGTCATGACGTGTCGGCCTAACGGCTCCTGATCATTGGAGTTTTGATCCATGAGGGGAGATGCCATCGGTTCCCGTCCTGCTTGACGACACCTAAACCAAAACAATATCGATTGATTACAATATGTTGTCACGAGAATAGCCACGATGCGACAGCGCCCCGGTGAGAGCCGGGCTTCTTGGCCGCCAGGCTTGCCGAATCCATATGGCTTGTTATATTGTATTGGCTTATTGTCAAAGGAAATTGCTGAACCATTGGAAACCGGTTGTGAAAGGAAATGCCATGAAACTGGCGATCAGCGGCAAGGGCGGTGTCGGCAAAACCACATTTTCATCCATGTTGATTCGAACACTGAACGATTCGGGCAAGAAAGTCCTGGCCATTGACGCCGATCCGGATGCCAATCTGGCTGCAGCCCTGGGGATTTCAGATGCGCACGACATCCGTCCCATTGCCGAAATGAAGGAGATGATATTCGAACGGACAGGTGCCAAACCAGGAACCATGGGCGGCTTTTTCAGCCTCAATCCCAAGGTGGACGATCTGCCCGATTCGTTGTCCGCCAAAAAAGAGAATATCAAGCTGATGCGATTGGGCAGCGTCAAAAAGGGCGGCGGGGGCTGCCTGTGCCCGGAAAGCACACTGCTCAAAGCCTTGGTCATGCATATCGTACTGGCGCGCGATGAAGTCGTCGTCATGGACATGGAGGCCGGCATCGAGCATCTGGGTCGTGCAACCGCTTCGGCAGTGGACAAATTGATCGTCGTGGTGGAACCCGGTCGGCGCAGTATCGAGACGGCCGAACATATTCGGAAACTGGCTTCGGAAATTCAATTGAACCAGGTGTATATCGTAGGCAACAAGATCCGCAGCGCGAAAGATGAAGATTTTCTTCGCAGAAACCTTCCGGATTTTGAAATCCTTGGATTTCTGCCCTATGCCGATGCCCTGATCGAAGCCGACCTGGACGGTCGATCACCGTACGATGTCGAATCCGAGGCAAAGACGCGTATCAAAGAGATGGTGGCAAAGCTTTAATTCATGTCGCGCTCCCGCAAATACAATGCCGGCGCAAAATACCGCCCCAGGCGGCCAATTCAATCCAGGCAGGGACGATCTCCTGCCAGGCTTCGGGCCGGCGCCGATCCAAAATTGAAAAAGATCTTCGGCCGAATCGGAAGACCCGCCCCGTCGGATTTCGTCCCCGATCCATTTCAGATTGAGGCGGTTAAAGCCGCCACAACCGGTGACTGCCTGGTAACGGCACCGACGGGTGCCGGAAAAACGTGGATCGCCCAACAGGTCATGACCTCGGTCTTTGAAGCGGGCGGTCGGGTCTGGTATGCAACACCGCTCAAAGCACTCACCAACGCCAAGCTGACCGAATTTTCGGGGCACTTCGGCCCTGAACATGTCGGCATTTTAACCGGTGATCGTAAAGAGAATCCCAACGCGCCCATTATTGTCGGAACCACTGAAATACTGCGCAATCAATTATACGACGCCATGCATCGCGGACTGGTGCTGAACACCGAGTTCGTGGTTCTGGACGAAGCCCACTATCTGGGGGATGCGGACCGCGGAGTGGTGTGGGAAGAGACCATGATCTATCTTCCGCGCCGAATCCCGCTGCTTCTGCTGTCGGCCACCATCGGCAACGCCCATCAAATTGCCGGTTGGCTGGAGTCCATTCGAAACAAGCATTGTCGTGTGATTAACGAAACCAAACGACCGGTACCGCTTTATCCCCTCTTTCTGAACCCCGACGGCACGCTCTATCCCCTGCTGATAACCCCAAAAGGGCCGTCCAAAAGCCGCCTGTACAAGCGCGTCAGCGATATTCTCAATGCCCGTCGCAAACCACGACTGGGGTCTGCCGGACGGTTGCCTCCCTTTGGCGAAATGCTTAAAATTCTTCGTAAATACCGGTTGCTGCCGGCTATTTTTTTCTTAAAATCAAGGGCCGATTGTGACCGCGCGCTCCAGTTGTGCCTGCAGAACAGCATCAAGGATCCTGAGCGAGCGGCGGCCTTGAACCAGCGTATCGGACAGTTGCTCGACGCATACGGGCACATCAGGAAGCACCGCCAGCGCTGGATGCTGGAACAGCTGGCTGTCGGATCGCACCACAGCGGTCAGCTGCCGGCGTGGAAACAGGTGTTGGAGACCCTGATGAGCGAGGGTCTGCTGGACGCCATCTTTGCGACGTCCACGGTGGCTGCCGGTGTCGATTTTCCTGCGAGAACAGTGGTTTTTTTAAACTCAGACCGCTTTAACGGCCGCGAATTCGTGCCGCTGGACAGCACCGAACTGCAGCAGATGACGGGCCGCAGCGGCCGTCGCGGCAAGGATCGTGTCGGATTTGCCCTGGTGGTTCCCGGGCGGTACATGGATGTCCCCGAAGTCGCTCGTCTGTTTACAGCCCCGCCGGCACCGGTATACAGCCAGATCCGAATCAATTTCTCGATGGCCCTGAATCTGCTGCTGTCGCATACGCCGCAGGAGATCAAGGATCTTCTGCAAAAATCACTGGCCGCCTACCAGCGTCATGGCGCGCAGTTTGAAGGTGCGGATGCGGCTCATCAACACCTGTGGCGGGATTTTCAAGTCCACCTCGATTTTTTGAAAAAAACCGGTTTCGTCGATGCAGCGGAGCACCTGACAGAGGACGGCCTGTGGGCCTCGCAATTGCGCATTGATCAACCGTTGCTGGTCGCCGAGGGCTTGCGCCAGGCCCTTTTCCCGTCTGACGATCCCGCCATGCTGGCGGCAGTGATGGCCAGTTTTGTCAACGAAAAGGAGACCGATGAACATTTGGAAAGGAAACGGTTGCCAAAGCGCCTCACACGGACCATGGCAACCGTTTCACGCGGGCTGAAAGGTTTTGCAAAGCAAATGCAAGCCGGCGGCTTCGATGTTCGTCCGCTTTTCCTGCGCCCGGCCGTCAATGTGTGGGCATGGGCCAGCGGCCAGCCCTGGGACTCGATCATCAAAGCCGGTGCGATGGCGGAAGGCGATTTGGTCATGCTGGTCTTGCGCACCGCCGATCATCTGCGCCATATCAGGAACCTTGAGCCGGTCTTCGCGGAAATGGCCGATTCGGCCAGGCAGGCGGTTGAGTTGATCCTGAGGGATCCGGTTGTGCCGGATCGCGATTAACCCCAACGTTACAAAAGCCGGAGGACTCCAGATTCCCGCTGTAAGCGGGATCTTCGACCGGCGCCTTCTTGTCCCGCTGGGCTTAAACGGGGGGCTCTGAAGCCCTCCGACTTTTGTAACGTTGGGGTGTTAATATAGGCTCAAAGCTTTGACAGGATGAGGGGTCGAATGCAGAAGACAACGGCGACCGGATTGAATCGACTGTGGCGCGCCACCGGTTATTCCATTGAAGGGCTGAAGGCGGCCTGGCGCAATGAGGCGGCGTTTCGCCAGGAGTGTATCGCGGTGGCGGTGTTGCTGCCCGCGGCCTTTTTTCTGGGCGGTGACGCACTGGAACGCTCACTGCTCATCTTTTCGCTTCTGCTCATTCCTGTTGTGGAATTGATCAACTCGGCGCTGGAATCCGCCATCGACCGCATCGGACCGGAGCGCCATGAACTGTCCGGTCGAACCAAGAACCTCGGCTCCGCCGCGGTCATGTTGAGCATCATCGCTGCGGCGGTAGTTTGGGGGTTGATTGCGCTTGGGCGGTTTTGGGAGAATTGAACCAGTTGGATCTTCTTTTAATTATTCGGCTGGTGCAACAAAGGGATCGCCGCTGCACAAATGCTTTAGCTGCGCACGTCGCCTCCGGGCTGGTTATTTCAATAGCTTACCAACGGGGGATGCCTGCCCCCTCCGGTGTTCGCCGATGTGAAAGGCTGGATTGGCTTTTATTGTAGAGCCATACAAAAAGGTTTCGTTTATCAATATCCATGCTAGGCGGCGACACGGTCTCCCCCATTGGTAAGCTATTGAAATAACGAAGCCCTACAGCTCAATGTGCGCAGCTAAAGCATTTGTGCAGCGGCTTGTGCGTTATCGCGATATAATTATGGCTCAACTCTCTGCTTTCGACATTGCTCTGCAGAAGGTGCCTCCAGTGGGTGGTTTGCGCCATGTCAGCAGCGAATTTTAGTGTCACTTAGACGCAGCGAAGGAGCAGCTCCCCGCACTGTTTGACCCCGCTGCAAAGCGGGGGAGTTTGCGGGGCACGCGCCTGTCCCGCCGGGCTCTAAGGCGGGATAGCGCGCCTTAGTGACACTTAAATGAAGCTGCGTGTGGCGCAAACCAGTCACTGGAAGCACCGGCTCTTGAAAACTGGAAGTTGATCTATAGCCGATCTGGGATTCTATTTATTCCTACTTGATTCACGGATAGCGACATCGAATGAAGCGAAAGTTACGATTTCTTTTTCTGGAACCCTTTTTCGGGGGGTCGCATGGCGACTTTGCGCAGGGGCTGACCCAACACAGCCGGCATGATATCGAACTGGTCACGATGCCCGACCGATTCTGGAAATGGCGGATGCGGGGCGCCGCCCTGTACTGGTCGGAACGCATCAAAAACCCGGAACAATATGACGGCCTGATCGTATCGAGCCTGATCAGTCTGGCTGAACTGGCGGCGCTGTGGGGCAGTCGTTGCCCGCCGGCGTTGGTCTATTTTCACGAAAATCAGCTCACCTACCCGGCCGCACCGGACCAGCGGGCGGATCACCAGCCCGGTTTTACCAATATTTCATCGGCCTTGACGGCCAAACGGGTATTGTTCAATTCCCGCGCCCATCTGAAAGCTTTTTTAGGCGCCTTGCCCGATTTTATCCGAATCATGCCCGACTTCCGACCCAGGTGGGTGCCGCGGGCCATAGCGGATCGATGTGCAGTAGTCTATCCCGGATGTCATTTCCCGCATGCTCCGGCGGATATAAAACCACACGGTGATGGCCCGCCGCTGATCATTTGGAACCACCGCTGGGAGCATGACAAAAACCCGGAGTCTTTCTTCAAAGCGCTGTTCCAGATGCGTTTGCGCGGCATCGATTTCCAGGTCGCTCTGCTCGGCGAAAAATATACCCGGATACCGGAAGTCTTCAAATCGGCACCTCAACAATTGGGTCGCCACATGGTCCAATACGGCCGGGTAGAGTCGCATCGGCAGTATTATAAATGGCTGAAACGAGGCTCCGTCGCCATCAGTACCGCCAACCAGGAGAACTTCGGCATCGCGGTTGTAGAGGCGATCTATCACGGCTGTCTGCCCCTGCTGCCGAACAGGCTCTCCTATCCGGAAATTCTTCCTAAAAAGTTCCATTCCGACTTCCTTTACGGCGATCAGGAAGAGCTGGAGCAAAAGCTGGTCGATCTGCTCACCCGCAGCCATCGGCACCAGGCGAAACGCCTTGCCCTCAGCAGCGCCATGCAGAAGTATTCATGGGAAAAGGTGATCGAAGTCTATGATGAGGAATTGGCGAAACTCGCGACTTTCGCCATTGACACCGGAATTGGCGGGTCTTAAGATGACCCGTACGTCTATCGAAAATCAGGTTTAAATCGACATGGACCATATTTAACATAAACAAGGAATCCATCCCATGATCGCATTTACGTCCGTATCGCCGGCCAAGTCCAAAATAGACATGTTGGCCGTTCCCGATTGTGAAGATCGTGACATTCATAAGAACACCGACCTGAAAAAAGCACTGGCCTCGGCAAGATCCCTGGAAGAGTATTCCGGCGGCCATAAGGAGCAGGTCATGCTCCTGAACCCGGAGGGCATGCGAACACGCCGTTGCCTGTGCATCGGTTTGGGCAAAAGCGAGGATATCACTCCGGATCGCATGCGCATCTTTGCCGGGCAGGCCGTCAAAGCGGCCGTTCATTCCCGGCGCAAACGCATGGTGATCGCCGTTCCGGAAGCCAAGCCGCTGGGGCTGCCTCCGGACGTGCTGTTGGCCTCGATCATGGAAGGCGCCGTCTTAGCCAACCACGCCTTCAATCGGTATAAGAAAGCCCCCAAGACCCAACCGCTTCAGCGGGTTTTGCTGCTGGTCCCCCCGCAGACGGCTCGGCGCTACAAAGGCTTGATCGATACGGTGGAGGCCGTCTGCCGCGGCACCTTGCAGGCCAGGGACTGGACCAGCACCCCATCCAATGATAAAGTTCCGGCCCAATTTGCCCGGGCCATCACGGCGGCAGCCCGGAAGAGCGGATTGCAAACACGGGTATTGAACGAGGCCTATCTGAAAAAAAGCAAATTCGGCGCGCTTCTGGCGGTCTCGGCGGGAAGTAAAAATGGACCGCGGCTGGTGGAGCTGGTCTATGCGCCCAGAGGGGCCGTACAGACCATTGTATTGATCGGCAAAGGGGTCACCTTCGACACCGGTGGTATCAACCTCAAATCATCGACAGGTCTGAACATCATGAAGATCGATATGGCCGGAGCCGCCGCCGTTGCGGCAAGTATGATGGCCATTGCCCAGTTGAAACCCAAGCACCGCGTAGTAGGGTTGATGCCGTTGGTGGAGAATATGCCCTCAGGCTCGGCCACGCGCCCGGGTGATGTCGTCACCAGCCTCGAGGGCAAAACGGTTGAAATCGGCAATACCGATGCGGAGGGCCGATTGATTCTGGCTGACGCCATGGCATATGCCAGAAAGACATTCAAGCCGGACGTGATGATCGACCTGGCGACGCTGACCGGCGCATGTGTTGTTGCCCTTGGCGAGAAGATCGCCGGTGTTTTTTCGCCCGACGATGCTCTGGCAGAGGCCATTGTCGAATCCGGAAATGCCACAACGGAGCGCTGCTGGCGCATGCCGCTGCCTGAAGATTATGCTGAACTGATTAAAAGCGATGTGGCCGATATCAGCAATATGCCCGTCAGCCGCTATGGCGGAGCGATTACTGCGGCCTTGTTCCTGTCGGAATTTGCCGGCGACACGCGCTGGGCGCACGTCGATATCGCCGGCCCGGCCTACACCAAAAAGGCGACGGAGTATTGCGGCCCCGGAGGCACCGGGTTCGGGGTGCGGCTGATCTGTGACTGGATTCAAAAGGTATAACCGATAGTGAAATGAAACTGTCCCTTGCTCTCGCCGGGACGGGGATCGATCTTGTGACCGTATAGCAAGCCGATCGGACCGATGGGCGTCAGGTAACGCAGCCCCAATCCCACGGCCCAACGCCAATCTTCATCCAGTGCATCTTCGGTTGTCAGCTGCAGCCGCCCGGCGTCGACAAAGGGTGACAATTCAAAGTTTTTACCCAGGTCATAGCGTGCTTCGATGCTGGTCGACCACGCCAGGCGTCCTCCGACCGGATTATCTTCTGCATTGAACTGAAGCAGATTTTCTTTGTATCCGCGCACATCCAGGGTACCGCCCAGAAAGAAAAGCTGATCCTCGGGAATATCTTTACTCTCACCGAATGCTACGATGTATCCCATGCGTATGATTGCCGCCAACGTCAATTTGGGACGCAGCGGATGATAGACCCGCAGATCGGCCTTGTATCGCGTAAAATCATCCAGATCATTATCGAGGCCGTTTGACAGATCGACGGAGAGGTTGGAAAACCAACCTCTTGTGGGCCGGATAAACGAATCTCGGCTGTCGTAAACGATTGCCGGTGTCATCACCAGGTTGCTTCGAGGGTCCAGGGCCTCTTCATCGACTTGCTGTGATGCGACTTGCTCACGCAGAAACTGTTCGCGGCGCTCATAGCGCCACGCCAGAGAAGATATCAGCAAACGAGGCCAGCGCCGTGATACATTGAGCGTTGCTCCGGCGGTGTCGGTACCGAAATCTTGATTGAATTTCTCTTCACGCTCAATATAGCCGCCGATATCCACCTGCATGCGGGTGCCGAACAGCCGTGGATTGGAGATACCGGCATCCCACCGGTAACCGGTCTCTGACACCTCGCCGCCCAGCCAGATATCCTTGTCGGTTCCCCAAAAATTGAGATCGCCGATTTTGGAACGCGCATAAAATCCTTTCGATGTTTCATAACCGCCGCCAATCTCGTAAAAATAGGGCTTTTTTTCAATTGTCAAAAAGAGCAAATGAACCGTGGAAGCCTTCTCTTTAAGGCCAAGGGTACGCACCCGAACTGAATCGAACAGGTTCATGCTTCGCAGATTGCGCTGAGCCTCGAACACCTTGGAGAGCGAGAACGGATCCCCTGATTTGAAGGCCAGCTCACGCTTCAGGATATGTTCGCGGGTTCGGAAGTTTCCTGCAAAAAAAATGGCGCCCACCTTTACAAAGGGACCGGGCAGAATCCGGTAAGTGATATCCGCTTTTTCTTGATCCGCTGAACGCGTTACGACGGCCTCAACAACGACATGGGGGTAGCCATGCGGGGCGATGCTGGCTGCCAGGTGGCTTTCTTCTACCCGAACCAAATCGGGTTGAAAGGGTTCACCGGACCTGAGTTCCAGTATTTTGGCAAGTCCATCTGCCGCTATGGGCAATTTTCCTGTAAACGATATACGGTCGACGCGGGTTTGCCGGCCTTCGTTTATGACAATGGTAACCGAAACCGATTTATCGGATGGGTGGATATCGACCTGTTTGCTGATCCTGGTATCGATGAAACCATATTTTCGGTATAGTGCCTGGATCGATGTCAGGTCTTCGTCCAGCACATTTGCATTGTAATCCCCATTGCCAAAACCATTGGCACTACGCGTCAACATCTGGTTTTTTATCTTTTCTTCATCAAAATAGTGTTCGCCCTCGACTTTTATGGAGCGGATCACATGGCGTATTCCCTCGTCGATGACCAATTGCAGCGATCTTAGCGTCTGCCCTTCCGATTGGCCATCGGTTTGTTCCCACTTCACACTGACATCGGCAAATCCGGATCGACGGTATCGGCGCCGAATATTCTGAACACTGCGCCGCAGGCCAATGTTTCCACGGTTGCCCACGGTGAACAGTTCGAGATCCTTGTTCAAGGTATAATCCAGAAATTCCGTATTGCCTATGAATGTTATGTCGTATAGCGGTCCTTCGTCGATGACGAGGTCGATGCGCATCTGTCTTTTATCGATGATAGGTGTCAGGGTGTAGGAGACGCGGGCATCAGCATAGCCCTGCTTGCGATAATAGGCCAAAAGCTTTTTCACGTCCTGTGTAAACTTTTGCTGTACAAAGCGCCCCTGGCCGCCCCACAGAGCCCATGTCCGCCAACTGGACATCTTCGCTTTAAGCAGTGAATCGGCAAATGCCCTGTTGCCCGATATTTGAAATTTGCCGACGGTGAAAAAATCGCCCTTTTCAATAGTGACTGACAAGTGATAGTGCCCGTCATCGGGGTCCTGGTGCCAATCAATGGTCACCTCCGGGTCGATGTACCCCTCGGACTTGAAACGCTTGGTTATCAGAGCGATCTGCTCCGGTAGATCCTCCGCATTGAAGACAATTCCAAGACGGATGGTCATCACATCGCGAACTTCCTGCTCGAACAAAGGGTAGTTCCCACTGATACTCATGGATTTGATTCGCTTGAATGGGACAAGGGTAAAGACCAGTTTTGCCTGATCCAGTGCCGTCTCGACCCGTCCAATGACGCCAAGAACAGACTGTGCCCGCTCCAGGTTCTCCTGGGTCAACAGATCTCCCGGTTTCAGATTGACGAGCGTCATGGAAAGACCCGACCAATCGACTTTATCCGGATAGGGATCCTGAATCCGAATGGAGACATCTTCCAACACCACCGAACCGCCGGGTATCGTCAGGTTATCCTCGGCATGCACCGCCTGGGCAACCGTTGCTCCCAATAAAGTCAGCAGCAGAATCATCCAGATGCGTGTTGGTTGAAACAGCGTATGTATGTTATCACTATATCTCAAGCTGTTCTTTTTCTTCCTTGCTTATCCCTCTGATTCCTATTGGATGTTTCCTTCTATCGACAGCTTTTTTCCCAACTCGTTGAAGAAAAACCCGTGTGAGCGCCGGCCGATTTGATTATGGTAGAACGCCGCTGGATGAGGGCATTGCCTGTGCACATCGCCTCCGGGCTGGTTCATCTCAGTACCTTATCAACGGGGGATGCCTGCCCCCTCCGGTGTTCGCCGAGGTGAAAGGCTTTATTAGCTATACCTGCATAGCCATGCATAAAGCTTATTTATTATCGATTGCTGTGCTAGCGGCGACACGGTCTCCCTCATTGATAAGGCACTGAGATGACGAATCCCTACGGCTCAAGGTGCACAGACAATGCCCTCATCCAGCGGCTGGTGCGAATGATACGGCCTTTCTCTCCGACTAATTAGAAAATGAACCGTAAATATTTCGAGTCGAAGTGGCATTAAACGTTTCCTCACATTAGACCGAAGGGATCTTCGATAATCAAGTTTGATGGCATCGTAAAAAGTCTTCATATCGTCATTCCTGGAACGCTGGAATGACGTGAAACGCAAATTATAGGCTTTTACGACGTCATAAAGTTTGAGCCCGAAAGAATGTTTTTTCTTTATTCTCTGACGTGCAATTAGAGCCTTCCATCGGGTCCAAGATCAAGGCGGGGTGAGGCGATTAACCGGAGGAATACTTGTGTATTTTTAGGATTAATCGCCTCGCCCCAACGCAGAGATTGGGCTTGAGGGGAGGCTCTAAATGCACGTCACCGGAATTCGATGCGGAAGAGCAGCTCCCCCCCATAATCCCCTTTCGAATCCTGATACCCGCTGGCCAGCAACTGCTCAATAAATCGATACTCGGAAATCGCCCGCTGAATCATCTCGCCGCTAGTGGATTCCACTGCATATTTAATTGTCAAACGCCTGCCTAGTTTTTTGCCCACCGTAACCTGAATTCTGTCCGAATCCTCACTGTTTTCGGCAGACCCCGTATCCAGTTCTAAAATGTCCACCCCGGCGGTTTTTTTCAGGCTCTCTCCCCATGTCGTGGCAACCAACGTGGCCAGCATCTGGGCAGTGGTCTGCGAGCCGGTTGTATCTCCACCGGAAATTTCCGCCTGGGTGCGGCCGAACAGAATCAATGAGAGGATATCATTGTCCGATTCCGGGGGCTCCGAACTGAGTTCGAACGCCAATCGGTCCGGAGTGCCGCTCACAGAGAGGGAAAGCAGCCAGTGGCGAACCCGAGCTTGACTGACAACGTCCAGGTTGGGTTCAATTTTATATGGGTTGATAAAATCCATAACACCGGTCGTGACCACGAACGATTTTCTCCGGAAAATGATCTCCCCTTCGGTCACTTCGGCCCGGCCGTTGAGCACCGGCCTGGCCAGTGTTCCGTTGATCTTCAAATCCGGCGCGATCTGAAGACGGGCCAGATTGTTGTCCACCAGGAACGGATGACGATATCCCACGTTGATGGCAAGATCCACATGGTTCATCCAGGGAGCGGACGCATCGGCAGCGGTCACGGACTCCGCACGTCTGGGTTGTGAAACGGCGGACCATAGATTCAGACTCACATCTTTGTAATAGGTCCCCTCCACCAGGTCGAGGTTCCCGGAAAGCATGGCTCTTTCCGATGCACCGGCCAGTTTCAGGTCGCCATTGACCACGACGTCCATCAGGTCGGGCCATTGGAGCGGCAGGTTGCGTGCCTGCAGCGCAATCTCACCCTGTGTGGGTATCAACTGGTCCAGTTCGATCCGGCCGTCCAAGGCAAACCGCCCGTCGTCCACGTCGCCGGTAAGGGACTCGATGGTGACCTCTCGTGGCGATACCTTCAGCTTTCCGTTGATATCCTGGACGGTTTGGGCCAGGGCAGGTACCGCAAATCCAATCTCATCCAGTGTCAGGTCCGCATGCCATTGCAACCCAGAGACCGGGCCGCGGGCTGCGGCCTGTAGCGCCACCTCGCCCCGGGCGTCGGCCAGCGCGTCTGTAAATGGCGCCAGAGCCGCCAAAGGGATCCGGCCATCGGCTTTGAGACTCAGATTCGATGACAGGCTCCCCGATGCGGACAGATCAAGGTAGCCATCCGACATGACCTTTAGGGTCCCTCCTGACAAATCGACATCGCCACCGGCTATCCGCAGGCGAAACGTGTCCGCCGACACCAGAGGGATGGTACGATAATTCACGACTGCCGATGCTATATCCGTTTCGGCATCGATGCGCTCGAGGTGTCGCCAATTACCGGAGGCCTGCACCTTTCCGTTTATGCGCGCGGCCCACTCGTCTCCGGCCATCAAGGCGATATAGGGAGTCAGCTCCGACTGATCGAATTGAGCCAGCAGATTGAAATCGCCGCTGTCCATATTCCCGTGCGCCTTAAGCAAAAAATTCAACCGGGCCTCCAGATCGACGATCCGATCCTGTATCGAAAGATCGACATGGAAATCATCCCACTTGCGGGATTTGATGCTGGGGTCTGCAACCTCAATGGCAGCCGTGACGTTGGGTCGTTCCAGGGATCCTTCCCCGCGCACTCGAAGTCCCATCCGTCCTTCCATTGAATAGACCCGCTGCAGGGCATCAATATGGCTCAATTCGATGGCTTCGCCCTCAAGGGTGAAGCCATATCTGCCGTCAAAACCAAACCACCCCGCTCCTTTGAGCGCCTGTCCGGGCAAAATCCGGAAAACTATCTCATCCAGGTGCAGCCGCTGACCCGACAGGCGCCCGCTCAGATCGACAGCGGATAATCGCTGATGCTTCAGATCCAGGTCGCGGCCCTCAATCTGAAACGCACCGCTCAGGTCGCTCATGTGGCCTTCAAGGACCGCCTCTGCGGTCAGACTGCCGCTATAGCCCGGCATCAAATTGTCGAGACGAATATGGCTGTCCAGGATTTTGGCAGTCACGGCAGGATCTGCGCTCCAGTCGTCACGTTGGGGATCGCGCCAGTGCATGGCGCCTTTCATCTGTATATGGGATTGCCCGGACGTCAATTTTAGACGGCTGATGTCCAGACTCCCGTTGTTCCAGCGGGCTGTGCCCTGAAGCTGCCCGGACACGCTCTGCCAGGCGACGCTGCTGTCGCTTATGTCCAGTTCGGCGAGGGGTTGTTTCAGCGTGCCATCGAGTTTGAGACGGCCCTCGAACGTACCCTCCCATGGTCCCAATTCAGCAAAGTCATGCGGCTGGAGATGCTCGATGGACACCGCCAGCTCAAGCGTTGGATCGGCCAGCCAGGCATCGTCCCGACCGCGCAGCGTCATGCGGCCCCGCCCCTCGAGCAGACTCCCCTGATTTTCAAGGACCAGCCGGGGAAACCGGACCGACCCATCCGGATTCAACTCCGCCTCGACCAGCAATCGTCCGAGGCGCCAGCCGCTGATTCCCAGATTCTGGGCCAGAAGGTGTCCCTGAACGGAAGGTTGGTCCCACTGCCCCTGCCAACTCAACTGCAGAGCGCCTTTCCCGGAAGGCAGCGATATCCCCAGCAGCGCGCCCAGGTCCGACAGCCGCGCGGTGTCGAGTTCTCCGGCGCCGTGAATCTGTCTGTCGGCCACATCGATGTTCCCGTGGGCCTGCAATGAATGGCTGGCCGTTTCAGCCTCCAGGGCTGCGATCTCGATCCGCGGACCGGCCCAGGACAACCTGGCGGTGGCCTTCGCGGTTTCAGCGGCCGATGCTGCCGGCGGTTTGAACGACGCGGCCTGAAGTGTCACGGCGACTTCACCGGTGGCCGAGTCGCCGAAAACACCCTTTCCGGATGCATCCACATCCGCCTGCCACTTGCCGCCCCAAATAAATGCCTTCTGCGGCATCTGTTCCGGCAGCAGATCGCGGCCGGACAACCGAAGTTCATAGGTCAGATTTTCCAGTACGGCCGTCGAATGGCGCCAGTTGTCGGGAAATGCGGGCTGAAAATTGATCCAACCGCCCAGGTTCAGGCGACCCCAGGGGCTCCGGGATTTTAGATCGACGATCGTTATACGTCTCTGCTCGAGCGTCACATCCGCCGTCAAGCGATCGATAGAGACCTCATCCATACGCGCATCTTGCACCTCCAGATGAATGTTCCCTTCCGGATCATCGATGGCCCCCCGGGCGCTGCCCCGGCCGCTTGCCCGACCTTGAAGAAGCGGTATCGCCGGCAACCAGGTATTGAGCCTGTCCAGCGCTGCATCAAAGGTAAAATCCACATCCAGAGTCGGTGCCGCCGGCCCCATGTCCACACGGCCATCGAGTTGGACCTCGGCACCGGGAATGCTCAGCTTCATCGATATCGGTTTGGCGCGGCGGGGATGGTGGGATGCCGTCAAAGCTATCCGCTCAATTTCCTGCCGAACGTCACCGGTGCGCATGAGGATATGCCCGACATCCAGCTGCGCCTGAAAGGTACGCCGGAGAAGGTTCATGCCGCCATTCAGATCAATGGACTCGGCTTGAACAAGGCGATCTTCAGCAGCGGAATGGTAGGATACCCGGCCGTTTTGGAGTCGGAAATCATCCACACGCACCTGCCAGGGTTTGCCGGACCGCTCGCTGTCATCCGTCGCAACCTTTCCGGCGATCGCCTCCGACAGATTCAGCCGGCCCTGCTCATCCTGGCTTAACGCAACATAAAGCCCCGAGATGTCGAGGTGCGCGATGCGGATGTTCCGCCAAAGCAGCGCCGGCCAGAACAACCTTAACCGCAAACGCTCGAATCCGGCCACCGGTTTGTTTTGCCGGTCCTTGACATGCAGCTCGTATAGAATCAACCGACCGGTGAACAGCGATAGCCGGTGACCGGTAATGTCGATCTCCCCTGCTACGGCGGTATTGGCGTTATGAATGACCAACTGCCGAAAAGCGGCACTGTTCAGATAGACGGTCAAACCTGCCCAGGCGGCAATCGCCAACAAAGCGCAGGCAGCCGTTACAATCCACCTCAGGCGCAGATATTTCGATGGTGTTGCCAAGATAATTCGGATTCCCGGTCTGATTTCGATACACTTTACTGAATTTTCAAACCTGAATTCAGCATACTATGCCGTGATGACAGAATATCGCAAGCAGAAATGGAGAATCATTATCATGATCGTCAGAGGGCGGCAGAGTGATTGGGATCGTCGGGGCATAAACGCTTAGCTACTCTTTATTTCGCGGGTACGATTAACACATAAGGATACAATATCATGAAATCCTTCGCGCTTGTGGATATTCGGGGTGTGGGACAAATGAGAAAAAAAGGGCTGCAGCAACCGCCGCAGCCCTATGAAAACCGTTATCTAACGGCAGGATAGCTATCCTTCCTGAATCTTCTCGGTCAATTCGGGCATGAACTCGAGGATGTCCTCCACGATGCCCACATCGGCGACCTGGAAAATGGGTGCTTTGGGGTTCTTGTTGACGGCCACGATGAAGGGCGAGCCTTTGATGCCGCCCAGGTGCTGAAACGAGCCGCTGATCCCCATTGCCATGTAAACTTTGGGTTTGACGGTCTGGCCGGAGGTGCCCACTTGGCGGGATTTTTCCAGCCACTTGGCATCCACGATGGGCCGGGAGCAGGAGACTACGGCCCCCATGGCCTCGGCCAGCTCTTCGGCCAGTTCGATGTTTTCCTGGTCCTCGATGCCGCGGCCCACAGAGACCAGTACGTCTGATTTGGTGATATCCACATCGCCGACCTCGGCCTCCACGACTTCGAGGAACTTGCGTTTGGCTGTCAGGTCGCCGATCTCGCCCGATTTATCCTCCACCTGGCCCGAGGCCCCATCGCCCTCCTGGGCTTGAAACGAACCCGGCCGAAGGGTCAGCACGGCTCCGCCGGACAGATCGCAGGCCACATGGGTATGCGCCATACCGGCATACTCCTGACGAACAAGGGTGGCGCTGCCGCCGTCGACGGCCTCGATGCCGACCACGTCGGCGGCATATGCCGAATCGAGCTTGATGGAGAGCCCCGGGCCGAGATCCATGCCGAAGGTGTCATGGGCCATCAGCACGATGCTGTCGGCGGCAACGGCCCCCACCAGCAACTGGCGGACCAGTTCGGCATTGGGATAGCTCAGCTCGGCCTTGTCGAATTTCCACACGGTCGGAAAGAGTTTGGCGGCTTCCTGGCAGGCGGTATCCAGTTCCGCGCCGCTGCCGGTCAGGATGGCTGTCACATCAGAGCCCGCATCGAGTTTGGCGGCCGCGACGGCCAATTCGGCGGCGCTGTCATCCAATACGCCTTGCTTGTGGGTGATATATGCGAAAAGTTGTGCCATTATTTGAGCCCTCCTTTGGCCTTCAACATTTCAATCAGTTTCTCGATCTTCTCTTCCATGCTGCCTTCGAGGATTTCTGCGCCTTCACCCAGTTCGGGCATAAAATAGTCGACACGCTTGACCCTGGCACCGGCGGCACCCACCACATCGACGGCCACACCCAGATCCCCGGCCCCCTGGGTGGGGATTTCCACCGAGGCGACCTTGCGGATCCCCCGGATGCCTACGTAGCGCGGTTCGTTGATGCCGGTCTGAATGGAGAGCACGCAGGGCAGCTCGATCTCGTTCAATTCCTGATTGCCGCCTTCGATCTCACGACCGACCTTGATGGCCTGTCCGTCCTGGGGATCGATGGAGTTGACCAGAGAGGCATAGGGCCAGTCCAGCATGGCGGCCAGCATGCCGCCCACCTGGCCGGCGCCGTCGTCCGCCTGCGCACCGGTCAGGATCAGGTCGTACTGCCCTTTTTCGACGGCAGCCTTGAGGATGGTGGCGAGCCCTCGGCCGTCGCAGCCTTCGAAGGCCTCGTCCGCCAACAGAACACCCTTGTCGGCCCCCATGGCCATCTCCCGCCGCAGAACCTCTTCGCTCTCATCATCGCCGACCGTCACAACCGTGACCGAACCGCCCACTTTATCCCGGATTTGAATGGCCTCTTCCACGGCGTAGTTGTCCCACTCGTTCACCGAATAGACCAGATCCTCCTCCTCGATGCCGGTTCCGTCCGTTTTGATTTCAATTTCATTTTCAGCAGTGTCGGGAACCCTTTTGACACAAACTAAAATTTCCATGCTTTCCTCCCTGTCTGATAAATAATAGCACTTATAAATATATATGTTCTAATATGAAATTCGAGATAAAAACTATTCGTCGGCCAATTGTGCCGCAACAATCTCCGCCAGATCGAAGACCTCCATCTGCCCTTCGAGACCGGCCACTTTGATGGCATCTTCAACATTGACCAGGCAGAACGGACATGCCGTGACAATGACGTTCGCCCCGGCCTCGGCAGCCATCCGGACCCGCAGCACGCCCATGCGCTGCTCCTCCTCGGGTTCGTAGAAGAGCATCAATCCGCCGCCGCCGCAACAAAAACTGCGGTCCCGGCAACGCTGCATATCCACCCGCTTCAGCCCCGGGATGGCATCCAATACGGCCCTGGGGTCTTCGTAAATCTGATTGTGGCGTCCCAGATAGCAGGGATCATGGTAGGTGTAAACCTTTTCTTCATTTTCCAGGGGATTGAACCGGAGACCGTCCTGGCGTACCTTCCGAGCCAGATACTGGCTGATGTGCTCCACGGGTGGAATATCGCTGTAATCGTTTTTCAACGCATTGTAGGCATGAGGATCGGCCGTGACTATCCTGGAGACGCCGGATGACAGGATGGCATCGATGTTTTGATCCCGAAGATCCTGATAAAGCATCTCTTCGCCGAAACGCCGCACCTCGTGGCCGCTGTCTTTTTCGTTTTTGCCCAAAATGCCGAAATCGGCACCGGTTTTGTAAAGGATCGTGGCGGCGGCCTGCCCGATGGCCTGCATGCGGTCGTCAAAAGAGGTGATGCTGTCAACAAAATAGAGCACATCCGCGGTGGCTTTCTTGCCATCCAGGATCTTGACCTCGATATGTTCGTCCAGATCTTTGGTCCAATCCACCCGCTTCTTTTCAAGCTTGCCCCAGGGATTACCTCTTTTTTCCAGAGCGCGCAACGGTTTTTGCAAGGATTGGGGCACCAGGCCGTCATCCACCATGCCGCGACGCAAATCGACTATTTTATCTATGTATTCGATCCCCAGGGGGCACTCCTGCTCACAGGCGCCGCAGGTGGTGCACGACCAGACTTCATCCTCCTCGTAAATGCTGCCGATCAGAGGCTGCCCGTTGGCCGACGTCTTGCCGGGACCGACCGGATACTTCCTGAAGGCGAGGTCCCTGCCCTTGATCGATATGAACCGCGGAGACAAAGGCCTTCCGACGGCATTGGCCGGGCAGTTGTCGGAGCAGCGGCCGCAGTCGGCGCAGGAATAAAAGTCGAGGATATGCTTCCAGGTAAAATCCTCCAGTTGCTTGACACCGAAAGACTCCAGATTGTCCAGCTCCTCGTCCGACACTCCGTGGCGCACCGGCTTCACATTGCCGCGTTTGAGCCGCATGAACAGGACATTGAACAGGGAGGTCACGACGTGGAAATGCTTGCCCAAAGGCAGAAAGCACAGAAAGGTGAAAAAGGTGATGTCATGGATCAGATACGAGCCCGAATGCAGGACCTGCAATGTGGATCCGGAAGCCTCGGCCAGCAGGTGTTTGAATCCCCACGCCAGCGTCAGCGGTGCCAGATACTCCGCATGCATTCCCTTTTGGAGTTGGGCGCTCACCAGGCTGCCCTCAAAGAGGCTTTCGCTGATCACCAGTGTGGAAATCATGCACAGCACAAATACCGCTTCACCGGTGTGGGCTTTGCCGTACTTTTCCGGCACAGCATAGCGCGCCGGTTGAACAATTCCCCGCCGCACCATTGCAATCAGGGCCACGACAAGGACCCAGGTAGCTGCGTAAGTGCGGATGATACCGTACGTCCACCCGAAGATGCCGTCCATGCCGGGCAAATGGAAGCCCGGAATGATGCCGACGAAGATCAGTTCGAGCGAGCGCAGCCCCAGCAGCAGAAAACCTGCGAAGAGCAGAATATGCAATACACCGGCAAGCATGTAACGTGGATGCCGCTGCTGCAGCAGCCAGATTTTCAAGAGCTGCCTCAATCGCAGCGACAGGTGGTTTCCCCGATCATCCGGAGCGGCGTTCAGCAAGGGTTTAACCCGATTGGCAATCATGTAGGCGAAAATGGCGATCCCGACCAGCGGGATCAAGATATAAACGGCAACTGCCGGAATAGATAATAGGGTGGTGCTGGACGGCGGAATTAGGGCGAAGTCCATTTTTTACTTTCCTTCTTCCTGTGATTATGGTATCCAAAAAATGAATGAACACTCATTCAGTATCAACTATGAAATGTGCTGTCAACATTATTTTAGCATTACAAACAACCTAATGATTTTCTTGACAAAAGACAGGTCATCACCTTACATATAGCGAACAGGCCGCACTTGTTTACCTGGGCCGAAAGCCCGCAATCGGGATCCACCCAAGGAGGTACCTGTGGCACCATCGAACACTCATCCAGACAGACCATGGCTGGAGCATTACGAACCCGGCGTTCCGGCGGAAATCGACTATGAGCAGACATGTATGCCCGAATATCTGGACCAAGCCGCGGAAATGTTCCCATCAAAAATGGCCTTGAATTTTCAAGGTTATGAAATCACGTTCGGACAGCTCAACGAAATGGTCGATCGTTTCTGCGCTGTCATGCAGCATTTCGGCATCGGCAAGGGTGATGCCGTGGCCCTGCTCCTGCCGAATGTCATCCCGTGCGTGGCAGCCTACTATGCGACGTTGCGTCTGGGAGCCATTGCCGTCATGAACAACCCGCTCTATTCCGACCGTGAACTGGAGCATCAATTCAACGATTCGGGAGCCAAATTGCTGATAACCCTTGATCTGCTTGGGAATCGCATGATCGATCTGCGTCCCAAGACCGGCATCAAACAGATCGTCATTACATCCATCGGCGATTATCTGCCGTTTCCCAAAAATCTCCTATTCCCGCTGGTGGCCAAAAAGAAGAAGCTTGCCGCAACGGTCAAGACGGCGCCGGATGTCTATCGTTGGAAGGCCCTGCTGAAACAGACAAGCCCCATCTCCGGCCGGCCGGAGGTATCGTTTGACGACGTCGCCATGTATCAGTACACCGGCGGAACGACCGGCGTCAGCAAAGGTGTGATGCTGACCCATTCAAATATCAGCAAACAAGTCCAGCAGTTGGCAGCATGGCTGCCCGAGTCGGGCAGTGACGAAATTATGCTGGGCGCCCTGCCGTTTTTCCACGTTTTCGGCCTGAGCACATCCATGAACTGGGCCATCAAGCAGGGGTGGGGAAACATTCTGGTTCCCAAGCCTCAGGCGCCGCAACTGCTTGAGGCGATCTCCAAGTTCAAACCGACCTTTGCTCCCCTTGTGCCGACCATGTATATCGGCATGCTGCAGCACCCCGATATTGACAAAGTTGATCTGACCTCCATCAACGCCTGCATTTCCGGCAGCGCCCCCATTCCGCTGGAGGTGATCAAGGAGTTCGAATCCCGCACCGGTGCATTTATTCTGGAAGGTTACGGTCTGACCGAAGCCTCGCCGGTGACGCATGTCAATCCCTACAACCACGATAAGCGAAAAGTGGGAAGCATCGGCATCCCCATATCCGACACCCTGAGCCGTATCGTGGACCTGGGCGACGGCGTCACCGATGTCGAATCGGGCCAACCCGGCGAATTGGTGATCAAAGGGCCGCAGGTCATGAAGGGCTATCTCGGCAGACCCGATGCCACGGCGGAGACCATTACCGACGGCTGGCTGCATACGGGCGACATCGCCATGACAGACGAACAGGGCTTCGTATTTATCGTCGATCGCAAAAAAGATATGATCATTTCCGGCGGCTACAATATCTACCCCCGTGATGTCGAAGAGGTCTATTTTGAGCATCCCAAGGTGGTAGAAGCTACGGCCATCGGCATTCCCCATGAGAAGTGGGGCGAAGCGGTCAAAATCTTTCTGGTGCTCAAAGAGGGCGAATCCGCGACTCAGGAAGAGATGATCGCCTATTGCGACGGACGGCTGGCCAAATACAAATGGCCCATCGAAGTGGAATTCCGGGATGAATTGCCCAAAACCAACGTCGGCAAAATCCTCAAAAAAGAGCTGCGGGCCGAAGACCTGGCCAAGCGGGGAAAATAGCTCAAGCGCACTTACATATTGATATTCAAAACTAAATTACCACCCTCGAAAGAGGGTGGTTTTTCTTTGCCTCTGTATACTGGAAAACCCATTAGAAATTGCTTCCCGGGACGGCTAAAGCAGAGATCGATAGTGCAGAGCTATCGAAAGCCGGCAAGTCCGGTGGGTGGCCCACACCACACGCAACTTCGCTCAAGTCCCACTAAGGTGCGCTGAGGGCGCCCCGCAAACTCCCCCGCTTTTCAGCGGGGTCAAACAGTGCGGGCCGCTGATCCTGCGCTGCACCTAAGTGGCATTAAAACTCGTTGCGAACGTGGTGTGAACTGACCACCGGACTTGCCTCATGCCGTAATAGACATCTTGCATCGGCTTTCGTTGGTTTATGATTTGGCTATCTAGTATTGTGTCCCGGAAATTGGGTTAAAAATAGTTGTTCAATTCGAATGCCTTTTTCCTTCAAGTCATTCCGGCGATAGAGACTGTGTCATAATTGAGAAAATGCACGTTTTTACTTTGTCATGCCGGACTCGATCCGGCATCCAGAAATGTAAGTAATTGAAATGCCTGGATTCCGGCTTTCGCCGGAATGACATCGGCTCCTGATGTCGTCGTTTGGGTCAATTGCGACACAGTCTCTTGCGCCGGAGTGACATTCGTTTTTGAACTTATTTTTAAGACATTTCACTATAGTGTATTGAAACTGAAGACCAGTGATATGTTCTATCGATTAGAAAAATCGAATCTTCTTTAAATGAGTTGGGAAGAAAGGCTGTATCATTCGCACAAGCCGCTGGATGAGGGCATGGTATTTTTCCAAACGATCGATCCAAATCCTTAACTTAAAACGATTGATTATAACGCAAGAAACCGGAAGCCGCCAAGGCGGCCCCCGGTTTCAACGCACGCTCTCCGATGGTTGCCCGCTATTTTCCGCCGAAGCTTTTATCGTCTATTTCAACCGCTGCGCCGCAATTGCCCATGATGGCATCCAATTTACCCATGGTTACCGGCAGGATGGCCTGGGCAAAATATTGCGCACTCTTGATCTGTCCCTCGTAAAAGGCCTGATCTTTTTTCTTGGCACCATCAGCAAGACGCGCCCCGGCAATGCTGGCCCGCCATAGCAGCATCCAGGCCATGACAACGTCCCCCGAAGCCTCCATAAACGGATGTGCAAATGCAAAGGCATTCATGACCTGCGGCGACATGGCCGTGGCTCCCAGCGTCATGGCCACTTCCGCCAGGCGGTTCAGCGCTTTTTCCAAGGCTTGGGCCATGGGCTTTAATGACTCGATCTTATTGGCATTTTTGATGACTCTCTGCACCTCGACCATCAGGTCCATGATGGGTTTGCCCTGGTTCAGACCGAGTTTGCGGCCCAGCAGATCCATGGCCTGGATTCCATTGGTGCCTTCATAAATCTGCGTAATACGGCAATCGCGCACGAGCTGCTCCTGAGGATACTCACGGATATAGCCGTATCCCCCGTACACCTGCATACCCATATTACAGACTTCCGAAGCCTTGTCGCTGACGTAGCCCTTGGCGATGGGAATCAGCAGATCGATCATGCCCTGATATTTAGTCTTGTCTTCATCATTATCGGTGGTGTGCATGGCGTCGGATAAGTAGCCGACGTAGTAGAGCAGGCTGCGCATGCCTTCCACGTAAGCTTTCATGGTGATCAGCATACGCCGCACATCCGGATGCTGGATAATGGGCACCGAAGGAGCATCGGGTTCCATCATCTGCAGCAAGTTTTTTCCCTGTACGCGCTGGCGTGCATAATCCAGCGCATTGAGGTACGAGTTGCTGGCGCACGTCATGGCCTGCAGGCCGACCAGCAGGCGCGCTTCATTCATCATCAGGAACATGGCCCGCATGCCCTTGTTCTCCTCGCCCAGCAGATAACCCCGGCACTGACCTTTGCCGCCCAGGGTCAGCGAGCAGGTGGCGTTGCCGTGAATCCCCATCTTTTCTTCGATGCCGGTGCAGACAACATCGTTGAAATCGCCCAGAGAACCGTCGTCGTTGACCCAGAATTTGGGAACGAGGAACAGGGAAATGCCCCTGGTGCCTGAAGGCGCTCCTTCAATCCGTGCCAGTACCGGATGAATGATGTTATCGGCAAGATCGTGCTCGCCGGATGAGATAAAAATTTTATTGCCGGTGATGGAGTAAGTCCCGTCATCGTTCTTGACCGCGGATGTGGTCAAAAGCCCCACATCCGAACCCGCCTCGGGCTCGGTCAGCAGCATGGTGCCGGTCCATTGGCCGGTATACATCTTTTTGAGAAAAAGATTCTTGACCTTCTCCGTGCCGAATGCTTCCACAAGCAACGCCGCACCATGCGTCAATGCGGCATACATCATCATGGCGTAGTTCGCGCCGACAAGGTAATCATTCGCCGCCAGGGCTACTGTCCTGGGCATGCCTTGTCCGCCGTACTCCGGATCTTCCGGAAGCGCAAGCCATTCCCCCTCCAGGAACATCTCCCAGGGGCGCCGATAGCACTCCGGCACCTTGACTTCACCATTTTCGAATTTACATCCTTCGTGATCGCCTTCCTGTTGCGTCGGAAGAATCTCTTTCACCGCCAGGTTCCGTGCTTCCGTGATAACCAGTTCAATGGTTTTGCGATTGAATTCGGCATAGCGCTCATGATTGCTCAGGGCGTCCACCGCGAGCTGTTCAAAAAGCACAAAATCCACATCTCTGCGATCTGCTATTTTTTGTGCCATGCTACCCTCCCCTTTTTTATGATCCGATCAGGCCACCGCGTGTCCCGGTCGTATTGATCGATTATATTTCCCCGTCCGATCCGATTCCGTTGATGAACAGGTCGACCAGCGGATCGGCCATCGAAACCAGGTCGTAGCTGCCAGCCGCATGAATCCAGGAATTGATCACCTCATCCACGGCACCGGTAATCAGCCGCATCACCAATCCCACGTACAAATTGCGGCGAAAGTATCCCTCCTGCTGCCCCAATTCGAGGATCTCGGTAATGATATCCCGGTATTGCTTGGACATCTCTTTTATGACGTCCTGCGCCAGACGCTGATGCCGGTGCGTCTCGGCCTGATAGACAATGGACATGTTGATATCCTTCTGAAACTCTTCCAGATGGGCATGAACCAGGCTGCGCAGCTTCTGCTCGGCGCTGGTCGCCTGATTGACCGCCTGTCGGAAGCGCTTGAACACCTGGCTGGTCTTGTAATCGTAAAACTGGACCAGGATATCGTCTTTATTTTTGAAGTACAGGTAAATGGTGCCATCGGCAACGCCGGCCTGCTTGGCGATTTGAGAAACGGTGGATTGAAAAAAACCGCGCTCAGCAAATACGATCACGGCCGCTTCGAGTATCTTGTGGTATTTTTCCGAATTCTGTTTCATATGCTGAATGCCGAGCTCCTTCGCACGTGGCGTTTATGAATGAATGTTCATTCATTATCAGCCCCCCTTCTCACTGTCAAGCAGAAAACCCCGTTTAATGAAAATTGGCGGATATAATGGTGTATGTGAATATTTTATTTATAATTTTAACTGAATGGACATACCTTGCCAGGGTGATTATCCTGGATCCCACAAGATCAAAAAATGAATATTGGTTCATTTTACAGGGCCGGTTTGCCGGGAACAGATCGTGAACAACGCCGGCATCAGAGGCGACAGTAACGAATTTCAAAACAATGTAAGGCGGTTAGCGTATTCCAAACCGCTCAATAGCTTTCTATTGACACAGTCGGCGCAATCTGATTTATATTTTCTCTTTGGCTTTCGCCCCTTTTCAGGGTGCGTCAGCGCTATTAAAAACGGAGGAAATCGTACATGGCTGAACGAGCAATTAAACTTGGCGGTAAAAAACAGAGCAGGTTTATCGACAAGGTTAAGGAGCTGCTTCCCGAGGGTGGGAATCTGAACCTGTGCCTGACTTGCGGTGCGTGCTCTTCGGGATGTCCTGCCACCGGCCTGGAAGGCATGGATCCACGCAAGTTTCTGCGCATGGCAGCCCTGGGAATGGATGAAGAGATCACTAAAACCAAGTGGGTGTGGATGTGCAGCATGTGTACGCGCTGCATGTACGTCTGCCCGATGAAGATCAACATCCCCCAACTGGTTTACAATGCGCGGGCGCTTACGCCGCGTGAACAGCGCCCCAAAGGTATTCTGGGTTCCTGCGATATGGCCCTGCGCAGCGACACGTGCAGCGCAATGGGTGCCAGCGAAGAGGACTTCCAGTTTGTGGTTGAAGACGTTTTGGAGGAGTACCGTGAAGCGCAGCCTGAATTCTCGGAAATGCCCGCTCCTGTGAACAAAAAAGGCGCATACTATTTTCTCAATCAGAACTCACGCGAACCGGTTACCGAGCCGGACGAGATGGTGCCGCTCTGGAAAATATTGCACCTTGCCGGCGCAGATTGGACCTACGGCACGAAGGGATGGGCTGCAGAGAATTACTGCATGTTTCTGGCCGACGATGAAAATTGGAAACATATCGTCGAGACAAAAGTCAAGGCGGTAGAGGATCTGGGCTGCAAGGTCTGGCTCAATACGGAGTGAGGGCACGAACTTTTCGCAGTCCGGTTCGGAATGCAAAAATTCGGGATCAAAGCCAATTTTGAAATTCAAAGCATCATTCAGCTTTATGCCCAGTGGATTCGCGAGGGCAAGCTCAAACCCAGCTCCAAATGGAATGACGAGCGCAACATCACCTTCACCGTCCAGGATCCGTGCCAGTTGGTGCGCAAGACCTTTGGCGACCCAGTGGCCGAAGACCTGCGCTACGTGGTCAAGGCGGTGGTCGGCGAAGAGAACTTTATCGACATGTATCCGAATAGATCCAACAACTTCTGCTGCGGCGGCGGCGGCGGTTTCCTTCAGTCAGGCTATGCGGATGAACGCCGAAGATACGGTGAATTGAAAGCCAACCAGATTTTGGCAACCGGGGCCGATTATGCCATCACTCCATGCCATAACTGCCACGCTCAGGTACACGATCTGGCCGAACAGCGAGATCATGCCTGGCAAACCGTACATTTATGGACCCTGCTCTGTCTCTCATTGGGCATCCTCGGTCCAAACGAACGCGTTTATTTAGGCGATGACCTCAGGGAAGTGGACGTTTTTCATCCGGAATCTGAAATGTAACCAATACACTGTGAATCATTTTCAAACCCGGCAGATCCATCATATCTGCCGGTTTTTTTTTGGGGTCTTGATCGAGCACCAAATGCGCATCTATTGTAACTCAAAGGGTCAAATACGTAACTGAGGAGTGCCGCGATAAAATCATATATTTTTTTTTATTAATATTTTCAATATGTTATATATATGGCACGCGCCTTGCTATATATTATGGGATTGCCGGAGCGTTCCGTTATTGGGGGAGGAGCGCTCGGCGCGAAGTCACTCAAACAAATCTTTTAATCAAGGGAGGAATGAGAAATGAAGAGAACTTGGACGAAATGGTTAGCTTTGGTACTGGTTATTGGTCTGGTGGCCGCAAGCGCTGCGATTGCAGACCAGGCAGAAGTTACCGGCAAAATCGCGGAATCGGAGCAGGGAATTGTCCTGCAGGCTGACAATGGCGACACCTATCGCGTCATGGGTCAGGATTTATCCGAATTTGTCGGCAAAACTGTCAAAGCCAAAGGCACCCTAGCCGAAGATAAATCCGGGAAAACCATCACTGTTGTCAGTGTGGAACCCGCTGAATAAGCGGCCATCCCGAATCTAATACCCCGGAATCATTTGATTCCGGAAGTATTCGGAGTAACCGTGGAACCGGGGAGGCCCCGAAAAGCATAGGATCTGACCGGTTCCGAAAACAACAACTTTTCCAAACAACAAGTGCCGTGTGGACAATCGTTCACACGGCACTTTTTTTTGCTGATATTCAGACTACTTTATTTCATAAACGGAAATCACTTTAATGGTCCGGCGTCCTTCGTCCTCCTGAAGAGAACCAAGCACGCGCACCGTCTTTCCCACCATATCAGACAGATCTTCGCCCGTCACCGCGTAATTGCCCTGATCGGTAAACACGATGATCTCGCCTCCCGAATCCAGAACCGTTCCCATGATTTCGGCCACTTCGGGCTTTCCAATCTCACCTGCAGGAGGTGCAGCGCCGGGTGCCTGGGCTGAATCCTGCGGCTGCGCCGCCGGGGCAGCTGTGGAAGGTTCTGTTTGGGTTTCGGCACTCTGCTCGGTGGTGCCGGACGGCTGGGCGGCCTGTTGCGCCGGTTGAGCCCGATCCTCTTGTTTGGCATTGGCGCGCGGGTTTGCCCCCTCTTTGCCGGAGCAAGCCGCGAACCCAAATACCAGGGCTACTACTAAAGAAAAAACGCACATCCATTTGAAGCTTTTCATTTTATCTCTCCTCTCTGATGTCGATTGTTTTGTTGGAAACGTCATCGCCTTCCCGACGCACCAAGTGATCTTATCAGCCGCCGGTCGCAAACATGTCGGCTGAACCTGTGCGATCAACCCGATCCTGACGCTCGCCTGAAAGGCGAACGGATCGAGTCGGCTCCCCCAGACAGGAAATTGAATCAGCAAAATCGCCAGGTACCGATACGCCTGAGACGAACCCCGGCAACAAAGCCGGCAGCGTTCTCAAAGCGATACATTTTGCGGGATCACGATTGCGTCATTGCATCCATGCAGTGCAAATAACGCAAATTCCCGACAGGTCTAAAAGATGCCGTGTAAGGAAGGCATAGCTAAAAGCAACTAACAATAATGGCTTGATCGTAATGACAACTGGTTCAGAAGAATATCAGCGGCCAGGTGTTTAAGTGTGCTGCATGTTGAAATGGTACACGACCGATTCATCAGCCAATAGCACAGCTATTCATGAGGGTCAACAGAAGAGAAGTGAATTTTTTCTTCCAACGATAAATCTAGTGCCGATAACCCCGCCCGAAGCAGTCGATAAAGCCGAGATTGGCCGCAAGCATGTTTGATGGTCGAAGAGGTCCGGCGGCATCTGCGCCAGGAAGAAAAGCGCTGACAATTTACGTCAAAAATTCAGCGCATATTGTCATGGAACGGTCACCGGTCCGTGCCGATCGATCTGCCGGTATGTCGGCCTCGGAGAGGTGCCATGAATTTTTCTTTGAAAAAACTTAATCTTATATCCTGATCAATTCAGAATATAAGCAGCCGTGACACGCTGATGGCAGGCATTTCAACATTGGCCTGCTTTTTGCTCCGGAACAGGTCAGCATCGAGCCTGATCCGCTGAAAGGATCATAACATCGCCAGTTAGAAGGTGGGGGAACACCATGGCAACTATGCAAAGTAAATTCAGTTTGGTCATCGGGTTTTGTTTACTGCTGATGGTGCCGAATGCATGGGCTGTCAATTCCCAACCCGCAGAAATGGACTATCAACGCCTTTTCGATCTTATCCAGCTGGATGACCTGGAAACCCCGCTGCTGCTGTTTCTGGATCAAAAAGATCAATTCGACCGCAGTCTGAACCAGGAGAACCTGGCCTATCTCAATCAGAATCAGGATCTGCTAGAGCAGATCAAGAGCCATTTCCAGGGCAATTCGCTGAACTGGAAGCTGGCAAACTCTTATAAACGTCTCCTGGTGGTGCCCGAAAATCGAGTGGATTATGCCGATCTTTTCAAAAGCTATTGCGACGAAGCCGTGGCGTTTACTCTTTCGGCGACGCAACTGCCCAATCCGATTAAGTTAATCACTACCCTGAAAGAACCCTTGACGGAGGACCGCGACACCCCTTCCGATCAAGGTGTCACCGCGTATCTGGTGCACAATATTGCCGATGAATACATCGAAGAGTATCTATTCTTTGACCATGCAGACCAAAGCCAGAAGATTCAGATCAAGTTGAGCAATCTGGAATTTTCAGGGAATATCGGCTCCTACAGTTCCGATATCGTTATCGGCGAAAATGGTCAGTTTTCATTTGTCCATAATAAGTACACGTTATGGCAGAACAGCGCCAAAGACCCCATCAACGTTTTCGTGGCACCTGTGGAGGAAACCCTGCACATGGCGCTTCGATCCGCCACCGAGATCGCCATTCAGGACCGGTTGAGGCAACTCGCACCCAAGACCATCGATGAGGTCCAGAAGGTGGTGGACGAATGGATGGCCGTGGAGGAGGCGATTGTCGGCGGTCTGGTATCTGAATTGATGCCGCAGATATTTGCACGTTTTCTTGGCGGTCCGTTGACCACCCGGATGAACCAATCTCTGGCAAACCGTCACGACCACACCCAATACCGCTATCTGCAAAACGGCATTCGCATTGTGTCCGACCTGGGACTGCAGCCCGCCATTAACCTTTACACATCCGAGCCGCAAAAATTCAAGCAGCTCATAACAAGCTGATACAAGGTCACAATGACTATCTGGCCTTGCGGCCGAAAGCGATATTCAGCTTTTTCATCCGTTTGCGCAGCGTCGATGGATGAATATTGAGCCAGCTGGCGGCGCCATTTTCGCCTTCGACCCGGCCGTTGCACATTTTCAGCACTTTGCGAATGTGCGCCGCCATGACGCGATCCAAATCCAGGGATTCATCGGGAGTTTGACTCAAGGCGGAGGTTCTGTTGTCTCTATTCGCCTGCCCCGGAATACCGATACCGTCAAACAAAAGAGCCCCGCCTTTTCTTAAAATCAGTTCGCGCTCGATGGCATTTTCCAGTTCCCTTGCATTGCCGGGCCAGGCGTAATGGATCAGGCGATCGAGGGCACCGGGCGCCAGGGTGGGATTGATCGACAGCTTCATCTCCCGTGACTTTTTCTGGATAAAATGCTGCACCAGGGCGGGAATGTCCTCCTGCCGCTGACGCAAGGGGGGTATGGCGATGGGAAACACCCGCAATCGAAAGTAAAGATCCTCCCGGAATCTGCCTTGCGCCAGCATCCGTTCCAGATCCCGATGAGTGGCGGCAATCACCCGGATATCAATCTGGACGGTTTCCGAACCGCCGACACGTTCGATCTCCTTGTCCTGTATCACCCGCAGCAGCCGGACCTGAGCTTCAGGAGGCAGCTCCCCGATTTCATCGAGAAAAATGGTACCGCCATGGGCGCGTTCAAACCGCCCCCGCTTGCGCGAGACAGCCCCGGTGAACGCCCCCTTTTCATGGCCGAACAGTTCGCTGTCCATCAGGGTTTCCGGTATCGCTCCGCAATTGACCCGGATCAAGGGGCCGTTGCGGCGGTGCGATAGATTGTGAATGGCATTGGCCAGAACCTCCTTGCCGACGCCGGTCTCTCCCAGAAGCAGTACAGGGCTTTCCAGGGGCGCCACTTGGCGCACCATCTCCATCACGCCCTTCAGTCCCAGGTCGGCCCCCACAACCGCTTCACCGGCGATACGCTGCAGCTCTTCCTGAAGGTAACGGTTGTCGTCGGCCAGCATATCCCGGAGCGTTTGAAGCTCACGGTAGCGAAGGCTGTTGGTCAACGCTATGGAAAACGGCTCATTGAGCAGAGACAGCAACCGAACATGATGATGATTGAACTTGATATCCGGTTCACTGAATACAGATACCGTACCGACGAATTTACCCTCCAGGGCCAGATCCAGCATTAAGCCGGAAAGATCCTCTGCGCCGAGTTGACGAACCACCGGTCCGGCCACGGCATCGTCCCCCATTCGCTTGATCAGTTTAATTCGCATGGAACGCTGCTGTTCAACCTGCTGACGCCCTCTGGTATCCAGCGGAGTACGCAGTGACATGGCGCGGCCGCTTTCGATGGTCGCCTGGGCGATGGTTTCCACAATGCCCAGGTCGCGGTCGTAGACATGAAAGCACAGACGCGTAGCCGGCAGAAAACGCGCCAGGTATCGGAGGCACCGTTGCATGGCGCTCTCAATCTCCAGGCTGCCGCAAATCCTCAGCGTGGCGTTGCGAAAAAATTCACTTTCATCGATGCCCATCCGGAGCCCCTTTCATAACTGGACTATTTGACAGAATAGGCCATTACTGGAAAATAGTACAGAAAATACTGTACTATAGAACAGTTAAAATCCATTCAATTTTCAATCAATTGATATTATTACTATTTTTTGTGGCATGGTTCATGCTCTAATGTTATGAGGTTATTTTTCCGCGAGCCTTATACAGGAGGTCGATATGAAAGATGTCGTCATTGCAAGTGCGTGCCGAACCCCTATCGGGGCTTTCGGCGGAACGCTCAAAAGCCTCAATGGAGCAAAACTGGCCAGTGTCACCATGCGCGCGGCGGTCGAACGGGCCGGCATCGATGCGGCGCTGATCGATGATGTCCGCTACGGCTGCTGCCTTGAGCACCATGACACATTGAATGTCTCCCGTGTCGGTGCTCTCATGGCCGGGATACCCGATAAGGTGCCCGCCGCCACCATCAACCGGGTCTGCATTTCCGGCATGGAGGCGGTCGTGTCCGGCATGGCCATGATCCAGGCCGGCATGGCCGATGTCATCCTGGCGGGTGGCGTGGAGCATATGTCCGGCGTTCCCTATACCGTACCCAGCGCCCGCTGGGGGGCGCGCCTGCAGGATCAGGGATTGGTGGATGCCATGATCCATGCCCTGCACTGCGGATCGCATCTGCTTCCCCTTTCCAAGGACGCCCCTTTCGACACATCCAAAGCGCCCGCCAGCATGTTCGTCGGCCAGCCCTACATCATGGGGCATACGGCGGAATTTGTGGCCCAGAAACTGGGCATCAGCCGCGAAGAGATGGACGAAGTGGCCCTGCGCAGCCAGAACAATGCCGAACGCGCCACCCATGACGGCTCTTTTGCCGACGAGATCGTACCGGTCCCGGTTCCCCGCCGCAAACAGGAACCGCTGCTGTTCGACAAGGACGAGCACTTTCGGCCCGGACTGACCATGGAGCAGCTCAGCAAATTGCCGCCGGCCTTTGTTCCCGGCACAGGAACCGTCACAGCCGGCAACGCCAGCGGAATTAACGACGGATCCGCCGCCATGGTGATCCTGTCGGCCCAGAAGGCGGATGAGCTTGGGATCCAAGCCCTTGCGCGCATCCGGGCGGTCGGCAAAGGCGCCTGCCATCCGGCGATCATGGGGCTGTCACCCGTGCCGGCGGTAATGGATCTGATGCAGAACAGCGGTCTGGCCATCGGGGACTTTGAACTGGTGGAAGTGAACGAAGCGTTTGCTGCACAATACATCGGATGCGAACGGGAGCTGGGCTTAAACCGGGAGATCACCAATGTCAACGGCTCCGGAATCGGCCTGGGCCACCCGGTGGGGGCCACCGGCTGTCGAATCATGGTCACGCTGATCCACGCGATGAAATGCCGTGGCAGCCAATTGGGACTCGCCACATTGTGCGGCGGAGGAGGCGTATCCATGGCCTGCGCCATCGAAATGATCTAACAACATACATACGCGATCGCACTTTTGATGCATCGCACTGCCAAACAAGGAGGCGTCAATGGATTTTGAATTAAGCCGGGAACAAAAAGAGATTCAAAAAGCCGTCAGGGAATTTGTCAAAGGCGAATTCAAAAAAGATGTGATTCAAGAGCTCGTGGAGAGCCATACTTATCCGGAGAAAATTTGGAAAAAAGCCGCGGAGCTCGGCTTTATCGGAATCCATTTCCCGGAAAAGTACTCCGGCATGGGACTGGGGTGTCTGGAAAACATCCTGGTGGCCGAAGAACTGGCCCGCGGAGACAGTACGGTGGGCACCTGCCTGCTGATCGCCGATTTTGCATCGGAAATCATCCTGCACCATGGCAGCGAGGAGCAGAAGGATAAATGGCTGCCCAAAGTGGTCGAGGGCGAATGCCTCTCCTGCGGCGCATTTACCGAACCGGACCACGGATCCGACATTACGTCCGTAGATACGACCGCGGTCAAGGAGAACGGACAGTGGGTCATCAACGGCAACAAGATCTTTATCACCAACAGCGGGCCCCTGGCAGGGTTCTACTGTGTGCTGTGTCAGACCGATCCCGATGCCGCACCAGCCTATCGGGGTTTGAGCCTGATTCTGGTGGAGGCCGACAATCCGGGCGTTTCGACTCAGGATGTGGGCAAAAAGATGGGCATCTCGTTGACCTATACCGCTGAGGTGGTTTTCAAGGAGGTGCGCGTTCCCCTGGAGAATCTGATCGGAACGGAGAACAAGGGCTTTTACCACCTGCTTGAGTTTTTCGATGAGAGCCGCATCCTGGTGGCCGCGCAGGCGCTGGGCACCGCCCAGGGCGCTTACGACCGCGCCCTGGACTACATCAAGCAGCGGGAGCAGTTCGGGAAAAAGATCGCGCAGTTCCAGGTGAACCAGCACAAGATCGCCGATATGGCCACTAAAATTGAATGCGCCCGCATGCTCACCTACAAAGCCGCCTGGAATTTCGACCAGGGCCGCATCGACCCCAAATTGACCTCCATGGCCAAGATGTTTGCCGCCCGCACTGCGGTGGAAGTCTGCGACGAGGCCATCCAGCTGATGGGCGGCTACGGCTACATGCAGGAATATGATGTCGAGCGGTTCTACCGCGACGCCAAGATCACCGAGATCTATGAAGGCACCAAGGAGATCCAGAAAAACACCATCGCCGGCGCGATTCTGGGAAAAATAAAATGATATAGGCATGTTCCGGTATTCAATAGTAATCTCACGCAAAGACGCCAAGTTTCATTTGCCTTTTGTCGTGCTTTGCGTGAGGCTTTTTTAAAGGATATCCGCTCAGGCCAAGTTCGTAGGTTGGGTTGAGCTTGCGAAACCCAACATTTGGGTCATTCGTTTTTGTTGGGTTTCGTTCCTCAACCCAACCTACATATCGGCCTTTTCCCGGCGCCGACACAGAGGTTGCCCCAACTTTCTCTGCCTCAAGCATGCTCGTCGTCTCTTACCATATTCCCCAAAGACCTGCTTTGCGACTTGGCGCCTTCCATGAGAAGGCTTGTCAACAGGTAATCTGTTCACAGATTACTAGTTATCGTCCAACGAGTCTCAACCGCCACGCTTCCATCCGCACTCTTTGATGGGACTGCCATTGGTCCCGGTGCATGTTAATATCCGTTGGCAG
>JBNKKC010000153.1:0-65266 GCA_050291625.1 Desulfobacteraceae bacterium
ATATGGGTCACGTCCTCCATGGCCGGGTGGTACTGACCCGATGCGTAAGATCCGACGATTTCGTTGAGCCGTTTCAGCGGTCGTTTCAGCGACATGCGAAGCAAAATACCCGTCAGCACCACCAGCGTTACCAGGTTGGTCAGGATGACCAGCGCAAAAGACCAGAACAGCTGGCGATTGAGCTGGGTCAGATAGCCGTAAGCCATGGATATCCTGACTTGGCCGACGGGAAGGTCATGGAGGACAAGGTCGACGGTCCGAACCACCGTCGGATGCGCATTTTGCTTAACGATATTGATATCGACGATGCTGCGCGGATCGCTGACCTGGATGCCGGTGATCAGATCGTTCTGCATATAGGTTTGGCATACGGCCTGAATGGTTTCGAAGTCATAGTTCCATAGAGGAAGAACCAGGGTGTCTTTGATAAAGGCGGTGTACTCTTCCGCTTTGGCCTCCAGTTCGGCCTCCACTTTTTTTTTTGAGACATAGAAGGCCGCCAGCAGGGTGATGGAAGATACCACGAGGACCACGAGGATCAGGCCGATGGTCAGGTCTTTTGAGATGGATCGCCGGGGCGTTTGGCGCGGTGTGTGCATGTTCGTCCATACAACATTTTGCTATAAAAAAAAAGTTCTCCCCCCGCGGCCCGGCAATGCCCAGTGAAGCCAAACCGGATGGGGATAAAACCCGTGAGCGCTGAAATATATTTTCAGGCTCATCTCCGAAACAGTTGAATCAATAACCGTATGAACGCCGGCCGATTTATTAGCGGCGAAACGCCGCTGGCTGAGGGAATTGTCTGCGCACGTCGCCTCCGGGATGGTCATTTCAGTACCTTATCAATGGGGGATGCTTGCCCCCTCCGGTGTTCGCCGATGTGAAAGGCTATGGTAGCCATACTTGCAAAGCTGCACACAAGGTTTTCTTTTATCACCAGCCGTGCTAGGCGGCGACACGGTCTCCCCCATCGATAAGGTACTGAAATGCCGAATCCCTCCGGCTCGATGTGCACAGACAATTCCCTCAGCCAGCAGCTTGTGTGAATGATACGGTTTTTCTCTTCAACTTAAGCTTTGTAGAGAACTGCTGTTAATATTGCCAGTAATAGCTAAGCGTTTATGGAGATAACCCCCCATCCTGGGCCCAAGACGCCTATTACCGGCTCAGAGGCGGGATTAAATCCCGCCCGCTTGACTGGAGATTAACGCATCTGCCCGGCTTCGGGAGATGTGGATTCCGACCGAAGGCTCAGCAGCCACTGGATAACGGGAGAGGCCAGAAAGGCGATGGTCAACAGGTTGATGACCAGCGTGATGGGCCGCTGCCACAAAAAGGACATGGAACCGTTATAGATCATCAGGGACCGGCGCAGGTTGTCCTCCATCAGGCCGCCCAGGATGAAACCGAGCAGCAACGGTGCCATGGGAAAGTCGAACAGGCGCAGCAGCAGGGCGACCACAGAGATCAGAATCATGGCATTGATGTCAAAGTTATTGAACGTAATCAGGTATACGCCGATGACGGAGAAGAAAATGATGCCTGGAATCAATATGTTCCTGGGCACGGCCAGCAAGCGGGCAAAGTAGGGGATCAGGGGCAGGTTCAGGATGAGCAGAAAAACGTTGCCCAGGTACATGGACATGATAACGGCCCAGAAAACCTCGGGCCGCTCCACGAACATTCGCGGACCGGGTTCGATGCCATAGGCGATCAAGGCGCCGAGCATGACCGCCGTGGTCCCCGATCCGGGAATCCCCAGGGTGAGCAAGGGAATGAAGGAGCCGCTGCTGGCCGCGTTGTTACCGGTCTCGGGCGCGGCCAGGCCGATGAGGCTGCCCTTGCCGAACTCTTTTTTATCCTCGGGTTTGGCCAGTCGTTGCTCCATGCCGTAGGAGAGAAACGATCCAAGCGTGGCGCCGGCGCCCGGCAGGGCCCCAATGAAAAATCCCAGCAGCGAGCATCGGCCCAGGGTGGGGGCAATCTTCTTAAACTCTTTGCGGGTGACTTTCAGATCGCTGATACTGGCCAGGTTTTCCGCCTTGAAAACCCCGGTGGTGTCCTGCCGTTTCAGAACCATCAGAAAGGCCTCGGTAACGGCAAAGGTGGCCATGGCCAGCATAATGAAGCTGAGGCCGTCGAGCAGGTTCATGCTGCCGAAGGTAAAGCGCTGCACACCCGAGGTCTGATCGGTGCCGACGGTGGAGAGCATCAGGCCCACAACGGTCATGAGCAGGGCCTTGAGAAAACCGCCCGGACCGGCAAATGCCGATACGGCGGTAAGCCCCATGACCATCAGGGCGAAGTAGTCCGACGACTGGAAATTCTTGGCCACACCGGCCATCAGCGGAGCCCCCAGCATCAGCAGGATCACGGCAGCCGTTCCACCGGTGAAGGATGAATAGGCGGCAATCGCCAGAGCCTTTCCCGGTTTGCCCTGCTGGGCCATGGGGTATCCGTCGATGGCGGTGGCCACTGTCGCCGCCTCGCCCGGCGCGTTGATCAAAATCGAGCAGGTCGATCCGCCGAAAATGGCGCCATAGTAAACCCCGGCCAGCAGAACCATGCCTGAGGCGGGGTCCAGAGGGTATGTGACCGGGATCATGAGAGCGACAGCCGTTATAGGCCCCAGGCCGGGCATCATGCCGATGAAGCTGCCTACGAAACAACCCATCAATACAAGTCCGATATTGATCGGAATCATTGTCGTCTGGATCCCGGTCACCATTCCGGTCCACAATCCTTCCCACATTATTCCGCCCCTCCTAAGAGATAGAATATTTCACCGGGTGCGATGTACATACCCAAAATTTTGGTTAAAATGAACCAGAGCCCGATGACCAGAGGAATCGAGGCCAACAGGATGACTTTGATGTTGCGCTCTCCGAGAATCATCACGCCGCCTGCCATGAAGCCGATGGAGGCGATCACGAAGCCGATCCAGGGCATGGAGAGGCTGTAAGCGACCATCAGGCCCACGAACCAGGCAGTGCGGCGCCAGTCCAGGCCGTTGAGCGCTTCTTTGACCGTTTTGGCTTGCTCCTTTTCGAAGCTGGGAAGAAGGATGATCAGCAGAGAGAGCACGATACCCGCAATGGACAAGGCATAAGGCATGGTGCGCGCGTTCAGGGATTCGCCCTGGGATAAAAAGATCAGGGGAATTTTAACCGCATAGATGCCGTAGGCGATGGAGAGAGCCAGAATGAACAGGGCCCCCATTTTTTCACTTTTGATGTTCATGGTTCCTTGTCTCCTGGTTTGCGGTGCGGTCGGCGGCAGCGTGGCGGGCGCGAGGGAGAAACCATCCACCCGCCACGGGATCGGTCTATTTCAGAAAACCCAGTTTTTTCATCATGCCGCCAATGGCCTTTTCCTGTTTTTCGAGAAACTGGACGAACTCGTCACCCGGTTTGTAAAGGTCCTGCCAACCCCGATTGGTGCGAATCGTTTCCCATGCGGCGGTTTCGTACATTTTGGCCAGCATGTCCCGATAACCCTTCGCCTTTTCCGTCGGAAGTTTGGGGGCGCCGAAGAAACCCCTCCAGTTGGCAAATGAGACATCATAGCCCAGTTCCATGAGGGTGGGCACCTCGGAAGCCTGCGGCAGGCGCTTGTCGGATGTCACCGCCAGGATCCTGACTTCGCCCTGTCGTGAGAGGCCCAGCGCTTCGGAAAACCCGGTGGACAGTACCTGGGTGTCGCCGGCCAGCAGGCCGGCCATGGCCTTTCCTCCGGCATCGTAGGGCACATAGACCAGTTTGAGCGGGTCCTCGCCGGCGGCCTCGATCGCCATGGCAGGCACCAGGTGGTCCATGCTGCCCTTTACCGAGCCGCCCGCAATCTTGACGGACATGGGATCTTTTTTGAAATCGTCGATGACCTCTTTCCAGCTTTTGTATTTGGATTTTTCGGGGACGACAAAAGCGGCGTAATCCGCAATCACGGCGGCAATGGGTGTGGTGTCCCTGAACGACTGCGGGAAAACACCCTGCAGGGAGCGGATGATGATGGGCGTGGAGTTGACCATCAAGGTGCCTTGCTGGCGTCTTGCCGTGGAGATAAGATGGTTCAGCGCCTTGCCGCCGCCGCCGCCGGACATGTTCTCAAAAGAAGCGTGCTTGATGATACCGGCGTCCATCAGCGCTTTGCCCACCCCGCGGGCCGTGCCGTCCCAGCCGCCTCCGGCACCGCCGGGGATAAGGAAATGGACCTTCTCGGGGGTGAATTCCGCGGAAACGGGCCCTGCAAAAAGCAACGCCAGAACAAACATGCAAACGGTCAAAAAGGATGTGCCGATTAATTTGCCGTGGGATAGGGTTTTCATCCTCAATTCCTCCTTGTTTGTTGAAATGCAATGATGATGAAGGCAAATAGTGCAATTGGCTTGCCAATGGCGGATCGGGAACCATGAAATCGGCAACCTACCGATTTTACTTATGATAAACCACAAACAACGGGAACGGCTTTCGGTAGGGTTTTCCGCAGCGGGTATCATTCCGATAAAATCAGTCTGATATCATCGGATTTTTCCGAAAAAATCAGACGATGGATCCGGCACGACAATGGAAGATGTATAGATGAATCACCCAAAACTATTGTTGACGGGCCGGCGGGTGCCCTTTTATAGACAATAGAACGATACGCGCCTTGAAGCTGTTTTGAAACCACTTCCGGAAAGATGGATTCGATTTGATGGGCATGAAATCATCGGGCAGGAGAGGATCAACGGGCGGGTATGGATCTTTCATCACCATACTCGCTGTATGGCTGGTTATGGCCGGCCCCTTTCCCTCGCTCTGTGACAGCCCGGTTTACAGGGTTGCCCTCTTCGATTTCGACAAACGCGCAGTCACCCCCGATCCGCTGGCCCGCCATATTGAAGCGAAATTGCGAAAGCATTTGACCAACATCGTGGTCGATCACTATTCAGGCCTGGGAGACGAATCGCATTCGGTCACTCTGCTTCAACACATCGATGCCATGGGCTATCACCTGGTCATCACCCGGACCTCCGACGCCCTGATTATCGCACAGCACACACTGATGAAAACCCCGACCTTATACACCAACGCCAACAATCCCCTGCTTCTCGGATTCAAGACCCTTGGCCCGCCCGGCGGCAACATATCGGGGGCGTCCTATTACATCCCCGTAGAGAGGCACCTGCGTATCTACAAGTCCATTTTCCCGACATTGAAAAAACCGGGCTTTCTGTTTGACAAGTACAACAAATCGCGGCGAGTGGAGGTCCCGGAGACCCGCAATGCCTGCACGTCTTTGGGTCTTCGTTTTGAAATGGAATTCGTGGAAAGCAGGGACCAACTGCACAGGGCCGCCAACCGTTTGATCGACCGGGGGGTGGATGCCATCGTGGCCGCCTCCAGCGGCACCATTTACGAAAATATCCACCTGTTCATCCAGGACGCAGACCGCAACGGCGTGCCGGTCTTTTCGTTTTACAAAATGGGGGTGCCGGAAGGGGCCGTTGTTGCGCTGTCCAGCGACTATTTCCAAATCGCCGATGAGCTTTTGATGCCCATGGCTGTGAAGGTACTCAAGGATAAGGTAAGCCCTGGATCGATGCCCGCGGCCTTCCTGGAGAAAAATTCGTTGTTCGTCAACCGCCTGCAGGCCCGGCGCTTCGGGTTAAGCATCCCTGCCGAGCTTAAGAGTGAGCATGATGTCATCTATTTTGAATAACTAGTGTTGTGTCCTACAATAAGTTAACGCGGTTCTCTATAAAGCTTAAGTCACGACATTCCTCTCCCCCTCAGGGGGAGAGGTCAGGTGAGGGGGTGGTCTTGTGCGACGTTCACCCTCACCCTAACCCTCTCCCTCAAGGGAGAGGGGACCTGTACGAACAAACCGTCAACTTGAGCTTCCATGAGAAGCGCGTAAGTTAAAAAACGAATGTCACTCCGGCGTAAGCCGGAGTCCAGTTGAAAACCCTCTGGATTCCGGCTTTCGCCGGAATGACTTGAAGGAAAAAAGCATTCGAATTGAATAAATATTGTTAACTAACTTCCGGGACACGACACTACTTGCCGGCCGCGTCTTTTACCTTTGCCAATAGTTCATCGCGGGTGATCAAAGCCTTGGTATCCGGCACATGTCGGCGGATGTTGTCCAGCCCCCCTTCCTGACGGTCAACCAGCACCACGGCCCGCTCCACGACCAGCCCCTGCTCGCGAGCACGCTCGATGGCCTTGATCGTCGAGCCGCCGGTGGTGGCGACGTCGTCGATGACCACCACCCGGGCGCCTTCATCCAGATCACCTTCGACCCATTGGGCGATGCCGTGGTCTTTTTTGGTCTTGCGTATTGAAAAGGCATCGATGGGTTGTCCCTTCAATTCCGATGCAAAGGCTGTGGCAATGGCGATGGGATCCGCACCAAAGGTCAGTCCTCCTACTGCCTGGGGCGCTAAATCGCTGATGGCCTCGAACATCAGATGCCCCACCAGGTACATGCCGCGCGGGCTGAGGATGGTCGGCTTGCAATTGACATAGAAACGGCTCATGCGGCCGGACACCAGTTTAAAGGTCGGCTCCGGCGTATATTTAAATGATTTTTCGCATAACAGGGCGATCAATTCCTGTTTCATGGGAAGGCCTCCTTGATGTCGATATATAAGAAATCATTGATTTTAGAGCACTTATGCGATAAAAAACGGCCATCTGACAGTAAATTGAGCCTTACTCTGTTCGGCCGGCGCCGTCGCGCTGGCGTCGGCTCCATATAAATAAGCCCCCACTGAAAGGAAGAAGCCGATTTCTGTGCTTCAGTGGAGGCTGAGCAAGGAAAACTGAGGGCAGCACTCCTTGGGCTCACACGTCGTTCATACCAGTAATGCCCCTGACGGTCAATTATCGATGAATGAAACCACGAGCAATGCAATCATTCGGATGTTCCATGTCCAGAAGCGCTTTGGTTCAAAATCCGCGCTGCACGACATCACGCTCGATATATTCAAGAATGAGTTTTTATTCGTTACCGGCGCCAGCGGTGCCGGCAAGACCACACTGCTCAAACTGCTCTACCTGGGCCAGCTGGCCTCTGGAGGACAAATCCTGGTGGACGGGATGAACTTGTCCCGCATCAGCCGCAATCGCATCCCCCTGTTAAGGCGCAAATTCGGAATTATTTTCCAGGATTACAAGCTTATACCAACGAAAACAGTGTATGAAAACGTGGCTCTGGTGCTCGAGGTGGCAGGGAAAAAACCACGATTGATTTCCAAAAAAGTCAGGAGCGTTCTGCGCACCGTCGGCATGGAAGATCGGTTGAACGCGTTGCCCCCCAGTCTGTCGGGCGGCGAGCAGCAACGCATCGCCGTGGCCCGGGCGGTGGTGGGCGATCCCAAGATCATTCTGGCCGATGAACCGACGGGCAGTCTGGATGCAGAGGCGGCCGCCGTCATTATGTCCTACCTGGACGCATTTCACAGCCGGGGAGCAACGGTCATCGTTGCAACCCATGACAAAAACCTGATCCAGAAAAGCGGTGCCCGGGTGGTTCACCTGAAAGATGGAAGGCTCTGGCCCACGGCTTCGATCTGAGCGATAGGACCTGAAAATGAATCGTTTTTATCGGCGAGCGATCAAAGATATTCTCGAAAACCGGTTTCTGACAGCTATAACGGTGATTACGATCGCCCTGTCCATTATGATTGCCAGTGCGTTTGCGCTTTTTTTCATCAACGCCGGCGACGTTTTGAATCTATGGCAGAAGGGCATCCGCATGATGGTCTACCTCAAGCCCGACACCTCGGAGGCCGGACGTTTAGATACCAAATTCCGTTTGCAGGGAATCGCAGGGGTCCAAAGCGCGACCTTCATATCCAAAAAAGAGGCGATGGCCAAACTGAAATCCCAAATGCAGCATCACACGGCCCTGCTTGACAATCTTAAAGAAAACCCCCTGCCGGACGCCTTTGAAATCACCATCGAGCCTTCGGCGCGCAACAGCACCGAGCTCGATTTCCTGGCCGAGCGAATCACATCCCTGTCCACAGTGGCCGAGGTTGAGTACGGACAGCAGTGGATACGCCGATTCACCAACATCATCAACCTGTTCCGCCTGGCGGGATACGGCATCGGCGCGCTGTTTTTCATGGCGACCGTATTCATCGTGGCCAATACGATCCGTCTGGTGCTTTATTCGCGGCGCGATGAGATTGAAATCATGCGTCTGGTGGGGGCCACGGACCGCTTTATTAAAATTCCATTCTACATTGAGGGCATGATTCAAGGCGGTGCCGGAACACTGCTCGGGTTGCTTGTCCTGTTTGCGGGGTATCTTTCGCTCTCATCACATGTCGAACACAATGTTTCAGGCAGTTTTATCACCATCCGCTTTTTTCCCGTTGAAATCTGTGCCGCATTTATCGTCGGCGGCATTCTGGTGGGCGGTTTGGGCTGCCTGGTCTCATTGAAGCAGTTTATGCGGACTTGAACATCCGATTTGCGGCGATGCCAAAAAAAGAGAATGCCATACTGACCTTTATGATCTTGACGTCCATCCGCATGGCCGTCATAGCCGTTCTTTGCGCGGGGCCGCCGTTTGCGAAGCCGTTGATGGCCCAGACACTGGACCGCGGCACCGTCATGATATCCTCGTTAAATGTACGCTCGGGACCGTCCCTCAAAAATCGTATCGTGAAACGCCTGGATAAAGGCGCTCAGGTAAACGTGCTCGATCATGGCGATGGATGGCTGCATATCGAGTATGACGGCGGCAAGGGCTATATTGTGGACGACAGCCGATACGTGCAGATAACCCCGGCGGCGACCGCACCTGGCGCGGGATCGGGAAATCTATTCAAGAAACCGCCGGAAAAGGCCGAAAAAGTAAAAGAACAGCTCAAACAGACACGCAGCGAAGTTGCCGAAATCACACGCAAGGAAAAAGCGGTCATCGATGAATTCAACACCGGCGAGCAGGCCCTGAACAAAGCCCGCAAACAGGTTCAAGCCGCAAAATCGGCTCTTGCGGCGATCGAGGCAAAAATAAGCGACATCCGTGAGCAATCCGAGGTCCTGGAAAAAGAGATCCGGGAAAGCGAGGCCTATGCGGCAAGCCGGCTGGTCGGTATTTACAAACTCAACTGGGTGGGAAAAATCCATCTGCTGGCGACGGCGGATTCGTTTTTTGATTTCATCAACCGTAAATCGGCCTTGGAGCACATACTCAATCACGACGAACAGCTGCTGCAGAACATGCACCGAAACCAGGTCGCGCTCGAGATTCTGATCACCGAACAACAGGCGCGTGCCACGGAAAAGAGGGCCCTTGAGTCGTCGTTGAATGAGCATATCCGCAAATTAAGCGCAGCCCAAAGCCGGCGTTCGGCTGTCCTGAAGCGTATCCGGAGTGAAAAAAAACTGGGGCTGGCGGCCCTTGAGTCGTTAAAGCAAGCCGCCCGGGAACTGGACAGCACCATGGACACGCTGCCACCGTCTCCGGTTCAACCACCTGCGGATACGGAGATAAAACCGTTTAAGACCTACAAAGGGTTGCTCAGCTGGCCTGTAAAGGGTAAGATAATCTCGTTTTTCGGCCCGTATCGGGATCAAAGGTACAAGGTGATGAATTTCAGAAGCGGAATCGACATCCAGGCCGAACGGGGCGAGCCGATCCGTTCCATTTCTGAGGGGTTGACCATTTTTGCCAATTGGTTCAAAGGATTCGGCAATATGATAATTATTGATCACGGCGATCACTACTATACCGTATACGCTCATCTGGAAGAGGTCTTCAAGGTCAAAGGGGACCGTGTGGAAAAGGGCGAAGTGATCGCAACGGTGGGGGATTCGGGCTCCCTGTTGGGACCGGCCCTGCACTTTGAAGTGCGGCACCATGGCAAACCCGTGGACCCACTCAAATGGATACGAAAAGGATGATAAGGAGTCTACAGCCAATGTTAAAAACCAGTAAATCGTTTCGATGGACACTGTTCGGCCTCTTTGCTCTGAGTCTTGCGATCTTCGGGCCGGGGGTGTACCGCGGAATGACCGACAATAGAGAATCAACCTACCAGGGGTTGAAGATTTTCTCCGATGTGCTTGAACTGGTGGAAAAAAACTACGTCGATGAGGTCGAACCCAAGACGCTCATTGAAAATGCCATCCAGGGGATGGTCAGCAGCCTGGATCCTCACTCCTCGCTGTTGACCCCGGAAGCCTACAAAGAGCTGCAGATCGACACCCATGGAGAATTCACCGGTATCGGCATTCACGTGACCATGCGCAACAACCTGGTGACGGTCATCTCTCCCATTGAAGGAACCCCGGCCTATAAAGCGGGCATCAAAGCCGGTGACAAAATCGTCAAGGTAGACGGAACCCCCACTGAAGACCTGCGCGATGCCGTCAAGCGCATGCGCGGCCCCAAAGGCACCGAGGTTAAAATTACCGTGATCCGGGAAAGCGAACCCAAGCCCCTCGATTTCACTTTGATCCGCGACGTCATACCCATTCACAGCGTCAAAGCGTCACAACTGCAACCGGGATATGGTTATGTCTGGGTCACGCATTTCAGGGAAAACACTTTCGACGACCTGGTGGAGGCACTCGACAACCTGGAATCTCAGAAGCCCCCCATGAAAGGGCTGGTGCTGGACCTGAGGGATAATCCGGGCGGCGTGCTCGACCAGGCTATCCGGATATCGGATCTGTTCCTGGACAAAGGGATCATCATGACCAGCAAAGGGCGCCACAAACGCCACAACCGGACTTACTCGGCCAGTGATGAAGGTAAGCACCGAGAATACCCCATAGTGGTACTGATCAACGGCGGTAGTGCCAGTGCTTCCGAGATCGTCGCAGGAGCCCTGCAGGATCAGAAACGCGCCTTGATCATTGGAACGACCTCTTTCGGCAAGGGATCGGTTCAGGCCATTGAAAACCTGCGTGACGGCTATGCCCTGAAATACACCATCGCCAGATATTATACACCCAGCGGGCGATCGATACAGGCCAAGGGCGTTGAGCCGGACATCGTGGTGGCCCACAAAATCATCGAAGAGGAGCCGGAGGATCCCAACAGTCTGCTCAAAGAGCGTGATCTGGCCAATCACCTGAAGGCCGAACCCCACGGCGGATCGAAAAAGAACACATCAAAAGAAAAGTCAAAGAATAAAGAATCGTCTCAGCAACCCCCATCGCGCTTGAGTCCGCTGGATGTCAATCAGCTCAAAAGAGACAGCCAGGTTCGCCGTGCCCTGGACACCCTGATCGGCTACGAGATTTTCAATAAGCTGGTCAATGGCTAAGAAACGCGCCAAACCCAAAAAACGGTCCGGACGTAAGTACTCGAAAAGACCGGATCTGACGATGCAGATTGTCAAAATCTGCGGCAGCCTGGCCCTGCTGGTCCTGCTGGTGCTGCTGGCGGCTGCTCTGGCACACCTGTTCATCAAGCGAACACCGGCCAGCGTCACACCGGGAGCGATCAGTCCACCGCCGCCACCCCGTCAGCAAACCGCCCCGGCCTACGAAGTATTTACGCACAAAGCCGTGCCGCCAAAACCGTTGACCAAACTGCGGCCGCTTCCCGGGGATCAGCCGCCCCTGGTGGCGATCATCGTTGACGATATCGGTCATGACAGGGCGGTGGCACAGCAGTTTATCGATATCGATGCGCCGCTCACCCTTTCCGTGCTGCCAAATGGTCCCTTCAGCCGGACGCTCGCCGCCGACGCCAGGGCCAAGGGCCATGAAATCATGCTGCACCTGCCAATGGAGCCCAAAGAGTTCCCGGCGGCCAATCCCGGACCGGGCGCCCTGCTGTTTCAAATGACGGCGGATCAGATGATCGATCAGCTCAATATCGATCTGGATTCGATAGTCGGCATCAAGGGGGTCAACAACCATATGGGGTCCGGGCTTTCCGAATCCTCTGATCACATGCGGCAGATCTTCTCGATACTGAAAAAACGGGGGCTCTACTATATCGACAGCCGCACCACCGCAAAAACAGTCGCCAGGCCTTCCGCGCGCCTGCTGCAGCTGCCGTTCGCCGAACGCGATATTTTCATCGACCATTTCGAGAACGAACGTTTCATCCGCGGCCAATTGGACCAATTAGTGGAACGGGCCAAACGACAAGGTTTTGCGGTCGGCATCGCGCACCCCCATCCCATCACCTATGCGGTTCTGTCCGAATTTCTGCCGGCGTTGAAGCAAAAGGTCGAACTCGTACCGGCGTCCATGGTGGTGGAGGCCGCCACCCTGGCGGAGAACAACGGTGTGCATACGGCGGTACAGTGAGAAAAGAGCATCCCCCCATGACCCAATTCAAAAACGCCATGGAGATATTCAAGCTGCTGGACAAATCCAACTGCAAAAAGTGCGAATCGCCGACCTGCCTGGCATTTGCCGCTGCGGTATTGAAAGGGCAGAAGCAGCTTGGCGACTGCCCCCAGCTTGATCCGGACGTTGTCCGGCGCTATGCCCGTGAGCCGCAACGGCAATCCCGAATCGAAGCGGATCGGGAAACCGCCCTGTTGGAGCTGAAATCCAAGGTGGCGGCCCTGGATCTGGAAAAGACCGCACAACGCATCGGTGCGACGTTCGAAAAGGATCGATTGACCCTCAGGATTCTGGGCAAGAATGTCAGTGTCGATGCCGAAGGAAATCTTCATACGGACATTCACGTTCATGTATGGATTGCCGGACCCGTTCTGAATTATATCCTGTACAGTAAAGGCGTAACGGAGGCGGGAAAATGGGTGCCCATGCGAGAATTGCCCCATGGAATGGACTGGGCGCAATTTTTTGAGCACCGTTGCGAAAAGCCCTTAAAGCGCGTGGCCGACATCTATCCCGCACTTTTCGAAGATATGGTCAAATTGTTCAACGGCCGAAGAACATCCAACCACTACCAGGCCGACATCTCGCTGGTATTGCACCCCCTGCCCAACGTGCCGATCCTTGTCTGCTACTGGAAAACGGAAGAGGGGCTCGCCTCGAGCCTCAATCTATTCTTCGATGCCAATGCGGAACTGAACCTGCCCATCGAATCGATCTACACCCTGGGAGCAGGTCTGGTGCAGATGTTCGAAAAGATTGCGCTAAGGCATGGAATTTAACCGATTACCATCGGCAGCGCTACCTCTTCCATTTTCTCCTTGCCATAAAGCAGCTCCACCAGCTTCAGGGAAAACGCCATGGCGGTACCCGGACCGCGGCTGGTGACGCATCCCCGGTCGAATACAATATCGGACCGGGTGGACGACGGGTCGCTCAGCCGCTGCACAAAGTTGGGATGGCAGGTGGCGGCGCGTCCCTGCAGCAATCCATGGGTTTCCAGCACCACGGCCGGAGAGGCGCAAATAGCGCCGAAGAGGCGCCCCTGGGACTGCTGCCGCTGCAGGATTTGTTTCAGGTCCTGATCGTCACGCAGATGCTCCGCACCGGGAATGCCGCCCGGCAGAACCACCAGATCGTAGGTCTTGTCGACACACTCTGCAATCCGTGTATCGGCCACCAGCTTGACGCCCCTGGAGGCGGTGATCTGAAGATCTCCGACCGATGCAACCGTCACATCGGCCCCTGCTCGCCGCAGGACGTCGACAATGGTAACCGCTTCGATCTCTTCGGTTCCATCGGCAATCGGTACTAATACGGTTTTCGACATGGGGCTCCCTCGCTTTCGCTCGGTTCGGGTTACTGGTTGAAAGTTTATGGTTTACGGTTTGAGGTTTTCGAACTAAATATAATCAGATTTTTTCCCACGCAAACCAGGATCCAATAACCATAACCGGAAAGGTCAGTTCAAATGGCGGATCATGTATGCCCCTGGTGGCTGGCATATACGTTCGACAATCCTTTGCGGCGGTTGCTGCACAATCCGCGCCGGATACTGGGCAAGCATGTACGTCCCGGGATGACGGTATTGGACGTCGGTTGCGGTATGGGCCATTTCAGCCTCGGCATGGCCAGGCTGGTCGGTCCCAGGGGCAAAGTCATCAGCGTGGATCTTCAACCCCAAATGCTGGCCAGGGTGAATAAACGGGCCGCCAGATCCGGTCTCGGCGGGATCATTCGCACCCGTCAATGCATGCCCCATCGAATCGATGTGCGCGATTCGATCGATTTCGCTCTCGCTTTCTGGATGGTTCATGAAACACCGGAACCGAAGTACTTCATGCAGCAGATCAGAAGCCCTTTGAAGTCCGACGGTCTGCTCCTGATAACCGAGCCCAGGCTTCATGTGGATCTGAATACATTTGAACAGGAGCTGACCATGGCCGAAGAGGTCGGGTTTCGTGTCGCCCAGCGGCCGTCCATCGCCGTGAGTCATGCCGCTCTGCTGTCCCCCCTTTAGCTTTTCACCCAAGCGTGTGGCTTTTCGGCGGCACGAGCAGCTTCAGCCGCGTGCCTTTTCCCGGACTGGAATCCACTGTAAACTCGCCGCCGACAAGGGAAGCCCGCTCACGCATGCCGGCCAGGCCCAACACATCCGCCTCGCTCAGAGCCTCCGGGTTGAATCCCTGTCCGTCATCGGAAACGCGCAGCACCAGAAAATCCCCCTCCATGGCCAACGAAACTTCGACACGGGAAGCCATGGCATGCCGCGCTACATTGGTCAGCGCCTCCTGGGCGATACGATACGCAACAGTGGCCACGGTATTGTCCACGGCCGGAATGCCGTCATGGCTCAGGATGCAGGAAATCTGGGTTCGGCGCTCAAAATCGCCGGTGAACCATTCCAGCGCATCGACCAGGCCCAGATCGTCAAGCACACCGGGCCTCAGGCGAATGGCCAAGCCCCTCACATCCTCGATCGTGGTGTCGATCAGGCTGCACATGGCGTCGGCGCGCTCGCCGGCCTGCTCGTCTATTTTTCGGCACCGCTCCTGCAGCCAGACCGCATCCAATCGCAGAGCGGTCAACACCTGACCCAGCTCGTCATGCAGCTCGCGCGCAATGGCACTGCGCTCTTTTTCCTGGTTGGCCATGATCGACGCCGAAAGACGCCGCAGTTGCTCCCTGGCTTTTTTGGCCGCCGTGATATCGGTGGCGATGCCGCACATGCCGCGCACCTTTCCCGATTCTTCGTAAATAGGAAACTTGACCGACAGATAGGTGTGCCGTCCATCATGCTGATCGATCTCTTCTTCGACATGCAGCGAATGCCCCTCGGTCAGGACGCGCTCATCATTGAAACGAAACTGGTCGGCCACTTCGGGAGGCAGAAAGTCGACGTCGGTCTTTCCGCGAACCGCTTCGCTGCGGACACCGAACAGCTCCTCATAGCGTGAGTTGACCAGCAGATATCTGCCTTGGGTATCCTTCATGTAAACCACGGCGGGTGTGTATTTCAAGATACTGGAAATCTCGCTGGTGCGCTTGGCCACCTGCCCCTCCAGCTCCTTGGAGTAGCGGCTCAGGGCCTCTTTGGCGATGCGCAGGGCCTCTTCCGCGCGATTGCGGGCGGTCATGTCGATGGAGACGGCCAACGAGCGTTGGATCTTTCCGCTGGTATCGCGATCGGCAATAGCCGAGAGCATGACCTCGATCACATTGCCGTCCTTTTTAATAAAGTCATAGGTCACATCTTTGACAAACCCGTTTTTGAAAAAACTGGGCATTACCGTCTCGCGGGCATACCGGGTCGCCGCAGGCGTCAGGAAATCGGTCAGCGGCCGGCCGATCACCTCCTCCCGGCCGTAACCCAGCATCTCGACCCAGTAATCGCTCACGCTGACGATCCGGCCTTCGGTGTCAATGGAGTGCAGCATGGCCGGCGTCAGGTGATACAGGTTGCGATAGCGGGCCTCACTCTGACGCAGCGCCTGCTCTGCATTCCGCCGGCGCTGGATTTCGCGGCTGGCCTTCCGGTACAACACGAGAACCGAAACGCAAATCAATAACGACAGCAAAATGACGACCGGCCCCACCACCCTGAGCAGGGGACCGGAAATCGACTTGACGATCAGCTTCATGTCCCTCAGGTGGATGATCTTCCATCCTTTGAACCGGTCCAGCTCTGCCTGATGCATCAGGTAGCGCCGGCCCTGCCGATCCTCCACATTGATGTTGTCGATCCTCCGCAGCCCGACCCAGTACCACGGCCCTTTGCCGAACTGCCGGTTGGCGGCGATGTTGGCGAGTTGATCGGAGGACAGCTGCCAGGCGTAATGAAAGAGCCACTCCGAACGATTGGAAATAAAGATGACCCCCTGGTGGTTGGTCACCAGCACCGTATCATCGGTGGGCAGACCGATCGCTTTTTCGACCTTGTCGATAGGGGACTTGATGACGGCCACCCCGACGGGCCGGCCTTCCGGATCGTCGTAGATGGGATAGCTGTGATAGACCCCACGGCGAGAGGAGGTTGTCCCAAGAGCCAGATAAGCACCGTGCAGGCCTTGAACCGCCTGTTTGAAATAGGGACGAAAGGAAAAATTCCTGCCGACGAAGCTGTCGGGCGCCTTGCGATTGCTGGAAGCAATGGTCACGCCGTTGCGATCCATCAGGTAGCAGACATCCACGCCCAGCGTCGATTGAAAATGGTCCAGCACCACATTGGCATAGTAGAGATCATCCGGTTCGCGAGTCCGCAAGACGCGTTGAAGGGTGGGCAGGCCGGCCAGGGTCTCGACGACTTTTTCATTTTCGGACAGAAGCGCGCTGAGGCTGTTTCGAATCAGTTCCGTGTCTGCAACGGCTTGCTGTTCGGCCTCCTGGAAAGCCGCGGTGCGAAGGGTTGAGTAGTAAAGGGTGCCGCCTGCGGATGCCGATAAAAATGCCAGCAGGGAAAGGACCAATAAAATGTTGCGCAGGCCCATTGTTTTTTAAAGATCCTGTTTGAAAAAGTGCTCCGGATCGGTGACGGTGCCGGGTTTGGGGGTGTATTCCGTGGGCACCGTGCCCTCCTTGAAACATTCAAAAATGGTCTTCTTGGATTCGGGAATCGGCAGCAGCCCCGTCTCTGCGTCAATCTTGGCAAAAACGACGCCCTCCGGCACCTGAAAGACGCGTACAGGCTCTTTTTGCAGCACTTTCTGCATAAACCCGAGCCATATAGGGCTGGCGGCGCGGGAGCCGGTTTCGCCCTTGCCCAGGGACCGCTCCTGGTCGAATCCTACCCAGACCCCGGTGATATAGCGCGGCGTATACCCGACAAACCATGCATCATACAGATTGTTTGTTGTTCCGGTTTTGCCGGCCACAGGCCGTTTCAGCGCACGGACCCGCTGACCGGTGCCAAACTTGACCACGCCCTCCAAAAGGCTGGTCATGATGTAAGCCGTGCTTTTTTCGATGACCTTTTCGCGAACAGGATTCATCTCCTCAAGCACATTGCCGAAACGGTCTTCAATCTTGGTTATAAAAGCCGGCTGAACCAGATAGCCCTGGTTGGCGAAAACAGAATAGGCCTGCACGATTTCAAACAGTGAGACTCCGGATGATCCCAGCGCAAGGGATAAATCACGGCTGAGTTCCGACTTGATACCCAGCTTGTCGGCATACGCCAGAACGGAATCGATGCCGATATCCTGCATGATCTTGATGGTCACGACGTTGCGCGATTTGGCCAGAGCCTGACGCAGCAGCGTGGGGCCATAAAACTTCTTGCCGTAGTTTTTCGGCTTCCAGGTAAAATCGTGCTCCTCATCCTTGAAGACGATGGGTGAATCGATGATCACCGTGGCGGGAGTATAACCCTTGTCCAGGGCTGCGCTGTAAATGATCGGCTTGAAAGCGGATCCGGGTTGCCGCCGGGATTGAACGGCACGATTGAATTGGCTGCTCAGAAAATCCCGGCCGCCAACCATGACTTTGACCAGGCCGGTACCCGCCTCGATACACATCATGGCGGCCTGCACCTCCGGGGTCTGGTACAGCTTCAGCAGCCACTGTCCCTCATCCTTGCCCTTGTCCTTGACCTCCACCTCGATGACATCACCCACCGCCAAAGCCTGACTGGGACGACGAATCTTCACCTGGTAATAAGCCACTTCGGGATTGGGTTTGCGGGCCCAGCGCATATCGTCGATATGGATGGTCCCTCTCTGGGATCCCATTCGCACCGTCGCCTGACCGGCCTTGTCATCCAGTGCAATGACGACTCCCTGGGTGATCCGGCCGGGGCCCAACGGCTTGAGCAGCAGCTCTTTTTCCAACTCCTGCGAAAAGGTTTCGATCTGGTCCGCCTCGAGCTTCTGCAGCGGCCCTCGGTATCCCTGTCGCTGATCCAGCGCCTTGAGTCCCTGCTGGATCTCTTCCCGGGCAATTTTCTGCATCTCTATGTTCACGGCGGCATAGATTTTCAGGCCCTGGGTGTAGAGCGCTTTTTCACCATACTGCTTCTCGACATAGCGCCGGATATCCTCTGTGTACACCGGAACCTTTTCCAGATACCAGTTGCGCCGGGGACGAATATCCAACGCTGTATTGATCGCATCGGAGGCCATCAGATCCGTTATGAAGCCTTCGGCAACCATTCGGTTGAGAACATATATCTGGCGCTGTTTGGCCCGCTCGGGATAGTGGAACGGCGAGTATCGGCTGGGTGCCTGTGGCAAACCGGCCAGCATGGCGGCTTCGGCCAGATTTAACTCTTCCACCGATTTTCCGAAATAGTTTTCCGAAGCAGCCTGCACACCATACGCGCCGTGCCCCAGATAGATCTGGTTCAGGTAGAGATAGAGGATGTCTTCTTTGCTGAATGTTTTGTCGATGCGATAAGCCAGAATGGCCTCTTTGATTTTTCGCTCATAGCTGCGCTCCGGTGTCAGCAGGAAGCTCTTGGTGACCTGTTGGGTAATGGTGCTCCCCCCCTGCACGATGGCGCCGGCCTCGAGGTTTTTGAAAAATGCCCGTATAATACTGAAGAAATCGATCCCCCGATGTTTGTAAAAGCGTGCATCTTCGGCCGCAATGAACGCCTGCTGCAGCTGCTTCGGCATGCTCTCCAACGGCTTGACGATGCGACGCTCTTTGTAAAACTCGGCAATTTTGCGGTTATCGTCCGACACCACAGTGGTAATGATGGAAGGATGGTAATCTTTCAATGATGTAATCTTGGGAAGATCACGGCTCAAATAGAGGAAAACCACCAGGGTGGCGGCCACGCCCATGAACATCATCAGAACCGCCATCCACAGGGACCACTTGAGGACCCTCGTCCAGGAGCCGCCTTGCTGTTTGCGCGCACGCTTTTTTAAAATTTGAGATGTCGTAACTGTTTTGGCCATAATGTCCCACGCTATATCCCGCCATTCAGAAATAAGGTAAAATCGAGACCATCCATTGTCTTCATCATCGGTTCAGACAACCTATCAAAAAAGCGTTTATACAGCAAGTTTTTCCCATTGTTTCATGGAATTGGCCCGGTCGTGATGCCAATGATCTCGTAAAAAGTCACCCAGATGCCGGGTTAACATTATAATCAATTTGACTTCAAGGCAGTATGAAACAGACCCAATCCGCCGGTCCACAACTGGTCTATTGTGTCAACAGGTTCTTTGTCGGTAATTTATCAACGATCTTAAGGATTTTTAATTCTGATGACATCTATGACATATCCCGCGCCGGAGTTTGCACCGGCGTTGCATAAGTTAGGGTTGACATTGACCTTACATCTGCCTACAAAGACAGGTTCCGTAGGTGGCAACAGGCCGCCCGAATCGGTAAGGACTCAATTGAATGTGGGGATGACGCATGACGATCGCATTAAATTTTGAAAAAATGGATGGATTGCTGCCGGCGGTAGTGCAGGACCACGAATCCGGTGACATCCTGATGGTAGGCTTTATGAACCGGGAGGCCTGGGAAACCACCTTGCAGACCGGAAAAGCGACATTTTACAGCCGCACGCGCGACACTCTCTGGACCAAGGGGCTGACCTCCGGCAACGTGCAACTGGTAAAGGAAATTCGGATAGACTGTGACGACGACACCGTTCTGCTTAAAGTCGAGCAGGTGGGCGGCGCAGCCTGTCACACGGGTCACCGCAGCTGCTTCTACAAACGCGTCAACTCGGATCAATCGTTGGAAGTAGTGGGCAAACCATTGTTCGACCCAAAGGAGGTATACAAAAAATGACACTGCCTTTAAAGCTTGGCGTCCCCAAGGGAAGCCTGCAAAATGCGACCATTGCGCTGTTTAAGCGCTCCGGCTGGACCATCAACGTCAACGGCCGAAGCTATTTTCCGGAAATCAACGACGACACCATCGAATGTGCCATCTGCCGAGCGCAGGAGATGTCGAGTTATGTCGAAAGCGGCACCCTGGATGCGGGTCTGACCGGCATGGACTGGATTGCTGAGAATCAATCCGACGTCCATGTTGTGGACAACCTGATCTACTCGAAGGTCAGTTCGCGGCCGGCGCGCTGGGTTTTGGCCGTGCCGTACGACTCGGGCATCAAAACGCTGGAGGATCTCAACGGAAAAAAGATCGCCACCGAACTGGTGGGATTCACCAAACGCTATTTTACCGAACGCAACATCGACGTACGGGTCGAATTTTCCTGGGGCGCCACCGAAGCAAAGGTGGTTTCAGGCCTGGCGGACGCCATTGTGGAGGTCACGGAGACCGGCTCGACCATCAAGGCTCACGGCCTGCGGATCATTCACGAATTGATGCAGACCAACACCCAGCTGATTGCCAATCACACCGCCTGGAAGGATCCGGCCAAGCGTAAAAAGATCGAACAGGTGGCCATGCTGCTCAAAGGGGCGCTTCGCGGCGAGAAGCTGGTGGGACTGAAAATGAACGTATCCGAAAAAAACGTGGAGGCGGTGGTCGCGCTGTTGCCAAGTCTCAACGCCCCCACCGTATCGCACCTGTATAAGTCAGAGTGGCTCGCGGTGGAGAGCGTTGTCGACACCAGCGTGGTCCGCGACCTGATCCCCAAACTGCTCGCCGCAGGTGCCGAAGGCATTATCGAATACCCGCTGAACAAGGTGCTGTAACGCCCCTAACCTCTCTCCCTTCAAGGGAGAGAGGTTCAAATTGACATTTCTATTGAAAAAGCTCCACAATCACCCTAATACTTCAATTTCCAATTTACATCAGCAACGTTAATATGAGGCAGACCGTGGTATCCAAACGTACCGAGCAGATGACGTCATTTATTGTCATGGATGTCCTGGAAAGGGCTTGCGAACTGGAAAGCCAAGGCATCGGCATCGTCCATCTGGAAGTGGGGGAGCCCGATTTCGACACACCCGAATGCGTCAAGGCGGCCTGCTGCAAAGCCATGCAGGACGGTTTTACCCACTACACGCACAGTCTCGGCATTCTCGAGCTGCGGGAAGCGATTAGTCGATATTATCTGGCTAAATACGGCGTATCGGTCGATCCGGAGCAAATCATCGTCACCGCAGGCTGCTCTCCGGCCATTTTTTTGACCTTTGCCGCCCTGCTCGAAGCCGGTGACGAGGTCATTATTTCCGATCCGCATTATGCCTGTTATCCCAATTTCATCAACTTCGTTCAAGGCCGCACCGTCACCGTTCCGGTTTCAGAAGCCGACGGTTTTCAGTACCGGCCGGAGGCTATCCGGGAAAAAATCAGCGACCGCACCCAGGCGATATTCATCAATTCGCCCTCGAATCCAACCGGCAATCTGCTGTCAGCCGGGCGCATGCAGGCCATCGCCGGGCTGGGACCCTTTGTGGTCTCCGATGAGATCTATCACGGCCTGGTCTATGAAGGCGCCGATCGTTCGATTCTAGAGTTTACCGACCACGCCTTTGTGATCAACGGCTTCTCCAAGCTGTTTGCCATGACCGGCCTGCGTTTGGGGTACTTGATCGCACCCAGACCGTTTGTGCGGGCCATCCAGAAGGTGCACCAGAATTTTTTCATATCGGCCAACGCGGCGGTTCAGAAAGCGGGCATCGTGGCGTTGGAACAGGCGCATGACGACGTCGAGCGCATGAAATCCATTTACGACAAGCGACGTCGCTATATGATCGACCGCATCCGCGATCTGGGTCTGGGCATAACGGTGGAACCCACCGGCGCCTTCTATGTGTTCGCCAATGCTAAACATTTGTCCAACGACAGCTACCGGCTGGCGTTCGACATCCTGGAAAAGGCGCACGTGGGCGTCACCCCCGGCATCGATTTCGGAAACGGCGGCGAAGGCTACCTGCGCTTTTCCTATGCCAATTCTCTGGAAAATATCGAAGAGGGTCTGGACCGGTTGCAGCGCTATATTGATAACTATGACGGGTTGCCGGAAAAATAACGATATTGTTGTTCAGAACCGGTTGGCACGGCGATGCATGCTGATCAGTTTTAAGTTAATGTATCCTGCCGATTATAAAAACAATGGCGTATTTGAACATATTCGAGAGATAGATACTTTATGCGCAATCTCATGATTATCGGACTGGGCGGATTTATCGGCGCGATTATGCGCTATCTGGTCAGCGGCCAGGTTCAAGAATGGTCTGAAAGCGTCGACTTCCCTTACGGCACACTGGCTGTCAACCTGCTCGGATGCCTGTTGATCGGGGCGCTCACGCGCCTGGATGAAATACGGGATATTCTGACGCCTGAGATGCGTTTCTTGATCTTTATCGGCCTGCTGGGTGCCTTTACAACCTATTCGACCTTCAGCAACGAAACCGTCAACCTGATCAACGACCGGCGCTTTGCCCTGGCGTTTCTCTATATGGGCACCCATCTGGTTCTCGGCCTCGGCGCTGTGCTGGCGGGCCGCCTGACGACCTACCTGGTATGGAGATAACCCATGCATATTCCACATGAAGGACAACTGCTGCGTATCTTTATCGGTGAAACAGACAAGTATGGGGGCCGACCGCTCTATGAGTGGATCGTACTGGAAGCGAAAGCAAAGGGCCTTGCCGGTGCAACCGTTTTGCGAGGCATGATGGGTTTCGGTGCCCATAGCCGCATCCACACCTCCAAAATCCTGCGTTTGAGCGAGGATCTGCCCATCATTATCGAAATCGTGGATACCCATGAGAAGCTGAGCGCGTTTCTGGATCATATCGATCCGGCCATTGGCGAGGGGTTGGCCACTCTGGAAAAGGCCGACGTTCAGTTCTATCGCCATAAAAAATAGTCTGATGACCGGCCCCCACAAGCGTTTGATACCGGAAAACGGATGAAACGGGAGCATTCATGAGTATCATGCACAGGCTGCTCGAATGGGCCAAAACGTTGGATCATTGGTTCATTTTCCACCCTTCGCGATGGCCCCACCGTGAGTTTGCCAGCAGGACGGCGGCCCTGGTGATCATTATCGCTATTCTGGCGCTTCGGATTTTCAAGTTTCACCGTTTCCCCGGCACATTTGCTTCCGAGCAGGCGTTTTTCAGCGCTTTCAAGGCGACCGGGGGGAGCGATCTCTATTCGGCCGTACAGATCGCCGGGCTGTGGGGGATCAAACTGACGGTCTGGTCCATCGAAACCCTGATCTATCTGGGTTACGTAACCTCTTACGCCAGTCGGACCAGAGCCGTTGATATCGCAAGTGGATTTATGGAGACCGCCTTTCCCGTTGCCGTTGCCGGAATCCCATTGCTGCTCTCTTTTCTGCCCTTCAGCCTGCCGCGTTGGATTCCCTACGGATCCGCCCACCATGCGACATTCTACCTGACTATCATGGTCCTGATCGTCGCCGGGGGCCTGCTGAATCTGATCGGATTGCTGACCCTGCGACGGGCTTTTACCATCATGACCGAAGCGAGAACTTTGATCACCCGGGGCATCTTCGGTTTCATTCGTCACCCGCTGTACACCGGGCACTTCATCATGTTCTTCGGCAGCATGCTGCTGCGACTGGATTGGGCAGCCGTCGTCCTGTACATCTTCTTTGTGGTTGGTCAAGTGATGCGGGCCAGGCTTGAAGAGCAGAAATTGTCGCGAATCTTTCCGGAATATGAGCAGTACAAACGCACAACCGGCATGTTTGCGCCGAAATTGATTTCGCTCAAAAGCCGCCGATAAGCACACCAACCGGCAAGAAGAAAATCCCCCGGTTTGTCGCGCAAGAAAAACTGCATTTCATTACGTCCGCGGATCTTCCTGCCGGCGTATCCAATTCGCCATCAATGCCTCGATATAACTCAAAGGCAAACGTCAGCGGGCTGCAGGTACAGAGATTAGAATACAAGCCCCAATTGTTGATTGACACAGATCGATTCCTGGCGTAATTTTGGACATATCTATTGCATCCCTGACTTATTCCAACATTAAAAGCAGACAACACACACCAGCGAAAGAGGAGAATTATGTTACGTTTATGGAGCTATTTCGTTGCAGTTGTCACGGCCACGGCACTGTTTTTCATTCCAGCATCCGTTTTTGCGGCCTATTGCACTTCCCAGGGCAACTATCAGTCCTATGAATGGATCGAACAAATCGATGTCGGTTCATTCAGTTATCATTCGAGTCAAAACGGCGGCTATGGAGATTTTACGCAACAGACCATCAATGCAGCGCCGGGTGAAAGCATTCCGGTTTCACTCCATCCGGGCTTTCGCTCCAGCACGTATACCGAGTATTGGCGACTGTGGATCGACCTGAACCAGGATGACATTTTTTCGAGCGACGAACTGCTTTACTCCGGAAGTTCCAGGTATACGATCAACACGAACATCGTCATACCTGTCGATGCCGGCAACGGCAATACACGATTGCGGGTTTCGATGAAATATGGATCTTATCCGGAAGCATGCGGAAATTTCACATACGGTGAAGTTGAAGACTATACGATTATTATTGACGGTGAAGATACACTGCCGCCAACGGTAACCACCGTCTCTCCGGCCGACAATGCGACAGATCTTCCGGTCTCAACGGACGTCAATGCCACCTTTTCCGAGGCCATGGATGCCGCCACGTTAACATCGACGACTTTTCTACTGCACCAAGGCGCCACTCCCGTCGCAGGCTCCGTTTACTACAACAGCGTCACCAAGACCTCTGTGTTCACACCGTTGTCAGAATTGGGCTATAACACCACCTACACGGCCACCTTGACGACGGCCGTAACAGATTCGGCCGGAAATGCTCTTGAAACAGATTATTCATGGCAGTTCACAACGGAGGCGGACCCGTCGACCATTTTGCCGACCATACTGTCGACGGCGCCTTCAGACCAGCAGGTAAATATCCCGCCGGACACCACCCTGATCGTTCTTTTCTCGAAAGCGATGAATCCGGACACCATCAACGTGGACACCCTGTCGTTGAGTGATGGTTCGTCCGCCGTCAGCGGTACGGTTTCCTACGACACCGGAGCATTTTACGCTGAATTCATTCCGGACAGCCCACTCGATTACGACACGAGTTACACGGCCACGGTATCCGGCAATGTTGAAGATACGTATGGCAATCCACTGGGCACCGACGAGACCTGGTCGTTTACGACCATGCCGTTTCAACTGTCCTATTGCACTTCGGGAGGCAACAATACGTACTATATGCGGATGGGATCCGTGAAAATAAACGACTATACGTTTGTTTACAGCGGCGGCGCGGTGAACGGTTATCGCGATGAGACCCTGGTTAAGACATTCGATTTAAACTGGGACTATCCGGCCTCCATCACCCTGACACCGAGCTACCCCGGATATGCCTACACGGTTTATTGGAAAGTCTGGATCGACTGGAATCAGGACGGTATCTTTGCAGAAAGCGAGGCGGTGTTCAACGCCAGGGGCAACAGTGCCCTGTCAGGGAGCATCCCCATCGCAGACGGTGCGCTGCCCGGTATGACTCGCATGCGTGTTGCCATGAAATACGGAGGTTACGCCGCTCCCTGCGAACACTTCTCGTATGGCGAAGTGGCGGACTACACCGTCGAGGTCCCCGTATTGATCGATACCATTCCGCCGACGGTGGTCAATACAAGCCCGACCGACGGGGCGACGGATATCAGTGCGTCAACATCCGTGTCGGCGGTTTTCTCCGAATCCATGGATCCATCGACCCTTTCGGATGCGACCTTCTATTTGTCCGATGGAACCAATCCGGTGGCCGGAACCGTCGCCTACGATGATCCCTCCAAAACAGCCACCTTCATGCCGGATCAGAACCTGCTTTTTGAAACGACGTATACCGCTGTCATCACAACGGGAGCGGCTGACGGCAGCGGAAACCAGATGGCGGACGATCTGATCTGGACCTTTACCACGCAGCCGGAGAGCCAACCGGTATACGGGATATCCGGCCAGATCAACAACGAGGGCAGTGGTCTTGCAAACGTAACCGTTACCTTGGACGGTGACGCCTCCATGGAAACAACCACCGATGCAAGCGGTGCCTATCTTTTCAGTGGTCTCACACCCGGAAGTTTCAGCATTACCCCGGCCCTGACCGGATACGGTTTTACGCCCGTCGTTGCCTCGGTGGAGGTGATCGATCAAGATATCACCGGCATCGACTTTGAAGCCCAGGCCGGCGGAGGGACCGTGGTCTGGGGCTTTGACGGCGGAACGCTCGCGGGTTTTTCCACTTATGAAACGGCCAACGGTGACGCCACCTTCGGAACCTATTATTATGATGTCGATGGCGACGGTCAAAATTCCTGGAGCGCCTACATGCAAGTCGGCAGCGCCACATTCACCGGAAATTACGAGGGCGGCGGCATCGTCCGCACGATCTCTCTGACCGATGGCGATCTGAATGTCACCATCGATACGAAGACCGTTGGCCCAATCAACACCACGGCGGGCAATATCGAGGTCTTTTTTGACGATGAACTGATGGACAGCTTCAATATTGGAACCCTCCCAGATGCACCCGTATATCATCAGCTTGAATTCTACATGGAGAATGCAGCGGCAGGCCAGCACGAGATTAAGATTCAAACAACCCGAAAATATCTGAAAACCAACGTGTTCAGCTATTTTGACAACATCACTTTGACCGGATCAAGTATCGTTCCTTGATCTCGAAGGGCAATCAAGGCGCGGGTTCTGCCGGAAACGCACGTGAGTCCGAATCGGACAAGCGTGCTACCGGCGGACCGTTTGCCGGCATTTTATCCGTATTCAACGGTAATAGAAGGAATTGGAGATTTATTTTCTCAAACGGCGAGGTAGCTTGATATTGAAGTTATCGAACAGGAAGCGCTTAAAATCACACAACGCCTCTATCTGGCCTGAAACATATTGCGAGTCGTGCCGCTTTGCTTCGGAATAAGCCAGCTTCTGCCGGGTGCGGGCCAGTCGCTGCTCGATATAGGTGAATATTTCCAATAGATAATTGTGTGACATCATCAATAGTACTTCTGAGTTATCAGGTCATACTTCTCGCTAATATGGGCTCGCAACGCTTTCAATTCATTGACTTTACCGGTATTGAACTGCAGACGCTCCCGGTCCCCCAGTGAAGCGGCCTCCTGCATGGCGGCGCCGGCCGCCTCGATGTGCCGGCTCAGATAGTCGTGAATGTCGATTAAAAACTGATTGGCCATGGCCATGCCTCTCAATCGCTGTGCCGTTTGAGTATATCTCGACGCAATACCGCCAGTTCATCACGGATATCGTCAATGCTCTGGAGCGACTGGCACTCATCGCAAAGATAGCTGGTTCTGGCAGCTTCGGCTGTGGCGCATTTAATACAGATCCCTTTGCGGGTCAAGGCTTTCTCTTCTTCGGTGAGCCGCAATGTTTCCATGGCCGGCAGATCCTTGGTCTTGCGCCGGGCGCCGAGAATTTTCAAGTAGCTCATGGCGTGCTCCTGCCGTGTTTCTCTGAGGGTTCAGGCTCGGGTTCGAAAACTTTGGGCAGTCGCTTGCGCGGCAGACAGATACGGAAAGTGGTGCCTTTGGCGGGTTCTGTTTTGAGTTTGATGCTGCCTCCATGCTCCTGTATGATTTTTCTGGTCATCAACAGCCCAAGGCCGGTACCGCCGAGCCCCTTGGTGGTAAAGAACGTGGTAAACACCTTTTTCTTTACCTCGTCGTCCATGCCGCACCCGTCATCGGTCACTTCGTAATAGATAATGCCTTTTTTTTCATAAACCCTTACAGTGACCAGCGATCCGCCGTTCGTGCTGACCTGACAGGCATCGATGGCATTGCCTACCAGATTGGTCAGGCATTCATGCATGCTTTCATAATCGATGGGCGCCGGTTCCAAGGCGGGGGGCCGGTCGAGCCAGAGGCGAATATTCAGTTTTTCGGCCCTGGGCGTATACATGTCGACCACCTCCCGGGCAATATCCGCCGGAGCGCTCATCTTGGCCTTGATCTGGCGGCCCTTTGCAAAGTTGAGGAACGCTTTGACAAACATGGAGATGCGCTGGGTGTTGCGATCCAGCATCACCATTCCCTTTTGAATGCGTTCCAGGTTTCCCTTCTCGATGCCGGTGCTGAGCATATACATGCCTCCTTCCAGGGCCGCGGTCAGGTTTTTGACCCCATGCGCCAGGCCGGCCACGGTTTGACCCACGGCCGCCAGACGCTCGGCCTCCAGCTTTTCCAGTTCCAGTTTCTTCAATTCGCTCAGATCCTGAACCGAAAATGCCGCGCCGATGGAGCGACCCTCCATGGAAAGCCGGCGTCCGACCAGCCGCACCGGTTTCTGTCCTCCGGCGGCATCAACGATGGTGGTTTCCGGCAAATAGACACGCTGCCCCTTGCGGGTCACCCGGTCCAGAACCCCCTCGGGCAGAATACCGGCCAATTCCCGGTGCGACAGCGTTTCATCCGGCCGGATCGCAAAAAACTTGCGGGCGGCGGGATTGCATATGCTGACGTCCCCCTCGGCATCGACCGCGAAAATGCCGTCCATGGAGGTGGTAATGATGGTTTCAAGGAAGGAGTGGGCGAATTCCAGCCCGTCCTGCAGCTTGAGGGTCTGGGTCACATCGACGGCCATCTCCATCACCATGTCGAAAGACCCGTCGGCCATGCGAAGCGGTACGGTGATGACGTGCAGGTGCACGGTTTCGCCTTTCCGGGAGCGCCAGACATGATGGCCCGTGTGCAGGTGGCCGTCAGTAAAGGTTTCGCGGGCGGTGCACTCTTTGCATTTACGGTCAAGTCCCTTCAACCCGCTGAAACAGTGCAGACCTTGCAAATCACCGAGCATTTTGCGCGCCTGTTCGTTGGTCTTGACGATGCGGTACTCCTTGTCAATAATCAGCACGCTGCACGGCACCTGATCGAACAAGAGCTGATATTCGCGCCGAATCTGCTCCGATTCCGTGACGTCCATACACATCTCGACCAGGTAGGGGACCTTGCCTTTGTTGTCGATCATGGGAATTGTGTGCTTGATGTAGCGGGTCAGCTCCCCCTGCCTGTTGTAGCCGACCTCTTCGCTGACTCCGGGTTTGCCGTCCTTGAAGGCCCGGGCACCGTGGCAGCTCATGCACATATCGCTGCGGTTTTTGTAAACCTGATAGCACTTTTGATGTTGCCAGGCGCCGAACATGCGCTCGAAGGCCTCGTTGGCATACACCAGATCGAACTGCCGATCAATCATGGCAATGGCCATGGGAACAGCGTTGAACAGATGTTTTTTCAGCCAGGCGGCCAGCTCTTTGGGAGGCTTCGCCATGTCCCTGCTCCTCACGGTGATTCATCTTTGGTGACCACTATTTTTCCGGCACGCAGCAGCCCGTGGTACATTTTCCATTTTTGCTTGACAAAAGCCATAAATCACTCGTATTTCATACTTCTTTAATATATATTGTGTTTAAGTATATTCAATCAGAGTTTCGTCTTACCGGTCGATAGCGGATCGGCGTTCTCAGGTCAATTCAAAATTGTCTCCAATTCCAGGCGCCGGAAAGACAAAAGCAAATAAGGATCTGATTATTTACAGTTTAAATAGATTAGCAGATATTTTCCATCCGTAATTAAGGAGGCGTTATGAAAAAGATCTTAATCCTGGGTTCCGGTGCAGGCGGTACGATGATGGCAGCCAAGCTGCGCAAAGAACTCAATGAACTCGAGTGGTCCATTACCATTATCGACACTGATGAGATGCATCACTATCAACCGGGCTGGCTCTTTATCCCCTTCGGGATCTACAGCGCCCGTGACTGCATGAAGCCCAAACGCGATTTTATTCCCAAAGGCGTCAATTTCGTCCTGGACGAGGTGGTGCATGTCGATGCGGACAAACGCACCGTCGAAGCCAAAAACGGCACTTACGATTACGATTACCTGGTCATCGCCACGGGCTGCCGCATCGCCCCCGAAGAGGTTGAAGGTCTGGAGGAGTGGACCCCGGATCCAGCATCCAAGGTTCACACCTTTTTCACCGTGGAGAGCGCTGTCGCCCTTTACAAGAAATTGAAATATTTCAAGAAGGGACGGCTGATTTTCAATATTGCGGAGATGCCTCATAAATGTCCGGTGGTTCCGGTGGAATTTGTCTTTATGGCCGACTGGTTTTTCAAGGTCAACGGCGTCAGGGACAACATCGAAATTGAATTTATCACTCCCAACACAGGCATTTTCACAAAACCCATCGCCACCAAGGTGTTGAGCGTGGCCGCCAAGGAAAAAGGCATCAAGGTAACCCCCAATTTCCATCTCTCGACGGTCAATGAAGAGGAGGGCGTCATGGAATCGGCCACCGGAGAAACGGCGGACTTCGATCTGCTGGTTTCGACCATGCCCAACCTGGGTGCCGAGTATGTGGATGAATCGGGACTGGGCGATGGAATGGGTTATGTGCTCACCGACAACCACACCTTGAAATACGAAAAGGGAGACAACATCTATATCGTGGGCGACGCCACCAACGTACCAACCTCCAAAGCCGGATCCGTGGCCCACTACGAAGCGGAAATCGCATCTGAAAACATCTTGAGGGAAATCGACGGAGAGGAGCCGAAACCGGCGTTTGACGGCCACTCAACCTGTTTCATCGTCTCCGGTTATGACAAAGCCTACCTGTTCGATTTCAATTACAAAACAGAGCCGCTGCCCGGCAAATATCCGTTCCCGGGCCTGGGACCCTTCGATCTGGTGGGTGAAAGCAATATCAACTATTGGGGGAAAATGATGTTCAAATGGGTCTACTGGAACATGCTGCTGACCGGCCAGGAACTGCCCCTGGAACCCCAAATGAACATGGCCGGAAAAACCTGGCCCAGCGTCGAGGTTGAATAGGAGGCCCACATGACCAACGAAGAGCTTATTTTGCAACGATTGGATGCCCTGGAAGCCAAGCTCGATCCGATCGTCAGGACCACCCGCAGGTGGGGGGAGTTTGCCGACGATCTGGTTCCGCTGCAGCAGCAAGCCGTCAATCTGCTGATCAATGAACTTCAGGAAATCGAAGCCGGTTTTCAATTGGAGGATTTGCTGCTGCTGATCAAACAGTCCGCCCGCAGCGTCAAAAACTTTCTGTTTGCCTTGAAGGCCATGGACAACATCATCGAGTTTGTAACGGATATCGAACCATTGCTGAAATCCGCGGTTCCCAAAATGATCGAGCATCTGGACGAGCTGGAACAAAGAGGCGTCTTTCGGATCATCAAGGCCATGATGGATATCCGTGCCAAGGTTGCGGCGACTTATGACCACAAGGACATCGAAGAGATCAGCGACGGCATGGTGGCCATGTTGAAGCTGGCAAAAAAAGTGTCGGATCCCAAGACCCTCGAGTTCATGGAACGAATGACGTCTGTCCCGGCCAACGTGGATTTGGACAATGTCAAAAAAGTGGGCCCTTTCGGCATACTTTCAGCCGGGTTCGACAGTGAAATGAAAGATGGATTGGGCGTCATGATGGCCCTGACCAAAGCCATGGGAAAACTGAAATCCAACGGGGAGGAACAACAACCTCCTGGTTTGCCGGACAAGACCGGATCTCAGTAGAACCGATCAACGCCGATGACGGCGGTCTTGCTTATTAACAGAAACCCTTCAGGCGGTAAAAGGAGCTTGTTATGGCACACGCTTCCACGAAGAAAATTCTGGTTGTCGATGATGAACCGGATGTGCGGAATTTTTTAGCGACTTGTATCGAAGATGCCGGCTTTCAGGTGGATACGGCCCGCGACGGCGCGGAGGCACTTGAAAAGCTACAGGCTGATCCACCCGATCTGATGACCCTGGACATGGTGATGCCGCGCGTGTCGGGCATCAATCTGATGCGCAAATTGCGGGCGATGGATCAATTTGCCCGGCTACCCGTGATCGTCATCACCGCCCATGCCCATGACGAAATGGGAAGCGAGGACATCAAGGATTTCAGGGCCTTTGCCTCCGGCATGCGCCCGCGCTATACCATGGAAAAACCGGTGACTCCCAAAAAGCTGGTGACCGCCATCAGTGATATTCTGGAGGTGGAGCTTGAAGATGCGCCGATGTCGCAAAAAGAGAGCGAACGAGCGGCAATTATGAAAATGGTCAGCGAAACGGACCCGGACACGCTGAAAAAGATCCAGACGCTTCTGGCAAAATAAATGGATGATAAGGGGTGACCGGACAGATATCCCTATCCGGTCTTGGCCGGCGCACAAATCAGGTCTGCGATGGTCACAGCGTCCAGCTTTTCATACATGGCCTCTGTGGCTTCCGTCCAGACAGCTCGCACGGGGCACTCATCGGCCATCTGGCACTGGTCGGGTGAACTGACGCAGGCCACGAGATCGGTTTGGCCTTCAAACAACCGCACGAGCTGGCCGATGGTAATCGCCTCCGGCGGACGATCGAGCTGGTGACCGCCTTTGGAGCCTCTGACACTGGTAATCAAACCGGCTTGCTTGAGGGTTCGAATGAGCTGTTCCAGATACTTGACCGGTATTTTCTGCACTCTCGCGATTTCACTGACCTGGATTGGCTTCTCTCCATCCCGTCGGGCCAGTTCCATAATGATACGGGTTCCGTAACGACTGCGCGTTGATAGTTTCATGATCTGACAGCACCGCTGATTGGTTTATGCTTATCTATCGCTTAGTGAGGAAAGCTAAGAATGTCAACAAATTTCGCATTTCAACGCCTCCGGATTCCGTGTCATCCGTGAGCAGTCGGACCGAAACTCAAGAAGGTGCAATAATTTTTTTGCAAAATTACATATCGTTACAGATGTTTCAGTATTCATCGAAGGTTATCGCCAAAGAGACGTTGACGGGTGATCGCGCTTGATATTATACTATTATTAAGTAGATTCATCAGGTCTCCTTTGGTAAGGTCCGTTATCTTTTGACACGAGCTGAAACTTGGTTTAAGGTATGCTACTTGAAAATTGCGACTGGAATTGTGTAAATGCCACAATACATCACCATATTTCTATTGATTCTTTTTTCAGTCCACCTGCTTATATTCCTTCGTTTGACTTTCAAGCATAAGCGAATCCAATTCCTGCTGGCCACCATCGCCTTTATAGCTTTGACGCTTTACAATGCCCTGCGCCTGTGGCGTCCCGGAATGATTCTGGCGGGTCACAATCCCTTCATTTGGCTTCGGTTCATGGCCTGGAGCGCAAGCGCAGGATCCGCGACTCTGTTTATCCGTAAAAAGTTTAAAATGAAAAAAGCCTGAGGCTTGCGGGGTCAGATGTTGCGCAGGATTTCGGCTTTGGAACTCTCAAACTGCTCGGTTGTGACCAGGCCGTCTTTCAGAAGGGCGTTCAATGCATCCAGCTTTTGTCTGGATGTATCGTACAGACGCATTTCGGCAGCCAGGTCGACTTTTTCGGCCAAAAGCGCCTTGGCCTCCTTGAGCTCCTCCATCGATATCAGGTCTCTTTTTTGAAGCGCCGACAGCTTTCTGCCCATCCTTACAAGGCCTCCGCCGTCAGGTAAAGATTCGTTCACTGCAAGTTGAGTCAGCAGCTCTTTTTTCTTGGCTGTATGCTCCTTTTCAGTAATCAGGTCCGACTTGGCCAGTCCAGCCAGTTCCTTGAGTCGTTGTTGGAGCAGATCGCTCGAATCCTGCGGTGGGCCGGGATTACCGACATCGCTTTGCTCATTTTGTGCGGAAGCGAACGCACCGATTTGCCGGTCGTGTTCAAGGATGTGCTGCCGTATCCAGGTAGACATGAAATGCAGCAGTTTGGAGGGACGGATGTCCTTACCGTATTTCAGGTCGGTCAGCACCCCGACGATATGATGCATGAACACTTTGTGATGCCGGATTTGCTTGTCCAAATGCGGATAGTTGATCTCACGCATATAGCGCTCTTCGTCGACCAGATGCTTTTGCGAATATTCCACCAGAAATTTCAGCGTACACGCAATTTCCGATGCGGAGCAGCCCTGATTGATGATCGCTTCAAATTCAGCGACTCGATCAAACCACGCTTTGTGTTGGCCGTCGATAAAATCAACCTCAATCCTGTAGTCGTCATTCCATTGCATGTTCTGTCACTCGATCGAAATAAATTGCGATTGCCTGGTACATATTGTTTCCGGTTGACAATCTCGCGTTCCGGCAAACAACGGTTATCGCCAATATAGATCGGTGTCGTTGGAAAATACTTTAATTGTCGTTTGGTGGAAAACGGGTAAGCACTCAACTTAATATCCGGCGACCGCCGACAGCCGCCGTCTCTTCGCGGTAGGTTTTGCGGTATTTCATAACCTTTTTGATGTAGATGTGCGTGGCCTTGAACGGCGGCACGCCGCCATATTTACGGACATAACGGCTGCCGGCGTTGTAGGCGGCCAGGGCCAGCTGCACATCTCCGTCGAACCGATCCAATAAACGGCGCAGGTACCTCACCCCCGCGTCGATATTCAGTGCCGGATCAAATGCATCGTGCACACCCAGCCATTTGGCCGTGCTGGGCATGAGCTGCATCAGCCCCTGGGCGCCTCTGCGGGACACAGCATTGGGATTATAACCCGATTCGGCCATGATAACGGCTTTGATCAGAGCGACCTCCACCTGATAGGTCTGGGAAGCCTTTATGATGTGCCGATGATAGGGTGGAGCCTGAACGTCTGCGGGAGGTTCCGTCTCATTGAAATCCGCCGGCGGTGCCGTTTTATCTGCCGATGGCTCGGCGACACGGGTCTCGGGAACGAACGCGGGGCCAAGCGGCTGAGGTGCCGAATACCGCGCTGTCGGCAATGGCATGTGAGGCTGGAGGCTGCAGATGGCTGCCGGCATCGCCAGCAGCGCCATGGCCAGGTAGAGGGCCATCCCCAGTTTGATGGTCACGTCAAGATCGCAATCTCTTAAAAGCGCTGCCTGAAACATTCTATACCGGGTATTTCCGCATTTCCTGCTTTCCATGCGTGCCTCCTAAACAAACGAGTCAGAAATGACCGAGTCATGGCTCAGACATCCAATGAGCAATAGGCGTACCAGAGGTGCGGACAGCCCTTCCCATGATGATTTTTATTTAAATTTCATTGTGTTAAAAATAAGGCAGCGGTTGGGGGTCGATAGAACGGCACTGGTGGGCTATCAGGTTGATAGAGCGGAGCACATCCCATCTTTCAATCTGAAAGCGGAACGGACTTATGGGAAGCGTGGTTGATCGGTATGGACGAGACCGTGCGCTTGGAACGCTGCTGGCCAAGGGGATCGTCTGCGCACGTCGCCTCCGGGCTGGTCATCTCAATACCTTATCAACGGGGGATGCTTGCCCCCTCCGGTGTTCGCCGATGTGAAAGGCTGTACCGGCTTTCAATGCGGTGCCATACATAAAGGTTTCGTTTATCCTCATCCGTGCCAGGCGGCGACACGGTCTCCCCCATTGATAAGGTATTGAGATGACGAATCCCTGCGGCTCAATGTGCGCAGACGATCCCCTCGGCCAGCAGCTTGTGCGACCGACATAGTCATTGCCTCCAATTGATATCGGGAAGGTCCAAAATTAACTGAGAACCGACGTGGCTTCTGAATTTGTTCTGTAGCCCGAGGGCTGGGATTTTTTCGCGATGGTGTCGCTTCGTATACCGGTGGCGGCAAAGGAGATCTTTGAATATCAGTGGTTTTTGTATTCTTTTACGACGGAGGCGTTTGCGGCCGCTGAATTGGTGCTGCGCGGACTATTGGTCGTTACCGGGTCAGACCGGCCTGCTCCAGGTAGATAATGGCGTCCGGATCGCCCATTTCGGCCGCTTTTCGGAAATCGTCCAGTGCCTTGTCCGATTGCCCGGAAATCAGATGCACCCACGCCCTTCCATAATAGTAGCGGCCTTGTCCCGGGTCCAGCTCAAGGGCCTTGTTGATATGCAACAGGGCCGAGTCGAACTCATCCAGCTCGCCAAAGGCCACACCCATATCGAAATAGGCTTCCGCATTTTGCGGATCGAGGGCGAGGGCCTTTTGATAGGCGTCAATGGCAGCGGTGTAATTGCCATAGGTCGCAAACAGGCCTCCCTGGTCCAGCCAGTATGCCGGACCTTGCTTGTCCGCGATGGCCACGTTGTCGTAATCCGCCGCCATCGGCGCTCCGCAATAGAAAACCGAAGCGCCGCAAAAGGCGATGGCCAGTATGATGTGCATTGTCAAGGTTTGCCGATGCATGCGGGTCTCCTCTTAACATTCGGCCTGCGGATGAATGAACAACGGCCGAACAATAGCGCAAAATAAAAACAACGGATGGAGTATCTCCATGGTTTTATTTCATAAAACGAGGTGATTTGACAACAAAAAACTAATTTTGCCGGGGAATTTTTGTCCCACGCCCCTTGCGCCGGCAGCTGTGGCAAGCCTATTTTATCGCCAGGTGCGGCTGACTCAACCACTGCATGCACCGGCGGTAAATCTTCGCCGCCCCGAAACAGATGCCACAAATCCAAAGGAAATGCGGAAAGCCCGACAAACAGTGATGACCTCGTGATATTTATGCTTATCGAACGATCGGCACTGCAGGTCGCAGGCTTTCATAGAGCGCTATGCCTACAGCGGTTGAAAGGTTCAGACAGCGAATATGGGGCTGGATGGGAATGTGATAGGTCCGGTCCTCGAATCTTGCAATAATCGGCTGCGGAAGGCCGCGGGTCTCCGATCCGAACAATAGAAACAATCGCCGCGGATTTGGCATCTGCCAGAAGGGATGCACTCCGTTTTTGGTAAAAACGGCAATTTCATCATTCCCGGGCTGCATGGCGGCCTCCCATTGAGGCATATCGTCCCACACATGCAGCGGGACCTTGTCCCAATAGTCGAGACCGGCGCGTTTCACCCGGCGGTCATCCAGGGAAAAGCCCAGGGGTCGGATCAAGTGCAGTACGGCTCCGGCTCCCAGGCATGTCCGACCGATGTTGCCGGTATTCCAATGCACTTCCGGCGCGACCAGGACGATGTGGCGTTCGGGGTGGTTCATGTTAAGGCTTCGGTTTTATATACCCCCACTGGACCAGGCGTTTGTAAGCGTACTGGGCATTGTCGCCCTGATTGACCGCTTTCAGATATTTGTAATAGTTTTCGGCTGCCTGCTTCCGTGCGCCTTTGCCCTCGTAAGCATAGCCTCTGAAAAAAGCGGTCGTGATATTTCCCTGCAGCAGTTTGTCGTGTCTGTTGAATTGAGCGATGGCGGCATCATACTTTTTCTTCTTGATCTTGGCGTATCCCCCAAGAAAGTGCGCCTGGGCCTCTTCCGGATAGACTTTTTCGGCCTTGGTCAAATACTTATCGGCGTCGTCCACCTTTTTTTGAGCCAGCAGGCTTTTTGCCATCAGCATCAAGCCGACATAATCGTTGGGAGCTATTTTCAAGGCCTTGTGCAGGAGTTGATCCGCATCTTTATACTGCTTCTCGGCCAGTGCCGCCTCAGCTTTCTGCATGGACTTGATCGCTCCTTTGATCCGCCGCAGGCCTGCCGTGTTGTCCATGTATCGTTCGCGGTGCAATGGATTGCCCATGGCTCCGCTGTACTTCTTACGGGCCGTGGACACGGCGGTGTCGTAACGCTCGGTGCTCATGGGATGGGTGGCAAACAGCAATTCAACTGAGCTGTGCTTGCCCTTGGAGAGCCCCTTGAGCATATCCATCAAGCCCACCATGCCGTCCGGGCTGTAGTTGCTTTTAACCAGGTAGTTCATGCCAAGGTCGTCGGCCTGGCGTTCATTGTCGCGGCTGTAAGAGGCCAGCAGAACGCCGGAACCCAACATACCGAGCTGGGCGGCCAGCCCTCCCAGCTCGGTGCTTTTGGTTCCGGCATACACGGCCACGCCTCCGACGACGGCGGTCGTCAACATCTGCTTGGACATGATTTCCGCAGTGTGACGCGCGTTGACGTGCCCAAGCTCATGTCCCAGCAGCGCCCCCAACTCCGCTTCATTGTCGAGCTCAAGCATGATACCCCGGGTGGCGGCGATGGTGCCGCCGGGAAAGGCATAGGCATTGATGTAGTTGGCGTTGACCACGCGGAAAGAGTACGGCATCTCGGGGCGGTGCGTATGTTTTGCCATCCGCCGGCCGACCCCGTCCACGTACTGGTTGAGCGAACGGTCCTGCACGGCACCGTAGTCAGCGGAGAGCTGATGCGGTGAGTGCTGCTTGTCCATATCGATCTCCTGCTGCTCGCTGACCAGCATCAGCTGCTGCTCGCCGGTCACCGGATTGGTGGCGCAGCCAACCATGGCGCCGGCAGCTGCCATCGAAGATAGATATAGAAAATCGCGGCGGGACAACGAACGATCGAATCGAAGCATTTTGTCACCTCGTTATTTAAGAGTCACGGTATAAAATAAGTGCACCGCATTGGATTTCAGTTCGTGTTTCATGTGCGACCTCAAGTCGGCTGCCCGCAGTTGGGGCAGTAATTGAAGCCTTTTTCGAGTTGCCGTCCGCACTGCCGGCACATCCGTGGCGGCACACCGGCTTCGGCAAGCGGCGCCGGCCCATGGTCATCCGCCATGATTCGTTCGCAGCGGCGGCAGTATAGAAACGGCTCACCTTGTTTTACCCGGAGCAAAGGGATGAAAAACAGGCTGATGTAATGGTCCACCCGCCGGAATTCGGCTTGATGCAGCCCGCACTGAGGGCAGCGCCGCGGCGATGGATCCACGGTCCTCGTCCTGGGTTGAACACCGGCGATAAGAAAACACATCGGCTAAATCCAAATGAATGATCATTTTCTACAAGCTTTAAGATAATTCATTTGGCAAGGCTAGAGGGAGGAAGCTGTATTGCTGATACTGCGACGACCGATAACGCCGTCCAAATGAATTATCTTAAAGCCTATACTACAGAACCCGACGATTCAGTCAACAATCTTGCCACCGAAACTTGGGCCGCGGGAAACGCCTCTTGAAATGCACTGAAGGCGGTCTGGGAAACCCGGAAGAAGTTTTAAGTTGAAAGTGTTGATGAATTCGTAAAAAGACCGATTATCGTCATGCCGGACTCGATCCGGCATCCAGAAATGTAAGTGATTGGGATACCTGGATTCCGGCTTTCGCCGGAATGACGTCTGCTCCAAATGTCGTCGTTTGGGTCAATTGCGGCACAGTCTCTTGCGCCGGAATGCCGTTTACAGTGGTTTGGAGATTTTTCCGCGTTCATCAAGTGCCTGGCAAAGAGTGCTATCGACTTCAAATTAATATGCCGTTGGTACAAGGTTTTGAATTTGCATTTGCCATACTACCAATGCTATTGATACCATTAACAAAAAGCAGCACAAAACGAGGTCTTTATGACGATTATCGATGGCCATACCCACATCTTTCCCCCTGACGTACGTGCCCAACGCGACAGATTTTTTGACAGCGAGCCGGAATTCGAGCTGCTGTACCGGTCGGCCACATCCAAGATGGCCGGGGCGGACGAAACAGTTGCCATGATGGATGAACTTGGCGTGGATCGAGCGGTGGTCATGGGATTTCCGTGGCGTGCCATCGAAACGGCGAGACGGCACAACGACTACATTATGGAAGCCGTGGGTCGGCATCCGACGCGGTTGATCGGATTTTGCTGCTTCGATGCGCTGCATCCGCAGGCGGCAACGGAGACGCAGCGCTGTCTGGAAGCCGGATTGTCAGGTGTCGGCGAACTGGCCTTTTACAGCAGCGGTATCGATGACACATGCCTGGATGCGCTCGACCCGGTCATGGCCCTGGCCCGCCAACACCGCCGCGTTGTGATGCTGCATACAAACGAGCCGGTGGGCCATCAATACCCCGGTAAAAGCCCCAACACCCTGTCTCAGATCTACAACCTGGCCAGGCGCTTCTCGGACAACCGCTTGATACTGGCGCATTGGGGAGGAGGCATCTTCCTGTATTCGCTTTTAAAAAAGGAGATCCGCCAAGTCCTCTCCAATGTCTGGTTTGATACGGCCGCATCGCCGTACCTCTATCATGTCCAAATCTACCGGCAGGCCATCGAACTGGCCGGCCTGGAGAAAATCCTTCTGGGCAGCGACTGGCCACTGCTGAAACCAGACCGCTACATCAAGGAAATGGCGGCCGCCGGGCTCGATCAATCCCAGCGAAACGCCATTTGCGAGACCAATATTACCAGGCTGTTGAACCAGGGCTGAGTCATCCCAAGGACCATCGTTCCAGCCGGCATCGGGACCGGATCCGTTCATGCCAAGGGTCGCATTATCTGCACAAGCTCCTGGATGAGGACGATGCCCCAGCCATTTTGGAGGGGTGCGGGATTTATTTTCTAAAGTTATCGACCGGAAGACCGATTTCGAGTATAATCAGGCTCCAATGCACACGCGCACGTGTCAAAGATCCATCTAAGATAAGTTCCACGGCAGTTCTAAAAGCTCCATCCAGCCGGCAGCAAGCGCGTCAGAAAGACAGCCTATAATAACGCCAGCGCTATGAATGGCTTACGTTTACGGGCATATCGTTAAAAACGGACAGCCGTATCAATTTCGTGAGGTTTGATCATGCGTGTACGTAGACTCCTTCTGGTTCACCCGATTCGATCCACCCGTGGTTTGATTAAAAAGTACATCTTTTCCGAACTCGGCGACATTGAAGTCAGCGAAGCTCAAAACGGGATGGAAGCCGCATCCGCATTCAAGGCCGAACGCTTCAATGTGATCATCGCCGCCGATGAACTCAAGGACATGTCCATTGCCGAATTCAGGCAGAGGCTTCAAACCGGGATGCCGGACAATGCTTTACCGCTGATTATCATCTCGGAGAGTGAATCGCCCCATGTGCGCAACGAACTCGTCGAGCAGGGGTTTGATCGTGTGGTCCAGATCAGGCTTCGGCCGTCGGATTTGATCCGCAAGATCAATTCGGTTTGCGACCCGCGCGCCTGGCGCAAAGATGCCCGGTATCATCTTTCCAACGTGAAAACGGTCATTGAAGCCCAAGACCGGCACACCGAAGCGACATTGATCAATATCAGCAAAGGCGGAATTCTGGTCGAGCTTGCCTGTCAACAGCCGGCACTGCTGATGGGCGATCAGATTCGACTCGGATTGTCCGTCGACTTCAACGGCGGCCAGGGCAACATCGACGGCCTGACTGCCCGTTTGTCGCGAATCGAGGTGCTTGGATGGGAATCGGCCGGCAAGCCGAACCGGATGCGGGCCACCTTCATCTTTTTCGATTTGCCTGACGGGCCGAAAAACCGGCTGGATGAGTTGCTCAAGATGGCCAGGGAGGAAAAACTGGAGATGGCGACGGATGAGATTTGATTGTCACGAATCACATGATGTTGCAGAATAGCTGTTGAACCTCTTGCCAATTTACCGCTTAAAAATGCGCCTCGACGATTATTTTTCTTTACAATAAGGCATATGGCCAATATATTATACGCAAATGCCATATTTCGAGAGCGAGGTGCACCATGCAAATCCATTCGATAGACATCAAAGCCGAAAATAATGACCAGTTGATCTCTCAGTTAAAAAAGGGATTTTCTACAAATTCAATAGATAAGCTCAAGGAGCGGCTGAACATTTCAGACAGCGCCATGTCCAAGATCATACAGATTCCAAAGCGAACTCTCGACAGACGCCGGGAAAAGGGTCGACTGAGGACCGATGAATCTGAACGTGTGCTGCGCCTGGCACAAGTATATGATATGGCGCTTGACGTATTTGGCAGTCAGAAAAAAGCGGAAAGCTGGTTAAAAAATCCCGCCAGAGGTTTAGGCGACAAAATCCCTTTGGAATACGCGGATACAGATCTTGGCGCACATGAAGTCATCAATCTGCTTGGTCGAATTGATCATGGGATTTTCCCCGGATGAAAATCACCGCGTGGCGAATCACCAAAAAAAAGTACGCCGGCAATGCGTTTTCCGGAGAAGGTGCCAAGATATTTGGCGGCCGCTGGAATCCGGTCGGCTACCCGATGGTCTATATGGCTCAGAACCTGTCCCTGGCAATTCTGGAGTTGATCGTTCATTTGCATGACGATAGCGACATAACACGTTTCGTGGCAATCCCGGTGACATTCGACAAGTCGCTGGTACATGTCCTGCCGCAGTCCCAATTGCCTGAACATTGGTTCGACCTGCCCATATCCGAGCCATCTCAATTGATCGGCAAAAAATGGCTCGAACAAAAGCAAAGCGTATTGCTGCAAGTGCCGTCATCCGTGGTGCCAAGTGAATGCAATTTTTTAATCAACCCCCTGCACCCCCAATTTGCTCAATTGGAAATCGGATCTCCTCAACCTATTTGCATGGATCAGCGCATTTCCAAACTGATCCATTAATTCGCGTCCATCCAGAGATAGCTTGTGGTATAATTTTTTACTTACACCTGAAACCTGATACCTGAAGGCTTCCACCCACGTGTGGATGGACACTGTTGACAGGGTGTGCGTTGTCGCACCCACCGCCCAGCTGTCCGCAGGCGGCCCGAATCTGATTTCCCTTGGAACGACGCAGGCGAACAAAGACGTGCCGATCGACCAGATGCCGGCGGAAGGTTTCCACATCCCTTTCGCTGGGCGCCTCGAAGGGTGACGGCCGGATCGGGTTGTACGGGATCAGGTTCAGCTTCGCCGAAAGTCCCTGCAGGTAAACGGACAGTTCAGCGGCATGTTCGGGCCGGTCGTTGACGCCCTTTATCAGTACATATTCGATCAGCAGGGCATTGCCGCGGGCCAGAGGATAGCCGGCCAGCACTTCTTTTAAAGCGGCAAGGGGATAGCGGTTGTTGGCCGGCATCAACCGGCTGCGCAGCGCGTCATTGGAGGCATTGAGCGACACGGCCAGTTTGAGCTGCGGCCACTGCATGGCTGCCAAACGATGGATTTCGGGAATGAGGCCCACAGTGGACAGGGTCATGTGACGTTTGGCGATGTCCAGGCCGCGCTGGTCCTCCAGAACACGAACCGCCTGCATCATGGCATCGAAATTGTCCAGCGGCTCTCCCATTCCCATAAAGACCACGTTGCGCACATCGATCCCCATTTTTACCTTGACCGTATAGACCTGCGCCACGATCTCATCCGCCGTCAAATCACGTCGCCACCCGATCCGGGCGGTCTCGCAGAATCGGCAGCCCATGCGGCACCCCACCTGGCAAGAGACACAAACGCTGGCGTGGTTGGCCATGGGAATGACCACTGATTCCACGCGGGCGCCGTCATGCAGGCGAAACGCCAGCTTCATCACACCCTCCTGCTCGATCATATCAACCACGGTCGGCACCCGGATCGACAAGTCGCCTTCAACCCGTCGTCGCAGAGCGGGTGATTGATCAAAGGCACGGAGTTCATTCAGGTCCAGATTTGCATTCCTAAAAAACGACCGATACAGCGGGGACGCATGAAACGCCCCTTTGCCGTAGCGCCGACGGAACTGATTCTCAAGCTGATCGTATGTCAAATTGAGCAGATTCATACCATTGGAATGCATAGCGCGTCCTGCCAGGCATTTCAATCACAACTATTTTTAGCCTGTCGCCATCTTTTTTATGCAACGTCAGGGTGACACCCTTATGTTGCAAAAGCCTGAGGCGTTCAGCGCCAAGGCATCAAGGGTGAAGCCGTACTCGTATTACTGCGAGTCCTTGATAACGCCGGCGCTGGGCGCCTCAGGCTTTCCCGCAGGGGAAAAAAGATGGCATATAATAGATCCTCAAGTCCACCTGATGCTGGTTACTCGTCCGAGTCTCTGGCGAGCTATTTCATTCAGCGCTCACAAGGCATTTTTAGCCTGTCGCCATCTTTTTTATGCAACGTTAGGGTTGACTTAACCCTGCGTCTTGACTACATGAGCATCGGATTATGTATCAGCAACGTTTCGATATCAAAAGGAGCCTTCGGGCAATGAAAATTTTAGTTGGTTACGATGGATCTCAGCTGTCACAGCGCGCCCTGGCAGTTGCGCAAAAACGCGCGAAAGCCATGGAGGCTGAACTCGTTGTGTTTACTGCCGCCGGTGGCGGGGAAAACCTTAAACACGCCCAGATGCAATCGGGGCTCAAGGAAGCCCAGATGATGTGCACCGCCTGCAAAATCGACTGCAAGATCAAAATGTCTCAAAGCAACCGGCCGGTCGCTGAGGAGCTGATACGCTACGCCGAGAAGATAAAGGTGGACGAGATCGTGATCGGATTGAACAAGCGCTCGCAATTGGGGAAACTGCTCTTCGGATCCACGTCCCGGCATGTCCTGCTCGAAGCACCGTGCCCGGTATTGGCAGTAAAATAAGGACCGTTTGTCCCACTGATCATTCCGAACGACAAGCGCCATATAAAGTCTCGCATAAAAACACATCAGGGTTCATTGTTTCATGAACCACGTCTGAGCGGAATTGTGCATGCGCATCCTGTTTGCCAGCGATATCCACACCGCCCCGAATCTTTTGGCCGACGTGATCCGTCAGGCCGAGATAGATCGAGCCGAGCTGCTTATCGTCGGAGGAGACATCGTACCGCATGATCTGCCGCTGGCGCGGACCATGGGCATATTGGACGCTCAGGCCGATTATATCGACAACGCTCTGATCCCTGCACTCGAGCGGCTGAAAGCCCGCAACCGGATCCGGATCTTCTTGGATTTCGGCAACGACGATCTGGCAGCCAATCATCATCGCCTGGCGCAGTGCCAGCCGGAGCTGCTCAATCTGCTGCATATGCAAAAAGCGCCGTTGACGGAGCGGGTCGATATCGTCGGGTATATGATGGTTCCCCCCACGCCGTTTCAACGCAAGGACTGGGAACGACCCGATACCGCAGATGCGCCATATGCGCCGGGAAGCCGGGTGCGGCTCAAAGGTTATACCACCGGCACCGGCAGGATAGTAGAGACATGGCTCGATCTTGACGCCGACCAGACCATTGAATCGGATCTGGCCGAATTGTCACAGCATATCGAACGCCATTTTATTTTCGTGTCCCACTGCCCGCCGCTGGACACACCGCTGGATGTCGTCGCTTCCGGAGCCCATGTGGGCAGTCTTGCCATTCGGCGTTTCATCGAACAATGGAGTGCAAAAGGCCTGTTGCTGGCCTCCCTGCACGGACATGTCCACGAATCACCCGGCCGGACCGGTGCGATAGCGACGCACATCAATTCAGCCCTGTGCATCAATCCGGGCCAAAGCAGGCAATTGCAATTCGTGCTGCTCGAACTGGCGACTGAGGTTGATCCTCCACGCATCGAGATGGTGTTCCCACAGCAATGAGCGTTGCCCGGGTGGTGCGAAATAAACGTAGCGCCCGAACAAAAACGTAATTGCAATCGCTGTCCGGCGCAGCTCTACCGCCATAACTACCTAAAATTTAAATGCCTGCACCATGGCATGTTTTTTGCGTATATTGTTAGCCTAGGCAAATCCTATTCCAATTGCAACATGACAATCTGATTCACTCACAGACGTATGCCCGTTTGCCGGAGCAGTGAGGACATGTTTCATTCACACCAGACTGTATTGAGCGGAGGATCATTCCATGCGACCATTCACTTTTGCCATTATCCTGGTCACGGCGCTATCTTTATGTGCCTGTAGCGGCGGTGACGAATCAAACAACGGATCAACGAACGGACCGTCCGGCGGGACCACCTCGAGCCTTGAACTCACCAACGCCGAGTATCAGGCGCTGCCGGTCCTGGAACGATATGCGGTCATCAACAAATTGATGAGCGCACTTTACCAGGGCACGGCAGCGGTGGACTTTTTCGATTTTTCCGGCGGATTGGAGCCATTGACGGCAAGCAGCTCCGCCGCGGGAATTTCTGAAGTTAAATCGGCTCTCAATCAACCCATGGACGACAAAAACGCAGTACTTGCCCTTATCGATGAAAAATATAATTTCCACGAACGGGCTCAGCCGCTCCAGTATCTGTTGGCCATGCTTTACGAGTTTCCTCTCAGCCACGACTATTTTACCGTATGGATGGCCTATCGACTGACCAATACGATCTTGTTTTCACCGGCCCTGGAACTGGAAACGGTCGACTATATCGACATCCAAAGAGTATTTCAGCGACTGGTCAGCATGATCGACAATGGTGATTCCATCCGGGATGTGGTCTATGAGCATATGGTATCCCAGGAGAATTGGCGGCGGTTTCGGTCACCCGAGGACAATACAAGGGAGATGATGGAAATCTTTCTGGCCCGTTTTATTGACGATGAGGTTCCGCGGGCGTCCCTGGCATGCAAAAACTGGTCGTTGACCGACGACTCGGATGGATACCAACTGCTCATCGGCTATGACGAGAACACCGAGCCGCAGGACATTCTGGATACAACGGTCACCACCTGTCCCGATTTTTACATGGCGGTCGCGAATCATGCCAGCCTGATACCAAGAATCACTTCTATTTTGGTGGAAAGTCTTCTGTACGGTTCACCGGCCGATGTACGGCAACAGGTTGTGGATACAATTGTGTCCGAAAACCCGCGTGTGTTTGAAGACATCTTCATTCCCATTATCTTTTCCCGCGAATTTCTTCTCAATACAGAAAGACCGGCTCAAATCGAAGAGTGCTTTTTCAATATCGCTCACCGGATTTCATGGTGGGCCCGGACCAATTTTTTCCAGGACATCAACCCTGCCTGGAACTCGACCTATTCGACGCTGAAGAACATGAAGCAGGCGGCGCTGACTTACAAACTCGGTCGTCCTGCAGAAGTGCCGCTGGACACGTTGAGCTTTTCCTATTTCCATAAAGCCGTTCGGGAGCGATTACTTCTGGACGTTCGACAAGATCTGTTCAACACAAACGACGGCGGATGGCAGGAGGAGTTTATCGGGGTCGATTTTTCAGGCGATGAGCTTATCAAGTACCTGTTTATCAGCATCATTTCCAGGTGGCCCACCCCTGTCGAGCTGACGACCCTGAACCAGATTATTCAGGATAGAGGCTACGCATCCGAAGACCGTGCATTATACCAAGCCCTGATTGCTATGGATTACATCTCCCGGCTTTCTGAAACCTACTATCTCAATGCGCTGGATTAGAAGAGGAGAATACAAGATGATGAACAGACGATCATTTCTGAAATTTGCTGCGATGAGCGGGTTAGCGGCCATGATGCCCCCTCTGTTCCAAAACCGCCATGCCTGGGCTGCATTGCCTGATACGATACAATATCAGGCGCCTGCCGCGTTGCCGACGATCATTCATGTGTTTTTATACGGCGGTCCGTCGGAACTCGCCGGCAATTTGAGCAATATTGCGGATATCAACGCCAATTCGCAAAACACCTATCCCTCAAGTCTCGATCCCGGCAACGGCTCCAACGATATCACGTCAAACGCCTTCTGGGGCGCTGCCGGCGGGAGCATCATGGAAACCATGCTCGAGTCGGGCGACCTCTCCATCTACCGCACAGTGAACCGCATCAAGGCGGATACGAAAGATCACGGCACCTCGGTGACGCAGAATCTGGTCGGCGGGTTGGACGTCTTCGGCCCCGGCATCGCCACGACCCTGGCCGCCATCCTGGAGCAGTTCAATCCTTTCGGCAAAGCCATTGACGAGCTGGTTATGCCCTTTGTCTCATTTGAAGGCGAAAGCCGGGTGTTCAACCTCGGCGACCTGAACCCTTCCCTGGTGCTTCGGCCCATGAATCTGAACGAGAATTTTGCCAATCCTTATGAACGTACTCGATACTGGTACCTTGACGGCGACGGTGAAGACACCAATGACGTAGCTCTGGAGGCCATGGCAAGAGACGTCAGCACAAGCAATGCGCCGCGCCATGCCAGGGTTGAAGAGTCGTTCCTGAAACGCGGCGAGCTTGAAGCCTTCATCGACGCCAACTTCAATGAAGAGACGGTGGAGGGAAGTATTCCCAACGACCCCGGTACAGGCACACCCATCGTATATCCCGACAACTCTTTCGGGGATAAGCTCAAAGCGGCTGTCAGCCTGGCGGTGAACAATCCCGACACGGTATTTATCAGCCTGGGCAGCGGCGGTTTGGGAGGATGGGATGATCACTCCGGAGCCCTCGATGATTACCCGTCGCGGATGAACGGGCTGTTTCAGGCATTGGAAGCTGCCGCCAAACATCTGCGTGCGGCTTACGAGGACCAGGGCATAACATCCGCCGGCAACGTTGTGATCAATGTGTTCGGCGATTTCGGCCGCAACGTCAATCTCAACAACTCCATGGGTTGGGATCACGGTAACAATCAGAACCTGTACACCGTCGGAGGATGGGGTATTCCCGGCCGAGCCCTGGGAAAACTGGCGGGCCGCACGCAACGCATCGGCACGCCCTTTCAGAACCGGCAATTTACATCGCCTGCGACGGACAGCTACCAATTCGAACCGTTCAGCATCGCATCGACCATTTTCAAATACTTCGGCGTCCAGAATCCCGATGTGCTGACGGGCGAACCGGCCATCGATGAATCAAACAATGTGCCGAACGAGAAAGTCTGAACAGGGGTTTGGCAGGGGAGAGCGGAAGCTCAGAGGAGCGGAAAAGCCGTGCAACCGCTCTCCCCTTCCAACTTCCGCTGGAGAAAATCAGAGCCTGATACGGACTCACAAAATTAGCGATGGACACGCAGCAAACAAACACCCAAAAGAGTACACATAGTTGCGAAAACTTTCAGCAGATCCAGCCGCTCTTTGAGGACAAAGACCCCCAGCAACAGCGCAAATATGATGCTTGTCTCACGCAAAGCGGTCACCAGAGGTATCGGTGCCATAGTAAAAGCCCATGTAACCATGGCGTATGCTAAAAAAGATGCTCCGCCCCCGCCAAGAGCGAATCGCCAATGCCGGCAAACCACTTTCCCAACCGTACCGGGTTGGGCAACCCTCACAATTGCAGCAAAAATGACGGCATTCACTACCGACAGCCAGCCGTAGAAGCCGAGTGCAGTGCCTGCTTCACGTGCGCCCATCCCATCCACCAGCGAATAGGACGCGATGAATACACCGGTGGTTAATGCCAGCAATGCGGCACGGCGATTGCGAAGACCGTCGCTGCCGCGCACCAGCGTCAGGCTCATGATACCGGTACCAATGGTCGTCACGGCGGCCAGCTCAATCCACGAAAGATGCACACCCATCAGCATCACCGAAATGCCCGCCACGATAAGAGGTGATGAACCGCGAGCCAAAGGGTATATCTGACTGAGATCTCCGATGCGATAGGAAGCCAACAGGAAGAGTTGATAACCAGTATGCAAAACCGCGCCTCCCAAAATGTAGGGCAGCGACTCCCGGCTTGGAAGCGGCGCGAACAACAGCGCCGCCAATGCAAAAGGCGTGTGCCCCAATACCACAGCGCTCATGCTGAGATGTTTATCGTCAGTGCTTTTGACAAAAAAATTCCAGGAGGCATGTAACAGCGCTCCAAACAGGACAATGATCATAACCGTCAAAGGCATAAAATTGCCACCTTTCTGAATTCAGTTTGATCGGTACTGTGATGCCCGATCAACCCGGCGAGCCATCTCATTCGTATAACGGCGTCCGAGTGAATTCTGATGACGCGCCATCCAGTCCGTGAGTCTGGTGGCACCCAACGGCGGCGCATTCACATACAGGCGATCCTGCATCAACCCCTGAATCTCTTCGCGGGTGATGACCATGTCACCGACGAACAGCCCGACCAGGCGACAGCCCCAGTAGCCCATGCCTGGTGAAACCGATAAGATCGGTCGTTTCACACCAATCGCTCTGCCGATGCCGGCAATCAACTCCCGATAAGTGAACGTCTCCGGGCCGATAGCATCGATGACCTCGTCACGGTTCTCGCCCACCTTTTGCGCCGCCGCGAGCGCCAGATCATCCACGTAAATCGGCTGTAATCGGTAGTCACCTTTCCCGAATACTCCCACGAGCGGAAAACGTCGAAGGAACCAGGCGATGTTGTTTATCAGGACGTCTTCCTTCCCGAACAGGACCGTGGGGCGCAGGATGCAGTAGGAGATGCCCAATTCTTTCAGCGTAAACTCCAATTCCGCCTTGCCGCGAAAGTATGGCAGAACGGAGGTGTTGTCGGGGTTGGTAATGCTGACATGCACAATGCGCCTCACATCCGCTTTCCGGGCGGCCGAAAACAGAACCTTCGTATTTGCGACAGCCTCCCTGTGGGTAAACAGCCGGTGATCAAACCGCACCCAGTAGGTGTTGATCAAGGCGTCCGTCCCTCGCAAGGCGTCACACAATTTCCCAGGTTCGTTGAAATGAAACGGAAAAGCCGTCACCTTCTCGCCAAAAGGATTCGGACGGTTCGGCGAGTTCGTCAGTGTTATCACTTCGTGACCGACTTGAAGCAACCGTTGCGTTATGTATCGGCCTGAGTATCCAAATGCCCCTGTTACAGCGATGCGCATGGTGACCCTCAAGTCGAACGTGAAGTCCAAAAGAAACTTCGCCGGTAATTTGGAAAAGCTCTTATCTTTTCAATAGCGCTCTCCCACGACCTTGAAACTCTGAGAAAAAGCGTCCAACGCTTCTTTCTCCTTTTCACTTAAAATAATTTCATGGGTCGCCCAATTTAGATTCAGATATTTCGAGTGGCGCGTCCCCGGTATCGCAGCGATATCATCACCATTTGCAAGCACCCATGCCAATGCCACCTGTGAAGGTGTAATGTCTTTTTTCGTTGCGATTTCTTTTACTTTTTCGACAAGTTTCAGGTTATTTGCGATCGCTTCCTCACTGAAACGGGGGTTGCTCAACCGCCAGTCACCTTGTTCAAGATCATCGCGCTGTTTAATGGCGCCAGTCAAAAAACCGCGGCCAAGCGGGCTGTAGGCGACAAAGCCAATACCAAGTTCACGCGCTTTTGGCAAAATACTTTCTTCAACGTCACGCGACCAGAGTGAAAACTCAGTTTGCAGCACGGAAATCGGGTGGATATGGTGCGCTTTTTCCAGGTCTTCGGCACTGGCTTCCGACAGGCCGATGTAGCGAATTTTACCTGCCTGGACCAGTTCGGCCATCGTGCCGATGGTTTCTTCAACGGGGACTTCAGGGTCGGGTCGATGCTGGTAGTAAATGTCGATATAATCGGTGCTCAGGCGCTTCAGCGAAGCGTCGCAGCAGGCTTTAACGTATTCCGGTGAGCCGCTAATGCCAAGCCAGGCACCATCCTGACCGCGCTTAACGCCAAACTTTGTGGCCAGAATGACGTTTTTTCGGCGATTCGCCAGTGCCTTGCCAAGTAACTCCTCGTTGGCAAACGGGCCGTACATATCAGCTGTATCCCAGAAATTACAGCCGATTTCCAAGGCTTCATCGAGTAGTTTCAGGCTGTTTGCATCATCGGATTGACCATAGAATTCCGACATGCCCATGCAGCCAAGCCCAACGGCAGGAACCTTGAGACCTTGTTGACCAAGTTTAACAATTTTCATTTTTCCTCCTAATAATTCCAACTTGAAGTCTTAAAGGAACCGAAGTTGTGCCATATTATATATCTTGCAGTATTCACTGTTTCCGTTTTTTGACATAGATGTCATCTTTATACCTTTATTAAGTTGATCGTTTCTTTCGTATATCCCTAACCAGATAGGAATTGCCCGGTCCACGTTTGAGCTCAAACAAATCAATTGCCTTAAAAAGGCTGCTAAGATTTTTATAGCCGTAGTTCCTGCTATCAAAAGATGTTTTATTAGATATATGTGACCCCACGGGACCGAGAGCAGCCCAGCCGTTATCCTCTTCGGTTGCTTCAATCGCTTGTCGAAGCAGATTTATAAGTTTTGTATCCGATTTAATATTTTTGGATTTTGTTTGTGCTGAACCATTTTGTTTTGATTCTTGGTCTAAAAATAAAAACTTAGAGCAAGCATTCACAAATGGGGAAGGGGTTTTGCGCTCACCAAATCCCAAAACAACCTTTCCCTCAGCAAGGGCGCGTGTAACCATTGGAGTAAAATCACAATCGGATGAAACAAAACACATCACGTCGATATTCTTGGTATACATAACATCCATTGCATCAATAACAAGTGCAATATCCGAGGCATTTTTTCCTTTTGAGAGGTCATATTGTTGTACCGGTTGTATTGCATATTCATGTAAAAGCTCTTCCCACGGTTTCAGAGAGGGGTTTTTCCAATTTCCATAAGCTTTTCTAATCGTTACAACACCATATTTTGCCACTTCGCTGAGAACATCTTCAAACTTGCTCGCAGGTGCATTATCTGCATCTATAAATAACGCAATTTTCTGTTTTGATTCATCCATTTTAGATTGCCCTCATTTGCTGTGATAACTGCATTTCAAAACCATTAAATCTACAAATTCTTGAGCCATTTTTTCAATTTTATCACTATCAACCCGTATAAACTCTAAATGCATCCGTATCGCAAGAACAGCTTGCTGAGGAGCATTTCTGGGAAAAATTCGAGGCGTTATTCATCAATCACAAACTATTCCATTTCGCTGGCCTTTTTACCCGCCTAACGCAGGTTTGCGAGGCCGCGGTCCACAGAGGCCCATACCGGCCAGAGGTTAGCGACCATACTTGGCCGTAAAGCTTGCTTTACCTAGTGAATTTGCATTTATCATAAAGCCGATTAATGCGGCGCTCGAATCAAGTGGAACGTCAATTTTCTCAATTTTGAGTGCATGGATTGTAAATATATAGCGATGCGGCTTATCTCCTTGAGGTGGACAGGCACCACCGAATGCATGGGTCCCGAAATCTGTACGACCTTGAAGGGCACCAGGAGGCAATAGATTCCCCGTCTGGTCACCAGCTCCCTTAACTATCTCGGAAACATTCGCAGGTATATTGTAAACGATCCAATGCCACCACCCAGACCCCGTAGGTGCATCAGGGTCATACACTGTAATCGCAAAGCTTTTTGTTCCCTTTGGACTATTGGTCCATTGAAGCATAGGTGATTGATTTTTCCCTGAACACCCAAATCCATCATACACCTGTTCTTCGGTTAGAAAAGCACCAGATTTAATAGTTGGGCTTGTAAGCGTAAAAGCACCAGCGTGAGCTAAAGTTGAAACCAAACAACAAATGATAGTTAACGAAATCCGTGCAAGCATCGTAATTTCCTTTCTTTTGAGTTGGTTAAGAACACTAATCGGGACAGCAAAAAGCCTTGCGGCTCCTCGCTCCCACACCACCAGGCATACGGATCACGTACTGGTTCCTGTTCGTCACCCCGCGCTTTTGGATTGGACTTTTTTCAGACCCGGTCTCACGGCTAAAGTACCGGGCGGGCTTTAGCTGATGCCCGGCCTGATAGCCCGAAAATTTGTTTGCGAAAGTGGCACGGCCCGCCCGGCACCTCATTTAGTACCTGGTTGGGCCTCCACGTAGTATCCTTTAGCAATGTTGGTGATCCGGACAATAAAGTCCGTCTTCGCCTCTGTGTATGCGACCCGATCATTCGCATGGGCATTGGACAATTTCCGTTTGAGGTTGCCATAATCCTGAGCCACGTGGGGATGTTCAATGAGGTAGTCCCGAAAGAGCAGTCGATCCCAAAGCTCGAAATGTGCTTCAACCATGTGAATGTGGTGGGTTCTATTTCCGATTGCATCACGTTTGATGAAAAATGCATAGAAGGGCGGTGTGTCGTCACCCCACATTGGCCGCCAGAAATAGTCATATCCCTTTTGCTCAAGTATAAGGGGAACCTTCTGCCTGGTTTCATCTAGTGAGGTTGTCTCGATCAACATATCGACAATAGGCTTCGCCGCCAGACCGGGAACGGCTGTGCTGCCAAAATGTTCAATACGTTTGACCAGCGTTTTGGGCAGACAGGACAGAAGGTGAGCCTTCTCTTCCTTAAACAGCTCGGGCCAAAGAGGATCGTGCGGAACGATGGCAACATCTTCCTTTAAAACCCGGGCAACCTTCTCTTCAAGTGTTTCCATCTCTTATATCATTACGCCCAACGTGGCCTTCACCGGTGGCAATGAGGCGCAGCGGAATTGCCATCCGAGTGTAAGGCATTATTATAACCCAATTGTTTATTTTCTTTTTGCCAAGCATAATACTTATTGCCATGAGATTTGACTGCAGCAAAGCCTTTTTCTTTAATTGTTTGAAATGTTTTATTTATTGTTTCGCCGTAGCCGCGCCTTACGAAATTTAACTTTTTACAATTCTCCGATTCAGGACATTCCCAGCAACCTTCATATCCTTTAGATTTTACACATTTTGCAGCTTCGCATTTACGAAGTGTGCCCCCCATAGAGCAACCACCTGTTTCTCTGCAGGTAGCCTTACACTGTAACTGTATCAAACCATCAAGGACACTCATAAAGAAAAGAAAATTCTTAAATGATTCAAAATATTTTCCAATTTCTATTCCTTCTTCATTTAAATGATCTGCTATAGTTTTCCAACCTTCATTTTTTGTAGCTAATCCAAGAAAAATATCTAATTGAGAATTTTCGATTGTGTCTTTTAATTTCTTTGCTGTTTCATAAATTTCAGGTTTATAGAATAGGCAGTCAGCACAAATTAATCCGCATGGACATATATATTTCTTATCCATGATTTTTCTTCCTTATGACGCCCAGCCTCAGTTGCCGGCCGCGAGGCCAGTCAACTGGATGTGCTTGTTGTACGTTACTTTGCACTGTTATTTATAGCTGTAATGCTATACGCGAGAGAATCTGGAGCAGCACGTCTTTTCATTAGACGCAATGGAAATGATGTCCAGTATTTTTCGGCATCTTCCAATGTGTCCCACTCGTAAAAACCTTGGAATAAACCAGTCTTTTGACCTATCATCCATGTTTTTGAACGAAATCCAGGTTGAGCTATTATAAAAGGAATGGGAATCCATGAAAGTAATTTGTTCGTATTTATAGAAAAATTTGCGAAATGAAAACAAACTTTAAAATTTGCCAAAGGATGTATTGTCTGATTTGGTAACGGATCGACAATCACTTGCCTAAAAATAAAAAATTCATCATCTTCTCGTACGATGTCCCCGATCCTGTTTTTTGGAAAGCGAACTCGATGAGTAAACATCAGCATTGCCGCACGAGCTATTAGGAAAGGGGGAATGTCATAGAAATTTGGCATTAATTTCTCTTCCTCCATTGTCATTTTTTCAAGTACGTTCATCTTGAGGGGCGCGAATGAAGCGCAGCGAAATTCGTGTCCCTCTCAAAGATGTTGTAATGTGTCCTTGATAAATTCTTCGTAGAATTGCTTTACGCAGTTCCTGCAAATGGATGCAGACTTTCCCTGTAATATTTGTTCCAATTCAGAACCCTTTTTGCCACAAAAAGAGCAAATCATTGTCCACCATTCAGACCTTGGATCAACTTCATACTCATTCCTTAGAAAATCGTCTATTTCTTGTTGTACATATGGGCTATCTTGCCATTTTTTATTGATTCCCTTATAACCTCGCTCTGCCTTAATTTTAGCCTCTTCTATTGTGGAAAATTGAATAACTCCTTTAGCGTTCCACTCTTCGTCACAAAGCATTAGCAAATAACTGCCATCATAATATGCCTTGGATATTGCCAAATTAGGCATTTCACCAATTCTAACAAAGTCATTGTCTGAAGTGCCAACATGCAGATCAAATCGATCTGTATATTCGACATTCTCGTCGTTCGAGGCAAATATCATTAATTTTGCCGAGTCAATAATTGGTGGTGGCTTACGATTCATTTCTATTCACACATAACGCCTGCTTGAGTGGCTTATGCGGAGCGGCAGCGTAGCAAAAGTCCCACTCAAAGCTGATGTTGGGCCTGATGGCTAAAAAGGTAAATGCAATAAATAATAACGATAATAGAGTCTCCAACCGCTATAGTTGACGCCAAAGGTCTTTTTCTCATTGATGTGCTGAATACACTAACTGCGTATCCTGTTTTCTCAACGCAGGCTAAAGCCATTACTGGTAATCTAATATCTACGTTAATTGCACAATATATTAACAAAAAACCGAAGCAGGATGCGATTAATCCCCCAATGTCGCGCAATTAAGATACCAGTCTTATCCGAGACTGCTTTACCATATATTATCCTAGTAAACTGCACAGGAAATACGAACTGTAAAAGCATGCTTGCAGTTAAAAATCCGGTGACAAAAAGTATTATTTCAATATTATCTATGATCACTCTGTGATCCGGTTTCTGAGCTCAACGACAAACTGTGGGGCGGCGTGGTCCTCGCCGTCCCTACCAGCTACAGGTTCGAAAACTATAAATTAGCTGATTTCTGTAATCTTTCTGCAAGCCAAATCTTGATTATAGATTGCCGAGGAACTCCGAGACGTTTAGCTTCTTTATCTAAAGACTGTATCATCCAAATAGGAAAATCGACATTAACTCTTTTCTGTTCTTGGTTCGGCCGTTTTGCTTTTGAGAGGTCAAGATGCTTTAGAATGTTTTTTCCTTCATCAAACTTTTTATCTAAATCTTCAGCCTTCATAAAGCTTAATCTCCTCATCTCTGGCACGTCGCACTGAAATGATCCGTATATTGTCACTTCGATATGTGATAATTCCAGTCCAGTGTTTTTTGCCTATTTTTGCAATTACCAGGAATCTCGGTTCATCAGTTGTTTTCGCTGGGATCTCCAATAAATCAATATCATTCCAAAGCTCTTGAGCCTCAACAAAATCAATCCCATGCTTAATTTTGTTGCTATCTGATTTTTCTGGGTCACATTCAAAATTCATGGTATATTCAATATACCTAATTGGTATATTTTGTCAATCTATTTGACATAAGGGGATACGAGTGGTTTCGAACATGCGGATCATGCGCGGCTGTATGCCGTCGCTTGAATCCGGCTTGTCAGGCCCTGTATAGTATCGCCTAAAGACAACTCCAGTCCCTTTTGCCGACATGTGAAACAAACTATGGCAGTTCTCCTTTTCTGTATTGGTAGTGTCACCCTGAAGCGGCTTCGTTTTGCTTCTGCTGAGATATGGGAACTGTCTTACAGTTATCAAACGAGACGTTACCCGGTAAATGAAACCTTATTTGTGCGTTCATGATCCCGGCCACTTCCATGCCTTCGATCACTTTGCAGTCGGTTGATTTGACCGCGTCGCGTACCGTTTCAGCCGCAGAGTCGCAGCCTAACACTATCACAGCATCATATTGTTCCGCACATTTCTGCAGCTTCTTCCGCTTTCTGGACGTCCACATGCACATAAACCATTGGTGAGAAGGAATGCTTTTGAAGACTTTTGTTTTCACACCATGTTCCTTTAATCTGGATTGCAGTGTCGTCATGTATTGTTCGAAAGGAGTCGATTTTAGGAAACTTCTAAAAAACTGAATGAAAGGTTTCTTCTCTCGCACTGCCACAGTTACTGCAGGACACATATAGCAGGGAACCATCAAAACAGAACTCAGCCCCGCTACTTCAGAAATGACGTCTATATCATTGAAATGAATTGGCATTTATCTTTCCTCGTGTCTTCATTGTTTAATTAAGCCTAACCATTATTCACGAGCAAAAATGCTCGATATTCCGGTGGGCATCCGTACGGCATTCCAGTTGTATTTCCTTACTTATTGGTATGTTAGCTTCAGATTTGTTATGATATTGTAACGGGCAAAACGAGCGATTTGGCTCGTTTTTGCGCTCAATATCGAATATTCGAGCAAAAGCGCTCGATATTCCCGATCCGCTCAGCCTTGTTTTTTTCAATAATCACTGCAATTACAACGGGATTGGTTGTGTATCCATCTCTTTTTTAATACAGAACCTGTTTAAAAACAAGGACAGCTGATATGTCACGCCACCCGCCCGTGAGACTATTGGACAAAGTCAGGCAACGCATCCGCTTAAAGGGGTATTCGATCCGGACTGAAAGATCCTACACTCAATGGATTAAACGCTTCATTCTTTTTCACGGCAAACGTCACCCAAAGGATATGGGAAAAATGGAGATCGAGGCGTTTTTATATTCTTTAAAGCGAGTTCTTCACTTTTTCATCGGGGTTCCGACAGACGCGCATGTCGCGTGATGACATAGAGCCCCACGCCCGCCATCAGATTGATGGCGGGTTCCCACAGATGGCCGCGATACCAGCGCCTGCCGATCTGATAGCGTTTTTCTACGATCCGAATCTTCTCCTTGCGGCAGTAATCGTGAAAGTCTTTAATGGACAGCACCCGGATGTTGGGCGTATCGTACCATTCGAAGGGCAGCGCCGGCGATTTGGGGGCGCGCCCGCCGAAGAAGAGGCCGCGCCGCAGACGCCACTGCGCAAAATTGGGAAACCCCACGATGCCGAATCTACCGATGCGCAGCATTTCGTTGAGCACCATCAGCGGGTTCTTCACCACTTGCAGGGTCTGATTTAAAATGACGTAATCGTAGGACTGATCGGGAAAATCGGACAGGCCGTCATCCAGATCGCCCTGAAATACGTTCAAACCCGACGCCAGTCCGTTGACCAGCTGGGTTCCGTCGATGTCCAGCCCGGTGCCCCGAACCATTTTTCGCTCCACCAGTTCGATCAGCAGGCTGCAATCCCCGCAGCCCAGATCCAACACCCGCGTGCGCTCAGGCACCAGGGTCAGGATCATATCCCGATCGGTGCGGCTCAAGCGATCGATGTACTGGGTCGTCATGAGGCCACCTCCTTTCCGACGCCGGTCAGAAAGCCGGAGATGGCCTTCGCCAGTTTTTCCTCTTCCACCAGAAAGGCGTCGTGGCCGTATGGCGAATCGATTTCGATAAAGGAGACCGGCTTGCCGCAGCTGAGCAGGGCCCGCACCATCTCCTTGCTCTGAGCCGTCGGAAAGAGCCAGTCGGTGCTGTATGTGACGAAAAGATATTTGGCCTCGGTCGTAGCGAAGGCCTCCTTCAACGGGCCGTAGGAACGGGCGATGTCGAAATAGTCCATGGCCTTGGTGATGTAGAGATAGCTGTTGGCGTCGAATCGTTCCGTAAAAGTGCTGCCTTTGTGGTCCAGATAGGACTCGATGGCGAACTCGGTCGTAAAATTGTAGCGCAAGCGGTTGGCGGATTGAAGCCGCCGGCCGAACTTCTGGTCCATCAGCATTTCCGACAGATAGGTGATATGTCCCACCATGCGTGCCGTGGCCAACCCCTTCTCCGGGCCCCTGCCGTTATAGCGCCCATCATTCCAATCCGGATCCCGGGTGATGGCGCTGCGTCCGACCGCGTTGAAGGCAATGGCCTGGGTGGAGAGCCGCGCCGCCGAGGCGATGCTGATGACGGACCGCACCATCTCCGGATAGCGCAGACTCCACTCCAGGGCCTGAAACCCACCCATGGATCCGCCGGCAATGCTGTAGAGTTTGTCGATCTGCAAATGATCGATCAACTGCTTCTGGGCCTGAACCATGTCGCCGATGGTGACGATAGGAAAATCCAATCCATAGGGTTCATTGGTTTCGGGATTCAGGCTCAAAGGCCCGGTGGAGCCCTTGCACCCGCCGATGATGTTGGAGCATATGATCCAGAAGCGGTGTGTATCGAACGCTTTGCCGGGCCCGATCATGCCGTCCCACCAGCCGGCATACCGGTCGTGGGCGTCATGCACCCCGGCCGCATGATGGTCGCCGGAAAGGGCATGGCAGATCAATATGGCGTTGGACCGGTCCTCGTTGGGCTGTCCGTAGGTCTCATAAACGATATCGACGGACCCCAACGAGCGACCGGAATCCAGCACCATGGGGGCGTCCTTGCTTCCGAAGGTAAATGTCCGCGGGGTGACGTATCCAATTGAGTTTCGCTCCATGGCTTCTCTTTCAGCTCAAAAGTTATCGGACACTGTTATTCAGAGCCTGATCCAGGTCGGCCAGGATATCTTCCCGGTCTTCGATTCCAACGCTCAGCCGGATAAAATCGCTGGTCACGCCCGCCGCCACCTGCTCGGCTTCGCTGAGCTGTTCATGGGTCGTGGAGGCCGGATGGATGACCAGGCTTTTGGCGTCGCCGATATTGGCCAGATGGCTGAACAGTTTGCAGCTTTCGATAAACCTGACGGCTGCGGCCTGCCCGCCCTTGATGCCGAAACCCACCAGGGCGCCTTGTCCCCTGGGCAGATATTTTTCTTTCAACTCATATGTCGGGGAAGAGGCCAGTCCGGGGTAGCGCACCCACTGCACACCGTTGTGCTCTTCCAGAAACCTGGCCACGGCCAGACCGTTTTCGCTGTGCCGCTGCATACGCAGGGCAAGGGTTTCCAGTCCCTGCAAAAAGGTCCAGGCGTTGAACGGGCTCATGGCGGCCCCCATATCCCGCAGACCCAGAACGCGTGCCCTGAGGATAAAGGTCAGGTTCCCGAATGTCTCGTAAAATTTGAGTCCGTGATAGGCCGGATCCGGTTCCAGAAAGGATGCAAAGCGCCCCGAGGCCTCCCAGTCAAATTGGCCCGAATCGACGATAATGCCGCCGATGGATGTGCCGTGGCCGCCGATGAATTTGGTGGCCGAATGCACGACGACAGCCGCTCCATGGGCGATGGGGTTGAGAAGATAGGGAGTGGGAACGGTGTTGTCCACCACCAGCGGGATACCGTGCCGCCGGCCGACAGCTGCGATTTTTTCAAGGTCGATGATCTCGAGCTTGGGATTGCCGATACTCTCCACAAAAAAGGCTTTGGTCCGGTCGTTGACCGCCCTGTCCCAGGCGTCGATATCGTGGGGAGAGACATAGGTCACCTTGATACCCAGCCGTGACAGGGTGTGGGTAAACAGGCTCACCGTACCGCCGTATAGATCGGTGGAGGCCACGATTTCGTCTCCGGCCCGGGCCAGCGTCAGGATCACCAGCGTCTCGGCCGCCTGGCCCGACGCCGTGGCCAGGGCGGCGACACCGCCCTCCAGGGCCGCCACCCGCTGTTCCAGCACGTCGGTGGTCGGATTCATGATGCGGGTGTAGATATTGCCGAATTTACGCAGGCCGAACAGATCGGCCGCATGAGCGGTATCCTCAAAGGTGTACGATGTGGTCTGGTAAAGCGGCACCGCGCGCGCGCGTGTGTCCGAGTCCGGGGCGTGGCCGGCATGAATAGCCTTGGTTGCAAATCCGTTCAATAAGTCGTTCATCTGCTTACCTCCGATTCTGTTAGCATTAATCATTGCCCCGACAATAAAAAAACCTCTCGCCGCTGCTGCGGGAGAGGCCTGTCTGCCCATTTTGTCGGTGGCGACCTCATGTGTCCCGTTGCGGGCTGGAATTGGCACCTTGATGGTTAGGTTGCCGGGCGGTCATCGGGCCAGTTCCCTCGCGCCACTCCACATGATTTATATTGGTCTTAACTAATAAGACGGACCGATGGCAATGTCAAGGGATCATCCGAATCTTTTTCTGCTCTTCATGCTGTGCAACCATTCATCACAAGATGTGAACCTATCTGTGTCGTAAGTAAAGATAAGTCCTTCCCGGCGTTTTGACAAACCATGGAAACCGGGTGGTTTCCGGCTTAAGTTCCCGTGAAAACCAGCCGATACATCAACAGTGGATAAGGCATGGGCATGACGATAAATCGGAATCGGAACATGGCTTCGATAATGGAATCGCCTCAAACAGTGGCAACGCATCCGAAACAGCAGATCATCGCCGTCGGCGGCGCCAAGGGCGGTGTGGGAAAATCGCTCCTCGCCGCAAATATCGGCGTCTACCTGGCTTCCCGGGGCCATCGTACGGTGCTGATCGATCTCGATCTGGGGGCCGCCAACCTTCATCTCTACCTCGGGGTGTGGGCGCTCAAGCATCGCATCAACGACTACCTGGACAAAAAGGTGGACGACCTGGAATCCATCGCCGTCGAGACCGAGCACGGACCGGCCATTATCGGCGGCGGGAGCAGCCGGCTGGGCTCGGCTAACCTGCCCTATACCCAAAAGCTCAAACTCATCCGGGCCATCCGCCGCATGGAAGCAGACTACATCATCCTCGACCTTGGCGGCGACACCAGCTACAACATCCTCGACTTTTTTCTTCTGTCCCAAACCGGATTGGTGCTGACGACCTGCGATCCGGCCGCGTACCTCGATGCCTACACCTTTATCAAGATGGCTCTATATCGCCGCCTGGCGCGCCTGTTCGGAGCCGAGTCGATCTACCGCCGCTCCAAAGACGAGCGTCTTCAATATCTCATCCGATCGTTTGTCACTCCATCCGGTGCCCAACGCCCGCGCTACGTATCGGACCTGCTCAGCCGCATATCGCTGCACGCACCAGAAGGACGCCAGCTGGTGGAACAGGCTGTAGCCGAATTCCAGCCCAAGCTGGTAGTCAACATGGTCCAGAGCAAACGTGAAACTCTGAATTTGATCCGGCGGATGCAGGCCGTATCACTGCGGATGCTGTCCGTTCCCATCGAATGCGTCGGCAGGCTGGCCGTCGATCCGGATATTTCGAAAAGCACCCATGACCTGATGCCGGAAGTCGCGCGGCACCCCGACGGCGCCATGGCCCAATGCATCGCCGCAATGCTGAAACGCCTGCCGAACCCGGAGAAGGTCGCCGCCTGAGACGCGCGTCATTGGTACCGTTTTCCGTTTTCCTGATCAGAGAGGGAAACCACCTTCCTCTAGGGGGCGCTCATCTGTTTGAGTTCCAATCGTTCGCCGTCCAGATTCTCCGACATAATCAACCCAACACCCGGGGCAAAAAATTTGTAATCCAGGACGTCCGGTTCGATTTTGATAAGGTTATCCCTGGCGCCGGGGTTCAGGCCGCCAAGCGCAGGGTGCGGCGGATGCCGTGGCAGGGATGCTTTTTCGACAGCGCTGCATCTAAAATCGGGAAAGGTGGTCGGCTTGACGGGCTGAAAGCGATGGATGGCGGCCTCGTGGATAGAGATCCAGGCCGATCGAATTGAGATGGTACCGGCATCAGGCCCGATTCGTCGTCATAAGGCCGCTTGCCCGTTCAAATTCACGAAGGTGAGTAATTGCCAGCGCCCATCCCTCGCTTCGGCTGTCATACCGCCATGCCCGTATTACGGGCTACTGCCGAGGCTCAGCACCGGATTCATGCAATTGAGACTGTTTTCCATGCACCCATTGTTTGAGATCGTCGATGATCAGATAGAAAGCGGGCACCAGCACCAGGGTGATCAGCGTGGCAAACAAGATACCATAACCCAGCGATATGGCCATGGGAATCAGGAAGCGCGCCTGCCGTGAAGTTTCGAATATCATCGGAGTCAACCCGCCGAACGTGGTCAAGGTGGTCAGCATGATGGGCCGAAAGCGATGGATGGCGGCCTCGTGGATGGAGGTCCAGACCGGTAATCCGTATCTGCGTCTGCGGTTGGCAAAATCGACGAGCACCAGCGAATCGTTGACCACGACGCCGGACAGCGCCACCACACCGAACATGCTGGTGACGCTGAGGCTGTATCCCATGATCAGGTGGCCGATAACGGCCCCCACGATGCCGAAGGGAATGGCGGTCATGATGATGATGGGCTGGATATAGCTGTTGAGCGGCACGGCCAGCATGGCGAAAATCACCACCAGGGCGACGAGCAGACCTTTGCCCAGGGCGGCCATACTGTCGCGCCGGTCGGCCTGGCGTCCCTCGAAGCTGTAAGTCAACCCGTCATATTTGCGCTGCAGTTCCGGCAGGGTCTCCTCCTTGAGACTGGCCAGAATCTGCCCGGCCTTGCTGCGCGGACGGACATCGGCGCTGACATTGACGACCCGGTGCCCGTTGCGGCGCTCGATGGTGGTATAGGCCCGGCCGCGCTCAAAGGTGACGGCCTCGCGCAGCGGCACCTCCGCCCCTTCGGCCGTGCGAAGCACCATCTGCTCGAGGCTGCGTTCGGTCATGCGTTCCGATTTGGGCAGCCGCACCATCACCTTGACCTCATTTCGGCCTCGCTGCTGCCGCAGCACTTCGGCGCCGTAGTAAGCACTGCGCACCTGGCGCGCAATATCCCGGGCCTGCAGCCCCAGGCTCTCCGCTTCGGGTTTGACCTTGAAATCGATTTGCCGCTTTCCCGGGGAAACGCCGTCGTCGATATCGATTGTATTGGGATAAAGCGCCAGGGCCTCCGCCAATTCCGTGCTGGCCCGCTCCAGGATATCGATCCGTCGATGGCTCAACTCAACGGTCAGGGCCGACCCATGACCGGGGCCGCCTGCATCCGATTCAAACTTCAGGGACTCGACACCGGATATCTGTCCCACACGCTCGCGCCACAATTGCGTCAGGCGGGCTGTGGAGATCGGACGTCGCTCGGGTGGTGTCAGATAGATATACACCATCGATTGATTGGCGTTCAGCCGCGTGTAAATGCCTTCGCATAGCTGATCGCCGCCGTGCTGATCGACGATCTGTTGCGCGGCGCGGACCAGCTTCTGCTGCACCGCTTCGGTTTTCTGGACTGCCGTGCCGTACGGCAGCGTCGCCGTGACCCGGGCAAAGTCGGATTCGACTTTGGGAAACAGTTCAAAACCCATTCGCCCGCTGGCGATGATACCGATGGCAACAATCAGGACGGCCGCACCCGCTGAAACGGTAAGATAGCGCCAGCGCAGGGCATGCGCCAGAAAAGGGCCGTAGCGCGTCCGGACCGTTTGGCTGAACACCTGGGAGAACCGTCGCTGGCGGTCGGTCAGCCGGGCAAACCAGCCGCCGGGTTTCGGGGCGTGCCGGTGACCCAGATGGGCCGGAAGAATGAACAGACTTTCAACCAGGGAGATGACAAACACGCTGATGACGACGATGGGAATCTGGCGAAAGACCTTGCCCATGAACCCCGGCACGAAAAACATGGGCATAAACGCGATCATGTTGGTCAGTACGCTGAAGTTGACGGGCATGGCAATCTCGCGGGCCCCTTTCACGGCCGCGGCGAACCAGTCCAACCCGTTCTGGCGGTGATAGTAGATGTTTTCACCCACGATGATGGCGTCGTCCACCACGATGCCCAGCGTTACGATAAAGGCGAACATGGAGGCCATGTTGATGCTGACGCCTGCGGCGGGCAGAATGAGCATGGAACCCAGAAACGATACGGGAATTCCCAGGCTGACCCAAAAGGCCAGGCGCGCCTCGAGGAAAACGGCCAGCAGCACAAAGACCAGGCCGAGTCCCAGAAACCCGTTGCGCAGCATCAAGTCGAGCCGCTGGCGGTAGATATC
>JBNKKC010000154.1:0-6817 GCA_050291625.1 Desulfobacteraceae bacterium
GCGATTTCTCCGCTCCTCTGGCTCCAGGTGGTCGGCTGATCGCCGAAAACAAGATGGGGCAGGTCCAGGATTTCATTGGCAAACGTCAATGATAGAAAGGCCAGCAGAATGAATAGCTGCCATATAAATACCGATTGCATTGGTTTACTTTTCATAGCGTTTCCTAATGGGCCGCAGCAGCCACATTAACGCCCAGATGGTACACGAGCTCTCCGCCGAAGTATGCCGTGACCACCAGGAGCACAATACCGATAAATCCCGGCAGTTCGGCCAGCCAACCGCGCAGGCCGGTCAAAACATAACCGCGCCAGATCGCCAGCAGACGCAAGAGAGCATGCAACGAAAAGATGCTCAAGGTAATAATGGCGAAGGTTTCATGCGTCTCCAAAGGCACCTCCTGAAAGCCGGCTGCTACGGCATGATCCAGGGCGATGTCTCCGAAAATCGCCGCCAGGCCAGCAAATAAGGTGCCGACGAGCAGCGCATAGAAGGCTGTCAACGGCCAATGCTTCCGCGCACCGAGGTCGGCGCCACGAAGCAATAGGATAATAGCGATGAATTCCGCACTCATCCAAAGGACAATGGGGAAGTGAACCAGCATAGGATGGATTTCAGATATAGGTATCATGGTAGATTTCCTTTTCGGTTTGTAGCGTGGATGTTGTAGAAGATCTATTTTGTCCGACGGCGAAATAGAGCATGAATGCCATCTCGATCTCCTTGGTAGCGGCCGTGACCAGTACGGCTTGTTCTTCGGAAAGCGGCATGGACGGGAAGATACAAGCCGTCAGCAGATCCGGGCGCTTCTGGCGGACGACGAACGTTCTGACACCTTCCACCAGCCGGCCTTCCATGAGCGCGCGGTTGCCGATGGTGATCGATGGGACGACACCCCCGCTGCCCTGGGCGGAATATTCCTTGATCGTACGGCCGCTGCACAGGTTGATGATGCGCACCACCATCCTGTCTGCGCCAGTAAAGGCCATAACCTCGGCCGTTAAACCATGGAGAAATTGCTTGAATTCTTTTTTGGTCTGCGGGTAATGATCGAACCCGCAAAGAATGGATTGGATTTCCTTGATGCTCACATTGACGCTGCCGATGTAACTGAATGCATCCGCCAGGCGCGATACCAGCTTGGACTTGTCTTTCCCCCCACGGGCAACGGCCTTGCGGTATGCATCCAGGGTGCGCCGGTTGGCCCTCAAGATCATATAAAAGAGGCCGAGAATGGCCACGATCAAAGCCGTTTCCAGAAATTCTTCCTCAATGATCAAATGGCCGGAGATGGCCATACCTTGCCGGATGATATGCGGCGTGGCAGCAATACAGAGCAGCAAAAACACACAAAGGACCAGATATACGACGACGAGCGACTTGATCTTTTTTACGGTTCTCATGGTATTCGTCCTGAACTTCGATTTAGTGTTGCCAATACGCCCACCCGCCATGCCGTATGTCGTGTAGTTCTAAGAGCTGGTACTACTTCAATTCGATGCAGGCTTCCCAGCTGCCCAGCTGGCAGGCATTGCGCAGCACGGCTCGCATTCGGGCCGACTGGCGCTGCATCCGCAGGGCCACGGCCTTGAGTTTGGCACGAAACAAGGTCAACTGGCGGGCCAAAGGCTTTGAATCGCCCGGCCCCAGGGTGTCGGTTGCCACGCTTTGCAACTTCAGTGTGTAATGGCATCTTCCGCCCATGCGTCATTAACCGCCCAGATGTTGGTAAAAGAAAAAACCGCAAACAAGGTCCGCGCCACCAGGATTTTAAGGTCAGTATTGCCGATCGATGAAAGGGTGCGATCTGGTTTCATTATCTGCTTCTCTGTAATGCGTTTGCAGTATGCGATCATAAGTCGAGGAATTCCGAAAGTTTGCTGTGGCAAGCCTTCAATTGATGGATCAGACGGTCATAGCGGTGAATGTGGCGCAGCGCCCGCACGATCAGATAGCTGCCCAGCACGATCAGGGCTGCAAGTATAACTCCCAGCGGCAGAATCAGTGGCAGGACATGCAGGACATCGTAATATTTCGATGTGGCGATCAGCAGCCCCAGAACCGACAGCGGCAATGCGAACACCGCGATGCCGGTGCGCATGGCCGCCAGGGAGGTCCGTTTCTCCGCCAGGATCAGCTTCGCCTCATTGATGATCAGGGCATCCGGCTCAGATGCCTGCGGGTCGCAGTTGCTCTGTTTGGCATGCGTGACCGGTATGATTCGGGACAATACTTTTGACATGGACGTTCTCCTTCATCTGAAGTATCAGCATATCACCAGCAATGACGCGGCCGGCAGTTTGCGGATGATGGCATCGTTGACTTTACCGAATAAAAGACGCAAGGTTCGGTTGAGCGGCTGACCACGAGAATAGGCTTGAATGCATCCATGGTTAGCGCCTTTCCATGAAGGCGCCGACAAGTCTCCTTCAGTGTGCCGTGTCGTCCAAGATGGTATCGATGATTTTCTCGAACTCCAGGGTTTTGTTAAGGAAATGATCGGCACCAAGCTGCCGGCACTGCCGCCGATATGTGCTGTAGTCGAAATTGGTCAGCATAATGACCTTCAATTCCGGATAGCGGGTTTTGATTTGCTTGAGCAACTCAATGCCGCTGCCGCCAGGTATACGGATGTCCAGAATGATGGTGTCGGGTTGCTTGCGCACCACGGTGTCCAGGGCTTCACGGCTGTTTCCGGCCTCCCCGACGATGCGAATCTGAGGAGATTCTGTCAGCAGTGTGATCAACCGCTGGCGAATGGATGCCGAATCATCAACGATCAACACGCGTTTCATTTCTCGCTCCTTTTGCCTGGTTTGGAATATAAGGCGGCATGAGCGGGGGTGAAATCAGCGCGGGTCTGATCTTACTGTAGGAGTACGGCCGGAGATATTGTCGGTGTTTGTCCGACTTGGGGCGGGAGGGGAATCCCACCTGACGAAGAACCATAAGTCCAACACAGGTCGGGTGATGGTTCGCAGGGCCGGCCTATGCACCGGCCGGGTTGACGCTCGGCAATAGGCGCGACCAGCCCGTTTTATTCCACCAGGTTGTTCTGCACGGAATAGTGAATCAGTTCGGCGTTGTTCTGCATGCGCATCTTTTCCAGGATGCGGGTGCGGTAGGTGCTGACGGTCTTGACGCTCAGCGCCAGGTCGTCGGCGATCTGGGAGACGGTTCTTCCGGAACCGATCAGGCAAAGCACCTGGTACTCGCGATCTGAAAGGGATTCATGGGGGGGTTTGCCGCTGCCGTCGTCCAGGGCAAAGGCGATCTTTTCCGCCAGGGTGGAAGTGATGTATTTGCCGCCGCTGCACACTTTCCGGATGGCCTTAATCAGTTCTTCGGCGGCGCTCTCCTTGGTCAGATAGCCGGATGCCCCGGCTTTCAAAATTCTAAGGGCGTACTGGGATTCGGGGTGCACGGTCAGAATAATCACCGGCAGGCCGGGCTTGTCGATTTTCAACTGCTTGAGCACGTCCAGTCCGTCCATGCCCGGCATGCTCAGGTCCAGCAGGACCACATCGAAATCCTTGTGGCGCACCGCTTCCAGCAGTTCGGCGCCGTTGGCGGCCTCGCCGGCCATGGTGATCAGATTGTCTTCGGTAATAATCTGTTTCAGTCCGGCACGCACGATGGGATGGTCGTCGGCCATGATGACCTTGATCATTGGAGCTCTCCTTTCGATGGCAACGGCAGGCGGACGACCACACGCGTTCCCCGGCCGGGGCGTCCGTCAAAGGTTACCCGACCGTTCCAGGGATAGAGACGCTCGCGTATGCCGAGTAGTCCAAATGAGGTTGGGGCGCTGATCTCTTCGGCGGTAATGCCGCGGCCGTTGTCGCGCACCTCCATTAGCAGATCCCCCTGGTCTGCTTCCAGGCGGACCACCACTGCATCGGCCCGGGCATGGCGCATGATGTTGGTCAGGGTCTCCTGAAAGATGCGAAAAAGCGCCGCGGCCTGATCTTTGGGCAGTTCCGGCTCGAAACCGTTATCATCCATCCGGCAGTCGATACCGCTGCGCTTACGGAACTCTTCAACCTGCCACTCTATGGCTGCGGCCAGCCCGAAATCATCCAACATCACCGGGCGCAGCTCTGCCGTGACGGCATGCAGGTTTTCCAGAGCTTCACCGATAACCTGGGCCATGGCGTCCATTTTTGTGCCCAGCTCGGGCGTGCAAGCCAGTATCTTCTTCTTAATCCAGGACAAGTCCATTTTCAAGATGGTCAAGGACTGGCCGAACTGGTCGTGGATCTCCCGGGCGATGCGGAGACGCTCCTCCTCGCGGACCTCCTGCTGGTAGGCCGACAATTTGCGCAGCTGCTCGCGGGATTGCTTAAGGGATGCCATGACCCGCTCTTCGCGCTCGATGCGCATCTGCAGGGCCGCGGCCATCTCGTCAAACACCCCGGCCAGGTGGCTCAGTTCATCCCGCACTCCGATTTTGCCGATGCGCGCGCCTAGGTTGCCGGCGGCCAGCTCGCGGCTTACCCTCACCATCGCCTTAACCCGCCTGAGGATGAAGATATTGCCGGCCCACCAGATGGAGAGCACTGCCAGCAATGCCGAAATCAACAGCAGAGTCACGTTGCGTGTGAAAATGCGCTTGGATGCCGCCAGGGCCAGCGCCTGGGGAATTTCAAGCACGACCGACATGGGGCGCTGCCGAAAGGAACTGGCCAGGGGGGCAAAGGCATAGATCCGCAACCCGCCGTCCTCGTCCAGGGCGCTCAAGGTCCCCGATCCGCGGCCGGCCATTCGCCGGCGCAGGGCGGGATCGAAATGCGCCGGAACGGACCAGGTACCCGTGTCCACATCGTACCTGAGCATGCCCCGGTTTTCATCGAGCAGGGTCAGGCGTGAACCCGCAGGCAATTCGGCCATTTGCTTAAAAATTGTTCGGTTGATCCAGTTCAGGTCCAGAGCGACGAAGGCCACTGCAGCGACCCGGCGCGCTCCATCAAGGGCGGGCAGGGCAAAATAGAGTACCGGCCGGTCATTGATATGTTTGCCGTCATACACCCCCATGGCCAGGTCCCTGCTTTGCAGGCAGGCCATAAACCAGGCTTCACTGCTCAAAACCTGTCCGGCCTCGAACGCTTTGCCGCCCGAAAGGAGGCGGCCGTCGGGGCCAGCCACGCCCAGGTCCGCATACCCTTCAGATTCTTGCAGAATCGCAGCCAGAAACCCGGACATCTTCTCCGCCCGCCCCTCCAGCATTAAAAAGGCGTCGTCCACCGCCGACAAAAGAACACGCGCCGATGCCACCAATTGGTTTTCCTCGTCGGCCGCTGCGCGCACCAGGAGCATGGTTTTTTGCAGAATCGCCGCGGTTTCGATCTCCTTCTGCTCTTCGGCAATATAGAAGATCAGCGCCGCTACGGGAATAAAAGCGGCCAGCACTAGCAGATACAACCGTGTTTTAAGACTGATTCCTCTGAACTGCTGCATGGGATCCATAGCTAAATTATTGACAATTCATCCAAAAATAGGCGTCGGACGGGCAGCTCACAACATAGCCTATTTCTACCGCCATCGCCCTGTAAGCGCAATGGTCCCCCCCAAAAACCTTTTGCGTGTGCAATCAGCCGCCTACTGGTGGGTACGGCTCAAACGACAGACACATCATGCGCTCTTTAAAAGATTGAAACCGTATTTGAAGGGGTCTTCATCATCACAAACGAATTTATGAAAACCAATGATGTGAGCTCGACCGGTCACTGCCGGCACAATGGCGAGTCTGTCACGCATCTGTTTTTCCGCAAGGATCTCGCCGACAAACTCCGTGCCGATAATGCTCTGATAAGGATAAGGTTGACCAAGCTTTAACTTGTTTTGCGCATGGAGCAACGCCATCTTGGCTCCCGTGCCTGTGCCGCAGGGCGAACGATCGGCCTGTCCAGAGCCGAAAATTACCACATTGCGTGGCGGGTTGGTGTCTTCATAGATCTCGACCAGGTTGACCCGGCCAGGCTCGTCGCTCTCGGGGTGCCGGATATCGATGCTGAGGTTCACCTTATCTCGAATTGCCAAACCATATTCGATCAATCTATCGACATTATGTGGCTCGACTCTCATCCCCAAGTGTTCACTTTTAACGATGGCGAAATAGTTGCCGGCATAGCAGACCGAAACGGAAAGCTTTCCGACCCCCTCCAACTCGATCTCCAAGGCTTCATAAAAAAAGGAAGGAACATTCTGGATCGACACGCCCTTGACGCGTCCCTGGTCCAAATGGACCGTGGAGTAAATCTTGCCGGCCGGGGTGTCGAGAATGACCTGCTGTGCCTGCTCGCTCTTGCTATCGATGGACTTGAGCATGCCACACTCGACCATAGCGGTGACCGCGCCGATGGATCCATGCACGCACATATCGAGGTAGCCACCGCCGTCCATGTAAATGATCCCCATGTCGGCATCCTTTGAAACCGGAGCGGCCAGGATGGCGCCGAACATGTCACGATGGCCGCGCGGCTCCCTCATCAGCATCTTGCGCAGGTCGTCTTCGTTATCAGTCATCCAGGCTTTTTTTTCCTGCATGCTGCGTCCCGGGATATGGGGCAGGCCACCGGTCACGATACGAGTTGGCTCGCCAGCTGTGTGAGTATCAATCGTATCTATAATTCGTTTTAGGTTCATATGTCCTCGACATGGATAATTAAAACGTCATTTGAAACAAACAAGCTACAACTATAGTCAACTGAAGCCGTACAAGGCTTCCAGCAGACGGTAGCAAACTGGCGCCTGCAATGGCCACTATATTTTAGCATATGCGAGCAGTCCGTGACAGTGAACCCCCAACCTTACATAAAAA
>JBNKKC010000155.1:0-26714 GCA_050291625.1 Desulfobacteraceae bacterium
GCCTGCCGGGCCGCGATTTTCCAAACACACAAACGACTGTCGTCTGCCTGTTCTTATCTTGACGGTTTCGCTCTTATTCGGTTGTGCTGCCGTTAGAGGGCCACTCGATACCGATATCATCAGCCCAACCGAATCTCCGGAAGCGTATATCGCTTTCTGGTCGGAAAACAAGCGATTGATCGATCGGATCTACGCCGATGACTATGCCGTCTACTCCATCATCGTGGATACCGCCTCTGGCAGCCGGGACATTCTGACCCTCATCGACCCTGAAGCGGTAAAGCCGTTGATAGCCACGCTCGTCACAGCAGGGGCACCTCCAGACCGCGTGGTTCGTCGATGTTACCGGTACGTCGTTACCCGGTTCCGCTATCTGCCGTCCCCTGACCTGTGGCCCACCGTCCGGCAAACCCTGAAACAGCGTTCAGGCGACTGCAAAGGCCTTTCCCTGCTGCTCATGTCGATGTTGACGGCAGCGGATATCGATGCCAGTGCTGAAATCTCGAACGGGCACATGTGGGTCCGCGTGCACCTGAACGGGGCAACCACCATCCTGGAAACCGATCAGTCCCCGGAGCGCCAGAGAATCTACCAATCACCAGGGTTCTATGATCGCCCGCTGCTTCGCGTGACGCCGAAGCGGGCGCTTCGACGGATAAGAAAATGATCTACGATGCGTTCATCAAAACCGCGTCCGATCGATATGCGCCCGCATGGCCGACTTCAGAAACGTCATAACTGTTTATTTGCACTTGGCCGGCGTGGGCGAATCAGCAGCATGCTCCCATAAGTAGCTGTAGATGTCGTTTAAATCCGCTTCACTCAGGCCTTCCCACTCCTGCTGACAGCCGAATCCGCTGTAATCCTTTTTTTCAAAAACACGGGTCCACTGGGCACGCGTTTTGGCATCCGGGTTGAGCACCGGACGCGGTGAATCCACCTCGCCGCGTTGCATGCAGGATTTGTAAATTTTCCGATAGGTGTATTTGCCTTTACGCTTGTTGCCTTTCTCAAGGGCCCAAACCGGACCGATGAATGAAAGAACCAGCAATATAGCCAGCAGTCCCATTGAGAAGCGTTTTATCATGTCGGTACTCCTTGTCCTGTTATTCATCCTTTTTGGGTTAACATGTATTAATCTGGGCTGTTAACATACCGTCAGAATCTAAGGGTTGCGGAAAGGTAGACCAGCCAAACCTCGTCCACGACCGCGTTGAGCGCATCAAGCGACGTCAGTTCGCTGATTTCCACTGGTTCGCCCATCGGGTTGCCGCTGCCGGTATACTCATAGTCGTAGTACTGCCCGCCCAGGGTCAGAAAGAAATTTCGGTCAACAATCGGTTGGTGATAGTAGACCTCCCAGACCTGTCCGCGGGCCGCCAGCTTGCTGGCCACCAGGGAGTCTTCGGCACCGCTGAAATTCATCCAATACTGCGAGCCCCAGTTGTACTCAACGCCCAGCCGGGCTTCAAGAGGCATTGGGAAAATGGCGCCCGCATAGATACTGTAACCGTCGCGGGATTCCAGCTCGCCGTTGGAGCTTAGCAGCCCCTGGCCCATGATTTCGTAAAAGGGATTGCGCGATATGTTCGTCGGCTTGGTATGGCTCCAGGAGCCTGAGAGGAAGAGGTCGATATCCGCCAGTTTTTCGCCCAGGTTGGTGCGCAGCAGCATCGAGGCGCCTTCCCAGTCTCCAATATTGGTCATGGGTTCCAGACGGCTGACGAAACCGCCGCTGTTGCGTTCGAAATAATACTCGTCCGTGCCGTCGTTGTTGGCGTCGCGCTTGGAAACGATAAAGGGCATCACGGTAAGCCCGGTGAAGCCGTCGGTGATATCCGAGGCGTGGGCATAGGTGACCTCTACGCTGTTCACGTCGTCGTTGTAAAGGTTGGCGATGAAGCCGAACATGTGCACATCATCGACATCGGGCTGGGTGCTGCTCAGGGACGAGCTGTTGCCCCAATCCCCCTCGAAACCAACACCGTAGCAGATCTTGAACGAAGCGCCGGGAATGCCCGTGACATCTTCAAGGCCGAAGTTGAGCGAGGCGCCGTCAAACTGCCAGTTGATCAAGTGCGCCAGGGGAGAGCCGCCCTCCAGACCGTAATTGCGGTACTCCAGCGGGGGGCCTTCGGTGGAGGGGCGCCGGCCGAAGGAGATGTTGAACGGGGCGTTGCCCAGATAGGTGCCGTAATTGAAAAAAGCGCGTTCCAGGCGCAGGGTGTCCCCGTGGGGCAGACTGGAGGTGTTGCCGTCGAAGGTGACGTCACTCATGCTGCCCTGGTTGAACTTGACCCCGGTGCTGTCCCCGAATACCTTGTAAGCAGCCAGGCGGCCGCCAAAAGTGAGCTGTCGATTCACCCTGGCATTCATATCAAGTCTCAGGCGATTGGTGTAGATGATATCATTGTCGGCGTCCGCTTTGTCCGTAGGCGGGACCATATCTGCGGCGATCATGTTCGCCATGCCCTGCTGAATCTGCTGCAAGGTGCCGCCGTTGAAGCCGCCCGCGCCGATATCGGTGAAAAATCCGTTGATCAGCATCGTGGGCGCCATCTGCACATCGCTGTAATGGAGGCTGTCGGCCCGTGTACGAAAATCCACACCAAATGAAAGCTTATCCGTGGCCGTGTGCAGCTCGGTTTTGTTTAATCGCTCGTCCATCTCTTTGGTCGTCTCATCCTGCTGCTTGTTTTCCTCTTGAACTTTATCGATTTTTTCCTGCAGGACTTCCATTTGACGCTTAAGATCATCCATCTGTCGGCGCAACGTTTCCGTGTCCTCGGCCGCCCAGGCCGGGGTCGTCACGGAAAATAGGAGCACCAGCAATAGTGCCAGTGTCGCGCGCCCAGCCTCCGTCCATACGCATCTTGAATTCTCCATGTGTCCTCCTTCGTGCCTGTAATTAAATGGAATGATCGGTACGTTGTCTCCTAATCCGAAGGAGTAGAGCAACAGTTGTGCCATAATCTCGACTTTCTAAATAGGAATTAAAGACAGGGGGTTATACGCAATCAGGCAACAATTCACGGGCAGGAAAAGCATGAATTGTGTTAACAGGTGTTAATATTGAGGTTAACAGTATGAACACTGACCGGCTCCTTCCCATGGTTTGAAATTCACCGGAAAGAGGCGGCGCAACGGTGTGATGTCGGAAACCCTATGGCTTTTAAAGGAGGAAGCAGGATTCGGGCTTCACTCATCCATGGCCTCGCCCCAGGCCCGTTGGCTGCGAAGGATCTTCTTCTGAACTGTCGACCACGTATCGGTTTTTAGGAACGATTCCTCAAACCTGTCGAGCATATGCTGGAACATCTCCAGCGGAACCGTAAACGACAGTTCATCGGTTTTGTAGAATTTTCTCGCGGACGGATCCCACCCTCCGATGACCGCCCGCTGCTTACCCTGTTCAAGAAACTTCTGGGGCCATGCCAAAAGACTGCCGCATCCCGAACTCCAGGGAGAGGCGACGACATCCGGGTCGTTGGTTACGAAAAACGCCAGCTGGTGAAGCCCGGAAAGAACTTCCGGACGGCAGAAGAAGGCCACCAGTTCCGGCGATTCATGGGAATCAAAGGCGCTCACCGGTTTGATCACGCAATAGGGCTTGGGCGCCGGGCGCGGGTCAACGAACTCGAAGATGGCTTTGAGCGCGGACGGCGATTCGCAGTAATGCTCCCCTGCCGTCCAGCCGGGGATGCCGGTGGAAACATAGTTGATGATCGTCTCGGTTTGGGGCTTCAGGAACCCGCCCCAGAAAGCGGCCCCGGGGCAGCCAAAATTCTCGGCACTGAAATAGGCTGCCGTCTGTTTTTTACGGGCCAGCCATGTATTTCCGATAACGCAGGAAAATTGCTTAAACACCTGCTGCCAGTCAATGTCACTCTTTTGTTCCCTTGCCACGGTGGGCAAGGGTGAGGGTTTGGGCGAATAACCGCCATCCGGCCGAACATCGGAATAGAAGATGCCCATGGGCGGCTCATCCAATCCAAGGGTTTCCAAAAATCGGGGTAACCTGTCCAGGTTCATCATGATGGCCTCCTCTTTCGAGCCACTATTGTAATCCCGGCAATCCGTTTTTGGCAAGCCCCGCATACGCGGCTAATCGTCATTCCGCACACACCGGACCATGTTGTCGACCCGGATGATATCCCCCTGGGGGCCTTTATAATAAAAGGTGCCGTATCCAAGGTCCAGCGCAGCAGCGGAACCATCGGAAGTTACATCCGATTTATGGTTGCTTCGCTGAGCCCCGGCGCCGTGAACATCGGATAATTGGAACTCGGAATAGCCCAGGGCACGGCCGAAAGAAAGGTAGGTGCCGCTGGCGCCATGGCCGCCGTAATTGGCATGGGTTGTCGAGGCCCAGTAATAGCCCCAGTCGGCTTGCCCGCCTTCGTTGGTGATGGCCGTCGTGTTAAACACCGGATCGATGGCGGCGCTGCCCGTAGCGTCCGGAGCACGGCTGTAGTCGACGATGCTCTGCAGCTCTTTGACGTTGGGAAGCCGCCAGTCGGTCCAGCCGCCGGTGGCGGCCGATTCGCAATGGTCAACGGCGTCTTCGAAATGAAGGGATCGATAGTCGTCCTTTTGCCACATCAGGCCGGTGGCATGGTCGCTGATCGTCTGGTCGCCATTATCCTCAAAATCGTTCCGCCCATAGTCCGTGTTGCCGCCTGCAACAGCAAGCACATAGAACGTCTTGGGATCGTTTTGCGGAAAGTTGTAGGGATAGCCCTTGATCCGGCCGTCGATGAAATTGACACCGAACATGGTATCGGCTCCATGAAGAGTGCCCAAGGGCGAGGTGTACACGGTGGTTGTGGCATACTGCCCGTCGATGATCCGCTCGCCGGCGGTCGTGTCCCCAAAACCCGGCTCGAATACACTGTCGTCGATAAAGGGGATCAGCGCCGACGTATCGGAGCCCGTGTATCCGCTGGGATCCTCGCCGCTGAAAATGATCAGCGAGTAAAGCTCCTTTATGGTGGGCAGCCGCCACTCGAATCCACCGTAGTTCAGCCCGCTGCAGTAAGTCTCGGCCTCTTCGAGCGTCATCTTGTCACCGGCATTGACTATCCCGTTGCCGTCGGTGTCGGGGGTCTGCGTCCAGATCAGTCCGGTGACGTTGTCGGTGACCATCTTGCTGTCGGCACTTACCGTGTAGACCGGCAGGTTGCCCTCATAATCGGCGTCGTAGCCGACACCGGTGCAGGCGGCCGGATCACCGGTGGTTGAATCGTAGCAGGCTGCCTGGCCGGTATCGACGATATTATAGCGCCCGGTGAAACACTCGACCGCGATGTCGGTCACATCCGCGCCATCTATCGCGCCGGAATGATAATAGACATCGCAGAACTGGTCGGGATAGGACGGCTCGGCCGCCACCGTGACATCATAGCCATCGCCGTCGGCGACCCCCTCAGATAGCGTGTAAGAGCCATCGCTGTCGATCATCAGATCATCCCCACCGTTGTTTTGCAATGTCAAACCGCTGCCAGCCAAACCCGAAACAGAAACGACAACGGAATACGTAGAACCGGAGCCGGATGAATCGTTATCGTCAGAAGCACAACCAGTTGTTAAAAACACCAGCAGTCCCGTTATTATCAGACCAACCATCGCTTTACGCATACTCATCTCTCCTTATGGTTGAAGCATTCATTTAAGGATTCGCTTCTTTGTTTTTCGGTTCTATCGAGACGATACTCTAGCAAAATGACAAACCAAGCGGTGTTAAAATGAAAAAAATGTCATTATAAATTGCTACCGGATCACATCGAGGCAGCTATCGCGGCGGGTCGTAGAGCAACTGAAACTTATTGACGTAAACGGATCGGCACAAACGCGGCGCATGATGATTAAAGAGCTGTCCCACATGGACCGGGAGTCGCTCAAACTCGAATCAGATGAATCTATTGAAAAATAATCGATGGGCCGGCTCCGGGTAAAAACCATTGAATATCAGCAGAATGGGATAATTGAGGCATGCCGTTGCAACGATTAGGATAAAAAATTCAAAAAAATTGTAACTTTTTTCGATAGGGCTGGTTTATGCAGGCAGACGTGGTGCACACCAATAGCCATATTTTATCGACATTGAGAAGAGGAGGTTGTGATGACGAAAATGTTAAAGATCGCGTATCTGTTCGTTGCATTATCATTTATTGTTGGAAGTGCTGCCATGGCGGACGACAAGGATCAACTGCGTGACCGCAAACGCGACGGTTCCTGTGATAACGATGCCATTCTCGCTGATGTCGTGCCGACCTTGTCGAAAGGATAATATTTTACCGCGACTGAAGACATTCTATCGATAGAGATCCGATCCGCTATCTGATTTTCATATCTCATATCTCGAGGCCGCATCCTCATTCTGTAGGGCGGGAATTAAAACCTTACTATCCATCTGATAAAAATCATTCCATTTTTCAGTCGCTGCTCTTTCGCTAATCCTGTTTATTGATCCATTTTCACCGGCCACGTCTCTATTGTCAAAAAGAAGTAATCGAAATTGTTTGCGTTGCATGGTCGCCATGCCGGCAGTTTCCTTGGCATTGCGGCCACTGAGCATTGCCACGTATCACGGTTCAACCTCAGTCGAAGCGCAACGCCTGAGCTGTATCGCCACCAAACAAATGCCTGCGGGCTGAAGTAAATTGATTTAGCGGATTCGATTTTCGGGCAACGCCGGAATGCAACATCAACGTTTTTTCAGATTGGCCGTAGCGGCCAGGCAAAGGAGGCCTTATGATTAAAAAAACATTGGTAACAGTAGTACTTGGCGTTTTGGTTGTTTATATCGGCTCAATAAGCGCCGGAAGGTTATCCCCCATCGAGCAGCTGGGCAAAATCCTCTTCCAGGACAAAAACCTTTCACTAAATTCAACGCAATCCTGTCAAACGTGTCACCACCACGAGTCCGGTTTTGCAGATCCTGCAAACAGCCGGGATCCGTATTACTCAGTGGTCTCAACCGGCGATGACGGCCTCAGCAAAGGAGGACGCAACGCGCCCAGCGCCGCTTATGCAGGATATAGTCCGATTTTGCACAAGGCCGAGGACGGCAATTACTACGGTGGAATGTTCTGGGATGGTCGGGCCACCGGCGCAGAGTTGGGCGATCCATTGGCCGAGCAGGCCGGGGGGCCGCCGCTAAATCCTGTCGAAATGAACATGCCCAGCAAAGCGGCTGTCGTCCAGATCGTTCAAGATTCCAGCTATGCCCCTTTATTCCAGCTTGTTTTTGGGCAAGACGCTTTCTTGGATGTTGATGCGGCCTATGATAACATCGCCAGAGCCATTGCGGCCTATGAACGCTCCCATGAGGTCCAGAAATTCAGCTCAAGATTTGATCGGGGACTGCTCAGCGAGAAGGAATTCAGAGGGTTCACATATTTCGAGGACCATTGTGCCCGCTGTCATTCACTGGCGGACAGCACCGGCCAGGGGCCGCTGTTTACCAACCATGGTTACGCAAATATCGGCCTTCCGGTCAATCCTTTGCTGGCTGACAATCCCATCGATCTTGGACTGGGTGGTTTCCTGAATATCGAAGCCCAAAATGGTAAATTTAAAATACCCGCCTTAAGAAATGTCGCGCTTACTGCACCCTATGGACACAACGGCTATTTTGCCACGCTCAAAGACATCATCCGATTTAAAAACACCAGAGATCTCGGCGGATGGGACCCGCCTGAAGTTTTGGAAAACCTTAACCGGACGGATTTAGGTGATTTGGGACTCAGCGATCAGCAAGTGGACGACATTGCGGCTTTTTTATTGGCATTGACCGATCCTCCGGCAATGCGATAGGCTTATCTTCAACGAGGCCGGTTTGTCTGAGACACTCGCGAACACTGTCTGTTACTCCATGCCGATTCCATGCTGATTCAATGTGATCCCATAAAGGCGTACTATCCCATATTGCGTGGCTACTTTGCTAAACGCAACTTGCCATTCAATTCCACTCGTTCCCTTCAGGGAGAGGGATAGGGTGAAAGCGGATATAGAAAAAGACCGCCCACTCACCTGCCCTCTCCCTTTGAGGGGGAAAGGACGCTGAAGAGGAGAGATTTATGGAAAAGAAGATTTTGATCGAAATTCTCAAGAAACGTTTGGCGCTGCAGGGAGATGAACAGGCAGCAGTTTTTGACAACCCAAAATTTCAGCGACTATTTGACAACGTGGCAAAAGGTCCGCGTTACCGTCTCGTTGCCGAGGTCGTAGCCTCGAAAGGATGCCATTCAGGACATGGGGTCGGACAGCGGATCGTCTTTGATTCGACAGGCAACCTGATGACCCGGGAATCACCTGAGCGCGTCTGCACTTTCCTGATGCCAAATCTGACAGTGCTGATAAACGCATTTTTTGAGAATCTGATCAACGGCCGGGACCCCAATGAGGTGATGTTCAACCGGACAGGCTGTTTCGATGTCGGTCCCTTGTGCGGTGGATGGGGACATGTGCAGGTGGAGATGCATGCGGAAGAAAAGTAGGATCCACGTCAAGGCAATTTGCGCCGGAATCCATTTATGCCTGGTTGAACCGATCATGCACATGAAAGCAGCGAGGCGGCGCAATCCCCCTTGACCCCGAAAAAGGATCCTGTTAGATTTAATTGACCCTGCGAGCAAGTCCTACTCGGCAACATTTCAGGGTGTTCCATAAATTTGGTCCCTGTTACGCGCTATCCTTAAAGTTAAAAGATATTTGCGTTAGATACCTTTCAAACTTGGCTGAACCAGGTCTTTTTCCTATCTGCTTTGAAGCTGTCTGCGGCGACTGTCCCCGATCATCCCAATACTATCGCAAAAGCCTGTCCGACACCTCCTTCAGAGCTGTTGATGCGGTTTCGCGTGTGCAAACAAGTCTTAATGGAAAGGATGATTCGGGCATGCAAAACATATCATTAGAAACTCAGAGGCAAAAGAAAAGCGGACCGGAAGATGACATCGCATGGCAGCCCAACCAACTGGAAACGCCGGTTGAGCGCGATAGACTTTTGCGACTGATGCTTGAGACGATGCCGGCCGGATTGGTGGTCCAGCATAAGCTCGGGCGGATTGCATTGGTTAACCATCGCTTTGCTCATATGTCAGGCTATTCCTCCGACCAACTGACCGGCAAGCCGCTGAATGACATTGTCTGTCTTGAAGATCAACATGATGTCAGCCGGCATACCGACCGGGCAATTGCCGGCAGGCCTGCACCTGCGCAGTTCACCTTCCGCGCCGTCACAGAGGACAATAGACTGAAAGACCTGCGGGCTCAAGTGTTCTGCGCCCCCTGGCATGATTGTCCCACGCTGATCTGGTATATTTTCGATATCAGCCAAGACAACTCATCGGAAAAGGTATCGACAGATGCGGAAAACACCATATCTGATCAAAAAAGACAGATTCAGAATCTTAATGCAGCCTTAAAAGTCTTAATGGATCATCATGAAAGCGAAAAGAAGGATCAAACTCAAAATTTGTTGATCAGTATTAAAAAAAAGATCTTCCCATATCTTGACAGGATCAAGACCGGAAACATAGACAATACCGCCCGGACTTATCTATCACTGATTGAATCAAACCTAAACGATCTTATTTCTGCATTGCCCAATGCCCAGGTGAACCAGATACAGAATCTGACCTACTCGGAAACCCAGGTGGCAGATCTCATTTGCCAGGGTAAAACAAGCAAAGAGATCGCCGCCATGCTGAATGTATCGACTGCCGCCATCTCTTTCCACAGGCACAACCTGAGAAAAAAAATGGGCCTTCTGAAGAAAAAGACAACCTTGCGGTCCCACCTGCAATCCCTCAAACAATAGAAGCGAGTCAAGCATAATTGAACTTATTAGAAGAAAATAAGAACGGCTAAACCAACCTTTTGGCTAATTTCGTGTCCTTCAAACAAGTTGAAAAACCATTGTCACTCCGGCGCAAGCCGGAGTCCAGCTGAAAACCCTCTGGATTCCGGCCTGCGCCGGAATGACTCAAAGGAAAAAGGCATTCGAATTGAACAACAATTTTAAAACCACTTCTATTGTCAGCATTCAATGAATGTTGGATCTCCCTGGCCACTTCTATTTTTAAGCAGGATACATGTTAGGATGACCCTGATATTTTCCCTCATAAATTTCTAATATCAAGAGATACGATCCGTCTGCCGATGATAAGTCACATCGATCAGCCGTTCTGCCGCTATATCAATGACCTGGTTCTCTTTCTGGTCGGCGAGCAACAGGTATCCAAATACCCGAACTCAAACAGCGCCCTTAAGGAGAATTCATAATGGCAATCACCATTGGCAAAAAATTGGGAATGAACACGATCCTGTTTTCCCTGATCGCAATCGTTCCGTTTTTCATCTTAAGCATCATGGCGGTATCAACGGCCAGGGATTCGTTCATCCATGACAAATTCCAACAATTGATCTCCATCAGGGGGATCAAGAAAGCCCAGATCGAAACGTACTTTGACGAGCGCAAAGGGGATATGGGGGTCCTGGTCGAAATGGTGGGCACGTTGCGAAAGGAAGCCTTTGACAAACTGACCGCCGTACGTGAAGTAAAGCGCCAGGCGGTGGAGCGCTATTTCCAGACCATTAACGACCAGATCATCACTTTCTCTGAGGACAGGATGGTGGTCGATGCCATGCGGCGTTTCAGCACAGCTTTCAAAAACGTTCGCGATGATAACCATTTGACCGGCGAGCAAGTGAAACGGATGCGCAGCGAACTGCTCACCTACTATACGGGGGAGTTCAGTTCGGAATACAGAAATCAGAACAATGGCCAATCACCCGATGCCGAGAGGTACTTCCGCCAACTGGACGATGAGTCCATTGCTTTGCAATACTACTACATCCGGGCCAACCGACACCCTTTGGGCGCAAAACATCAACTTGACCGGTCGGACGATGCGTCCCGCTACAGCGAGTTGCATGCCAGGATTCATCCGATCATCAGAAACTTTTTAGACAAGTTCGGCTACTATGACATCTTTCTCGTGGACTCGGAGACCGGTGACATCGTGTATTCGGTTTTCAAGGAATTGGACTACAGCACATCACTCATCGACGGCCCCTATGCGCATACCAACTTCGGAGAGGCCTTTCGCAGAGCCAATGCCGCTTCCAGCAAAGATGCCGTCATCCTGGTAGACTATGCCAAATACGCACCCTCTTATGAAGCGCCGGCCAGCTTTATTGCCTCTCCCATCTATGACGACCATAAAAAGATCGGCGTGGCATTGTTCCAGATGCCCATAGACCGTCTCAACGCCATCATGGGGGAACGTGCCGGGCTGGGAAAAACCGGAGAGACTTATCTTGTGGGACCCGACAAGCTGATGCGTTCGGATGCTTACCTCGATCCCGACCACCACAGCGTGGTTGCATCCTTTAAATATCCTGAAAAGGGAAAGGTCGAAACCATCTCCGCAGATGCCGCCCTTGGCGGAAGCACCGGTGCGGAGGTGATCAACGACTATAACGGCAACCCGGTCCTGTCGGCCTACACCCCGGTCAAGGTCGGCAGCCTGACCTGGGGCCTGCTGGCTGAGATCGATGTCGCCGAAGCCTTTTCGCCGGTTGATGACAACGGCGATGCGTTTTTTGCCAAGTACCAGCAGATGTACGGTTATTACGACCTGTTTCTGATCAACCCGGACGGCTATATCTTCTATACCGCGGCAAAGGAGGCCGACTATCAGACCAACATCATCGAGGGAACATACAGCGGATCCAACCTGGGCCGTCTGGTACGCCAGGTGATCGGCAGCGGGCAATTCGGTGTCGCCGATTTTGAACCCTATGCCCCGAGCAACGATGAACCTGCGGCCTTTATTGCCCAACCGGTGGTGCACAACGAAAAAGTGGAGGCCATCGTGGCCCTGCAGATTTCCCTGGAAGCGATCGACGGCATCATGCAGGAGCGGGCAGGCATGGGCAAAACCGGCGAAACCTACCTGATCGGCCCGGACAAGCTCATGCGATCCAACTCGTATCTGGATCCAGCCAACCATTCGGTTAAAGCCTCTTTTGCCAATCCCTCCACCGGCCAAGTGGACACCCGGGGGGCCAATGATGCCCTTGCCGGCAAAGAAAACACCGACATCATCATCGACTATAACGGCAATCGGGTTCTATCGGCCTACACACCGATTCATATCGGCGATATTACCTGGGCCATGCTGGTGGAGATCGATGAAAATGAGGTGATCAGCGAATCGGTGGCAGCCGAACATCTGCTGCGTCGAATTTGGATAATCGGCATTGTCTCCATGATCATCGCAGCGGCAGTGATTCTCATGGGCGTGTTTATCGCCAGGAACATGTCCAAAACGTTAAGGCGGATAACCTATAGCCTCAGCGAGGGTTCCGACCAGGTGGCTTCGGCATCGGGACAGGTCTCTTCCGCCAGCCAGTCCCTGGCCGAAGGGGCCTCCGAACAGGCGGCTTCCATCGAAGAGACATCCGCTTCACTGGAAGAGATGTCATCCATGACCCGGCAGAATGCCGAAAACGCCCTTCAGGCCGATGCACTGATGAAGGAAACCAATCAAGTGGTCGGACAGGCCAGTGAATCCATGAGGGGCCTGGACAAATCGATGCAGGAGATCGCCGCTGCCAGCGAAGAAACATCGAAGATCATCAAAACCATCGATGAAATCGCTTTCCAGACCAACCTGCTGGCCCTGAACGCAGCCGTGGAGGCGGCCCGGGCCGGAGAGGCCGGCGCCGGCTTTGCGGTGGTGGCCGACGAAGTGCGCAACCTCTCCCTGCGGGCGGCCGAAGCGGCACGGAATACCGCCGGTTTGATCGAAGAGACGGTTAAAACCGTCCACAGCGGCTTGGAATATGTATCCCGAACCGGTCAAGCTTTCGGCAATGTGACCGAAAGCGCGAGCAAAGTCGGTGGCCTGGTGGACGAAATCGCCGCCGCCTCCAACGAACAAGCCCAGGGAATCGGTCAGGTCAACACCGCGGTCACGGAAATGGACGGCATCATCCAGAAAAATGCGGCCAGTGCGGAGGAGTCGGCAGCGGCGGCCGAGCAGCTGAATGCCCAGGCCGAACAGATGAAATCAATCGTTAGTGAGTTGACCAAAATGGTGGGCGGCAGCAAAAATGGAGAAAACGATCATCCCGCGGGCCGGGCCTGGTCGAAAATAAAAAATATAAAAAATCATCTGAGTCAGCAGGACATGCAAAACCCGGATGATATCCCTGCGGCCCTGCCGTCAGGGATAACGCCAAAACAGGCAGTTCCTGATGATAATATCGATTTTGAGTCTTTTTAGCCGGTGATCGAAATCACGGGGTTATGCTCATATGCACTAGGTATAATTGTTATAGGACTGGCTCAACACTTCAATGGGATGAATCACCGGATATCTGGTCATCTGGTTGAACTGCAGCCGGCAGCTCAGGCAGTCGGTCACCAAATGGTCGGGATCCATCCGCTTTATCTTAGCCATCAATCGGCTGCCCAGGTAGAGGGAGGCCTTGTGGAAATCGCGCTTGAAGCCCATGATTCCTGCAATGCCGCAGCAGTAGGCATTGGTCTGGATGGCCTCCATGGACATATCGGGAATCAAATCCAACAGATCCAGGTAAGGCATGCCGATACCCTGCTCTCTCTGGTGGCACGGCGGGTAGTAGACTCTCTGTCCGGGCACCGGTCCCAGTTGGGTGTCCAATTCACCGCTGCGATGGAGGCCCATCAAAAACTGCCCGAGATCATAGGTGTTTTCAGCCACCCGGATGCGTTTGAGGGGGTCAATACCGGAAAAATACCCGTCGTCCTTTAAAATCTTGCCATAGATCGATTTTTCAAGCACGCGAAACGACACCTCTTTTACAGAACCATCCATCGGATCTGTCACGTGAACGGTTTCCCGCGACATATGGTGCCCGCCGAAGGTGGCCTTAAGATCGTCCGGTACGCCGGACGCGCTGTTGCCTGAACCGTTGCCCGATATATCGTCGGGAATTTTCAGGTGGCGCCCGTCTCCACCGACCAGATCCTGGTAGGCTTCAGAGTAATAGGCGCATTCCCGCAAAGCGTTTCTGAGCATATAGCCGCATGTGGGACAGGAGCAGACGATATCGTACCCATCCGCCACGACATCGGCCAGCTGCAGCACCGTTCGCTCGGCGAACGCCAGGGTCACTTTGCGGTCGCCTTCCAGCATACTTGGCATTCCGCAGCAATTCTGCGGTGGATAATAAACCGTGATGTTGTTCCGCTCAAAAACATCGATTACCGCTTTAGGCACTTCCGGGAACAGATAGCGGGCGGTACAGCCGGCAAAGTAGGCGACGTTGCGTTTGTTGTCCCCTTGGGATTTCCGGTCCAGCTTTCGCCGTTTGGCCCACGATGGAAAATTTTCCTGTGGGAATACCGGAAGCCGGCGCTTGGGATTGATCCCCGCGGACTTTTTAATCAGGTTGCCGGTAGCTTCGCTTTGCAGCAGAAAGTTGGAGAGTCGGGGAACCGCTCCGCACAGTCTGCCCACCCGTTCCACATCCTCGAGGGTTCGAATGTACGGATCCAGACCGTCCCGATCGATGAACAGGGTTTTGGCGGTGATGATATCTTCCCGGATGTTGGGGCAGGGGCACAATGCACAATAGTTACACAGATCCGCCAGATGCCGCAGCTCTTTGGGCGTAATCGGTTCACCGGTCTCCTTTTCCCTGTCCCACAGCTTGTATATTTCAGGAAAAAACAGGCAGTTTGTATCCATCAGGTACCGGCAGCAATCACAATCGGTACAGGCGTCGACAACCTCCCGCATCAAACGTTCCGCATGGTCCATTCAGTCAGTTCCTTTTCGTTGAATATCTTTGGATTCGGATGCCGGATCTAAATCAAACAGGTACGCTATGGTTATTACCCAGCAGGCGCCATATACGAAGGACCATAAGATCTCCTCCAAAGGAATTCCGATGATATAAATTCCGTACAGCTCGGCATGGGTCCATTGTGAAAGCAAGTCAGGGAACTGTAATAGCATGACGGCCATCAACCCCGTGTACAAAAGTGCAAACACCAAGCCTGTCCAAAGTGCCGCAGGCAGCACCCAAGACCGATTCCATAGCAGGAAAACACCGATGCAAACAATACCAATTAGAGCCTGTGTCATGATACTAATGGTTGTCATTTGCATTAGCGCGACCAAGGCCACCCCCATACCGAGAACCTTGGCATATCGTAACAACATACGTATTCCCATCGTCGGAACCAATGGTTTTCTGATCAACAGTGAGCCAATGGTCCAGGCAATCATCCCGGTTGAAAAGGAAAACAGGATATCTTCGATTCCCAGCGACGCATTAAACAAGCGCACCGGATCCCAATATTCCGGTACAAACAGGAAGGTGGTCAGGGAACCTGGGATGGACAACAGACCGGATACCAGGATTGTTTTGCGCTGCTCAGGACGGCAGATAAGTCCCATCACCGATAGGGTCAGCGATGCCAGCGATCCGACCAAATATGGATACTCAGACAGTTGCACGGTGCAGAGCATTACCCCTATTCGTAACGCAATGCTTCCGTCGGATTGATTTGAAGGGCCCGCCAGGCGGGATAGATACTCACCATGGTCCCCAATCCAACGGATGCGATCAAGATCTCCACGATTAGCTGAAAATTCAAATCCGGTTCAATATAGGCCTGCAGTTCGGTGGCGCCAACCAGCCAGTGCAAACCCACGCCACCAACCAAACAGCCCACCAGGCCTCCGACAGCTGTAATGCAGAAGGCTTCGCAGCCGATCATCAGGATAATACGTGAGGGTTTCCAACCCAAAGCACAGAAGATGCCGATCTCCCTCTTTCGTTCTGAAACGGACATTAGCAGTGTATTGAGCACGATAAAAGCGGAAATGACAATCGCAATCGCGGAGGTTCCCCATGCAATGGCTCGAAAAAGCTTTAATATCTTATTATTATCAGCTATTTCTCTCGTCTTGTGAAACGTCAGACTACCAAACCTTTTGTTTAGGCGCGCCAGCACATCGGTAACCTGATCCGGATCGTCCGCCTGATTGAGGCGGATATTAAACCCTGTCACACGCCCGGCCTTGCCTGTCATCTGCTGCATGTCATCCAGACGCATGATGATGGTATTGTTGTTGAGAGTGCCCTTGCTTTTATGGACGGCGTGCACCGTGTAACGCCGGCCGCCGATGCCAAGCAAATGGCCGATATCGCATGGGATCGCGCCTGCAACGGTTTGTCCGACCACGACATGCCCCGGCTTCAGATCCGTGGCCGCACCACCGACGCTGATGTGTAGCGTACGCCAAAGGTTGCTATCCGACGGCCATCCGCTGATCAAGACAGTTGGCCCGTCATCCAGTTGGGTAATATCGACGAGTTCACCGGACACTTCAGCCACTCCATTGACGGTTCGCAGATCGCCGCCAAGGTTTTCATCCAGAGTAGCGGTCAATATTTCTACAGCCCCCTTTCGCAAACCGAGAATATGTGTCCCTTTTTCATTAAGGCCGGTGACCCAGGCCCGCTCCACACCCCGGGACAGGCCCACGAGAGCAACGAAACTGGCGACGCCCAGCACGACGCCGAAACAGGTCAACAGGGTGCGCAACGGCCTTTTAAGCAGGTTGTTTTGCGGTATTTTGATAAACAGCATCCCGGGTTCCATCCTATATTCAGGCAACGATCCTGCCGTCTGCGATCTGAACAATCCGAGTGGCGCGGGCAGCAAAGCGCTGGTCATGGGTAACCAACAACAGGCCACTTTCTTCAGAAAGATGCACCCTTTCCAACAATGCCATTATTTGTTCGGAGCTGTGACTGTCCAGGTTGCCTGTGGGTTCGTCAGCCACCAGCAAGGTTGGTCGATTTGCCAGGCTGCGGGCAATCGCCACACGCTGCCTTTCACCACCGGACAATTGGGACGGCAGATGAGATGCTCTTTGCGACAAGCCGACTCTTTCCAGAAGTTCATAAGCTCTGGACTGTCTTTGTCTTGCGTTCATGCCGTTGCCAAACATTGGGATTTCGATATTTTCAAGCGCGGTGAGGGTAGGCAATAAGTTGAACGATTGAAAGATGAAACCGATGTGACGGCTGCGCAATTCACACCATCTCGATCGAGTAGCGGGAATTGAGCCGTTAAAACGTACGAGCCCAGTCGTGGGTACATCCAATCCCGTCATCAAGTTGAGCAACGTTGTCTTGCCGCTGCCGCTGGCCCCCAACAGTGCGACAAATTCACCTCGCATCACCTGAAGACTCAAATCGGCCACAGCCTTAATTTTGCCGTTATCGTAGGTGCGGCTGACATTCTCCAAACTGACAATCACATTGTCCACCCTGCTCTCCACAATCAATCAGGTCATCGCCTGGAAGTGATCATTAGTCCATCGGAAGCTGCTTCCGATTGGATGCAATCAGACGATATTGCCTGCACGTGCTGTTTATCTCCTTAAGGTAGGGTGGGATATTTAAGACTAAAATACCGGCGCATTTCAGTAGTGATATCTATCTATCATATGCTGCTTCCTAAATCAATTTTGAAGGCCCACCGGACAATTTTGTATATTGATTACTCTTTTAGGCTGGCTGTTTTTTCCCGGATATTCCTAAAAACCTTCGAAAAACAAGCTGTTTGTCGCCCGCAGGATAGCTTGGCATGTTCTGTGCTGTTTATATTTAGGTTGCCGCTTGATATTACGTAGGCTATCAGATTGTACGTGTTAAGCATCACGGCATCTCGTGGCTCGTTCAGTTGGACCTTTCTTGATTGATTGATTGATTGAAAGTTTAAGGAAATCAGCTAAGCTATGAAGGTAAAGTACTTGAACAAAATAAAAATGGTGGGAATGAGTGTATTCGTTATTCTGCTAATGGGGATCACCAGCACTGCGCGTTCTGCCTCCGAAACCTTGACGGTTTTTGCCGCTGCATCGACTACCAATGCAGTGACCGACATCGGTGATATCTTTTCCAAACGCAGCCAGATCGACTTTCGACCTTCCTTCGCTTCTTCATCCACCCTGGCCAAGCAGATTGAAAACGGCGCACCGGCGGATATCTATATTTCGGCCAATGTGAAATGGATGAACTACCTCGATGAAAAGCAGATGATCGTAACAGCTGCCCGCATCGACCTGTTGAGCAACCGCATCGTTCTGATCGTTCCGGCCGACAGCAGCGTAAACCGGGTGCAAATCGCACCGGGATTCGACCTTCGGAACATCATCGGTGACAGCCGCCTGTCCATGGGCGATCCCGATCATGTGCCGGCGGGCATCTACGGCAAGCAGGCCCTCCAAAGCCTCGGTGTGTGGGCTGCCGTCGAAAAGCATGTGGCTCGCTCGAAGGATGTCCGCGCCGCCTTGGCGCTGGTCGAAAGAGGCGAAACTCCGGTCGGTTTGGTTTATGCCACGGATGCCGCGATTACCGCGAAAGTGAAGGTGGTGGCAACCTTTCCCCAAACCAGCCATCCGCCTATTGTCTATCCCGTGGCCGTCGTGGCCGGCAGGCGATCGCCGGTCACGGACCGGTTCATGGCGCTGCTTCGATCCCCGGAAGCCGGAGCGGTGTTCGAAAAATACGGGTTCTCGGTACGCTGATGAACGTCTGGACGCTGACACCCATTGAAATCAAGGCCCTTCAACTGAGCCTCTGGGTGTCGGTCTGGGCGGTGGCCGGCAGCCTGCCTCTTAGCGTTCTGGCGGCCTGGATGCTGGCCCGCCTCAATTTTCCGGGCAAATCGATTCTGGACGGACTGATCCATCTGCCCCTGGTGCTGCCGCCGGTGGTGATCGGGTACCTGCTTCTGGTGGGTTTCGGACGCAGAGGCATTATTGGCGCCTGGTTGTATAAAATGACGGGGCTCACCCTGGCCTTCAACTGGAAAGGGGCGGCGGTCGCGGCGGCGGTCATGGCCTTTCCCCTGATGGTACGCGCGGTCCGGCTCTCAATCGAAAATGTCGACCGCGGTGTGGAATCGGCGGCCAGGACACTGGGCGCCGGCCCCTTGCGGGTGTTCTTCACGATAACGCTGCCGTTGATCACCCCGGGTATTCTCACGGGCCTTATCCTCGCCTTCGCCCGCAGTCTGGGAGAATTCGGAGCGACCATTACGTTCGTCTCCAACATCAGAGGTGAAACCCAGACCCTGCCCCTGGCCTTGTATACACTGACGCAGGTGCCCGGCGGCGAGGTCGGCGCCATGCGCCTGTGCATCATATCGGTTGTCATCGCCATGGCGGCGCTGGTGGCTTCGGAAATGCTGGCACGCCGGTTTGCCGCCTACATCAAGGGATAAGCCATGCTGGATTTGAAGGTAACCAAGCAGCAGGGAGAGTTCCTGGTCGACATATCCTTCATTGCATCGGATATCGGCGTTACCGCCCTATTTGGCCGATCGGGAGCCGGCAAAACCTCGGTCATCAACATGGTGGCCGGTTTGGTGCGACCGGACCGGGGCCACATCATCGTTAACGGCCGGACGCTGTTTGATGCCGCAAAGGGTATCCATGTTCCGCCTGAAAAGCGGCGCATGGGCTACATCTTCCAGGACGGCAGACTGTTTCCCCATCTTTCGGTGAGATCCAATTTGACCTACGGCATGCGCCTTACGCCGGCTGCCGAACACCAAGTGGCGCTCAACGACGTGGTGGATCTTCTGGACATCGGCCACCTGCTCCATCGACGTCCGGCAACGCTATCAGGTGGGGAAAAGCAGCGGGTCGCCATCGGACGGGCTTTGCTGACCAGCCCGGACCTCCTTCTCATGGACGAGCCGTTGGCCTCCCTCGACGGTCACCGCAAGGCTGAAGTGCTGCCTTTTCTCTCGCGGCTGTGCGGCGAATTGTCGACTCCCATATTATATGTCAGTCACTCCCTGGAAGAAGTCCTCAACCTGGCCGATACGATGGTGCTGATGGACGAAGGTGGTGTGGCCGCTTCGGGTCCTGTCGAAGAGCTGATGAGCCACACCGACCTGCAGCGATTGACCGGGACCGAAGACCCGGGAACGGTTATGTCCACCACGGTGGATGGGCATATGGACGGCCTGACACGGCTTCGTTTCAAGGGCGGAGTGATGTGGGTTCCCCAGGTGTCCGCGTCCAAAGGAAGCCGTGTCAGGGTCCGTATCGCGGCTCGCAGCGTCGCCATCGCCTTGCACGAACCACGGGCAACGAGCGTTCAGAACATTTTCCGTGGAAAGGTGAAAACGATCTCGAGCGGACCGGGGGCCTGGCAGGATGTCCATATGGACATCGGCTGTCCGCTGACGGCAAGGATCACCTCACGCGCCAGGAACACCCTGGCCCTGTCGCCCGGAAAGCAGGTGTTTGCATTGGTAAAAAGCGCCGCCGTCTCACGCGGACACCTGAATGCATCTCCCCAAATGGCCGTCGATTCACAGCGGAGGTCAACTATTAATGCGTCCTCCGCCTTCTTGACGACACCATAAATGCATAGTAGACAGGTACGAAATGCCTTCCGGCATGTTTTTTTATGAAAATGGAGCGCCCCTTTACACCTATGAGGCCCGAAACTGAACTTTAACTAAACAAAAACCATGGCTATATCGCTGCAAGATGAACGCTCTGGGCACATTTGAAGAGGATCTTGACAATGAAAAAAACATCTCTTGTGAAGACCGGTCTAGTTCTACTGACAGCTTTATCTCTTGTCGCTTTCTCAAATTTATCGCTATGGGCAGAGGAGCCAGAGACTGAGACGGATGCTGCAGACACGGAGAAGGTGAATACGGAGGAAAAACAGCAGCGCTGGGCCGCCTTTCCCATATTGGCCAGTAGTACTGAAACGGGATTTATGTACGGCGGCATGCTGTTTCACTTTCTGCCTGTCGATGAACCCGGCCAGCAAGCCTCCACCATCGACCTCATGGCCTTTGCCACGACAGAGGACCAGTACCAGGTCATTCTGTCTCCCAATCTGTTTTTTGACAACAACCGGTATCGCCTGAACGTTTCATTGAACTACGCCTCATGGGAGGCCAATTACTACGGAATCGGCAACGACTCTCCCGACGATGAGGAGGAGTACAAGGCAGACAGCATCGGCGCGAGCTTCACCATGGAAAGAAAATTCTTCGACAAGTTCGTGGCCGGCCTCACCGGGTCATACGCCAGCGAAGAGATGACCACCGAGGCCGGCGGCATGCTGCAGACGGAAAATATAGCCGGCTCGAGCGACTTCGAATATGCGGGCCTCGGCATCAGGGCGGGCTTCGATACGCGCGACAATACCAATGCCCCCAATTCCGGAGCCCTGGCGACGTTTGAGAGCATGTGGTTTGACGACTCTCTTGGCAGCGACTACGACTTCGACATCCAGTCGCTGGACCTGCGCTACTTTATTGCGGTGCGGCAAGACAAGGTCCTGGCCCTGTCCGCACTGACGTCGGAAGCCCACGGGGACGTGCCTTTCCGCCTGCTGCCCTCTCCTGACGGGACCCGGCTGTTAAGAGGCATAGAGAAGGGTCGCTATCGGGACAGGATACTTGTGGGCGTTCAGAGCGGCTACCGCTTTCCAGTCTGGAAACGGTTCTCAGGTGCGCTGTTTGCCGAGGCGGCACAGGTGGCAAACGACTATTCGGATATCGAATTATCGTCGTTCAAGACCAGCATCGGCCTCGGGATCCGGTATGCTCTTAATCCTGAGCAGCGATTCAACATCCGGGCGGACATTGCCTGGGTGGATGGAGGGTTTGGCGCGGTCATCAATGTCAGGGAAGCTTTTTAACGGGCCCGAAGGATAGAGGCATGAAATCATTCGGACGCACAGTCAGCGGGTTGAGAAGAGGTCTGCCTATGGCTTTCAACAGGATGACTGTCACTCTTTTGATAATTTGTTTGGTTACAACAGGCTGCTTTTTTGCAAATGTTAAAAAAGAAGTGCGCGAGAGCCTGGCCTCCACCGTCCTGGTCGGCCGTATTTCTACCGCCTTTCCGGGCAAAGGACCCATTATTGTGGCGGCCTACGCCATGAACAAGGGTAAAAAAGAGGTGGCCCATTATACCGTTCTGCATGATTATGGCGAGTATGAACTCATGGTTGCCAAGGGAAAATATTACGTTTTTGCGTATTGGGATAAAAACAGCAATCTGATTTATGACGCCAATGAGCCGGCAGGGCAGTATGGCGGCCCAAAAATAGTCAGGGCGCCGGCAGGCGGCGTTATTGGGGGTATCGATATTACTATCCCGGAAAATGGACAAAAGGTAGATGTGCCATCCGGATTTGAAATCTCACCGGTCAAACCCCATCAGCTTTACAGTCGGCTCGCGGGAGCCATCGTCGATTTGGATGATGAACGCTTTTCCGATGAACATGGAAGCAAAGGCTTTTGGGAAGGTCTTTCATTTTTTAAAGAGCTTGGGGGCAATATCTATTTTCTCGAGGAATATGATCCTCAAAAAATACCGATTCTTTTTATTCACGGCGCCACAGGCACGCCCAAGCACTGGAAGTATTTTGCCGAAAACATCGATAGAACGCGTTTCCAGCCCTGGTTTTTTTATTATCCGAGCGGGGCCCGCATTCAAAGCATGTCCTATTTGTTGTTCTGGAAGTTGCAAAACCTTCAAGCCAGGTATCATTTCGATCGGCTGTATATGACGGCGCACAGTATGGGAGGACTGGTCGCCCGGTCCTTTCTTATGGATTACGGCAGCCCTTTTCCCTACGTAAAGCTTTTTATTTCACTGGCCACACCCTGGGGTGGCGCCGGGATGGCCGAGTACGGTGTCAAGCAAGCTCCCGCGGTAGTACCGTGCTGGATCGACATGCAGCCGGATAGTCCGTTTATCCAATCCCTATATAGAACAAAAATGCCCGAGACCGTCAGCTTTTACATGTTTTACGGCCACCGGGGAAGCCGGAACCCATTTCGGTCGAATAACGACACAACGATTGATTTTACCAGCCTTTTGGACCTCAGAGCCCAGTCAGAGGCGAAAATGAATTATGCCTTTAATGAGGACCACGCCAGCATCATCAACAGCAAAGAGGTGTTGGAACAGTATAATATGATTATCAACACCTTTGACGATAAAAAAGGTGTATCTTCCCGTCGATCCGGAGGATACCTCAAGATCCGCTTTTCGTATGACGATCCATTCGAGGGCGAAAGGATTCCGCCGACACTTGTCCTACGGCCTGTGGACAAAAAAAATGCGGAAAAGGCAATCAGTTTAAGTGCCGATGATAGTGGCCGAAGACTTGGCCCCTTCCCTGCCGGGGACTATCTGGCAACCCTTGGCGCTTTAACTGCCATTGGTAAACGAAACGTACCCGTGACAATTGAGAGCAATGAAACCAAGGAGCTGAACTATGTGTTGACCCATGACAATGTTATTTACGGGACTTTAATATCCTCTGTGCAATCGAAAGACTGGGCAGCCGGCATGCCGTATGAAATGACCTTCAATGTTCAATCAATTACATTGGCAGGCGCCGGGATTCGCCGAAAACTCCAACTGCTTGAAGGCGAAGATGTCAATCCTTACGACTATCTTATCCCACGCGCTGATTTCTACTACAAAGGAAGTTTCTTTTTCTTTGGATTGCCCCCTGATGAATACGAACTCATTATTCGGGCGCAGGGCTATAAGCCCTTCGTGAAAAAGTGTCTTGTCAAGGCGCACAAACAAACGGAAGGGATGCTTGTTGAATTAACACCGGAAAGCTGAAATCTGTTAAAGGTAACTACCGCATGATTAAATTTTTGAATAAATTGATCTTATCAATCTGCATTATTTTCATTACTGCAGCTTGCAGTATGTCGTACCCTTTAAATAATGATCAAAAGAAAGAAACTCTAAATCAACCAACGGCATTTACAAATGTCGCCGTTGTTCCAATGAACGATGATACGATACTGGAAAACCAAACTGTTATCATTCAGAACCGTGAAATAAAACGTATTGGCAGTGAACAGGACATCAGCATTCCGGAAGGGGCTCTCGTTATTGATTGTACAGGCAAATATTTAATGCCTGGATTGGCTGACATGCACGTGCATATTAATAATGAGAAAGATCTAATCTTATTTCTCGTTCATGGTGTCACCACCGTACAGAATATGTGGGGATATGAGAGTCTGATTTTAAAATTTATGGGATTTCCCAGTCAATTAAAACTGCGGGGCAACATTGCTCAAGGCAACATGCTCGGCCCCACTATTTATACGTCCGGGCCTATCCTTGAAGGGAAACCGTTAACCCATCCGTTTATGAAAAAAATAATCGCTCCGGAAAAGGGCTCCTGCGAGGTCATCTCACAAAAAAATAAAGGGTATGATTTCATAAAAGTCTACGATCATTTAGATAAAGACGTATATCGTTCAATTGTTCAAACAGCCAAACAACAGAACATCCCAATCAAAGGACATGTGCCATTTTCAATCGGCATCGATGGTGCCTTGGCATCGGGCCAGATATCCATCGAACATCTAACGGGATATATCGATCCCGATGCCGCACAATTTCTAATTTCAGAAGATGCCATCGATCTTTATGCCAAAAAGACGCAGGAAGCAGGTGTATGGAATTGCCCGACAATGGTCATTTGGCAGAAAAGGGGATTGAGTGAAGAAAAAATCGAGGAATTGGAAAAGCATCCCGGGATGAAATATCTATCGTTTATGCAGCATTTCTTTTTAAAAAAGTCCATAAAGGCCTTAAATGAATCGATCACTTATGAAGGCGACTATGTCGGAAGAATAACGGAACTTGACTATAAAATGATCAACGCGCTGCACAATGCCGGAGCAAAGCTTTTGCTTGGCACTGACTGCGGCAATCCGTTCGTCTTTCCAGGATGGTCGCTTCATGAAGAATTACAAAACTTTATCAGTGCCGGGCTGACCCCTTATGAAGCCATTAAAGCGGGAACGAAAAACGCGGCGGAACATTTAGGAAAATCAGATGAATTTGGAACGGTAGAAGTCGGCAAGCGAGCCGATTTGATTTTGATCGATGACAATCCGCTCAAAGATGTGTCCAACGTCAAGAAAATATCCGGTGTCATGGTCGGAGGAATGTGGTTCTCCAAACAAGAATTGGACGGTATGTTGCAACAACTATAGAAAATAGAGAATATGCGTAAAAGTAGCTTCAAAACCTTTATTCGAGACCGATATCGGCGTTGGGGAAAACGGTCAATCCTTTTGCATTGAGTGACGCATTGAACCGCATGACCGCCGGCCTCTCTCATTGACAATTCGTTATTGATGATCATATTCGGTGGAACCGAAACAGTATGAATAGAATTCATTTATCCGAACGATATATATTTTAATAAATATTACAACATGTTATGCAAATAACAGCTGATATAATTTCAACGGCAGCCATTTTCTATGGTTGTATTCCATAGACTCAACTCAAGATTCAGGCTTTGCGAATCTGCTAAAGGTTGAATGCTTTCCAAAGAACGGCCCAGGTCAGCATCAAGGGTATTGAAGAGAACACTCCGATCGTCACGTCTCTCAAGCCCTCAGATAATAGGATCATTTTCTATGAAACAAGGGGCTGCGATCCACTTGCCCGAATAGCCAATAACGGACTTATGACAACAAAACTCGAACAAAAGCCATCTACAGATGTCATCAGGCAGCGATTTGATAAGGTTGGATACAATCATGTAGAACTCTTACACAAGAATTCCTGCTTTGCTGCTTTTGGAGCCATCAAAACAGGATAGACGTTGCCCCTGATGCGGCCTCGCCCGCCGGAGCGCGCAACGATAGGAGAAACATATTATGGGGAAAATGGAATCTGTTAAGGTCTGGGATATATTTATCAGGTTTTTTCACTGGGCATTGGTCGGTTCGATCATTGGCATGTATATCAGCGGTGAAGAGATGCATGGCGTGCATATCCGTTTGGGCTATTTTGTGATTGCGCTCGTTGCGGTGAGGATCGTCTGGGGATTTATCGGAACAAGGCACGCGAGGTTTGGGGACTTCTTATATGGCCCTAATGAAATATTCAAATATTTAAAGAGCATACTCGTCGGCAAACCTATCCACTATGTCGGCCACAATCCTGCCGGTGGATTGATGGTGTTTGTCATGTTGATCGCCTTGCTGGCGACAACATTTGCGGGACTAAAAGCCCTTGCGGCCGAAGGGAAAGGCCCCCTTGCATATGCCAATCCATCTATTTTAAGTTCAGCTTATGCTGATGAGGATGAACACGAAGCAGATGAGAATAGGACCCATGATTCCAAATCTCGTCGGCACGAAGGAAAAGATAAATTTTGGAAGGAGATCCATGAAGGCATGACCGGTTTTCTGCTGGTTCTGATAGGCATTCACATTTGCGGCGCATTGATATCTTCCTGGCTGCATAAAGAAAACCTTGTACTATCGATGATTACCGGGAAAAAACCCGCCCGTCACCAGACAAGATAAACCGTTCAGGTGCTCCTGTCATCGAATAGGCTGAAGAGCCGGATTTTTAGATCATCTCACGCAAAGTCGCAAAGAATTTCAATTTCAATTGTTGGAGTTCAGATTCAATCTGAACTGCTACAATTGACTATCTTGGCGTCTTCCATGAGAAGGCTTGTCAACAGGTAATCTGTTCACAGATTACTAGTTATCGTCCAACGAGTCTCAACCGCCACGCTTCCATCCGCACTCTTTGATGGGACTGCCATTGGTCCCGGTGCATGTTAATATCCGTTGGCAG
>JBNKKC010000156.1:0-3919 GCA_050291625.1 Desulfobacteraceae bacterium
TTGCCTTATCAGCCTTTCTTGTCGGTTTTTCGAAAACGTCGGTGGGCGGTCTGGTGATTCTGGTGGTGCCCCTGATCGCCTTGGCAGTGCCCGGTCCGGAATCCACCGGACTGCTGCTGCCGATGCTGGCGATGGCGGATGTCCTCGCCGTGATGGCCTACCACCGCTCCTGCGAATGGACGGTATTCAAGCGCATCTTTCCCATTACGGCCATCGGCGTCGTCATCGGCTATCTGATCATGGACCATTTGCCCCACGATATCTTCGGTCCCATTCTTGGCGCGCTGGTCCTTTTCCTGATCGCTGTAGGCTGGATTCTTGAAAAGCGTCCCGTATCGCCGACCGGCAACCGGATCATCACCTGGATAGTGGGCATCTTCGCCGGCATCTCCACCATGGTGGCCAATGCCGCAGGACCTTTGATGGGCATCTACCTTCTCCAGCAAGGCCTGCCCAAAAAGAATTTCGTCGGTACCCGCAGTTGGTACTTCCTGTTGCTCAATCTGTTTAAGCTGCCTTTTTCAACCCATCTCGGATTTGTCACCGTGTCGTCGCTCAAGATCAATTTCTACGCCTTACCCCTCATCGTCATCGGCGCACTCGTCGGCGTGGTGGTCCTGAAATTCATCAATTTGACGATCTTTAAATGGATCATCCGGACCGTCGCAACCGTGTCGGCTGTCAAGCTTTTGATAGGCTGATGATACATTTAAACATGTCAGCATCCGCTAAGTTTAGAACTAAAGAAGCGGCCCTATGAAATCCTGGAACCGCGTATTATGTTCTATGGTGACGATTTTTTTGAAGCTGACCTGAAAAAAATCATTGTTATCAACCCAATGTCCCAATGTTTGCCGACGGGCGGCAGTTTGCAATGTGCGAAACTGTGGAACGTGTAAAATTGAATTATATTGGAAGCTACCTAATTCAAACCTAAACATTATCAACTGGTAATCTTACCGTCATCGTGTCGTCATCAACGTGTGCTAAAGTTCAGCCATATGATCAATGAGACTGATCATCTGTTCTCCTTCTCCAACCAGGGTGCGCTTTCCACATGACTGAGCCGGGCCACTTCGCCTAAGTGGCTCGGTTTTATTTTTTCTTGCATGACTCACATTACTCTTATGGGGGACCAAGCTAACACCTCAACATTTCGATTAATACTATTAATAGTAAAGCAAAATATCGCCTTAAAAAGACCATTTTGGTAGTAAAATTGACCTTCTAAACAATAAATGCCACGGAATGATTTGTATTACTTCCTTAGGATGCTAATTTTGGTGGCAAAACAGGCCGTCTAACGGGCTTATTTGGTAGGTATTTTTACTGTAATCTTTGATAATTCTGTCACTTGGCTTGAGCCGACCCCGAAGGAAAACAGGTTTGCAAAAGATTTGATAATAAATGAGCAAGACAGACAGCTGAAGAAAAAAATCTGGAAACTTGAAAAAACAATAAAAATGTAAAATGTGGAGAACTGACCCCTTTGTTTCACACGGTGCTTTGCACCTGCGGCGATCAAATAATCCTTTCCCGTCTAGGACTGTGGGAAACCAGAAACCACGACCCATCAGAGGCCGTGGCGATATCCGATACCTGCGTTTGAGTCCAAAATCACCATTGACATACAATTGCCCCTATGACATAAACGCATCCCAAAAAAGCAAGTTCCAATTATTATCATTCAAGTTCCTATCATTTATCATCTATCATCATCATTAACGAGCCGGGGTACGCTACGACTTTATCGAACACCGGTCGGCAACGGTGTGCGGCGCTGAATCAGGCTTCTTGCTCACGGCGTTCACCCACCGCGATATCAACTTGTATCGAGAGGGAAACAACATGAAGTTTTGGATGCGCGCATTGTTATCGTTGTGTTTGGTTGCCTGGGTCGGCTCGGCGCTTGCCGAGTCCTACCCCGACATCGAAGGCAGTCAGGACCATCCACTGCTGAACCGGATGCCCGGCTTCTTCATCAACGGCTATACTGTCAAGGACTTCGACGCCTTCGCATTTCCGGTCGGCAACGACCCCAGCGATGATGGCAAAAAGCAGCTTGTCGAGGGCAAGACCTACGAAATCAATTACAACAAGCAGCCCGATGCGCCGGCAGTCTCGATGCTGAAGATTCTGCGCAACTTCGAGAACGCCCTGCGCACGGTAAACGCGGTGATCATTGCCAAACCGCCCTACGATCCGGGCAGCTCCTACAACTACATGACGGCAAAAGTCGCCAAGCAGGGTAGCGAGATCTGGGTGCTGCTAACCGGCGGGGGCGATTATTACATGCTCAACATCGTCGAGAAGAAGACGATGGAGCAGGTCATTCAGGCCAACGACATGTACGACGCCATCGCCAAGGACGGATTCGTCGCGCTCGACATCCATTTCGATACCGGTATGGCCACCATCAAGCCCGAGAGCCAGCCCATCGTTGAGCAAATAGCCAGGCTCCTGCACGATCACACCGAACTCAAAGTGAGCGTGGAAGGGCATACCGACAACGTCGGCACTCCTGCCTTCAACAAGAAGCTCTCGGAACAACGTGCCGCGTCAGTCATGGCAGCGGTCGCCAAGCAGGACATTGCCGCGGCGCGCATGTCGGCCGTGGGGTGGGGCCAGGAGCGTCCCACTGCCGACAACCGGACCGAGGAAGGCCGGGCCAAGAACCGCCGAGTGGAAATCGTGCGCAAGTAGGCCACCGAATACTTGCCCTTGTCGGTTTGCCAACCATGCGGCGATTTCGGATTGAAGCAGCCATCATTTGCAGAAAAGGAGATTTGCCATGTCATTCCGACGTTTCGTGTTTTACCTGCTGCTGTGCGCCCTGACTTTCGCTGCCGCTCCTGCCTTTGCCGCCAAAGGCTATGTCGTTACCGAAGAAATCCAGGCCGTAGCCGGACAGCCGACCCGGAAGGTCACCTACGTCACCGAATTCGCGCAGCGTAGCGTGGAACCGCAGAAGACGACAGTGCTGGTGATGAAGAGGTCCGAAATCAAGTTCTACGAGATTGACGACAATACCAGGTCGATCACCGACGCCAGCGCCATGGCGCCGATGATGCTCATGGGCTATATGGCCTTTCTCGACCAGGACAGCAGCGGCAAGATGTGTATCAGAAAGGATTTCGCCGTGCCGACCAACGAAACCAAGTCGATCGGCCCGTGGAAAGCTCGCAAGATCAAGCTCACTGTCATGGGCATTCCGACTGCGAGTTGGTATACCAAGGATTCGCCCGATCTGATCGGGCTCGAGCGCATGCGCGCCAAGTTCTTTGCTGCGGCCAATGCTGCCTTCATGGGGTCTGCGTCGCCTGAAGCCGCGCAGAGAGTAAGCGGCATGAACCGGCTGATTAACGGGTTTTCGGAGAAGATGATCGCCGACTATGGCGCGCCGGTGATGTCAGAAATGGTGATGGGCGGCCACATGGCAGTGTCGCGTGTTGTATCCATCGAGAGCAAGGACATCCCCGACAGCCTGTTCGAACTGCCCGCCGGCTACAAGGTTAAGGCCGGCATGCCCGGACAGGATTGACGAAGAATAGGGGAAGAATAGGGGACGTCCTTAAATAACACAGTAACTTGAGCTTGGAATAGTTTTGACAACCAAAAACTATTGTTTACGATAGGTAAGAATCGATGCGTTCTACCTATATCTCAATGCAATTTTCAAACGAATATAGTGCCGCAATTTAGGTCTTAGCTTCTTATCCGTATTGGTTTAAAACAAAAAAGCGGCCCCAAGAATTCCCGGAACCGCTCATTATGTTCGATGGTGCCGAAGGCCGGACTTGAACCGGCACGGGTCGCCCCACTACCCCCTCAAGATAGCGTGTCTACCAAATTCCACCACTTCGGCACGGTATGATTGTGATTCGTCGATCTTATTCGCTTTTGGGTGCCTCCGGTGATG
>JBNKKC010000157.1:0-25964 GCA_050291625.1 Desulfobacteraceae bacterium
ACTTGCCAGTCTTCATGCGTGTCGCTTGGAGCGATAAGGAAACGCTTTATTTCATCATCCGCCAAAGGCCGGCCAGGCCTTCTGTGAAGAAAATGATAAAAATTACGAACCCATAGCGCATAAAACGTGCGCTTTTTGGCAACAATGATGCGTTTTTTGGACAAATATCGCAGGAAATCATCCATTGCAAATAACAGAATCCCCTTTTTAGGGAGCGTGCTCCCAAACATCGAAAACACCGGTATAAACGAGCAAAGGAACTTTTAAATAAGTGGTGCCAAGTGTGGGATCAAAGGTAGGAGAATAATATTAATGGACAATTAAAGATTTTAAAGCAAATTGCAAATAGTTTTTGTGAATAACAATTTTGTAATATAGGGGCTTTATTTTAGCCACAAACCAAAAAAAGGGAGTCGCTCCCTAATATATGTTCTGTTTTGAAATATGAGTGAAAATATAGAAGCAAAGAAACGATCTAAAAAACTAATGTGCTATATAGCTATTGGCACAATACTTTGGGGATTTTTAAGCAATCAGGTCTTATGGGCATTTTAAGCGATTCTTGGCCTTTTAGTAGCCCTATATTTGCTGTGATAACAGGTTTTTTTGCAATGGCCATTCCCTTTTATTTTGGTTTTCCACTTCCATCGAATGGAAAAGAGAATTTTATATTAATATATCCGATTGTTACTATACCGTTGATAATAATAGGCGTTGAGATTAGAGATCTGCTCCATAGATAAATACAAACAGAACCTTTCATTTAAGTGGGACCGGGAAAAGCAGTGCCCCTACTGAAATTGACCTTGGGCCGGGTATTTCGTTTTTTGCATAGTTTTTCGGTTATAGTTTCCCGGCCCCTTAATTCTGCGTTGGCCTTGACATAATACACTATGATGTATATGTATAATGTATACATCAAAGGGGGTGGGGTATGATTCGAACCCAAATATACCTTACAGATAAGCAACGTGCAGAATTGGCTATTATCGCTAAAAATCTGGGGAAAAAACAGAGCGAAATTATTCGTGAGGCTATCGATCACCTGATCGACAAAACGGGACAAAGCCGAAAGGACATGGCATTGAGGGAAGCTGCAGGAATATGGAAAAATCGAAAAGACCTCCCTGATTTCAGGGCAATACGATCTGAATGGGATAGGTAATGGGCATGCCGATTCCAATGCTTGTGGATACCGATGTGTTGATTGATTTTTTGCGTGGTTGCAAAAAAGCCATTTCCTTTATTGAAAAATTCTCTTCTCAAATAATTCTATCGCCAATAGTTGTCGCCGAATTGTACGCAGGAGTAAAGGGGACCAAGGAGCTTGCTGTATTGGATAATTTTATATCTCAATTTCGCGTTATCCCTATTACCTCCGAAATTGCAAAAGCAGGTGGGCTATATAAACGTGATTTTCACAAATCCCACGGAGTTGGACTTGCGGATGCAATCTTGGCTGCAACAGCCAAGAATGAAAAAGCCGAATTGAAAACACTTAATGTAAAACATTACCCAATGATTAATGACTTGAAGCCGGCCTATCAAAAGTGATGGGCCAACATTTTTCTTCAGCGGACTCGTTTCACTCGCCGCTCATAAATGCGCTAAATTTTAAATGATCATTAAAAGTATAATAAATGGATTCAAACGAATAAGCACAAAAAGATGGACTCGCTGGCTATGTTTTATCTTCCTTTTGGTGGACTTGGTTGCGCTTTATTGGATAAATATAATCAAATATGATTTCTATTATCCATCAAGTTATGAAGACGCGTATAGAATTTCGGCTTGGTTACTTTTTATTGCCATTATAATTATCATTGTACTTTTTACAGGTTACAGAAAAAATCAAAGTACAATGGATTGATTCATTAAATGATAGAAAGAATTTAACAGGCTGCTGATCCCGGCGTGGCTCCGCCGCGCCGGAGAGCAGCACTGGAAGCACGATGCCGAAGTATTTTATCATAATAATGATACTGGCTTTCCCTTCGTTCGCAGTTGCTGACGTTCAAAAGCCGATTTTTGAATTTAAGGTGAGTGGTTCTGATTGCGGAAATTCAAAAAAAGAAACAAGCTTCAAGACGGGAATGTAACGACTGTCGTTAAGCTTTCAATCAATTATTCCCTAACCACTGCCTAAATAATGATAGCATGTATTGGTGTGAGCAAGGGTTTTCAGACTACGGTGATGCATTTGAATATAAAAATTGCTAACCTGCTGCAAGGGACGGCGCATAAACCCGCGCCGCCCCTGGGCAGCGCGATGGATGAGCATGATAATGGAAAATATTAAATTTCGATACGACAAAAAACTTCCTGAGGAACAAGTAATAGACTTGTATTCAGCACTTGGTTGGTCGTCGGCCAAGAAACCACAAGAGCTATTAAATGCGTTGGCTAATTCACATTCAGTTATATCTGCGTGGGATGGTGATAAATTAGTGGGTTTAGGCAATTCAATATCTGATGGCTATTTAGTGGTATACTATCCTCACCTTCTAGTCCTGCCTGAATATCAAAACAAAGGGATAGGGGAAAAAATAGTATCAATACTTAGGGAAAGGTACTCAGCATTTCATCAACAAATATTAGTAGCCGATGGCAAGGCTATAGATTTTTACTTGAGATGCGGCTTTTCTAAAGCAGGATCATGTGAGCCTCTTTGGATTTATGAAGGCCATGATCATGATTAATGCATCCAATATTTTTCACGGCGAAGTCATTAATTTAAGAGATGTTATTACCTTTGAAGGTGAAACTGTCGGTGAACTTAAGCAAGCTTTTCAGGATTCGGTAGACGATTATCTTGATTTTTGTGCCGATCGCGGCGAGAATCCTGAAAAGCCATATTCCGGTAAGTTCGTTGTATGCGTGGAACCCGAATTACATAAAAACATTTCCATAGAAGCTCGAAAAAAGGGAAAGAGCTTAAATGTATGGGTAAAGGACGCATTATCTAAGGCATTAAAGGATCCCACCCAACATCAGGCTTCACAGGACCGCAAAAACCGTGCGGATTTTTGTATTGCGCAGTCATCATTTAACTTTGTTTCGGCTAAGGCCCAGTATCTTCTGCGGCCCATGAGCCAGTCGGTTAGGTGTGAGCACATAGGAGGATAAATGTTTAATATTTCCAGTATCTACACAAAGAAAGAAGGCTATAAATTTGATTTTGACTATTACATGAACGAGCATATGCCGAGATCAATTGATCTTCTTTCAGTGGCAAAAGGATTTAAAGGCGTGTCAGTTGAAAAAGGCGTAACAATTGAAGATCCCAAAATAGAATCATCATTCGTGGCAATGTGCCACTACTATTTCGATTCATTGGAGGATTTTATGGCGGCATTTGGTCCTCACGCTGAAGAATTGCAAGGTGATATTATTAATTACACAAATATTGAACCAACTATTCAGATAAATGAAGTTCTGATTTCAAAATAAAACACCTAACCAGGCAAATTCAACCGGGGAAAAAAGCGCGCGGCTGATTTGCGGCGCTATGATAATGTCTACGAACCTTATTTTACAATTCGTGAAGATTCAGAGGCGTTGATTAGTTCTGAACTATATAAAACGATATCGAATTTAATTGCTCCTTATGAAAAGCTATAGATTTAAAGTGGATGTCATAACAATTTTCTACACCTTCCCGGTGTTCCCTTGCGCTACACACCGTCAGGTGAGAAAATGCGTTGGGGGCGCTAGATTATGAACAACATAATTGCTTCTACATCAGTTTTCGGTCAGCGTTCCGGTGCCGATTTGATCAAAATTACTTCAAAGAAATGATATGCTAGTGATACGTTTTTTTAAATCGGCTTTTTTCACATTATGTTTTATATTTTTATTTCATGACGCATATTGCGATGAAATTTATTATATAGATAATAGCCCGTTATTTTTATACAAGACTATCAATTGGTGGTATGATTGTATTCCAAAAGAATCCAAGAAACTTTGTGGAAAACCTATAAAATGTTCGAATACCGGAAATGCGCAGGTTGAATACGATAAGCCAAATAAAAAAATGGAGATTAAAATAAAGGGTGGCTTTGCAACCATGCTCTTAGCATTCAAAAGGTGCAAGCAGTGTTACGGACCTTCATATTTTCATTGCATCTGGCTCGAACCAAAATATTTTGATGGCACAGATACAAACGTTATTTTAAACAATTTATCGACAATCAGTGGTTTTGCTTTTAGCAATATAGAAGAAGAGCAAGCTCAACATATCCAAAGTATAGCCTATGATTTACAATTCATATTGGAGGGAGTAATTGGTGGCTTATCCAATGGTCAGATAGCTCTTCATGAGTCATGTAATTTGATTAAAAAATGCAATGAAGCGTCTCCCGACCCGTATAAAAAATATCCAATCACTCTTTCAATTATAAAAGCAAGCACCAATGAAAATATTGCAACATTTGATATGTTTTGGGAGAGTTAAATCATAACAATTTGCTGCTCCCGACGCCGCTCCACCGCACCGGAGAGCAACCCGCTATATTACATAAGGAAATCTATCATGACTTTAATGAGACTTTGGCATGGAGAGGTCGCAATTGAAAAAGCAGATGACTATGAAAAGTTCATGATAGAAAGAGCGGCCCCGGACTATGGCTCCGTTGAAGGTCTTCTGAAATTGTATTTCCAACGTAAAAATGAAAAAGAGAAAACACACTTCTTGCTAGTAACGCTTTGGGATTCAATTGAATCAGTCAAAAAATTTGCTGGCGATAATCCTGAAATTGCCAAATATTATCCGGAAGATGACGACTTTCTCTTGGAAAAAGAAAAACATGTATCTATGTATGAAGTTTTTTACGAAAGGTAATATTATAACTGCGTAGACGGCGAACCGGGAAAACGATACCATTTTTGGCTTTCAATAAATCAACATTAAATTTATCGTTTGCATAGGCATCGGCCGTTTTCCCGTACGGTCATGCAGCCCGTTGGGTGTCAATTTCATCGATTTAAAGCAGATTATGCATGGAATTACTTAATGAAAAATTCTTTCAAGAGTATCCTTTTTATTTCATGAAAGTGCATTCAGGATGAAAACCTTTCCGGACTTTATGAAAAATCCCATTAATAAAGTAGACGCCTCCCAGCAAAATACCGCGGATATCGAAGGGTATTATTTTCAAGGTGCTGACGAAACACAAATAGCTTTTTGGGAGTGCCATGCGGATCGAATTTCAAAGAAACATACTCATCCTTTTGATGAATATTTGGTCTGCGTAAGTGGAGAATACACTGCTTACGTTAACGAAAAAAGGATCATTATGAAACCTGGGGATGAATTGTATATCCCAAAAGGTTCTGAACAGTGGGGTAAATGCATAGCTGGAACCAGAACTATTCATGCATTTGGCGGTAAACGGATAAACAAGTGATGGACCAACATTTTTCTTCAGCGGGCTCGTTTCACTCGCCGCTGAGAAACTCGTGGGCAAGCACTATACCTTAATGTTATACGTGAATACTTAGCTAAGCTGGATGGAGGAACAAGGCAAGGTGCCTGAGAGATAAATGCACCGGATGCAAAAGGCTGCGGCTTCTTTAAAAGAAGTGCTTTCCCATAGCCTTTCGCTTTTGCATTACTTTGTGGAAGCCTTTTGCACTCGATGCATTTGAAGCGTTAGACCAACCATTGGGGCGTTGGAATGATGAATGAGGGATCCTACGTATTAAGTGACAACAGGCTGGCTAATCAGCGACTGGAAATGCTGGATTCAGCGTATGGCCCGGCCTCAAGGGCGTTGCTGTCTCGTCTGATCGAACCACGGATGCGGGTTGCAGATTTCGGGTGCGGACCTGGCCTGCTAACGAGCTGGGTCGCTGGGCAGGTCGGTCCCGAAGGTTACGTTGTCGGGATCGATTCAAGCGCGGAATTTATTTCGTACGCTCGTTCCCAGGCGTCGAACCTCAAGCAGAGCGGAGACGTGTTGTTTATTCACTCGGATGTGCTCGACACGGCGCTTTCACCCAGGGAATTCGACATAGTGTTTTGCAGATTCCTCCTGGTACATCTGCAGCGACCGCTGGACTGTCTGGCTGAGATGGAGAGGCTGCTTAAACCAGGTGGCTGGCTTATCGCCGAAGAATGCGAGTTGTCGAGCGGCTTTACTGAGCCCTACTCCCGGGAATACCAGCAGATGCTCCAGTCCATGGTCCGGATTGGCCTATCCATCAATGTGGACTATGACCTGGGCCCAAAGCTTCCTGGCATGCTCCGGGCGCTCGGATTCGAGCGTCCGCAAATCAATGTGCAACAGCCAACCTACATGCATGGTGAGGAGAAACGATTCTGGGAGTTCACCTTCATCGAGGGTGCGGAAAAGGCCATTGCCAGCGGACGCACCGACCGCAATAAGGTTGATCAGATTGCCAGCCGGGTCGCCTCGATCACCTGTGACGCTGAGACAGTTGTGGGGCTCTCTCGCAGCTTTCAAGTCTGGTGTCAAAAGCAAAAGTAACGTCAGGCGGCGCATCTGGGTGGGATCGTCCCCCTGATCAGGGCAGCCAACCCAAAGACCCGCCGGAAAAGTGGCGTTGCTCGCCGTAAAGCCCGGCAGTTTAGGGTAGATTTGGAGCATTAAAAAGGATTTGACATCCAAATAGGTTCATTCAAACGAACGGAAAAGGACGCCATGGACATTGAGCAGGTCGTTGCCCACGTCGCGTTTCTCATGTCGGCCGATGCTGCTGAGAGGTTGAAATGAAACAGGCGAAAATTAAATTATTGGTTGTAACATTGCTGTCTATTGGCTGGGCTGCAATTGCATTGTGGTTAACGTATAGTATGCTTTGCACATTTTGAAACCGTCGTCCCTGATATGATTGCCGCGGGGATGTTTTAGGATAAGGATTCGCAGACGAATGATTCCTCTTGATACACTGGCCGCCTTTTTTGCCGCCTCGGTTTTGCTGGCGCTGGCGCCAGGACCCGACAATATCTTTGTTTTGACCCAGTCGGCGCTGCATGGCAAAATTGCCGGCTTGTGTGTGACACTCGGTCTGTGCACGGGGCTGCTGGTTCACACAAGCGCTGTTGCATTGGGTATGGCGGCTCTATTCAAGGCTTCGGCCGTGGCATTTAATGTCATCAAGATCCTGGGCGCCTGTTACTTGATCTATCTGGCCTGGCTTTCGTTTCGGGCTTCTGCGGCCAGCCTCGATTCCCGGAATCCGAACAAACTGACGCTGCCCAAGTTATACCTGCGAGGGATTGTCATGAATGTCACCAATCCTAAGGTGTCTATTTTTTTCCTGGCATTTTTGCCGCAGTTTGCCGATCCTGAGCGCGGCGCCCTGACACTTCAGATGATCGCCCTGGGGGGCGTTTTCATTGTTGCCACGGTGTTGATTTTTGGCGGGGTTGCCTTGCTGGCGGGGGCCATCGGACAATGGCTCAAGCGCTCCCCGCGCGTGCAAGTCATCATGAATCGTGTGGCAGGGGTTGTATTTGTTGCTTTGGCTTTGAAACTGGCGACGTCTCAGCGATAGAATCGGCTTCGATTCCACCTTTCCAGGAAACCCGTCCGGCTGCTAAAAATGGGCACGGGCGATGCCGGTCAAAGTGAAGCCGGAAAAATCGATTTGCGAATCCGTGGCCGTTACACCGGTGCCTGAGGGCGTATAGTCGAAGGTGCTGTATCGGTAAGCGGCCTCCAATCCGAAACTGAAGTCGGTTCCGATGAAATCGATGCCAAATCCGGCTTCGGCGCCGATGGAGGAATCGAAACTTCCCGGGGCATCGTCCCAGGCCAGGCTGCCGTAAACCAGGCCTGTCCTGAGATAGGGTCTGATTGTTCCCGAATCCTTGAAGCGCCATCTCGGCCCCAGCGTTAGATACTGCATATCCAGATTCGTTAATACCACCTTCTCCCAAACCGTCTCGAGGGACCAATTGTCGCTGAAGCTCCATTCGAAGCATAGTCCCAACCTCGGTTTAAGATCCTCGAATTCCCAGCGTTTGGTATCGCTGCCGATGGTCCTGATGATGCGGAAATCCGATGCACCAGGGGAATACAGCATGCCGATGCGAGGCCCCACAGAGAATCGTCCCGCCTTCTTTTTTTCACCGCCGGCGTCGCTTTCTGCAGGAGGTTCGTCCTTTTTTGACACGACAGGTTGTTTCGGTTTTGGCTTGACGGGGGCAGCCTTTGCGGTCGTCTCGCGCGCAGATTCGACCGGTCGTTTGAGCGGTAACGGTTTTCGACCTTCTTTCCGGTCAGGCTTGGGAGATGGAACGGCCTTTGCGGCAGGCGGCGGCTTCTTGGCCGTCGCCGATACGGCAGGGGCCTGGTCGGTAGTGGTGCGAATGCGTTTGATCCACGACCAGTGAATAATGCCCTTGCGTTTCAGCTCCCATTGGTAGTCCAGGGCCTGCCGCTTGGTATTGAATCTGCCGACGTAGACCCTGTACCAATTACCCTTGCCGCTGACCTTTTCAAGGCGGATGAACGCATCGATTCCGAGGGCCTTGAGCCGTGATTTCTCTTTGCGGGCCTGACCAAGGTTTTCAAATGAGCCGATTTGAATTGAAGTCATATAGGGACCGCGCGGTTTTTGCTTTTCGGTGCGGACCGTCTTGGACGGCTGGCTCGTGGAAGGTGCGGTCTGAGGGCTTCCTGCTTTTGAATCCGCCGGCTTAGTGGGTGAGTCGGCGCTGGGTTGCTTTTTTGTTTCCTCCGTCTGAGTCGGCTTGGTTTCGGCCGGCTTTTGCGGTGTCGTCGTCTGACCCTCGTCCGGCTTTTTTTCGGGAGAAGGGATTTTAAAATATTTAATTTCGGACCAGCCGGAGGCGTAGAAAAAAAAGATAGACAGTGCAACAACAATTGCAGTGGATTTCATATGCTACTCGATTCCTATGCGTTTGAGCATTTGCCGGTTCGGTTCACTGTGAGGAACAAACTCCGATTGCAGCGCTCTATGTCGCTTTCTGTTCAATACGGCTCGTGTGAATCTTTTCCCGTACGAGTGATGCATTCCATGGCGATCTCGTCTTGCAGTTTCAGGGGAAAGGTTCGGTACCGTTTCATTGCCCTGTCATGCGCCTGCCAATGCAATATAGACTTCATTTTGGATGATTCACTGATTGACGATTTGACTTTACTCTATTTTTGTTGAAGATTCAAGCCTTTCGGAACGCTAAAGGTTGTGTTGGCGTGTGTTATGAAGTAATAGAGGTATTGATAAATTGGCCGTTCTTTTTTACATTTCAAATGGGGCCATGCGGCAACAAGCTTAGAAAGGAAGCACTTGATGAAACGGCAAGCTGTTTGGATCGCACTGACTGCACTGATGCTTGTAGGCTGTATCTCCCAGACCTATCAGAGCCAGGAACAATCCCTGATTCAGCAAAGTGTTCAGGCGATGCTCCAAAACGATTGGGATCGTGCCGAGGCCGTGGCCGGCGTGGCCCTTGACATCAATCCGAAGAACGCCCAGGCGGCTTACATGCTGGCGCTGGTCCATGAACACTATGGACAGACTGCTGCGGCGAACCGTATGTATCGGCTCATCGTCAGACTCGACACCGACGAAATGATCCCGACCGGACTCGTTCAGCACGGGACCGAACTGCCACTTGTCAATGTCGCTCGGGAAAAGCTGGGTTTGTCGGATGCGGCCACCGCCAAAAAACCCGAAACCCTGTTGGAGCCGGTGGATACCGACGGCGACGGTGTCTCAAATTCCGATGATCGATGCGCCGAAACACCTGATGGCGCCAAAGTGGATGAATTTGGCTGCTGGACGCTGCAAGGTCTGTTCGCGTCCGGGAAATCGCGGATTCAATCCCAAGCTCTGCCGAAGCTGGATGATGTGGTTGCACTGCTGAAAGCCAATCCGCAGATGCGCATTGAGATCCAAGGCCATACGGACAGCAGCGGAACGTACCGGCACAACTTGCGATTGTCCAGAGTGCGCGCACAGGCGGTGGTGGATTACCTGAGACGAAAGGGCATCACTCTGGATCGATTGACCGCAACCGGCTATGGGCCGAATCGGCCCAGGGGATCCAATAACACTTCCGAAGGCAGAGCCATGAACCGCCGTATCGAATTCAGAGCACTGGACAAATAATTTTAGCCATCACGGTTATTCAGAAGCTCAAGTCAGGCATTGGGCAAAGGAAGGAGAGAGGATGGAATCCGAATCCGGCAATTTGGCTGAGATTATCTGGTTCGTGTCCGGTCTGGTCATGATTTTACTGGAGTTCACCCAGCCGGGGCTGGTCATCGTGTTTTTCGGTGCCGGGGCCTGGGTTGTTTCGCTGCTCGCCTATCTGGATATCCTCGAGACGCTCCGCTCGCAGTTGCTGGTCTTTGGTGGCGTTTCGGTTGGATTGCTGCTGGGTCTGCGCCGATGGGTCAGGGACAAGTTCTACGGTCATATCGGTGACCAACAGGACTTGTCCCGGAATCTGGACGAATTTACCGGAAAACATGTAACCGTGCTTCAGGATATCATTCCGGGAAAAAATGGCGGGCAGGTGGAATTCAAAGGCACCTCCTGGAGCGCCGTATCGGATCAGGAGATCAAAAAAGGCGAAACCGCGGCAATCGTCGAGATGGACGGCCTGACGTTGGTGATTAAAAAATAAAAGGAGAGATTGATGAATATACTGCCCAACTTCGGATTGATCGTCGCCATTGGTATCGTTATCTTTATCGTCGTCGCTATCTTCAAGACGGCGCGGATCGTTCCCCAGAAGGTCGCCTTTATCGTCGAGCGTCTCGGCAAATATGCCAAAACGCTGGATGCCGGATTTCATATCCTGATCCCGTTTCTTGACCGCGTCGCATACAAGCATTCGCTCAAGGAAGTGGCCGTGGATGTTGAATCTCAAACCTGCATCACAAAAGACAATATCTCGGTTGAAGTTGACGGGGTTCTCTATCTGCAGGTCATCGATCCGGTCAAGGCCAGCTACGGCATCGATAACTACATGTTCGCCTCGTCCCAGCTGGCCCAGACGACGATGCGTTCCGAAATCGGCAAACTCGATCTGGATCGGACTTTCGAAGAGCGTGAAGCCATCAACAGCGCCATCATCCAGGCGGTTGACAAGGCATCCGATCCCTGGGGCATAAAAATCACACGCTATGAGATTAAGAACATCACTCCTCCGAAAAGCGTCAAGGATGCCCTGGAGAAACAGATGCGCGCGGAGCGTGAAAAGCGCGCCGCCATCGCGGAATCAGAAGGCGAACGGCAGTCCAAGATCAACGTGGCCGAAGGTGACAAACAAGAGGCCATCGCCAAATCGGAAGGGGAGAAACAAAAACGCATCAACGAGGCCGAAGGACGGGCCAAGGAGATTATGTTGGTGGCCAAAGCCACTTCCGAGGGCATTAAAATGATCGCTTCGTCCATCACCCAGCCCGGGGGCAGTCAGGCCGTCAATCTGCGTGTGGCCGAACAATATATCAAGGAGTTCGGCAACTTGGCCAAAATCAACAACACCATGATCATTCCCCAGTCTGTGTCCGATGTTTCGGGGTTGATCGCCACCGCCACCAGCGTCATCGAAAATATGAAGGCGGGCAATACTAAAAAAGAGACAAAAGGAGATAGGGATTTGTCGGATCTCGAGCTCTAATCCCCTTTTTACGCTTTCCGGCTTTTAAAACGAGCTAGTGTGGTTTACCAGTTGAGCCGGATAATGCTGCCGTTGGCGGGGGTCGTTTATTTTAATTCAAAGCGCTCGATGCTCGCTTTGGCCTTGAGCTGGTCCACCACCTGGCGCAGATGGGTGTCCAGCCGCTCTCTTTGGAACCTGGATTTGAGAATCGGGGCGGCTTCTTCGAGTGTTTCTTTCCCGGCCGGCCTCCGGTCATAAACTTTGATCAGATGATAACCGAACTGGGTGGTGACAACCTCGCTTATCTCACCCGGCTTCAAGGCAAATGCAGCGGTTTCAAATGACGGCGCCATCTGGGCGTAGCCGAAATAGCCCAGATCTCCGCCATTGGCTTTACTCGGTCCTTCAGAGTACTTTCTGGCCATCTCCGCAAAACCCGCTCCGGCCTCGATTTGGACGCGGATATCGACAAGCTTTTGCTTGGCCTTGCGCCGGGTCTCCTTATCCGCCCAGGGGCTGACCTTGATCAGGATGTGTGCGGCGTGCACCAGAACATTGTGTTCGAATTCATTGGGATTGGCCTCGTAATATGCTTGAACCTCCTCGTCCGTAACGGTCACTTGGGGCGCGATGTGTTTTTCAACGAATTTTTGGGCGCCTAGAGTCCGACGGATTCGCATGGTGATGTCGGCATCGGTCAGGCCGGCCGCTTTGATGGATGTTTCATAATCGCGCTTTGACGGATATTGGGCCACCTTGGCCTGGTAATAGGAATCGACCTCACTCTCATCGATCCGTATGCCTTTGTCCTGACTGTGCTGATACAGCAGCCTCAGGTTGATCAGCGATTCCAGGATTTCATCCTTCAACTGTTCATACATCAAGCCGTCCACAAGCTGGCCGGCTTCATGGAATCGCTTATAGGTGCTGTCCAGCTCCTGTTTGAACTCCGCATATTTGATGGGCGATCCGTTGACCACCGCTACGATCTGGTCTTCGGCGGAGTCGGCGGACATGGTCGTGCCGTCCGTGGCGCACGATTGGAATGAGACGGCGCATGCGATTGTGAAAAATATATAAAACAGAGTGTTGCGCATACGCCGCCCTTTGGTTTGCCGATAATTATTTGCTGGTGTAGTTTTGGGCCAGGTACTGGTAAGTGATGTCCACAATCAGGTCCGGCAGCGCCTTGTCGGTCGCGCCGACGCTCCAGCCGCCCTTCATGCCGCTGGCGGATCTGTCAATGCGGGCTGCGCCGATTTTGTTGCCGGTTTCCTTTTCAACCATGATCAGGTCCATATCGATCTTGGAGTCGCCGGCCATGCCGCCTACCCAGAAACGTGCACCCGCGCTGACGATGTACAGCGATTGCAGCACCGGCTTGATGACCAGAGTGCCTTTTGAGGCAGGCGTCGCCTTTTGTCCGCGCCAGCCATCCAGCAAGGGGGAAAGGCGGGATTGGAGTTTGGCTTCCAAATCCTGGGCGGCCTTTAATTTTTTTTCGTCACTGGTGATGTCTTCGGTCATTTCCATCTTCGCCAGATTGAAATCGGTGTAGCTGCTCAAGGGTTTCATGGGCGGCATGATGCGGGAGGCGTGCTGTTGGATGACCTCTTCGCGGGTGATTCTGTTTTTAGGGGTGCAGCCAAACAACAGCGCAACAACGGCCAGTCCAACAATCATCCAGGTGAGTTTCGATTTCATATGGTCTCCTTGTAAAACATAAGTTAGCGTATTCCCCCTCCCTTGCAGATGTAAAATTAATCCAGGCAGCCGCGAAGTGTCAACCTTGATGTGTAGATCATTTTTCACTAACATCCATATTCATCGTCAGGTGGTGCACCCACCATTTTGCAGAAAACACCGCTAAAGAAGGGAGAGCAGCCATGACCAGACAAGCGCAGCGCCTTGACGGCAGAGTGATGGATACACGGCGGGATTCCGCCGATTTCAGGGATCGGATCTACCAGCCTGCACTGGTTCGGCTGGAGCCGATGCTGCTGCCGCAGAAAAAACATATTGTGGTGCTGGATCAGGGGATGGAAGGCGCCTGCACCGGTTTCGGCCTGGCGGCCATGATCAACTATCTCAACGCCGGGCGAGGTGTTCAAACGCTGGTCAGCCCCAGGATGCTATACGAGATGGCGCGCCGGCACGACCGCTGGCCCGGCGAAGCTTATGACGGATCCAGCGCCAGGGGAGCCCTCAAGGGTTGGCACAAAAACGGCGTTTGTCCGGATTCAGCCTGGCCCTATGATCCCCAGCGGCCCGGCTATTTCACCCGCCAGCGCCAGCTGCAGGCGCTTCAATTCCCGCTGGGCGCATATTACCGTGTTTTGAAAAAACGATCGGATGTGCACGCCGCCCTGCATGAAACCGGGGCGGTCTTTGCCACGGCATCCGTACATGTCGGCTGGAGCGGGGTGGGGCGTGACGGTGTGATTCCGGATATGTTTAAAGACCGCATCGGGGGCGGCCACGCTTTCTGCATTCTGGGCTATACCGAGCAGGGTTTTATTGTACAGAATTCGTGGGGAGCCGATTGGGGCGGCCTGATCCTCGGCGGCGAGCGCTATCCGGGATTGGCCGTCTGGACATACCCTGATTTCGACCGTAATTACTGGGACGGCTGGGTGGCCCGCATGGCGCTTCCGGTCGAGTCGCTCGAGGCGCTGTCCGGGGGACGGATCAGTGAGGGGCCGGGCGGTGCCCAGCGGGTGGAAAAAGGACCCCGGCGCCACGAAATAGCGCCTTACTACATACACATCGACGACGGCCGGTTCGATCCCAAAGGCGATTATGCATCCTCAGCGGATGAGACCCGGGAGCTGGTGCGTGACGCGGTTAAGCAAAGCGCCGGAGACGGCCGCCGGCCGCCCGGACATATTATGCTGTATGCTCACGGCGGTTTGAATACGGTCAAAGGCAGCGCCGCCCGTGTCGCAAAGTGGAGGGAGGTCTTCGACGCCAACCGGATACGGCAGATCCATTTCATATGGGAGACCGGCCTGCTGGCTTCGGTTAAAGATCTTTTGTTGGGCAAAGATGAGTTCGCCGGAAAACGGGCCGGCAGTTTCAGCGACTGGAGCGACTGCTGGTTGGAGAAAGCCACCCAGGGTGTCGGCTACGCTTTGTGGAAAGAGATGACCGATGACGCGCACCTGGCGTTTAAAACCGGCGGGCGGGCCGGCAGTTTATCTCTCAAGTACCTCCACGCGGCCATGAAACGACTGCCGCCGTCCAAGCGCCCCAAACTGCATCTGATCGGTCACAGCGCCGGATCCATCTGGCTGGGGCATCTGATTCGGCGCTGGTTCCGCCTGGGCGGTTCACCGGTGGAGAGCCTGCAGCTCTTCGCGCCGGCGTGCACCATGCAGTTTTACCGGGATATCTTCAGGCCCAATCTCAAGGCCAGCCGCATCCGCAGCCTGGTTCACTACTTTCTCGACGATGACACGGAGCAACATGACAATGTGGGCCTGGTCTACCGCAAGTCGCTGCTCTATCTGGTTTCCCGGGCCTTTCAGGACAAATCCGAAGTGGTCCCTCTGATGGGTATGCAAAAACACTGGGGGACGCAAGCGCATGCCCGCTTGACCAGCTTCAATACGCGCGACAACCCGGACCGGACCGGCAGCCGGACCCACGGCGGGTTTGACAACGACCTGCTGACCATGAATCAGATCCTCAAGGTCATCCTGGGCGGGAACCCGGAGCGTCCCTTTGTCCAGGGGGACCTGGAGGGATATTAGATCGAGACGGACATGCTGCCCGAAAGGGCTGCTGTAAACGTTCCGTCGGTTCACGCCGCCGGTTTGGGCCCGGCGCTTTTGAGGAAACCGGTAAGGCCCCGCTTTACAAACGCGGTGCGTGTGATATGAAGTGTATTCGGTCAAACTCACGTATTTCGGGTATTTAATGACAGGATTCCATCCCGCCGGTGGCGGGAAGATCGGGCCGGAATACGGGACAAACCCGCGTCTGCAGATCTGAGGTCGACAGCATTCGATGAAACGCTCGATTTATCCATTTACCGCCATTGTCGGTCAGGAAAAGATGAAGACCGCCCTGCTGTTGAACGCCGTCGATCCGAGTATTGGCGGTGTGTTGATCAGCGGTCACAAGGGTACCGGAAAAACAACGGCGGTGAGGGCCCTGGCCCATATCCTGCCCCCCATCGAAGCGGTGCAGGGGTGTCCGTATCACTGCCCGGTCGATAACCCCGGCATCATGTGCGACGCATGTCTGCAAAAGCTGGAAGAGGGCCGGACCTTGCCCTCGGATCAACGCGGCATGCCCCTGGTCGAGCTGCCGCTGAGCGCCACCGAGGACCGCGTGGCGGGAACATTGCATGTGGAGCATGCGCTGACCACCGGCCGCCGGAAATTCGAACCGGGTCTGATGGCCGCCGCCAACCGCGGCATCCTGTATGTGGACGAAGTGAACCTGCTGGACGACCATCTCGTGGATATCCTGTTGGATGCTGCGGCGACCGGTATCAATATCGTTGAACGCGAAGGCATCTCATACACTCATCCCGCCGGGTTCATACTGGTGGGCACCATGAACCCGGAAGAGGGGGACCTGCGACCCCAGTTTCTGGATCGCTTCGGGCTGAGCCTGGCCGTCAGCAGCCTGACCGACAATGAGATGCGGCAGGCCGTCGCCCGGCGCAGAATTGCCTTCGACCGCAACCCCGACGGCTTTGCGGATCTCTGGGTGGAATCGCAGACACTGCTGGCGCAGCAGGTGGCCCATGCACGCGCCGCCCTGGGGCAAGTGAAAGTGCCGGTCGAAATAGTTCGCCTTGCCGTTGATCTGTCGATGTCGGCCAAGGTCCAGGGACACCGTTCGGACATCGTGATGATTAAAACCGCGACAGCGCTGGCCGCCATGCTCGAAAGTCCCGTGGTGCGAACGTCGCACCTGGCCGAGGCCGCCCGCCTGGTTCTGCCCCACCGCATGACCACGGTGGCCCTGGCCACGCCGGAATCGTTGCAGGAATCCCTCGAGCAGTTGCTGGCCGACGCCATGCAGAAGGCAACGGCAGCGCAGCCCGATCCGGACGCCGAGACAGCCGAGGCCACAGAACCATCGGAGTTTGAAGATTGGGATGATATCTCCACCGAAGTTCCGGGGTCCTGGGCGGCGTCCAACACCGATATGATCTTTTCCTACCTCGAACGGAAAAAAAAACTGTTTTCGAAGCCGATCGCCTCGTCTGTGTAGAAGATATCGATCTGGAGGCGTTTAAACTGCAGGGCGTTTCCTTCGGCAGGCGCACCGACAGCAAAACAGCCGCCAGGTCGGGACGATATGTCAAAGCGACGCCCGTGCGCGAAAACGACCGCCATTTCGATGTTGCCGTGGATGCCACGTTGCGTGCGGCCATGATACGGCGGGGCGGCAATGCCGGCACGGATGAAGTTGTGATCGCCCCGGAAGATCTTCGCAAGAAGCATTTCAAGCGGCCCGGCGTGACCCTGATCGTGTTTGTGGTGGATGGCTCGGACTCCATGGGACAAGGAACATTTGTACGCATGAAAGCGGCCAAAGGCGCGGCCCTGGCGCTGTTGACCAAAGCGCGGTTGCGACGTCACCGTATCGGCATGGTGGCGTTTCGCGGTCAGTCGGCTCGGGTCGTTTTGCCGCCGACGACCAGTCTGGCCTTGGCGCAGCGACAACTCAACTCCCTGCCCACGGGCGGCGCCACGCCGCTGGCCCATGGCCTGATGACAGCCTGGCAGATGATCCGGACCGAGCGGCTCAAAAACCCGGCCATCAAGCCGCTGATGGTGATCCTGTCGGACGGAGAGGCCAATGTGCCTTATCAATCCGGCCGGAAGCGGATCGATGTCATGAAAGAGTTGCACCTGATCGCCGGCAGGATCGGCCGGGATCGTATCCATTCGATTCTGATCGACACCCTGCCGCGCTGGGAGACGAACCACAATATGCGCCACATCGCCCGATCGATGGGCGGAGCGTATCACCCCGTGGATCGGCTGGGAGCGGCAACGGTCGTTGAGACCATCCAAGCAAATGAGATTTGAACGGTCGCGCAATCCAAATCAGCGCTTCAGAGCCGCGGATGGACGTCTTTACTTCGATGCCCGAATCGCTTTCAGTAAAACAGTATTATCTTTACTGGCAACGGGCATTGCCATGAAAGGCCGGATTATCAGGCCGGAATTGTCGTAATTGAATATTTTATAGTGGAATCCCTGTGCGTCAAAGATGTCGGCGAGGTCTTGCCTGGAGACCGGGAAATCCCTTTCCATCATGTGGGACTTCAGGGTGTCCGCCCCTTGATCATCATTCATTTGATGCCGATACGAATCGGCTAATCCATTGATGAATGTCAATCGCCATTCAGGATTTATCGAATCGAAATCCCGAGACGCTTTGTTGTAGGGTCGCGTTCCGGCCTCCAGCTTTGCTTGGGGAACCAAGCGATAGCTTTCGTTATCATCTAGAGGATTGCATGACGGTCGTCTTACGTAGGTTTCCATATCCGGACGGAACCAGTCGTGATTCAGGAAGATTCCGGAATCATCCAACAGATCAAAGACTTGTTCCATTAAAAAGTCGATTTCCTCCGGGGTTCCGTGGTGCAGGTTCAAACCGGTGAAAATGATGTCATACGGCGATTGAAGGTCAAGTGCCGTCAAGTCCCAGGCATTGGCTTCCAGAAGGTCGGCCTGGAGGACATTGTCGGAAAATTGAAAAAATGTGTTGGCCAGTGCCACCTGATCGGGATTGATGTCGATACCGGTGTACATATATCGAGCACCGCCGATGCGATCCAGCATATCCGCGATGGAGATGGGTAAACCGCCACAGGCGAGATCCAAAACCATTAGCGGCTTTTTTTTCGGTCGTCCTCCGAAAAGCGCCTTCAGAATTCCGGCACCCATCTCGGTAGCTTCACGGTGCATCAATAAATTGTGAGTAACGATCGCGGAATAAACGCCGTCCCGATTGAATAGTTCTTCTCGCCTCATGCTCTTTCCTTCGCCCCTGCTCCCGATTTCGTACGCTTTGCCGTCTGGAATCGTCGCCGTGTCTTTGCCAGAGGCCGAATCATAACACACTTGGTTTTTTATCGGTAGCATCGCCAAAAACTTTCGTTGCAATCAGCCAGTCCTTAATTATATGTGAAAGATGAGTCAGGCGAACCAATCAATCGTTTGATGCAACGGCCAGAGACTCTGCATATCGATCCGTATGATGCTGCGTAGCTGCTTTGTCCGTTCGATGACGGCCTGCGGCGATCATACATCACGAGGCCTTGTCATCGGGACGAGCCAGTATTAGCATTGTTCATTGACGGCTTTTAAAATCTTCCTTCAAATAAGCAAAACCGGGCTATGGTTACCGGGCGATCGACACGACCTAAAAGGAGGATACCCTCATGAGAACCGCTGAAGACATACTCAATGAAAAAAAGCGGGGCATGGTCTGGGTGAAAGAGGATCAATCCGTATACGATGCCGTGCGGGTGATGGTGGACCACGCCATTGGAGCGGTGTTGATCAAAAAAGGGGGACGCATGATCGGTATCTTTTCCGAACGCGACCTGCTGCGCAACACGGCCAACCCCGATTTCAATCCAAAACTGGTCCGTGTGGGCGACTATATGAGCACGCCCTTGCACTGTGCAGCGCACGATACGCCCCTGATCAAGCTTTACGAAAAGTTTCTGGGCCTGTTCATCCGTCATATCCTGATCGAAAAAGGCGACCGGCAGCTCGGCATGCTTTCCATCGGCGATGTCATGCGCGCCAGCCTGCTGGAGCAGGACAAACAGATCAAGGAGCTGAACGCCATTGCCAGTTGGGAGTATTATGAGGATTGGGGATGGGACCGTAAAAATCGCAAACCCTGACGCTGCATAAAAAAACCCTGACGCTGCATAAAAAAGATGGCAAACGGATTAAAAGGCTCCGCCACAGGGGGGCACGGACCCAACCGCAATTGGTGTTTGACAATTCGCAAGGCACAGACCTAATATTCAAACCAACGGCAATACCCCGCCCCCTCTCTGGACGTTGCGACCGTTTCATTGCCGATCAGTCAACCCGTTTATCCGATTGGGACTAGCCATGCAGCCGATGACGGACACCGGGATCTTCTCGCCGTGGCATCCCGGAATATTCAGTTTGACAGTCTACATTCTGCTGGTGTTTGCGCTAACCTCCGTCCTGTTGATATTGACGCGCTGGATGGGGCAGCGCAAACCGGGACGCGAGAAGGCGCGCGTCTATGAAAGCGGTATCATTCCCACCGGGCCGGCCCGATTGCGATACCCGGTTCCCTTTTTCATGGTGGCGATTTTCTTTCTGATATTTGATCTGGAGGGCGCTTACATCTTCTCGTGGGCTATTGCCGGCCGTCAACTGGGCTGGGCCGGATGGCTGCAGATCGGGTTTTTTATTTTGGTTCTGATAGCCGGGCTGATCTATATCTGGGCAAAAGGAGGCCTTGAGTGGGGCCCCAACCTCGCAAACAAGAAATAGGCGGCCTGGTCAAGGCCGCCGATTCGGTCATCAACTGGGCGCGCAGGCACAGCCTGTGGCCGATGTTTTTCGGCCTCTCCTGCTGTTTTGTGGAAGAGGCCGCCGTATTTACGGGCCGCTATGATATTGCCCGCTTCGGGGCCGAGGTATTGCGGCCCTCGCCACGCCAGTCAGACTTGTTGATTATTTCCGGCACCGTGTTTAAAAAGATCGCGCCGGTGGTGCTGCGTCTCTATGAGCAGATGGCCGAGCCCAAATGGGTCATCTCCATGGGTTCCTGCTCCAACACCGGCGGCATGTACGATGCGTACAGCGTTGTGCAGGGTGTCAACCAGATCCTGCCGGTAGACGTCTATATTCCCGGATGCCCGCCCCGACCCGAGGCGGTGCTGGCCGGCCTGGTCAAACTGCAGGAAAAGATCGGCCGGGAGCGGCCGACACGAGCCATTTTCCAACTAAAAGGCGGCAGCCAGGGCACCCAGCGGGAGCTGCTGCGCGATGGCGAGACCAAAAGCCGCGATCCGCGCGGACCCGGGATGACCGGCACGGCCATCCGGGGAACCTCGGCGATTCCCCCTGACTTCAAAGAGAGCCGCAGCGATCTGATGTGGACCCCGCCTGCGTCCAATCGGCCGTTGTCCGGCACGGACAGGCGTCTGGCCTCATTGATGAGCGAACGGTTCGGCGAGTCGATCGAGCTTGCCGGCGATTCAAGCGACATGGCGACCTATACCGTAACTGCCGATGCCGTCGGCCCGGTGCTGGATTTTCTAAAGCATAAGGCCGAGCCCCGATTTCGCAGACTCGAGGATGTGACCGCCATCGACGAATCGGCACGCAGAGATCCCAAACCGGCCAATAGTTTTACCGTGGTATATCATCTGCTGGCGTTTGATCCGCCCATGCGCATACGCCTGAAGGTGCCCCTGTACGGCGAGTCGCCGCGCCTGGGCAGCGCCGTCAATCTCTGGCCTTCGGCCAACTGGTATGAGCGGGAAGTCTACGACATGTTCGGTATCCGGTTCGACGGGCATCCCGATCTGAGGCGGATTCTGATGCCCGATTATTGGCAGGGCCACCCCTTGCGCAAGCAGCATCCCGGCCGGGCCACCGAAATGGAGCCTTATACCCGGGACGATGCCGAGCGGCTGCAGCCGGCGGATGCCGGCTTTTTTCTGTCCGGACGGTCACTGGACGAAGACATGCTGCTCAACGTAGGCCCCCACCACGTGAGCACCCACGGTCTGATTCGCTATATCATCGCCCTGAAGGGGGAAGAGATCGCCGACCTGGAAATGGAGATCGGCTACCACCACCGGGCCGCGGAAAAGATCGGCGAGCGCCAGACCTGGCATCAGTTCATACCTTACACCGATCGCGTGGACTATCTGGCCGGGGCTGCCAACAACCTGCCCTATGTCCTGGCGGTGGAGCGCCTGGCCGGCATCGAAGTGCCTTTCAGGGCCCAGTGCATCCGCATCCTGCTCAGCGAGCTGTTCCGTCTGTCCAACCACCTGGTCTGGTTCGGTACCTATGCCCATGACGTGGGCGCCATGACGCCCACTTTCTATACATTTCGCGAGCGGGAGATGATTCTCGATATCGTGGAACTGATCACCGGTGGAAGGCTCCATCCCTCCTGGTTCCGCATCGGCGGTGTGGCCGCCGACCTGCCCGATGGCTGGAAGGAGAAGGTCGATGCGCTGGTTCGCGTCTTTCCCGAGCGGCTGAAGGAGTACGAGTCGCTGGTGGCCCGCAACCCGATCTTTCGCGCCCGCACCCGTGGCGTGGGGGCCATCTCCCGGAACGATGCCGTGGAGTGGGGGGTTACCGGACCGAATCTGAGAGCCTGCGGCCTGGCGTGGGATCTGCGTAAAGCGTTTCCCTACAGCGGGTACGACCAGTTTGCTTTCGACATCCCGACGGCCGATGGTGGGGACTGCTACGCCCGCTACCAGGTGCGGGTGGAGGAGATGCGCCAGAGCCTGCATCTTATCCGCCAGGTGGCCGATCAGATGCCGCGCGGACGAGTGATGACGGACGACTATCGCTATGTCGTGCCGTCGCGCAGGGACATGCTGACCGATATCGAAAGCCTGATTCACCATTTTATCAACGTCACGCGCGGCCCCAGGATACCGAAAGGCGAAGCATATGCATCGTGCGAAATTCCCAGGGGTGAACAAGGCTATTACGTGGTCAGCGACGGGCTGGGCTATGCCTATCGCATGCGCATCCGGGCTCCCGGCTTTGCCAATGTGCAGGCCATGCCCCTGATGGCCAGGGGATGGTCGTTGTCGGATCTGATCACGATTATCGGTTCGGTGGATTATATCCTGCCGGACATCGACCGCTGAATGCATGGCAGCAAAGGAAACGGCCCGGTGGCTACGGACGCAACGACTGGACTGAAAACGACATTGCAGGCGCGGGTGGACGCCGTGGACCATCCGCGGGAGCTGGCCGTCGATGTGATGATGGCGCTGCAGGATCATTACGGGTATCTGAGCGACGCGGCAGTGGAGACGGCCGCGGAACTGCTGCAGATGTCGACCCTGGAAATCGACGAGCTGGCAACGTTCTATACGTTTATTTACCGGCAGCCGGTGGGACGGCACGTGATTCATATCTGCGACAGCCTGATCTGCTGGATGGAAGGCGAAGAGAACCTGGCCGATTTTTTGTGCGACAAATTGGATATCAAAGTGGGGGAGACCACCGCTGACGGCCTGTTTACACTCCTGCCGGTGTGCTGCATCGGCTACTGCGACCGGGCGCCGGCCATCCTGGTGGACCGCAAGGTCTTTGGCCCGTTGACCATTGCCACACTCGATCAGCTGATCGAATCTTTCAGAAAATGAGCCCTGTGATGACGGACTATCCCAACGTTCTGCTGAAAAACCGCAAGCCGGACCGTATTACCACCTTCGAGGAGTACCGGCAATCCGGAGGTTATACCGCGTTGCAGAAAATTCAGCAGCAATCGCCCAAGCAGGTCCAGGATCTGCTGTTGGACGCCATCTTGCTGGGACGAGGCGGCGCCGGCTTCCCCGCCGGTCGAAAAGCCATGACCGTGGCTGAAGATGCGCCGCATCCACGGTATGTGGTGTGCAACGCCGACGAGATGGAACCGGGGACATTCAAGGACCGTGTGTTGCTTCACGCCGATCCGCACATGCTCATCGAGGGCATGATCATTGCGGCCTATGCCGTCCAGGCCGATCAAGGTATCATTTTTATCCGTCCTGAGTACGAGAGTGCCGCCAGAATTCTGGAGCGGGAAATCACCATCGCGGAGCAGGCCGGCTTGCTTGGCCGCGGTATTCTGGGCGGGGATTTTTCGTTTCATATCGTGGTGCACCGCAGCGGGGGCAGGTATATCTGCGGTGAGGTGACGGCCCAGGTCAACGCCTTGCAGGGGAGGCGTCCCAATCCACAGCAGCCTCCGCCCTATGCGACGGACAAAGGCCTGTGGGGTAAACCCACCCTGCTGCAGAATGTGGAAACACTGGCCTGCATGCCCCATATCGTTCAGCACGGCGCCCAGTGGTTCAAGGATCTGGCCCTGACGCCGGAAGGGGCCGGAACCAAGTTGTTTTGCGTGTCCGGCAGGGTCAACCGGCCCGGTTGCTACGAACTGCCGCTTGGCATCCGTCTGTCCGAAATCATCGAACACGTCTGCGGCGGGATGAAAGACGGCGCCCGCTTCAAGGCCTGCCTTCCCGGAGGGGCCTCCACCGGCTTTCTCACCCGGGAGCACTTCGACATCGCGATGGATTTCGAGTCTCTGAAAACGGCCGGCAATCGACTGGGTACCGGTGCGGTCATGGTGTTCGACCACCAGACCTGCATGGTGGCCGCCACCGTCAACCTTACGCGGTTTTTCGCACGGGAGTCCTGCGGCTGGTGCACCCCCTGCCGGGAGGGATTTCCCTACCTGCTTGACTTGCTTCAACGGATTGAGGACGGTCGCGGACAACCCCGGTTTGTTCCCATGATAAAAACCATGTGCCGTCACCTGTGGAAATCCTATTGTGCGTTCGCCCCGGGGGGGGTGGGGCCGATTGAGAGCCTGCTCAAGTGCTTTGAGCAGGAAGTAATGGAACATATTGAAAAAGGGTATTGTCCCTTAAACTCTTCGGAAGGGAGTTAAGTGGTCCGGCTTAACGTTTTGACTCGACTTTCGGTTTTCATGAGCCGGTGCCTCCAGCGGGTGGTTAGCGCCACACGCAGCTTCATTTAAGTGTCATTAGCTTAACGCTTAAATCTTTACACTGTGGCGGTTATCGTTGTCTTCCCACCGCCGAGTCTGCTTTTTCTTTCGAAGTTGGTTTTATGCTAAAGATAATTATTGATAACCGCGAAATTGAAGTAAAGGCCGGGACGAAAGTCATCGAGGCGGCCGAGCGGTTGGGGATCATGATCCCGCGGTTTTGCTATCATCCGGCCCTTGGATCGGTGGGCGCGTGCCGGATGTGTGCCGTGGCCTTTACCGACGGACCGGTTCAGGGTGTGCAGATGAGCTGCATGGTCAACGCCCAGGACGGCATGGTGGTCTCCACCACCGATGCCGAGGCGGTGGATTTTCGACGCCATGTGATCGAATGGCTGATGCTCAACCATCCCCACGACTGTCCGGTCTGTGATGAAGGCGGACACTGCCTGCTGCAGGACATGACGGTTTCGGGCGGCCACGGCCTGCGGCGCTATAAGGGTGAAAAGCGTACCCATGTCGATCAGGATCTGGGACCGTTTATCCGCCACGAGATGAACCGCTGCATCCAGTGCTATCGCTGTGCACGCTACTACAAGGAATTTTCCGGCTTTAAAGATCTGGGGGTGATGGGAATCGGCTCGCGGGTCTATTTCGGCCGCAGTCAGCCAGGCACCCTGGAAAGTCCGTTTGCAGGCAATCTGATCGATCTTTGCCCCACCGGTGTCTTTACGGATAAGCCTTCCCGCTTCTTCGGGCGTCGCTGGGATTTTCAGCGCGCGTCCTCGCTTTGTCTGCATTGTTCCCTGGGCTGCAACCTGGTGGCATCGGCCCGCTACCGCCAAGTCGTTCGGCATGAAGCTGCGTACAATCCACAGGTCAATGGCTATTTTCTCTGTGACAGGGGGCGCTTCGGTTATGCCTATGCCAATGCCGAAGATCGGCCGAGGCAGGCTCTGGTCGGCGGTCGTGAGCAACCGCTGAGCGAGGCCCTTGTCGCGGCGCGGCAGGCGTTGAACGATTCACTGGATCGGCATGGCGTCGATGCGGCGGCGGTCATCGGATCGGTGGGCAGCAACCTGGAGACGCTCGCAGTCATGCATCAACTGTGCGACGATCGTCGATGGCTGGGGCCGGTTTTCGAAAACGAGCCCCGCAAGGCCCAAAATCTGGCAACTGCGGCGCATTGCCTGGAATCGGAACTTGCGGTGGCCATGGCTGCGGTGTCGGCTGCCGAAACCGTGCTGGTCGTCGGGGCCGATCCGGTCAACGAGGCGCCCATGCTGAGCCTTTCCTTGAGGCAGGCATGGCGGCAGGGCGGGCAGGTCGTTGTGATCGATCCGCGTCCCGTGGAGCTTCCCTTCGAATTCGATCATATCGCTGCGGCGCCCGTCGATCTAATCCCATGTCTCGAAAGGCTGATCGGAATCTGCGCCGCGGATCGCAAGGCGTCGACCTTTACGGAACAGTCGCCGGCTGATCCGGCGGACCGGACGGAGACCGCCATCCGGATGCAGCGAATCGCCGAAAGATTACATCAGAGCAGGCGGGTGGTTGTGGTGTGCGGGACCGACATTACGACCGCCACAGAGATCGCCCTGGCCGCAGACTTGGTGAAGGCCTTGCG
>JBNKKC010000158.1:0-9254 GCA_050291625.1 Desulfobacteraceae bacterium
CAAATAAGTCCAAAATAAATGTCACTCCGGCGTAAGCCGGAGTACAGCTTAAAACCCTCTGGATTCCGGCTTGCGAGACTGTGTCGTAATTGACCCAAACGACGACATTTGGAGTTGACGTCATTCCGGCGAAAGCCGGAATCCAGATATTCCAATTACTTACATTTCTGCATGCCGGATCGAGTCCGGCATGACAGAGCAAAAACGTGCGTTTTCTCAATTATGACACAGTCTGTTGCGCCGGAATGACTTGAAGGAATAAGGCTTTCGAATTGAACACCTATTTTTAACCCAACTTCAGGGATACGACACGATAAGTGGTTTTGAAACCACTTCTAATCAGATGTTACGACCCTGCCCGCATCCAGATAGAGTCGGCGCGATACGCATGCCGGAATCTCTTCCGGATGGTGACTGACAAACAGCAAACCCGTATCGGGACGCCGTCCAATGTGATCCACAAGCTGCAGCACACGCAGGCGGTGGGCCGCATCCAGTCCGCTGCATGGTTCATCCAGGATCATCAGTTCGGGCGACTTGACCATTGCCCTGGCGATCAGCACCAGGCGCTGCTGCCCAAACGACATGCGGTGGAACGGCTCATCCGCCAAATCATCCAGTTCGAGGGTATCGATCCATTGGCGGGCCGCCCGTTTTTGGCTCGATGAACAGAAACGGTAAAGCCCGATGCTGTCGAAAAAGCCCGAACAGATGACGTCATAGCCTGTCAGGTTGCGCTGATACCGGGCCTGCAGGTCATCCGCCACCCATCCGATATGGGCTTTGATATCCCAGACCGATTCCCCCGAACCTTTGCGTCGGCCGAACAACTCCAGATGGTTGGCATAGGCCTGCAGGTTGTCTCCCGTTATCAGCCGCAGCAAGGTGGTCTTGCCTGCGCCGTTGGGGCCGATCAGAGCCCAGTTTTCACCGCTGCGCATGGTCCAGTCGATATCGTGCAGAACCCGGTGACCGTCGAACTCCACACTGACCTTGCGCATACGGATGATCGCCTCTCCCGCTGCAGATAGAGAATCCCTGTCGCTATCGGGTGGCAGGGCCGTCCGGGGGATCGATTCCGAGTGTCGCATCCTTCGAAGAAACGCTTCCCGGTCTCCCTGCCAGACAACACGCCCCTTATCAAGCTGCAGGACATGTGAAAACAGATCCCCGATCTCGGCGGTGCGATGTGTAATCAACACCAGCTGGGTGTCCGCGGATCCCAACCGGCGGAGAATCTTGTCCAGTATTTGCTTGGATAGCGCATCCAGATTGTTGAAGGGCTCGTCCAGAATCAGCATGCGGGGGTGGGAAATCATCGCCCTGGCGATCAGCATTCTGCGAAATTCACCGGTGGACAATGCACTGAGCGGTTTGTCAAGCAGCGGCCCCAGTTCAAGGCTCGCGATGATCTCGGAGCGGCGTGCGTCGTGCGAAGCCAAATCGCCGCTTTTCGATTCGTCGTCCAGCAGCGATGCGGCAGGAGTGTGATCCGACACCCTCCCGGCAAAATGGCGCATATCATCCAGCATCTGCTCCCGGTCATAAAAGGAGTGATACTGATGGGGTGAAACCAGCGCCATGGCAGGCCGGCTTGGAAATAAAGCGGCATCGTCACGGTAATGCCGTCTGACCCCTCCCTTCACGACCGCCACCTGGTCCATCAACACGCCGGCCAAAGTGGTTTTACCGGAACCGTTCGGTCCCCAGATCACCCAATGCTCGCCTGAGTTGATCCGCCAGTTCAGATCATCGAACAGCCAGACGCCACCCACCCTGACAGTGATGCCTGCCATCGTTATGAAGGGGTTTGATCCCAATTCGGATACCAGGGGCTCGTGCAAAAATGGATTCAGATTGTTATAAGCGAACCCATAATCGCGGATGTTTATCCGGAACTTGCCCTAATGTCGCAACAGAGGGCTTACACTCTTTCGGCGACCATGTCGCCCACCTCGCTGGTGCTGTAACCCATCTTGCCGGCCGACAAGCTCTTGATTTTGTTGGCGGTAATATCCTTGACGGCATTTTCAACGGCGGCCGCGGCCTCCACTTCGCCCAGCGTCTCCAGCATCATGGCGCCGCTGCAAATGGCAGCCAGGGGATTGATGATGTTCTTGCCGGTATATTTTGGCGCCGAACCGCCGATGGGCTCGAACATGCTTACGCCCTGGGGATTGATATTGCCGCCGGCCGCGATGCCCATCCCGCCCTGGGTCTCTGCGCCCAGGTCGGTGATGATGTCGCCGAACATGTTGCTGGTTACCAGCACATCGAACCATTCCGGGCTTTTGACCATCCACATGCAGGTGGCGTCGACATGGTAATATTCGCGCTTGACATCGGGATAATCCTTTTCGCCGATCTCATGAAACACCCGCTCCCACAGATCGAACACATAGGTCAGTACGTTGGTCTTTCCGACCAGCCCAAGGGTGTTGGCATCGCCCTTGCCGCGGGCTTTTTTCCCAAATTTACGTGTATATTCAAATGCATAGCGCAGGCAGCGCTCGACCTGAAAGCGGTTGTACACCATGCTCTGGACGGCGACTTCGTGATCCGTGCCTTTCATTGAAATGCCGCCGGTGCCCGTGTAGATCCCCCCGGAATTTTCACGAATGACGGCATAATCGATCTGCTCGGGCCCCTTGTCCTTCAGCGGTGTCTCCACGCCCGGATAGAGCCTCACCGGGCGCAGGTTGATGTATTGATCAAGCTCAAAGCGCAAGCGCAGCAGGATCCCTTTTTCCAGAATTCCGGGCTTGACATCCGGATGGCCGATGGCTCCCAGATAAATCGCGTCAAATTGCCTGAGTTCGTCTGCGGCTGACTCGGGCAGCACCTCGCCGGTGCGCAAATAGCGGTCGCCGCCGTAATCAAAATCGGTCATATCGAGACTGAACCCGAATTTCTGCGCAGCGACATTCAGTGCCTTGCGGCCTTCATCGACAACTTCCGGACCGGTGCCGTCACCGGGTATCACAGCGATCTTGTACGATTTGCTCATCTTTTTCTCCTATTGCGTTGCAGCAGCCCATTCGAACCAGGTGTCAGGACGATTCGGCTAAACATTTCCAAAATGGGTTTATATATGAAATCAAACGGTACGGGTCAAGAACGCAATGGGTTCCAGATCCAATTCGTTGCAGAAACGACAGTCGCCAAAGCCTTATACATACATTGCCGTCAGAATGAAACGTGATTAAGCTGAGTTATAACCTTTTCATCTAATTGACAACATGGCTAGTCTCTCAGGGGCTTTATCACATTAAACACCTCTATCCGCGGCTCACCCTCTGTTTGGTACGCCTTTGCAATCGTTGCACGGAGTTCAGAATCACGATAGGCGAAAAAGTCTTCCTTTGACTCCCAAAGATACAAACCTGCATATTCCTGAGTGCCGGGTTCCTGCAAATAATATTTCTGCTGCAAACCCTTTAGTGCCCTGAATTCATCGATCCTGCTGTCGACAACTTTTGTGACCTCGTCCAGGTTAAGTGGGGACTTGAACTTAACCAAAAGTATTAATGATGGTTGATTCATCTTTTTATCTCCTTTTATCTTTTCGTCGAACGGTATTTGCTAAATGAGGGCTCTCTTTTAACATTTGCGACAGTTTAATTTCATCACCTGATACCGCAACTTCTTGAATGTCCGGAACATTTATTCCATATTTCATTCCCCCGTAGCCAAAATGAAATACACCAATGGCAATTGTAAATACCATCGAGCAAACCAATAGAAAATTCCTTCGCTTATTATTGGAAAATTGATTATCGATAATGACGTTATCGAGGTCAGCATTCAAAGGTGCGATAAATTCATTTTTGATCTTAAATGAAGACAATTTATAAATTATCCAACCAAACAAATATGACATGCCGACAGCAAAAACAAATGTAAATATCTTCATTACATTCATCATTGTGTTGAACTGAGAATTCATTTCGCCATGTGGAAAATCGGGGAAGGATGAAAACATAAAACTCTGCAAAACAAGCGATAAAACATTCCAGCAAATACCCAGGCCCATTATTACCATAAAGATAATGCGCCCCCAATTTTTACGTTTCAAAAGTCCAATAGCCGATACAAATGTTGTCCCGGAAACAGCCAGGAAACTTAAAAATAAAAATCGGATATTTGAGAACATGAATCTGAAAAAGAAAGGTATTTGTTCTTGTCCTTGAGAACTCTCAAGTGCCTTGTTCATGTCACCAATAGGAAACATAACCGAAATCATTATGTTCTGAAGGATTGAGATCATTGTCGCAAAACCAGCCAATGCAATAAAGATCCAGGCCAGTGCACTCACGAAGGTTGATTTCTCTTGCTGAGCCAAGTTTGCCTCCATCGAAGAAGTTAAGATAGCACCTGATCTCTATGGTTATCGCACGTCCGGATCATACAAAACTATTAGACACTTTTGCTTCTCAATCGAAGTATTCCTAATCCAAAGGCTATAAAAATTGTTCCTGAAATGCGGTTTAGCCAGATGGCTCTGTTTCCTTTTGCAAACCAACCTCTCACAGAATGAGCGCATATCGCATAACCCACTAAAACAATGAAAGAAAACAACATGAAAGTCGTCGTTAAAATCATAAATTGAACCATAAGGGGCTTCGATAAATCTATGAATTGCGGAAAGAGCGCCGTAAAAAACAGAATGGCTTTGGGATTGGACATTGCAACGAATAAACCTTGAACAAACGTTTTGCATTTTCCCTGGTTGCGCGTCGATGCGTCAAGCGATTTTTCAAACATATGATGCTTCGATTTCCATTGGCGAATACCCAAATAGATCAGATACATCGCACCAAATATTTTTAAGGCTGCAAACAATACGATCGAGGCCTGAAGCACGGCACCCAAGCCAAAAGCGGCCGTCGCCGAAACAACAAAAATACCTGCAATGTTCCCAAGTGATGAAAAAATGGATTTTGCGAATCCATGGGTGAGACTATTTGTCACTGATAAAAGAACCGCCGGGCCCGGACTTATGATGGCTACAAGGGAGATGCTTAAAAATAGCAACCATGTGGAAAGATCCATTCGCTCACCTTTGCTTTTCGATTTTAGGGTTAAGATGGATATGTCACTCTAACGACGAGCTGTCGGGCGGCATGGGTTTCACCGTTCCGACCGTCGCGGGTTGGACTAAAAATCTAGATGCAATACCGAAAAGCATCTGTCATTTTAATCGCTTGCGGGCAATAGGTCATCAATACCCATCCCGCTGCAACTGTAATTACCAGGGTCAAAGCAAACGCCGGCCATGTCGCTCGGAAAACACTGCCCATCCAGTTGGGATTATCAATTGATCTTGCTCTTTTTATGAGGGTTGTTGCCAAAATAAGTTCAAATGCTGCTTCAGAAAAAATCACTGGTGCTTCATAAATAAGATATATACCTCCTCCAAGAAGAACGATAAGAAAAAGTATTAGTGGAATAAGGATAATGCCGCCTTCATCCGCAAGCCCTGATACCGCCTCACCGGCAGCTTCCGTAGCCGTTTCGCCGACTGTCGATGCTGTTTCGGCAATACCACCGGCCTCTACCCATTCTCCTGAGGCTCCCCCACCGCCAAATTCACCGCCATGACCCGATATCTTTGGAGCGCTGCTGGTTGGTGAAAAATCAAGAATACGTGTAATAGCATCCGCTGCATCCACTAAATTTTCGCCAATCTTTGATTTTCTATAGGGCTCTGTCAAATAGTGCAGCCATAATTTCATCAATATAAAAAAACAACCATATGCGAATATTAATACGATAACATAACGAGCGATTATATGGTCGAGTCCCAAGGCCATTAGAATTTTTGAAAAAATGACGCCTGAAAAGATTGTCCCCAAAAGGATCAGCATCATATGGAATCGAGAAAAAACTGTTTGGGCAAATTGCCTTTTAAATTTCTGTTTCATAAAAAGTGCTGTCTAATGTTCAGTAGAGTTCAGGAATCACTTGTCATTCATCCATTGAGTGATGAATGCCACCGCATTCGATATGCCGTTTTCCCTGCGGAGACGTCGGCCAAGTACCGCAGCGTTTTCACGCATCGTCGAGTCATTCATGACTGTGTCAATAGCGTAGCAGAGAGACTCAACGGTCAGCCTCTTCTGTGGTATGGGAGACGGCCCAGCTCTGAGGCGCTCGACGTGTCGTCCCCAGAAGGGTTGGTCTCCAAAAAACGGACATATAATACTCGGTTTCCCTGCCAATAGTCCGGCGGCGGTCGTGCCGCATCCACCATGATGCACGACGGCATTAACCTGCGGCAAGAGCCAATTATGTGGTGCGGCTTCGATAAACATGACTGATTCTGATTGTGCTGAATCACTGGGTTCAAGACCGCCCCAACCCCGGGCAAGTATCGCCCGCACTCCGGTGCGCCGGACTGCTTCCAATATGATCTGCGTGACCCGCTTCGGATCACGTCCGAAGATGCTTCCAAACCCGAAGTACACCGGTGGTTCGCCCCTTGACAGGAATTCGATCAAGGATCGTGGTGGATTCCAGTCCTCATCCTGGTTGAGAAACCAGAACCCCGTCACAATTGCCGTCTCGGGCCAATCTTCCGGACGAGGGATTATGTGCCGGCTGAATGCATGTAACGCCGGGATCGGGCGGCCATCCGGAAGCCGCATCCTGAATCCGGGGCTGCGTGGGTCCAGCCCGTTCTGCGTGCGCCACTTCCTGACTCTCTTGCTCATCATCAACAATATCCTTCTAATGAGCCGATAGGTCATCCAACAGTATACAGGTCCTAAGGGAAGCTCAGGGAATCCCATCGCCGGGAATCTGGTTGTCGGCACATACATGGGGAGCCAAAAGGCCAGCATGCACGGCACCCCGAGTTTCTCGGCGAAGTCCGGAGCTCCAAGAGCCTTGGGGTGGTACAGAATCAGGTCTGGAGCTGACTCTTTGCTCGCCGCCCAGACGTCTGCCATCTGCCGCTCCTGGAGATAGCCAAGCTTCGAGATCATGGGCGCCAGAGTTGTCAGGGTCTTCCAGAGGCTCCCCGCATTCCCGAGAATGATCTTCCCCTCCGGCGTGTGCATGAAATCAATGAAATCGTTGTTAACGTAGGCATAACCGAGACCGTATTCCCGTATGAAGGGCTCGAAGTGCGCACAGGTGCAAATGGTGATTTCATGGCCGGCCGCCTTCAGTGCTCGGCCCAATGCGACATAGGGTTGAACATCACCTCGTGTACCAATCGTCAAAATCAGGATCTTCATGCTGATCCTTCCCGGTCAACGCAGAAATTACCGGCGCGTTTGATGCAGCATTAGGGGCCAAGTCTGCTCTTGACTCATTTACGACTTTTTATGCGACGCTCGACAATATAAATATGGAAGTTTTGGTAATAATAGTATCTCAACAAACCAACGCCGATCAATATTTTTTCAAATTGCGTCAAGGGCGGACCTTCCCCCTTTATCAATAGGGCCTGCATAGAGAAAGAGATCGCGATGGCATGCCTGTTTATTACGAGTTCCTTTTATATAGCAGTCTACATAACGCCAGGTGTCAGAGGGCGCATGGCCTCGTGATCCGCTGCACATCGTGCTTAGCCAACCTTGGGCAACTCTCGATAAATTTTTTGTACAATATCCTTGCCATGCTTGCGTTCCAAGCGGCGAACGACAAAGTGACCTTTGGCCATGTCTTGGAAATGATCCATAAAAACAGTATTAATGATGGCGCCGCCTGCGGCACCAATTGCAGGCACAGCCTGAGCAGCGGCTTTTTCAGTTATTTGTATACTGAATCTCTCAGCAACTTTAGCGATGAATCGAACCAGGAAGGGAGCCCCCTCGTCCGTTAATGTTTTGCTGGCCAGGAACTCTGCGGCATCAGCGACAGACTTGGCCAAAGCTGCACGAACGGCATAATATCCGCTTTCCGTTCCATCATCAGATTCACTTCCCCCTCCAAGAGCAAAGACCTCAAGACATGCAAGTTTGACTTCAACTTCAGATATTGACTCCCCCTCACTCCTTGCAATATCTGCAATTGAGCGGAGCATTATCGTTGTGGATACAGGCAGCTCGACTGCTATTGCCGAGATTCCAAAAAAGCCCCCGACACCCCCACTAATAGCAACTCCCAATTTATGCCATATGTTTGAAGATGGTTCACCAGGAATGTTTTTCATGGTAAAAATTGCCGCATCCGACGCTTTGAGCAAAGCTGCCTGCGTGACCTCGACTATATTTTTATTCCAGTTGTCAGGCAACAAACCGATCGCTTTTTCTATAGGTGTCCCAATAAGATTTGTCACTTTAGCAGCAATCCCTGGATTTTCTAAAAGATTCTTCGCAAATTGAAGGTCTTTCCTGTCTTTGTCAGGGAACTCAATTGTCATATTTTACTCTCTTTCGATTGAGGCCTCGGCTCACAGGCCGCATGCTCCTCGCAGCCCTTGTGAAGCCGCTGGTTCTGTCAATGTTTTGAATTCATTAGCGCGGTTAACTAAAAAGATCAAGCGGACGGGATCTATCCCTGTAAGCAGCACAGCTTTTGTTATGTTTTTTACGAATGTAGATAATCTTTTGTACTTTTGCTATTAATTCATTGGAACTATCGATAATATCAATGTCAAAATCAGCTAAATACTTATTGCCATCTTTGGTCTTTTCTACAATTTCACTCAGCTCTTCATCAGATATTTTGATTCTGGCAGTAACTTTGGTTTTGCTTGCTTTAACAAATTCGATGCTTGCTGATTTATCCCAAACGATGAACTCTTTTCCAAGCAGCTGCATTAAAAGAAGCATTAAGTGAGGGTCAACCATGGAATAAAGGCTTCCGCCGAAGTGTGTTCCAACTGCGTTTCTGTTATACCAATGCAACGACAATGAAACATGAATTTCTCTCCAGTCGCTGGCAATATATTCAATTTTTATTCCCGCTCCGATGTAAGGAGGGTATCTATTAACAAAAAATTTCAGAATTTTCGGTGTCATTTTCATTTGTATGCCTTAATGGCTTAGTGTCGTTAATATAAAAGCATGAAAATGGCGATTTCCAGAGCCATGAGAAAGATTTAAATTGTTATTTTAAATGCCGGCTTATCGTTGGATTTCATCATTGACTTTGAAAGCACTTAATCGGGATAGGAAGAGACCTCACGGCCCCTCCCTCCCACACCACCGGGCATACGGATCACGTACCACGGCGGTTCAGTTGATTAAGTTGGTATCCGAGCAAACTTGGTAATCCTAAATCGGCAAAATAACGTGCTGGCA
>JBNKKC010000159.1:0-44559 GCA_050291625.1 Desulfobacteraceae bacterium
TTAGGGGCCCATTCTCGCCCAGGATGATTTTTCGCTCATGCTGTGCCAGGCAAAAATGGGCAAAATTAATAACCAGGGTAATCGATGTCTTGGCATTTTTTACCGTTAGACTTGAGTTATCGATGTCCTGGCATTTGGCACTTAACACTTAAAACTTAACACTATCAGTTAAAGCGTAATTCCCGAAAACAGCATAAACGCCATGGCCATCAGGTCGGTGACGATCATACGGATTCCGAACCCTTCCAATCCCCTGGGGACATCGGCGTACCTCAGTTTCTGCATGATGGTGGCCATGGAGACGATGGCCAGCATCCATCCGATGCCGGAACCGACCCCGTAGACCACGCTTTCGCTGAAGGTGTACCGGCGTTCCACCATGAACAGCGAGGCCCCCAGGATAGCGCAATTGACAGTGATCAGCGGCAGAAATACTCCCAAGGCATTGTACAGCGCCTGGGAATAACGGTCGATGACCATTTCCACCAACTGGACCATGCCGGCGATGACGGCGATGAACAAAACCAGTTTTAAGTAGCGCAAATCCGTTTGCGGCAGACCGGCCCATGACAACGCGCCCGGCGCCAGCAGGTAGTTGTAGACCAGCCAGTTGGCCGGTGTGGTGATGGCCAGTACGAAGATGACAGCCATGCCCAGGCCGAAGGAGGTCTGCAGGTTTTTCGAGACAGACAGATAGGAGCACATGCCCAGGAAATAGGCCAGCAGAATATTGCCCACGAAGACCGAGTTGACAAATATGCTGATCAGGTTTTCCATCAGTCGTCTCCCAGTATTGCGTGCTCCAGCCACACGAACAGCCCGATCATGATGAATGCTCCCGGTGCCAGCAGCATCAACCCCATATTTTGATATCCCGCCTCGTAAACGCTTTGCGGGATCACCGGATAGCCAAACAGCTTGCCGGCTCCCAGCAATTCGCGAAAAAACGCCACGCCGCACAAAATGGAGCCGTATCCGATACCGTTGGCCATGCCGTCGACAAAGCTTTGTCCGGGAGGGTTGCCCATGGCGAAGGTCTCCGCCCGGCCCATGACGATGCAGTTGGTGATGATCAATCCCACGAACACGGAGAGCTGCTTGCTGATATCGTACATGAACGCTTTGAGAAATTCGTCGGCGATAATGACCAGTGTGGCGATGACGGCGACTTCAACAATGATGCGGATATTGCGCGGTATCTGATGCCTCAGCAGCGAAATCGTCAGGTTGGAGAATGCCACCACGAAAGTGAGCGCCAGGCTCATGACAATGGCGGTTTTGAGCTGCACCGTGACGGCCAGGGCTGAACAGATGCCCAGGATCTGCTTGGAGATGGGGTTGGATTGCCACAGGGCCTGGCTGATGGCTGCGTATGTTTTTGATTTTGCCATGGTCGCTTAGTTCACTCGTAAATATCTAGGATTCTTTTGCCGAAATTCAATGGCCATGGGTTCGTATTCGGACAGAATCTCTTTCAGTCCCGAGCTGAGAAATTTGCCGGTCAGGGTGGCACCGCTGATGCCGTCCACGTAATTGTCCTGACGATTCCTGGGCACGGCGTCCCTGGCCGCACCCTTGGCGATGCCGATGGAGACGAAATTACCCTGGCTGTCCACGATTTTTTTGTTTTTAAAATTCTTTCGGAACCAGCGGCTTTCAATCTCGCCGCCCAGTCCCGGGGTTTCCGAGTGTTGGTAAACGGTGAAACCGCGAATGGTCGCCCCGTCGTTTTCGATGGCCAGGTAGCCATGGATTTTGCCCCACAGCCCGCGTGTGTTGATCGGCACGACATAGGCGGCCACCCTCCCGTTGTGGACTTGTGCGTAGAGCGGTATCCGGTTTTCCGATGATCCTTCGGCTTGCGTGATGCGGCCTTTCGGGGTGACCCACAATTGCTTGATCTTCTGTTGAAACAGGGTTTCGATTTGTTCCGGGTCGATCTCCTGGTCGTCCCGAACGATACCGACGGCCTTGAGGATGTTCTTCTGGCGGTCCACGGCCATATTCCGCTGTTGAAACGACTTCAACCCCGTGCTGGCCGCCGTCAGCAACACGCTGCAGACCAGACACAGAACAGCCGCAAAGAAAATCGATTTGACCGGACTAGACATTGGGGATCCTCTGGTTGATGCGGATGCGGACCACCAGATGGTCGATCAATGGCGCGAAGACATTCATAAACAAAATCGCCAGCATGATGCCCTCCGGGTATGCGGGGTTGAACACGCGTATCATCACGGTCAGTGCGCCGATACAGAATCCGTAGATCCAGCGGGCGGCATGGGTGTCCGGAGCCGATACCGGGTCGGTGGACATAAAGGCGATCCCGAAGGCCGTACCGCCCATGATCAGGTGATACCAGGGATTCAGGCTAAGGTAAGGCATGGATGCCTCGCTGGCAATGATATTCAGCGTATAACCCATGGCCAGCACCCCCAGGATGTCTCCCAGAATGATTCGGTAGCTGGCCACACCCAGCAGGATCAGCGCGACGGCCCCCACCAGGCACAACAGGGTGGATGAAGCACCGATGCTGGCCGGGTAGAGGCCGAGAAAAAGGGTGCTCCAGTCGTAGCCGGCGGCGTCGAGGGCTTTTGTCACGCTTTCCAGTTTCTGGGCGGCACCGGCGACGACCAAGGGTGTGGCTGCGCTAACGGCATCCACCGCCGCCGAGCCTTTGTCCAGGATGGCTGTCCACACGGTATCGCCCGACATCTGGACCGGATAGGCAAAATAGAGAAAGGCGCGGCCCGTCAAGGCCGGGTTCAGGAAATTCCGCCCGGTACCGCCAAAGACTTCCTTGCCCAGCACGACCCCGAATGAGATGCCGATTGCCGCCTGCCACCACGGCGTGGTGGGCGGCAGGGTCAGCGGAAAGAGCATGGCCGTTACAAAAACCCCTTCGCTGATGGGGTGCCTGCGCACCGCTGCAAAGACGATTTCCCAGCCGAAGCCGAACAGGTACGATATCACAACCAGGGGCACGACCCTTTTAGCGCCCAGCCAGAACATGGGCCAGAATTGCAATGGCTGGCCGGCGGCTTTGAAGGCCTGCAGTCCGACATTGTACATGCCGAAAAACAGGCAGGGCAGCAGCGCCACGATCACCAGCATCATGTAACGCTGGACGCTGAGGCTGTCGCGCGGGTGGGGTGCCTGTTGAGTGACCTCGCCGACGCCGAAAAAGACTCGCTCCATGGCTTCGAAAAAGGGTTCGAACCTGGCCAGTCGACCTGTCGGCTCAAAATGCTTTCGCTGGGTATTGAAGAAATGACGGATGATTTTCATTGTCTCTTGTTTTGGCGCTGTGACGGCATCATTCTAAGCCGCGCTGTCCCTGCCGATTTCCTTGGCATACGCGGCCTTGGCGGTTTTAAAGGTTTGGCTCAATTCGATTTTTGAGGGGCAGACATACGAGCATAGACCGCACTCGACGCAATCGAGCAAGCCGTGCTGCAGTGCCTCTTCGATCTCTTCGGCCAGGATGGCCTTGTAAGCCATCTGCGGCAATATGTCCACAGGACAGACGTCCGCGCAATGCATGCATGCGATGCAGGCCCTGCGCCCGCCGTTTACATTGCAGTCAAACACGAGCTGACCGGGGTTCAGCCTTGATAAGAACGCGCGTGAGTAGCTGGGCATTGTCGGGCCGGGATTGAACAGCGCCAGAAAACGAGCCTCCTCTCCCTTCGGAACCAGGGTCACGGCCGTTGCCGCAAGGTCCATGAAATCATCCGGACCGGCGGCATGCCCCCGCATCATTCCGCCGACGACAATGCGGTTATGGCCGCTGGCCTGCGACGTATCGACGAGATGCGACAGCGGCACGCCGATCCGGGTGCGGTAATGGCGGCCGTCCACCGCCTCGCTGCCCCCCACGGCGACGATGCGTTCGGTGGGAAAACGCCCCATACTCAACATCTGCGCCAGCAAAATGACGTCCTGGCCGGCAATGGCCCAGGCACGATTTTGATCCGGCGATTGTTTGATATGGTACAGCAGCGTCGCCGGATCGTCGCTGGGGTATTGCCCGGACACCGTATGGGTCATCACCGCGTGACATCGATTGATCACATCCTTGTTTCGGTAATCGGTCGAAATGACGACATGGCCGTTGGACAGCTTTTCAAGCACTTTTACGCCATAGAGAAACAGGTCCATACGCCCGTCGAGGTAGACGGCAGGCGATGGCTGAAACGGTTCTTTAGCGTCCAAAGAGACCAGGATCAACGGCGGTTCGGTGACCGGCGAGGGCAGATTGCGATAGGGCAGCTCTCTGAAGACCCACCACAGACCGCCTTGCATGATATGCTCGACCAGCGATTCGCGGGCCATGGTCTCAAGCTGACCGCGGTGGAACGACGGCAGCTCCACGTGGGTTTCATCGGAATCGCGATCGATGACCACGGCTTCGATCACGCGGCGCGGGCCGAGCTGAATCCGGCGGACTGTTCCGGCTGCCGGTGAGAGAAATGTTATGGCCGGTTGGCGTTTATCCTCCATCAGGATTGTACCGATCCGCACGGTGTCCCCTTGCGATACTTTCAAACGGAGCCTGATGAATGGGATTTTATCTGCACACAGGGCAATTTGAGAGGGTTCGCCGAGCGATGCCACATCGTTGGAAGGAGCACCGGCCATCCGAAACCGATATCCCTTTTTAATCGTTACAGCTTTCATATTCACCTGTATGGCGTTGCTGGTTGTCCGTTTCGGTTGAAACGGTTTTCGCTGGCATGGTCGGGCCGAATTTATCACTTTTGGGTTTCATTTTCAACGCTTACATGATAACTATTCCTAATAAAAAATGAGACATTTCAGGAGGCGATTGTGGAGGAATGTAAGCCTACCAAGAATACCGGATTGCGGGGCATCACCATTGCCAGCACCAGAATCAGTGACGTGATCGGCGATGAAGGCAAGCTGATTTACCGGGGCTATCTTGTGCCGGATCTGGCCGACCGCGCCTGTTTCGAAGAGATCGTGCATTTGCTGTTGTTTGAAACCCTGCCCGACAGGGAGCAGTTGGCTTGGATCAAGCAGCAGCTCAAGGATGAGCGGGCTATTCCCGAAGAGGTCGTCGCGGCGCTCCGGACGCGTCCTGCAAAAGCGCTGCCCATGGATATTTTACAGGCCGGTGTCGCCATGCTGGCCCACCATGATTCGGACGTCAACGATCCCTCCAGGGAAGCGACGCTGCGCATGGCGATTCGCCTGATTGCCAAACTGCCAACCGTCCTGGCCGCTTGGGGGCGCATTCGCGAAGGCAGGGAGCCCTTGGCTCCGGATCCGGCATTGGATCATTCCGCCAATTTTCTTTACATGCTTTTTGGCGAAAAGCCTGATCCCGAGGTGGCGCGTTTTTTCGATGTCGCCCTGGTGTTGCATGCGGAACACTCCTTTAATGCTTCGACATTCGCCGCCCGCGAGGTCGCTTCGACACGGGCGCATATTTATGCGGCCGTGGCAGCCGGTATCGGATCGCTGTCCGGCGAGCTGCACGGCGGCGCCAATGTGCGCGTGATGCAAATGCTGCTGGATATCGGCAGCCCGGATAAGGCCGAAGCCTATGTCAACAAGGTGCTCGACGAGGGCAAAAAGATCATGGGGCTGGGGCATGCCGTCTACAAAACCGACGATCCAAGAGCGCATATTCTGGCGCCGATGTCCAAAGTGATGGGCGAAAAGGTCGGAAATACAAAATGGTATGAGATTTCAAAGATTCTGGAGGTCAAGGGCAAGGAGGCCTTCAAGCAGCGTAAAGGAACCGACATTTATGTGAATGTCGATTTCTATAGTGCATCGCTCTATTACTCGATGGGATTTGCCGTGGATCTGTTCTCGCCCCTGTTTGCCATCTCACGGGTGGCCGGATGGGTGGCGCATGTCCTTGAAGAGCAATTTGCCGAGGCCGCGCCCAAACCGATGCTCTATCGACCCGAATCGGAATATGTTGGCGACTATTGCGGGCCGGCAACCTGCAGCTTTGTCCCCATTGACGAGCGTTAGCACCGGCCGATTTGATAAGGAATAAAGGTGTCGTGGTTCAATCAACCAAAATGCGCATGACGCAACAACGTCGAATCATCCTTGAAGAGTTGCGCCGGTACAACAATCATCCCACGGCGGACCAGTTGTATGAAAGGGTGCGAAAACATCTGCCGCGTATCAGCCTGGGAACCGTGTACCGCAACCTGGAAATTCTGACCGCCATCGGAGAGATTCAAACCCTGGAACTGAGCGGCAGTCAGAAACGATTCGATGGCAATCCGTGCAAGCATTACCATATTCGCTGCATGCACTGCGGACGAGTCGATGATGCGCCCATAGCACCGTTACGCCGTCTGGAGGATGAGCTGTACGAGTCTACGGTCTATACCATCATGGGCCATCGACTCGAGTTTATGGGGTTGTGCCCCGAGTGCTCCAAAAATGGCGAGGTCCGACAGGCAGCCGAACAGGCTTTGGCGGCCGATTCGCATTAGCAAAACAAGCAAACAGTCCGCTTCAATGAAGACCGTTCTTTCCGTGGAACGTTTATTCCCTTCGCACATCCTTGCGTACGAGGTGTCGTTATGGTAGGTGGTATTTAGGCGTTTGCGCAGGCTATCCCACCACCATCGACAGAGCTCGAGTTCCATTCTGTGCATCGATTCTCCAGCGCGAGAGCATTGACCACTACTCCGGCAAACCTGCGACTAGGGCCGGCCGCTTGTCTTGAGAGACAACTATGTCTCATGAATTAAGTTGAGATGCATCAATTAAATAATTGGCAATAATAGCGTAGGGTTGTATCGCAATTTTCCTGTCCGCCGCTTGAACAGGCCGGCGGATGTATCGTTCAGGCACCGCCGGCGAGACGGTCATTGGCTGTTCCGGAGGCGGCGGCATTGCCCTCGAGCCGGCGATGGCGGGAGAGGGCAACTGTTTTCATGATGGATGCCAGCCTGGCACGGCTTTTGAAATAATGTGAAACGATGTGAAATGATGAGGCAGAGATTGTGTCGTGAGTCCATTTTTCTCAATTCTTTGCAGGGAGGCGCTTTCTGGTGAGACCTTGTGACCGAAATATCAAAAGAACACTCCATCTGGCTGAGGAGATGATCGAACTGGCCGATCAAGGCGACGCCGATCGCGAAGACACCGGCTGCGGTGTGCTGTACGGCGTGCTGCGGGACTCGGCCTATAAGATACGGCAATTGGCGGAAAAAGAAAAAGGGCGTCACCAGGCCAAAGGATGGTGGACGGCGCAGGGCCGGCCGGAAAACGACCAAAATGGGGTTTCAACGAAAGAGTGCTAACTAGTGTCTATCCAGAACCAACCCATTTATGGATGGACACTAACTATCAGACAATAAAGGAGGGATTGTTTTGGCTTCACTCAAAGGGTCCATGACAGAGAAAAACTTGTTGCTTTCTTTTGCCGGTGAGTCCCAGGCTCGCAACCGGTACACCTACTTTGCCGGGCGGGCTCGTAAAGATGGCTTTGTTCAGATCTCGGACATTTTCGAGGAAACGGCGAACCAGGAAAAAGAGCATGCCAAACGCTTTTTCAAATTCCTTGAAGGCGGCGAAATTGAAGTGGTCGGTGCTTTTCCGGCAGGTGTCATCGGAAGCACCCTTGAAAATCTGAATGTCGCGGCGGCGGGCGAACATTACGAGTATGCCGAAATGTATCCCGGCTTTGCCAGCATTGCCCGTGAAGAGGGCTTTGACGCCATTGCCATGGTTTTTGAGGCGGTTGCCATTGCAGAAAAACAGCATGAAAAACGCTATCGCAATCTGGCGGCCAATATCGAGGCCGGCCGGGTGTTCAAGCGCGATCAGCCAGTCGTCTGGCGCTGCCGCAACTGCGGTTACCTGCACGAAGACATTGGCGCACCGGACATGTGCCCCGCCTGTGCGCATCCACAGGCGCATTTTGAACTGCTGGGTGAAAACTGGTAGCGTGTATCGCTTGTAAAACGAAACGTTAATCCATAATCAATGAACACAGGAGGAAATCATGACAGAAAGACTCGAGGTCTATAAATGCGAATTGTGCGGCAATATCGTAGAAGTACTTCATGCGGGAGCAGGGGAACTGGTTTGCTGCGGTCAGGCCATGACCTGTCTGAAAGAAAACACTGTTGATGCCGCCAAAGAAAAGCATGTGCCGGTGATTGAAAAGGTTGAAGGCGGCGTAAAAGTGGCAGTGGGCAGTGTTGCTCATCCGATGGAAGAGAAGCATTATATCGAGTGGATTGAAATCGTTGCCGACGGCAGGACCTATCGACGATTTCTAAATCCGGGAGATGCTCCCGAAGCGGTATTCAAGGTCGAGGCGGCGTCCGTCACCGCCCGTGAATACTGTAATCTGCATGGACACTGGAAAGCCGGCTGAAGATAGAGCTCGCTCCGGTGTCTTGCGGGGGGGTGTCGCCTGCTTGGGTGCGTATAACCGAGTGTCCATCCGGAAAAGGTTGTTCCTGGATGGACACCAACCTAACAAAGGTGCAATCGTCAGGCTGCGGGAGGTCAATCGAGCCGGACGATTGCCCCACACCTCTTGGGTTTGCCGGTGAACGGAACCCTGTTGCTGGTAATTTTAGAGCGCGACGATGGAAGGAGCCCGATGAGGTGTGATTCATCGACAGGAGGTGGATCCATGACCAACTGGAAATGCGGTAACTGCGGCTATGAGATGGAAGCCGATACGCCGCCGGATAAATGCCCGTCTTGCAAAGAAAAATGTGAGTTTTTGGACAATAGCTGTTACACTCCGGATTGTGATGCCGTCGGTAAAGATCCGAGAATCGGATAAGCCGGCAGCGGGGGTGAGCAAATGGTTGAATCAAGCCCGGCAGGCTTTTACGTTCAGCAGCCGGGTCGGGCGGTTTTCACTTCGCTAAGGAGGGGCTTATGACGACACCACAACATTGCCCGGGCTTTGAGCACCATAAACACTTGAAGTCTTTTATCTGCAAGTGTTCCCATTGTGGTGAGCAAAAAGAGATCTTCTCGGACGAATTTGACAAAACCCATAAATGCGGCCAATGCGGCAAAGAGATCGACTTTTCGCAATGCAAACTTGATGGTGAAGCCTGAGCCCATCACTTCGCAGACATGCTGATCGTGCCCATCTGCCAAGCGCTGTTGCGCCGGGCGGAACCGGCGGTTCCACCATATCGTGCAGCGCCTGGCGGCCGAAGACCGTTCGCTGTGACAGCGATTGACCAATATTTAAAGATCTAGACATATGACTATCAAATGGGCATCCTGCAGGATGCGAATGAAATGGCGAAGGATGGCAACGGACATTCTGGCGGTGTCGGTTGCCTTGATCGTGCTGGGTGGTGCCTGGTCGGCGTTTGCCGTGCAAAACGACGGACCGGAACAGATCGCTTTAAAGGGCGGAAAACGCGGTGTTGTCCCGTTTCCCCACCATCGTCACCAGAACGCGTTGCGGGATTGCACTATCTGCCATAACTTGTTTCCGATGAAGCAGGGCTCGATCGAACGGCTCAAGGCCGAAGGCAAGCTGGTCAAGCAACAGGTAATGAAAAAGCATTGCATCAAATGCCATAAAGAGTTAAAGCGCCAAGGCGGCCCCAGCGGACCGACCACCTGCGCCAAGTGTCACATCAGAGAAAAATAGGCCCCGTATGTTTGCACTCGGACTCCAGGGAAGCCCGCGTATAAAAGGCAACTGTGATTTGCTTCTGGCCGCTTTTATGGATGCGCTGGCCCGGCGCGGTGCGCTGACCCGCACCATTCAGGTGGTGCGGCAGAACATCCAGCCCTGCAAAGAGTTGACGGTTTGCGAGAAAAAAGGGATCTGCCCCATCGATGACGACATGGAGACCCGGATTTACGGGTTGTTGCGCCAGGCCGACATTATCGTTGCAGCCTCCCCGGTCTTTTTTTATAATGTGTCGGCTCAGCTCAAGGCGCTCATTGACCGTTGCCAGGCTCTGTGGGCCAGGAAATATATGCTCAGACTCAAGGACCCGGGCCATGGGGTCCGGCGTGGGATTCTGCTCTCCGCAGGCGCCACGCGGGGCAAACAGTTGTTTGACGGCATGCATCTAACCGTCAAATATTTTTTTGATGCCGTGTCGGCCACATACGCCGGATATCTGACTTACCGCAACATAGAACGGCGAGGCGCGATATTATCGCAAAAGAACATGCCGGAGGATGTGGAACAGCTGGTCTCGGAAGTCACACAAGATCTGATCGGTCGGCATAAGGTGCTTTTTGTCTGCCGTGAAAATGCCTGCCGCAGCCAAATGGCGGCGGCTTTTGCACGACTCTATGCGTCGGACCGTCTTGATGTGGCCTGCGCCGGCAGCGAACCTGCGGCCGCCATCAATGAGACCATGGTGACAGTCATGCAGGAAAAGGGAATCGACATGGCCTATCTTGTGCCCCGGGCTTTGAATGCCGCAATTGAACAGCAGCCCCCGGATGAGATCATCACCATGGGATGCGCGGAGCAGTGCCCGATTGTGCCCGGAGCCGGACGTCACGATTGGGATTTGCCCGATCCCTCGGGACAATCCATCGATGTCATGCGATCCATCCGCGATCAAATCGAACAGCGGGTGCAGGCGTATCTCGAAACACATTCGTTTGTATAGGCTGTAAACGACATATTCGTCCAATATGCCCTTATGGATGGAAATGACTTATCATAGAAACTCATTGAAGGAGGCGGAACATTATGGATCGTTATGTGTGCACCATTTGCGGTTATGTGTATGATCCCGAGCAAGGAGACCCGGACAGTGGCGTCGATCCCGGCACCAAATGGGAGGATGTGCCTGATGATTGGGAATGTCCGGTATGCGGCGCAGGCAAAGATGATTTCGAAAAAGAAGAGTAGTTGACCGCGCGATTTGATTCCGGATGCCCTTGCAGATCGATGCTGCAGAAAGGGCATCCGGCGTCTGCCCAGGCGCCGGACCCTATAGACGCTAAGAAAATTTATTTGGCAGAGATAGCGGAGATAGAGAATGGGAGCTGTTCTACCATACCGCGACGAACGATAGCGCCGTTCAAATGAATTTTCTTATCGCCTATATCCCTCATGCGAGCCGGGAATCGCATCCCGATTCCTGGTTGGGATGGGGGATAATCAATTATAAATCCATACAACATGCTTTTATTGAATCAAAATGACATGTGAGGAAATGAATGGAACCGATCGAGATAGCAAAAAACATATACGATGTTGGCGTCAATGACTGGAACATCGATGACTTCCATGGATATTCGACGCCGCTGGGAACCAGCTACAACGCATTTCTGATCGTGGACGAGAAGATCGCCCTGATCGATACGGTCAAAAACAAGTTTTGCGACCAGCTGCTGGCCAATATTTCGAAGATCATCGATCCTAAACGAATCGATTACATGATCAGCAACCATGCCGAAATGGATCATTCGGGCGGACTGGCTCGTGTCATGCACCGAATCGGTGAGGACAAACCGCTCTTTTGCTCCAAAATGGGCACCAAAAGCCTGGCCAAACACTTTACACAAAACTGGAACTACCGAGCCGTCAAAGAGGGTGAAGAGTTAAGCCTGGGCAGCCGCACCTTGACGTTTGTTGAAACCCGCATGCTCCACTGGCCGGATAACATGTTTACCTATATCAAAGAAGACAAGATCCTCTTTTCCAGTGACGCCTTCGGACAGCATTATGCCGGTTTTGAAAAATTCGACGATGTGTTGGGCGACGCCGCCATGTTCCATGCCCAGAAATACTATGCAAACATCCTCATGCTCTACGCGCCGCACACCTTGAAACTGATGGACAAAGTGGCCAAACTGGGCCTGGATTTTGCCATGATATGTCCGGACCATGGTGTCTACTGGCGCAAAGATCCAGGCAAAATAGTCAATGCCTATGTCGAATGGAGCAAACAAACGTCCAAACGCAAGGCCGTCGTGGTGTATGATACGATGTGGCACAGCACCGAAAAAATGGCTGATGCCATCGCCGACGGCCTTTATGTGGAAGGCATCAGCGTTCGTCCCATGTATCTGCGCAAATGGCACCGCAGCGATATTATGACCGATGTGCTGGATGCAAAGGCTGTGATCGTTGGCTCCCCCACCCTGAACAACACCCTTTTCCCTACGGTAAGCGATTTTCTGACCTATATGAAGGGGCTCAAACCGCTGAACAAAATCGGAGCGGCCTTTGGATCATATGGCTGGAGCGGCGAAGCACCCAAGATGATCACCCGGGCTTTGGAAGAGATGAGTTTTCAAGTCGTTGAGCCGGTGCGCCATCAATATATTCCGGACGACGACGCCTTGGAGGCGAGCTTCGAACTGGGCCGTGCCGTTGGCCGTGCCATCAACGAGCAGGTGCCTGAATGAGATTGCCCGTTGTCGATATCGCCGCATGTACGCTCTGCATGGGATGTGTCGAGGTCTGCCCGGAGGTGTTCCGGCTCAATCAGGACCTCGGCTTTATCGAGGTGGCCGACCTGGAAGCGTATCCCGAAGCATCTGTTGCGGAGGCGATCAAGTACTGTCCGGAAGACGCTATAGAGTGGTCAGAGTATTAAAACGGAGACGAACGCCGGAGGACGCCGGATCCCCGCTGTTGGCGGGATCTTCGACCCGCGTTGCCGGGGGATCGCAGTATTCGGAATACGGCTTCACTCCCGGCGCCTTCTTGTCCCGCTGGTTTGTAGCGGGGGAGTCCGGCGCCCTCCGGCGTTTTTGGAGTGGGCGCGGGATGAAGGTTATTATCTGAAATAAAACGGAGATAATCCCATGGTAAAAGTCGCGCTGGTTGTCTTTAACGGCGATCCCATGTGCTTTATTCACGTCCTGCTCAACGCGCTGGACATGAAGGCCAAGGCGTATGACTGCCGGGTGATCGTGGAAGGGGCCGCCACGAAGCTCGTTGCCGCCCTGGCCGCCGGCGATCATCCGCTGCATGCGCTTTGGGAGAAAACCAAAGCCCAGGGACTGGTTGCAGGCGTGTGCAAGGCATGCTCACAGAAAATGGGCGTGCTGGATGCCGCCAAGGAGCAGGGACTGGCCCTGTTGGATGACATGAACGGGCACCCCTCGATGGCGGGAATCCGTGACCAGGGGTACGACATTATTACGTTTTAAACCTGCATGACCTATCGTCAACTCAAGAAAGAGGCCCTGCGCCTGCTGCAGCTCGAAGATGTCAATGCCGCTCTCGATGCACTGGGCCGATTGCCACCGAAGCAAATCATCAATCCGCTCTTTGGCCTGCTTTATCACGGTGACATGCGCATCCGATGGCGGGCCGTGTCTGCCATGGGAGAGGTGGTTTCACACCTGGCCGATCGGCATATCGAGTCCGCCCGCATTATCATGCGTCGGTTCATGTGGAACCTGAATGACGAATCGGGAGGAATCGGATGGGGCTCTCCGGAGGCCATGGCCGAGGTTATGGTTCATCACGCTCAGCTTGCCCGCGAATTTGGCTGCATCCTGATCTCATATGCCGATCCGGAAGGCAATTTTCTGGAACATCCTCTCTTGCAGCAGGGGGTTTTGTGGGCATGGGGGAGATTGGGGCGAAAGCGGCCCGGGATGATGCAGCCGGCGGCCCATCTGCTTGTTCCCTATTTGACATCGGACGATCCGTCATTGCAGGGGCTGGCGGCCTGGGCCGGAACACCGCTTGGCGCACCTGTTTTGCGGCCGCATCTGGAGGCTCTCGTCTCAAGCACCGGGCAGGTCGTCATTTACATTGACGATGAATTGGCAAGCCAATCCATCGGACAACTGGCGCGTACCGCATTGTCGCATAAGCATTACCGGAATGGCCTCGTTGCCGAACCCTGATCGGAGGATCGAGCCACCCGCATCATCAGCGTTCATCCAGAAATGCAGCTGCCCGCTCCCGCTTCAGCTTCACAGGTCAGGCGGTGAGGAAGTGGTCCTTTACAAGGTCCACCCTCACTCTAACCCTCTCCCTCAAGGGAGAGGGAATTGTTACGTCCGGGCTGCACGCTTATCATTCCTCTCCCTCTCAAGAGGAGACGCTCAACGCCAAAACGTTCCTCTCCCCCTCAAGAGGAGACGCTCAGCGCCAAAACGTCCCTCTCCCCCTCAGGGGGAGAGGCCAGGTGAGGGGGTGGTCTGCGGCAAGGTCCGCCCTCACCCCAACCCTCTCTCAAGACAGAGGGAGCGTTCGTGCTCCATCCCCGCCAAGGGAGAGGGAATAAATGGATGAACCCTGATTAAGATCCAAATTGAGATTCATTGAGAACCGGATATTCGAAATACGCATTACCAGTCGCTGGCTATTGCGTTATTCCATACAGTCGGCAGGCATTGTTCCAAACCGTCTGTGCCAGCTGCTCCGGTGCCTCCTCGCGGACCTGGGCCAGCTTGAGCAGCACGGTCCGAACAAATGCCGGCTCGTTGCGCCGATGCTTGTTGCGCTCCGGTGTCGGCGTCAGGTAGGGGGCGTCGGTCTCTACGACCAAACGCTCGGCCGGTATGAGGCGCACCAGTTGTCTCAACGCTTCACCCCGGCTCTTTATGGTGACGATACCGGTGACGCCGATGAACAGGCCCAGCGCCAGGTAGGCGTCCAACTCTGAGTCATTGCCGGAAAAACAGTGAACGACCCCGGAGCGGTGCCGCCCCCAGTGGGTGTTTAACATCTCAAAGAAACGGCCGTGCGTGTCTCTTTCATGGAAAATTACCGGTAATCCCATCTCGCTGCTGATCTCGAGTTGACGGATAAACCAGCGCTCCTGATCCTCTCTGGGTGAGTACATACGATTGAAATCGAGACCGGTCTCCCCCCACGCTTTGACTCGCGGGTCTTGGGCAAGCTGTTTCAATTGTGCCAGCTTTGCCTCATCGCAGTGCTCAGCATCATGAGGGTGGATGCCCACGGATGCATATAACCCATCGAACATATGTGAAATTTCTATTGCACGGCGCGAGCTGTCCAGCCCGGTTCCCACCACCATCATCGCCTTCAAACCGGCAGCGTTCGCCCGTTTGATCACTGTTTCCAGATCATTTTTATAGGAGCTGTCATCCAGGTGACAGTGGCTGTCGAAAAGTTTCATCCAGATATCATCCTTGTCGATTCGTTGCTGACACAATCGTCCAAGCGTTTCGACCTGGCGTCAGATATCATCCAAACGAGCTTAAGTAAACAGCCGCAGAGGATCGATTCGGTATGAAGGGGAGGGTTGTTTTTAATGAAGCCGTGTGCCATGCACGCAGGAAAACGCAAACGGGTTTCACTGGCGGCCGCCGGCCGCAAATGAAAGCCATGGACGTTGGGAGTGGGCGTTGCAGGGGTCGAACCGGAGCGTAGCGGCCCGGTTCCATTACTTAAAGTAAAAAAACAAAAAAAGTAATGAAAATATTTGACATGATATTCGTTGTGCTTATTGTCTTGTCAAGCGGAAATGAATTGAGGTGTCCGGAAAGAATTTTAGATTAGATAGTTTAGGGAGGTCAGATCATGCAACTCATTAAATGGAAGCCGTCACGAGATATTTTCGGCCTGAGACAACCTTTCAACAGTCTGTTCGACGATTTCTTCTATCCAAGCCGTCGGACAGCCGCTGAAGAGGGGAGGTGGAGTTGGAATCCTGCCGTGGATATCTACGAAGAGGGCGACAATATCATTGTTCAGGCCGAACTGCCAGGCGTGACCAAAGATGGAATCAGCGTGGATGTCAAAGACAGAGTCCTGACGATCAAGGGAGAGCGTTCTGCGGAAAACGATGTTCAAGAGGACAAGTATGTCCGACGCGAGAGGGTTTACGGACAGTACAGGCGTGCCTTTACATTGCCGGCAGATGTCGATCCGGAAAGCGTGAAAGCGGAATACAACGACGGCGTACTCAAGATTATGGTCCCCAAACCCGAAGCTCAGAAACCGAAAAAGATTACCGTCCATTAACCAAACCGCATTTAAGCGGATGCCCCCCAACGAGCCGTCCGAGGCAACGATACCCGGACGGCTCCCCCATCTCTTTCCAATAGGTTGCCTAGATCAGGCCGGGATGCCGTTTGATCTCTTCACTGATCTTGTCGGGATGTTCTGCGTTATATCGAATGATATTCTGCAGGTGATTGAGGTCATCGGGACCAATTCGAGTAAATTTGATCCCTACGGTTTCCTCATCGCTCCGAACGATCTCCCCGCTGACCTCAACCCTCAAACTCTGTGGCTCATCGCTCAGCAGAATGGCTATTTTGCATTCAGCACCGATCGGCAAATCGTCCTTGATTTTTAGCAGACAACCGCCAATGCCGAGGTTCTCTATCCGCTCAACGGTATAGCTGCTGTCGGCTATGGTCAGTTCTGTGGGCATATTAAAGAAAATGCGGCTGAACCGCCTCTTATCTTCAACCATGACATCTCCTTTCTATAGGCTTTAAGATCACCCATTTGGACAGCGTTATCGGTCGTCGCAGTATTAGCAATACAGCTTCCTCCCTCTAGCCTTACCAAATGAGTGATCTTAAAGCCTATTTTAATCAGTCATCCCGGCCCGCGCATACAGATCGAAAAAATGATGCGTGGGACCGTGGCCTTTGCCGATATTCAGTGAATGGGCAATGGCGCCGCTGATGTAATCTTTGGCACGGGCAACGGCATCGAAAAACGAAAATCCCAGCGCCAGGTGAGCCGCGATGGCGGATGAAAAGGTACAGCCGGTGCCGTGGGTGTTCGGCGTGTCGATGCGCGGTGCCTGAATCGATTGGAAATGCTTCCCATCGTACAAAATATCCGTGGCCGAAGCGCCTTTCATATGGCCGCCTTTGACAACTACTTTGGCGGCACCTAATTCCAGGATCTTGCGGGCGCAATCGTACATCTGCTGCTCGGATGCGATGCGCATATGGGTGAGAGCCTCTGCCTCGTGGAGGTTCGGGGTGACCACTTCGGCCAAGGGAAACAATTTCTCGATCAAGGCCTGGCGAGCATCGTGCTTGAGAAGGGCATACCCGCTTTTTGAGATCATCACCGGGTCGAGTACGACCGGTGGTGCGGTTACCTTGGTCAGCGCCTCTGCAATCGCTTCGATCAGAGGCACGCTGGCGACCATGCCGATCTTTACGGCGTTGATGGCCATGTCATCGAACAGGCAAATAATCTGGTCGCGAACGATTCGAGGTTCGACTTCCTGGATGGCGTAGACTTTTTGTGTGTTTTGAACGGTCACGGCGGTGATGGCGCTCGTTCCAAACACGCCTAATGCCTGAAATGTTTTCAGGTCGGCCTGGATACCCGCTCCGCCGGAGCTGTCGGATCCGGCAATGGTCAGCGCCACTTTAAGCGTATCGTTCAAAATCGTTCTCCTTGCTCGAAACGATGGCGCCATTGCTCGAAACGCCTTACCTTGTCAAGGCCGTAGGGCATCAGCTGCGCAATGATCGCGTCAATCGATTTTTCCCGGGTGCCGTTGGATTTTGAGAAAAATTTGTCGGCATAGCAGATGATGGTCTCTTCCAGTGTCCGGGGCACCATATCCCGCGCCGGCAGGGGAAGCCGATGCCTTTGAACATCGTTTCGCGTGATACCGACACCCACATGGCGTTCGCAAATCAGGGCATGGGGTGTCAGACCGTGACGTTCCAGCATCTTGCGGCCTTCAACCCCATGGCAGATATAAGGCAGGCTGCCCTTGCAGCCGATCGAGTCGGCGCGGGTCTCGATGATGCCAATATCATGCAGCATGGCGGCTTCGGCGATCAGTTCAAGGTTCGGTTTGACATCCGCAAAGCGCCGGGCAATCGACAGAGCCTTGTCCCTCACCGCCTGGCTGTGCGTAATCAACTTCTGCGTCAATGCCCATTCGGGCCGGTAGTATTGATAGATGATGGCCAGTGGATCCATAGGAATTCAAACGGATCACCTGAGCGCAGCACACAAGCCGTGATCAGGTGCCCGCTCCCAGCAACACCCCCTCGATGAAGGTGTCCAGGTTGCCGTCCAGAACAGAGTTGATATTGCCGACCTCTATATTGGTGCGATGATCCTTGACCAGCTGGTAAGGGTGCATCACATAGGAACGGATCTGATTGCCCCAGGCGATCTCATCCTTGCTGTCGTGCAGCTCCTGCAGCTGTTCATCCTGCTTTCGCTTCTCATGCTGATACAAACGAGCCCTCAGCACTTTCATGGCCATTTCCTTGTTTCGGTGCTGGGATTTCTCCTGCTGACATTGGACCACGATATTAGTGGGCAGATGGGTAATGCGCACTGCACTGGATGTTTTGTTGACATGCTGTCCTCCGGCGCCGCTGGCCCGGTAGGTATCGATCCTCAGATCCTTGTCGTCGATTTCCACCGAAATCTCTTTATCGATATCGGGATAGACGAACACCGATGCAAAGGAGGTCTGACGTTTGCCGCTGGCATTGAAAGGTGAAATGCGCACCAGTCGGTGGACGCCGATTTCGGACTTCAGATATCCATAGGCATAATTGCCTTTTACCGTGAAGGTCGCACTTTTGGTTCCGGCTTCGTCTCCGGGCTGCAAGTCGATGATTTCCGTTTTATAACTTCGCTGCTCGGCCCAGCGCAAATACATGCGGAACATCATCTCGGCCCAGTCCTGGGCATCGGTTCCACCGGCTCCTGCGTTTATCGAAACGATGGCGTCGCTGGTATCTTGTTCACCATCCAGCATCATGTCGATCGAGAAGCCGTGGATTCTGGCGTCGAGGTCCTGTGTTTGGGCCTCCACCTCTGCCAGTGCCTGGTCGTCATTTTCCTCCAGGGCCATTGAAAGCAGCAACTCATTATCCTCGGTCTCCGATAGCAAGTTCTGGTAGTTATCGATGCGATTGGTCAGATACGTGCGTTCTTTCAGGATTGGTGCAGCTTTATCCGGCGAGTCCCAGAAACCGTTTTTGGCGATGCGGGCTTCGAGTTCCTGCAAGCGTGATTTGAGGGTAGGCAGGTCAAAGACAATCTCCGAGCTGATGGAGTTTGGCTTTCAGGTTCTTAATGGACTGTTTGAGTTCTACGGACATGGGGTCACCTCCAATGTTGATATTATGACACTGTATTTTACAAACTTGGGGCCTGGGATCAACCGATAAATGATGATAGGCCCTGTCTAATATTAGTGCAATCAATAATAAGCGTAATTGATCGATTGTCTAACCTATAAATGACGGTTTAGATAGGGCCTATCAAGTTTTAAGTGTTAAGTTTTAAGTGTTAAGTTGATGAATCCTGCCGATTTTATGGTTAATACTTATCTGATGAGGCTTTATGCGGATCGCATTTTATTGCGATTTTGACTTTTGACGTTTAGCTGCTATCTGCCGGATCAGAAGAAATGTCGGCAGGCCGAAGGCGAGCAATGCCAGGGGCCAGTCGCCCCAGCGGCTGTAGAGGGAGCGTATTGACAGCAGCGCAATGGACGCTTTGGCCGAGGCGTCCTGATTAAGTTGGGTGGTTTGTAAAATGCGCCCGCTGGGGTCTATAAATCCACTGATTCCCGTATTGGCCGCACGGGCGAGAAAGCGCCGATTCTCCACTGCCCGCAGTACAGCCATCGAGAAGTGTTGATAGGGGGCACCGGTTCGGCCGAACCAGGCATCGTTCGTAATATTGACCAACAGGTCGGCTCCGTTTTGAACCATCGCGCGCGACAGACCCGGAAAGATGGCCTCATAGCAAATCAGCATGCCGATGTGGTGGTTTCCCCATTTGAGCGTATTGCCGGTTTTGCCCCGCTTAAAATCGCCAACCTGTGCCACCAGCTTGTCGATAAAGGGCAACCAGCGCCTGATCGGTACGTATTCGCCAAAAGGCACCAGATGAACTTTATCGTATTTGCCTTCGGGATCACCCTGCGGGTCTATCATGTAAGCACTGTTATAGTAGGTTTGCCTGTCTTGCGCGTTGGCATAGGACGGGCTGCCGATGATGAAGTGGGTGCCGATGGAGCGCACACTCTCCACCACAATGCCTGATAATATTTTGTCATGTAAAAAGAAAAACGGCGTAGCGGTTTCCGGCCAGATGATCAAATCGAGCGGTTCGGCGGCCGCGGCCTCTGACAAACGCTTGTATTTGAGAGTAGTCACGGTTTGAAATCGCGTATCCCATTTGTTTGCCTGGTCAATATTGCCCTGGATCACTGCCAGGTTGGCGCTTTTTGCCCCGGAGACGGCACGGTCCACCAAAGCGATCCTGAAGATTCCGTAGGCGACAATCACGCCAAGCGCCGAAACCATGATCGCCGAGGATGCAATCACGCCGCGGCGGGCAATGTGATGGCTCTGCCAGGATTTGTCCAGCCAGTGCAGCATCAGCAAGCTCAAGGTGGTGTTGAACCACACCACCAGTGCCGATACGCCATATACACCGAATACGTCTGCAAATTGAACGGTCCACAGATGGTCGTATTGGCTGTAACCCATCAGCTCCCAGGGAAAACCGGTAAAGAGCCAGGTTCGTATGTATTCAAGCGCTGTCCATGCCAGCGGCGATACGACCAGCGCCAAGCCCGGTCCGACTTTGATAAAACTCAGCAAAGCAGCATATATCGCAGGAAACAGCGCCAGGAATCCTGACAAAAGCAACAGCAGTACGACACTCTGGAGCCATGGAAGTCGTCCGTAGGTGTGCATGGTATGCACGGTCCAATAGATCAGGCCCAGATAGTGCACCAGACCGGCTGCGAATCCAAGGGAAAATGAGGTTTTCCATTGGGTTTCCCGCACTGCCAGCAGCAGCGGCACCAGCGCCACCCAGGCCAGCCATCCTTGATCGAAATTGGGAAACGCCAAGGTCAGAAGCGCTCCACTGGCCACTGCAAAGATAAACCGGGTGCGATTTGCCCGGAACCAGTTCAGCATGATGTTCTTAAAACCTATATAAGGAATAGAATATGTTATGCATCCGGCCGCTGGCTATATCATCTACTGCTTTGAATTGCCACAAAAAAACCGATCACTTCTTGCATCGCAACACATCGGTATTAGGTTCAAAGTACGCGATTTCAGACAATCGCGGGAAATTAAGATAATGCGCCGGTGTTTAATGAGCATCGACGCTCGATATAAGGAGGTGAACGCCATGTCAGAAGCCAGGGATAGGGTCGCCGCTGAATATTGTTCATATGTCGATGAAGAAAGCAACATGCTCAATTTGGAATTTACCATTCCAGGCGTAAAGAGAAAGGATATCCAACTTCGGATGAAGGAGGACAGCTTTCATCTTCTCGCCTCGCGAGATGACTATGATTATGTTACGGCCTCCGCGTTTTGCTGCCCGGTAAAGGCCGATTCGGCCGAAGCCAAATATGAAGATGGACTGCTTAAAGTGCGTGTGCCGTTCAAAGACCCCATGGAAGGGGCCTTCAATGTAGCCATTGTGTAATAACAATCGGGCCGGAATGATCATAGGGCGCCCTTGTGACAGGGGCGCCTTTTTTTCAACGGCAGGAGGGCCGGAGGCTTTCTTCTGTCCCGAAGGCGGGATTTCCGCTTCGCTCCGACAAGGCGTCAGGGTCGCCGCCAAAGCATCATATTGCAAGCCCCAACCGGCACTTAGTGCAGTCGGAAGTTGGGTTGAAAATAATTGTTCGATTCGAAGGCCTTTTTCTTGAGTCATTCCGGCGCAAGCCGGAATCCAGGTATTCCAATGACTTACATTTCTGGATGCCGGATCGAGTCCGGCATGACAGAGTAAAAACGTGCGTTTTCTAAATTATGACACAGTCTGTTTCGCCGGAATGACGCCAGCTCCACATGTCATCGTTTGGGTCAGTCGCGACACAGTCTCCTGCGCCGGAAAGACATTCATTTTTAAACTTATTTGCAGGGCATGACACGAGGAGAGCGCCAGCCCGTGCGCTGAACAAGTGGCAGGAATGTCGGAGGCTTTCTTCTGCCCCGGGGGCGGGATTTCCGCTTCGCTCCAACAAGGCATCAAGGGCGCCGCCATAGCATCGCAATTGCAAGCCCAATCCATCACGAGAGCGAAAGCCCGGGCGACATACAAGTGGTAGGAGGGCCGGAGGCTTTCTTCTGCCCCGGAGGCGGGATTTCCTCTTCGCTCCAACAAGGCATTTAGGGCGCCGCCATAGCATCGCTATTGCAAGCCCTAAATAACGCAGCAGAAGGAAGCCTCCGGCCCTCCTACCCTTCGACGACGAATTTTTGGACGATACTAAACAGATCCTGCAAAGCAAACGGCTTCGCCAGAAAGGCATCGGCGTCAAGTTCAGAAGCCGGCGTCTCATCGGCAGGATTGGCCGATATGGCAATAAAGACAACCTGGGGGAAGTCCTTTTTAATGTGCTGCAACAGTTTAATCCCGCTTTCGCCTGGCAGGTGAATCTCGGACAGAATGAGATGGACGTTCCCGCCGGCCTTCAGGTAGGCCTTCAGCCCTGCAGCATCTTCAAAAGACAACACTTCACGGTTGACACTGTACATCATGACATTTGCAATGAATTCACGTGTCAAGCGGTCGTGATCAACAACGGCAATTTTAACATTCGGTATGATGGCGGCCCTCATGCAACTTTTAGAAATTTTGCATCTACCAGGGAAACTTTTTCTGAGAGATGTTCGCAAATCAAATTGACATTGTCCGCAATAGCTTTCTTGCGGAAATTCCCATCAGCCTTGTTCTTTGCAAAAGAATTCGCCATTACGGCAAGCAACTGGACGCGTTGCAGGATAACATGGTCGAGGTTCATTGAGCGGCTCAGGGGGGGGGATTGCGTTTTTACCTCGGCGTCTGTATTCTTCATTTGCTCTGCCTGAAACAACGCTTCATAAAAAAGGTCATTGGCAGTGCCGGCAATGGTTTTTTTACGATATTCCCCGAGTGGGTTGCCTTTCAGATAAGCTTTGGTCATGATAATAAGCAGCTTCAGTTGCATAATGAAAATTTCGCTTTTCGGCATCGGCCGCATGGCTTTTGCCCGAGCACCATATCGGATCATTCAGTTCCCCTGTCTAACGCGTTAAAAAGCCAACCGTTTCATTTTGTTTTAATCCTTTTATGCGATGGTTCAGGTTCAAGTCAAGGGAAACTCGATAAGTGTATCGCTGAACGCGCGTGCTGTGATACATCTCGAGACAGTTTTTTTGTCTGTGCACGGAACGACATCATTTCCTTTGAATATTTATCTTGTTGAAAAAATGATAGAATTTGATATGAATGGCGGCAATCGTTGTGCAAAACCTGTACGGCCTCTGGATATCTTCCCGCTGATGCTATCAAAGATGCAAAATTCCAACACCTCGATTTTATAGAGCAATAAGTTTTTACGGTGTGATATCTGCCGCTGGCATGGGTTTTGTTATCATTCGGGACAAAGCAAATCTTTAACAGACCAGGCATTAACTTAAAGCAAAAGGAGGCGAGTTTTGTCACAAACGGAGAAAAATTTGAAAGATGCATTTGCCGGAGAATCGCAGGCCAATCGTAAATATCTCGCTTTTGCCCAAAAGGCGGAAGAAGAGGGATATCCACAAGCTGCCAAATTGTTTCGGGCGGCTGCCGAGGCTGAGACGATCCATGCCCACGCCCACCTGCGCGCTCTGAATGGTGTCGGCACCACTGCTGAAAACCTCAAGGAGGCCATCGGCGGTGAAACATATGAATTTGAATCGATGTATCCTCCCATGATCAAAGCGGCGGAAGAAGAAGGCAACCAGGATGCTGTAAGGAGCTTTTCCCTGGCCAATGCTGTTGAGAAAATCCATGCAGAGCTGTATCAGAGCGTTTTGGATCATTTGGACAGCCCCAAAGATGTCGACTACTATGTTTGCTCGGTTTGTGGGAATACAGTTGAAAACGAAGCTCCGGATGCCTGTCCGATATGTGGCGCCAAGGCAAAGGCGTTTTCCAAAGTCATCTAGCGTTGTGTCCTACAAATATGTTCAAAAACGAGTGTCACTCCGGTGCAAGCCGGAGTCCAGCTGAAAACCTTCTGGATTCCGGCATGCGAGATTGTGTCAAAATTTAGAAAATGCACGTTTTTACTCAGTCATGCCGGACTCGATCCGGCATCCAGACATGCACGACATTGGAATACCTGGATTCCGGCCTTCGCCGGAATGACGTCAGTTCCAAATGTCGTCGTTTCGGTCAATTATGACACAGTCTCATGCGCCGGAATGACTTAATGGAAAAAGGCATTCGAATTGAACAAATATGCTTAACCCAACTTCCGGGGCATAACACCAGTGCACAACCTTGCATTCAAGGGGATGGCTTTCAAAGGAGGTGGCCGCATGGCATGCCCCATCTGCAATTCTGGAGAATTCCTGGTCAAAGATCCGGATAATTCCTTTGATTTCTGAGAATTTGACGTGTCGAACGGTCAAATCAGCTTCGAAGACGAAGACGCTGCAGGCGAGGCGCCTGAGATGACCGACGACCGGGAGGTTTATTGTCGCCGCTGCTCCTGGCACGGAAAAATCGAGACGATTAAATAGTGCGCATCTTGTTCTTCTCCTTGTTTTATAAGATAGCTCTAAAGTCGGATCGATGTGAGGACGATATTACCAGCAATTAATAAAAGACTTCTTGGTTGTGCGTGCATCTTTTCTGCTGGTGGACTTCAACAAATGATTCAATGCGATTTTGAAAGTGTAAGTCGCACCAGAAGAGAAAAACGGCAACTCAGAGGTCTTTATTTTTGGACCATTCGCTGCGGGTGCCCTTTCAATGGTTGTCCTTCCAATCAAAACCGTGCCTTTCAATATATGGCGGCCATTCTTGGATATTAATAGCAGATCCGATGACAGGGAGGCGTTTGCTCATATGGGACGGCCGCTTGATTTAAGGCTGCGCTGATCCGTGCCGTATCTCCACCCTCTACGCGGACCGGCGTCTGCAATTGCCCACCCATCTTAGCCGGCATCAGGTCGGATTTGAAAAATTCTGGATTTATGAACGAAATTGTGACAAAGTGGGCGAGCTATTTTCTCATGCGGTCGCCGGAACAATGTCCGGAAGTTGATGATAGAGGCTCCATTAATCACATTGAATCGACAAGTGGGGGGCGGTAAATGGCGCTGATTCAAGGCTGGTCGGGGTGGATTTGCGTAATTGTGATCATGGCATTGGAGATTGGGACGCATGGTATTGCACAGGCTGCCTCTGAAATATCGCCGCCCATTCTGGTACAGGCGGAGTCCGAACCACCCGAACCTACCTACGACACACCCGACGCCGAACACACTTCCTGGCTCGCCCAGCTCATAAATAAATCGGAAATTGACCTTGCTGCGCTGAACAGTATTCGGAGAGATGAACTGCAATGGTCCATTGCCGGAAATTCGGCCGGAACAAACCCGGACATCCGATCTGAATTGACATGGTCGGATGTGCACAGCTATCAAATTACAGTGGGAGGGCGCGCGCTGATCAACCGCACTCTCTTCCTTCGGGCTGAATTGGATTATGGCTGGCTTCAGAGCGGGCGTGTGCGTGATTCTGATTATAACAGCGATGACCGCCAGGATGAGTACTCCCGCTCCATCAGCCAAACCGGCGGTGATCAGGTGTGGGATGTTTCGTTCGGTGCCGGATATCCATTTTTATTGGCAAATCATCGCCTACTGCTCGCCCCTTTGCTGGGCTATTCATACCATGTGCAGAATCTGCGGATTAACAGTGGAAAACAGGTGATTACGTTTCCATCGGGGCCGCCGCTGGGCAGTCTGGAGGGCTTGGACAGCACATATCGTACGCAATGGAAGGGACCGTGGTTGGGTTGTGATTTGCGATACCGAATTGAGAGGCTTCCCACCGGGGATCAGCCCATGGAATTGGGTCTCTCCCTGGAAATTCATTGGGCGGAATACGATGCCGAAGGCAATTGGAACCTGCGCAGCGATTTGGACCACCCCACCAGCTTTGAGCACGATGCTGACGGCATGGGGTACAGTTTGACATCCGAATGGCTGATCGAATTGTCAATGCAATGGGATTTGGCAATGCGCTTTCATTATCAGCACTGGCTGACCGACAGCGGCACGGATCGCATCTATTATGCCTCCGGTGCCAGCGGCACCCAACAACTGAATGAAGTCGAATGGACAACACGAAGCTTTATGCTGGGCGTCACCTATCATTTTTAACATCCTCCCACCTCCGTTTCATCACTCTGACAGATGGCATCCAATAGCCCCAAATCCACCAGTTTGCCCTTGGTTTATAGCAGAGGCGGCTGCCCGGATGTTCATGTTGCCCAACGCCCCACAGGCATTTTCAATCGTTCGCCATCTTTTTTATACAGCATTAGGGTTGACTTGGTTCGAACATGTTTTTAGGGTGTATATAAAGCCCATATATTCCGAATCGTATAGGAATTATCATGAGATTTAAATGGCTATGGATCATTCCGATGCTGATCGGCATCAGTACAGGCTGTGCCGTCATGCCCAGCAAGATGACGCGTGAGGCGGCCCCTCAGCGCCCATTTGGCGACATGGTGCAACATTCGGAAGAGTTCATAGGACGAACGGTCATTTTGGGCGGGTATGTCGTATCGGTTGAAAATCGGAAAAACGGTACAAAAATCGAGGCGGTGCAGGCGCCTTTGGGTGTCGGCCAGAGGCCAAAGGCCAAAGATCTCTCCCAGGGCAGGCTGATCGTCGAGGTTGACGGTTTCCTTGACCCGGAAATCTATACGAAAGACAGGGTCATTACAGTGGGCGGCATCATGTCGGGCAGCTCCAAAACAGATCGATCCCAACTGCCATACCCTTATATCCGGCTGCAGGCCCAAAAACTTCATCTCTGGCCGGTTGTGGAACCGCAGCCCGTCGACCCATTCTGGTATCATGACTGTTACCCTTTCCATCGTTCCCTGTGGTGGCGCCATTATCATCCCTGGTGCTGGTAGTTGAGACGACCGCCGACACCTGATCTCCGGCAAGGAGAAAAGCCCATGCGTACGATACAAATCAGGAACCTGTTGCTGTTCCTGCTGATACTGCCCTTGGCGTCCTGTGCCGGCGGCATGTCCGATCAGGCCCGGTCGAAAGTGACTTATTTCGGGAGCTTTTCCCGATTGCAGAAAGAGCCGGACAAGTTTCTCCGGGAGACGGTGATGTGGGGCGGCAAAGTAATCGATACGCGTCCCCTGCCGGCGGTAACGGAATTGATCGTATTGCAGCTTGATCTTACCGACCAGGATCGGCCGCGGGATGATGACCGCTCCCAGGGGCGGTTCGTGGCGCGCAGCAATGAGTTTCTCGATCCGGCGATTTATCCCAAAGGCACGCTTATAACGGTGATCGGTCGCTTTGTTGAGACCGATCAGAGAACCGTCGGCGAAATGCGCTACCATTATCCGGTCGTCGAGATCGATGAGATAAAAAAGTGGCCGCCTTCCGACAGCCAATCTCCTCGATTTCATTTTGGGTTTGGCGTCGGCACCCATTTCTAACTCCGATCAACCGTTCAATCTTTGAACAGATCGATGTTTTCTGCGGCCCTCCAGCCTCTGTGTGAAATAAGTATTGGATATATTGAATAAACAAACCGGCATCAGCCGTTTCTTTGATATTTGCGGGGTTGCGTCTTTGAGGCATCGGGCTTATAATGCAGGAAAAGAGCAAGGAGTCGACCGCCATGGAAATATCGAACAAAATTCCACCGGTATCAAATAAAACCGTTATAAAGGCATTTGAAAAGACCCCCGAAAAGCCGGTAACGCCGGCAGCCAAGGGCGATCGGGTCGAACTGTCCCCTCAGGCTCAGGAATTGAAGGCCGCCCAGGAAGCCATCAAACAGATGGGGGATGTGGATGAGGAAAAAGTGGCCAGAATCAAAGCCCGGATCAAAGCCGGTACGTACAGAGTCGATGCCGAAAAAGCCGCCGGCAACATGCTGACGGAATCGCTTCTGAAAGATACCGAGTAAAATTTGTTCCCATTCCTGCCTTTCGCCCGAAACATCCAATTCAAAAAGCCGGATGACAAATGGCGGATGGGCGCCGATCTAATATAAAATCGATAGAATACAACTAGTTATCATTTTATCTTTTCGGATAGCTGTCATTATTTGAGATCAGCCACCGCCGCAGCCACCTTCAGGCGGCAGGCCTGCGCGAAATCTTCCGGAAAATGCCCGCTGATCCAGCGCAGCTGCGCTTCGCTGAAGGCCCCGGGGGATTCGGGCAGGCGTGGCAGAAACGTATACAGCAGGCGTTGTCCGGAATCGGCGGCGTCAAACCGCTTGCTGTATTCGAAGACGGTGATCATGGCGGCGCCCATGGAACGCAGGATGCGCATGGCAATCAGCAGGGCGAGATCCAGCGATCGGCGCATCGCCTCATCAGCGTCGATGATATTGCCGACCGCCTGTTTCGGCATGAGCTGCAGCTCCCACTGAGACGTCTGGGCTTTGGGCACGAAAAGAAGAACGTTGTCGTCGGCATACACGATCAGGTCCCGAGGTCCATGGGGGCGGTCATCCATGCGCTGATTGGAATGAATGGCCCTATCGAACGCATCGAAAAAATCGACCCCCGTTTGTTGACCATAGGTGCGGATAAAGGCATCGATCATGTCGCCGCAGGCAAAGGCTGGATGCTCCTTCCCACCGGGCTCGGGCACGAATTGGGGAATCATCGCAAATTGCTGGTGGATCTGCTGATGGGATGCATGCAGCCGATACCCGCTTGCCGCGTATCCAAATCCGTAATTCCATCCCCATAATGTCGCGGTGAAAGGCAGACGGGCCCCCTTACGGACGGCCCGCGCAACCTTTAAACGGAGAGATTCCAACTCAAGGCCTGGAATCGTCCGGCGAACGGCCGGAATATCCAGTCCCAAATCGCGGGCCAGCCGGACATAGGTGCGTTGGTAGTAAAGATGGCGCATGCCGGAGATGTCCCGTGGTGTGAGGGCTCCGGCATCATAACGTATGGTGTCATGCGCCATGTTGGCGGCATAGTGTCCCCAGGGAATATAGCTGTTGGCCCGGAGGTATTCAAACACATGACTGCCGGCGGTGCGGCACTGGCCGACAATGGGGCTGTCTCCCTGAATTCCGGGCTGCAGGACCATGACCCGTTTCAACGCATCCGGAAGGGCCGGATTGTTGGCGACGGCTTCAAACAGTGCAGGGTTGGTGATGAACGGTCGCTTGACGCCGCCTGGACCCGTTTCAAACTGCAGACCGATCGGGGCGGCACGGCCTGGCTCGGATAAAAAACGGCAGCTGGCCTTTGCCAGGCGCACCAGATCCCGGGGATCTGTGGAGGTAACGGCCAGGGCGACCTGCAGCGGGGACGGCAGCCGCTCGAAAAGACGATCCGCGTCTCGATCGTCGTTTCCAAAGGTATCGGCCAAGGTTTGCGTCAAAGAGACCTCCGGTCGCGACGGTATGTTGATGCTCTCCGGGGCTTTGGCGCATTCATTCGCCCATCGTGTATTGATAAAGGTCGTGCCGCGGAACGGAAACGCGTTGGCGACCTCATAGATTGCATTCGCCTGAGTAACGCGAACATCTTCCTGCGGGAAATTGACATGATTCATCTGGGGGCGGCCGTCGGAATCTTCGCCCAGCGCGACAATGACATCATCCTTTCTCAGATTGACCGCCTCAACATGCGGAGCATGCAATCCGAACACGAATCGGCCTTGGGGAGAGACACAGGTGCGAAGATCTATCCAATTCTTCGTTGCTTTCATTGGTGGATGTCACCCCTTTGGATGCTTCCTTGCAAGGAATGCAGGCAGAACTGAAGCGTGCCCGCACATATCAATCATAGCATTTCTTCTTTTACTAATCAAAGCAAAGTGAAAATCGGTGTGGTATTCAATGAGCGAATCCAAAAACGATCGAATGGCCGCCCATATATCGTTTGGTCAGGATGTACCGGATTTAAGAACGACTATCCGGGCATCGTCTATTCGACAAGCAACAGTAAAATCACCCGTTGAGCTTTTATCGATTCTCGGGCCCGGTGGTTCCCTGTTGTTTTCTTGCCGGCCATTTTATCTCCTAATCCTCTGTTATTGCGGTGTTTAACGAATGGGGTTAAATTATTTTAAAAAAATCAATAATTTAGTTTGCTTTTGGTGGGAATAGAGGTTATTATACAAGCATTCAATCAAGCCCCGTTTCATTTTCGGGGCAGTTTCTTCCTGAAGGCCAAATCCATTTATTAAAGTGGCATCCTCCAGTTTGCGACGTTGAAATTTTAAGGAAAGGAGGATGTTTTCATGACAAATGGAATTGTTAAGTGGTTCAGCAATGCTAAAGGATTCGGATTCATTGAGCAGGAAGATGGCGCAGATGTATTTGTGCATCATTCGGCAATCAATGGGGACGGTTATAAATCCCTCAATGAAGGCGACCACGTTTCATTTGACATTGAGCAAGGGCAGAAAGGCCCGTGCGCTGCAAATGTCAATGTGAATTAATTATATGCCCTAAGCATATAAGGCACCTCCTTACTATTGAGGGGGTGCCTTTCCTATTGGATTAAAGCCGGCCATTCATATTTCATCTGGATTTGAATCTAAAAGCTATCTCAAAATAAATCTAAGTGCCCTGCCGGCCTTGCGAAACGGTTCAACATGCTCGCATACAACGTGTTTGCTCCGTTGTTTCACCGTTTCGCGCCTTGCCATGAAAGGGCGTAATGGAGGTGATATATTGGCAAGATCAAATTATTCTTATCATAAACGACAGAAGGAATTGGCGCGGAAGGAAAAAAAAGAGCTGAAGCGCCAGAATAAAATCAACAAAAAAAATACCCAGGCACAGCAGGAAGAAACCTCTCCTGAGAAGGAAGAGGATATTTCATGAGCCTTGAGGTTCAATTCTAAGGAGAAATGAAATGCGACAAAAATATGTAATTAATCGCGATGGCCCTGGCAAGGATCTTACGATAAAGGAGTATGCCATCATTGAAACAAAAGTCAGAAAACCTGCGGCGTTCAAAACCTATCGGGGAAAATATACATTTTTTTGTGAAGAAACTTATAAGGGCGAGACCATATTGAAGTCCATCTCCGAAGGGACAACAGCATTGATTGATATCCTGCGGACACGCAATTTCTACCCCATAGAGCCATATGCCATCAAAATCGCTGAAACTGTCATGGTGTTATACAACGATTCCGATGATGGGCCTGTGGAGCTGTATTTCGATGACGTTGATCTGGTATCGCTTGACATCGAGGAACCATAGCAGTCCATTGAGAACATCAATACAGATGACCACCCGAATTTCGGCGCGTCCTTCGATGGCGCTCTGCAGATGGAGCCGGCTGAACTGGCAGCGGGCACTATCGTCGCGACGCAGCTCATAATATTTATCCTCTTTAAGTCGAGTATCGCTAAAGTTTCTGCTCTTCCGGTCGATGAGATACGAGCACGGATCGAATGGGCAGTACGGTCACTCGAACGCAATTCTTCATCGCATCCTCTTCTGAAGCTACTATCTTACTGAAAACTAAACAGATAAATTGCAATGGTCGGTTGATGCGGCAACCCCGTTTCTCATTCTCTGCATGAAGCAGGAATTGAAACGATCGGGCGCTATCGCTGCTTTTTTGGCCCATTTGGGCCTTTAAAGGAGTTGGGCCGCATATCAAATGCATAGCCGGTATTCCGATGCCGGTTATTGGTCGCAATTTTTACACAGCTATTTGGAAGGAGATAACAATGATGTTCAACAAATCACTCATCGCAGTGCTGATTGCAGCATTCGCCATTTGTACCAATTCATGGGCCAAAACCCCCGACGAATTGGCCGCCGAATCGATTGCCTATTGCCGATCCACTGCCGCCACCATGCCGACTCCTGAAATGATCATGGCAAAAGTCGATCAGGCTGCAAGTCTGCTGAAAAAGGAGGGTTCCGCCGCATTCCCGAAATTCATGGGCACGGGCAGTGACTTCCTGTTTGCCGGAACCTATATCTGGATCAATGATCTGAACGGCGTCATCCTGATGCACCCCATTAAAAACAAACTCGTAGGGCGCAACCTGACCGCTATCAAAGATAAAACCGGTAAACGATTCATTGCCATGGGGGTTCAAATCGCTGAAGAGCAAGGGGCGGGATGGATTGGTTACTTGTGGCCGAAACCCGGTGAGAAACAAGTGTCGCCCAAAGTTTCGTATGTCAAAAAGGTTCACACGCCTGACGGTGTCATGGTGTTAGGTTGCGGCGTTTATGACATGCACCAGGCACTTGAAAAAAAAGGTTATAAAATCAACTAGATAAATCGTCATGCGCCAGGATTGGCGAAAAGGGCAGGCCATGAAATCAAAACTGACAATTGCCAAGAAGTTGATTGTTTTTGCCGGATTATCCATTTCCATGATGATAACGCTGGTTGGCACTTCCGCTTACTTCTATTTTGCCAAGGTGCAGCCCACCTATCAACTCAAGGATATGGGGTTTGAATTGGCCAAAAATATGGAGGGTGTCCGAGTCACCGAAAAAAGATACCTTCAATTTTTCTCCAAAGCGTTGAAAGAAGATCTCAATCAGCACATGCAAGGCGTTTCCGATCGACTTGGCCGTCTCAAGCGACATCCCCTGGCAGCCTCGTGGAAAGACCTGGTGCACCAGATTGAAACCGGCAAGGCGACCTATTACAAAACGTTTGAAAACGTCGCCCAGGTGCACCAGGCTGCCACCGATCTGAAAATCGCCATGACCAAGCCGGTCCAAAAAGCCAAAGCATTGATCGATGCGACCCTATCCGATCTGGCCGAGAGGCAGGCCAACCTGATGATGGAGGGAGAAGATCTGCAAGGGGCCGAGGCCGAGATGATGAATACAGCGCGCGACTTCATGGTGTTGATCCTGCGGCTTGAGCTCTACCTGCAACACTATGTCACCACCGGTAAAGAAGTCTATCTGACATCGTTCAACGACCTCATAGCAGAAAAAGCCGAGTCGATTCTGGCCTCTTTTCTTCAATTGTGTCGGCAAATCAATGACCCCCAGTTTGTTCAGCGCAGCCAGGAACTCAGCCGGCAGTTCGTTGATTTTCAAGGGTTTGCAAAGAAAATGCAGGATGTTTCCATGCAAGAGCGGGCGGCAATCAAACAACTGGATGATGTCGGAATCAAAATCGTCGATTCGACAGGCTCTTTGCTGGTGGCTGCTGATCATGAGCTGACGCGGGCCAAGCACCTGGCTGTGACAACAACCCTGATCATCATCGGGATCGGGCTGACGCTGTTCGGCACTATTGCTTTCTGGTTGATTCGATCTATTTCCAGAGCCCTGGAGCGAGCCATCAGCGGATTGAATGACAGCACCGGGCAAGTGGCCAGTGCTTCAGGAGAGCTTTCCGCTTCCAGCCAGTCCCTGGCCGACGGTGCTTCCACCCAGGCGGCCTCACTGGAAGAGACATCCTCGTCACTGGAAGAACTGTCGTCGATGACCAAGCAAAATGCCGACAATGCCCGGCAGGCCGACAGCCTGATGAAAGAGAGCCGGCAATTGGTTGGTACGGCCACGGCCTTCATGTCGGATTTGAATCAATCCATGGACGATATCGCCAGCGCCAGTGAGGAAACGTCCAAGATAATCAAGACCATCGACGAGGTAGCCTTTCAAACCAACCTGCTGGCACTCAACGCTGCTGTCGAAGCAGCCCGTGCCGGGCAATCCGGCGCCGGGTTCGCCGTGGTGGCCGACGAGGTCAGAAATTTGGCCATGCGGGCGGCAGAGGCCGCCAAAAACACATCGACGCTTATTGAGGGAACAACCGATCAAATCGACCGGGGCGGCGAGTTGGTTGCCCGGGCCACTGAGGCGTTCCATGCCGTTGTCGACAACGCCACGAAAGTGGCCGGCCTGGTCGGCGAAATCGCCGCCGCCTCGGCGGAACAGGCCAACGGCATTGAGCAGCTCAACAAAGCCGTGGCCCAAATGGACGGCGTAACTCAGGCAAATGCAGCCAAGTCGGAAGAGACCGCCTCGGCTTCTCAACAATTGTTTGCCCAGGCGGATCAGATGAAAGCCATTGTGCTGGATCTGGTAGCCCTGGCCGGCAGGATCGACGATCACACCATGACGGACTCGGAAAGAGAGCGCAAGGAGACCAGATGAAACAAGTAAAACGTGCCATTGCATTGTCCGGCGGCGGACCACCAGTGGGGCTGCAAGTCGGCGCCCTCAAAGCGTTGGATGAATTCGACATCGAGTTTGAGGTGTTTACCACGGACTGTATCGGAAGCTGGACGGCGTGTATCTACAACAGCCATCACAAGGCCGGGCGATTTACAAAGATGAAGCAATTTTACAATGCCTGCTTTGTACCGGATGATGTTTTCGACGGCTTCTCGGTGCCGACCAATATTTTTATCACCGATTATTTCAGGGATTTCAAGCTATACTGGCAAAAACTGTTCGATTACCAAACCTATCAAGGGCTGTTTTTGCCGCAGCGCCAGATCGAATACATGATGACCTGTCTCAATCCGGCCAATTTTCCCAAAACCAGCGCGGACTTGAGTTTGATGCTCACCACGGCCGCGAGTCTCAATCCCTTTGCCCGACTGATGTTCAAACTGGGCTACCAGAGCCCGAAAACCGGGCGTTCGTGGCTCCTCGGCCCGGAAAACCATGGTGCCGATTTTGTCGACCGGTTTATCAATTTCAATAAATTGATAACCATCAACCCCCTGATTTATCTGAACGCTTTCAACCTGACGAAGCAAAAAATCGAATTGTTTGTCAATCGCGCCGATCACCCAACCTATAAGCCCATTACGCTCAGAGCTCTGAAAGCCAACTCCAGTATCCTGGGGTATCTGGAAAATGTTGATATTGATGACCAGCAGTATTGCGAAGGCGCCGTAGCCGATACCGTGAACTTCAACGATCTGCTGGCCAACCATCCCGATTTAAACGAAGTCTGGGTGATCAATATTCTGGACTATAAAGAGATCAAGCCGCCCAAAAATCAATTGGAGGCGGATCTGCTGGCAGTCGAATTGCCTTTCGCCACCATCGCGCATGACGATATCAAACTATTTGCTTTCCACTTGAAAGAGGCCGGATTGGATAAGAAGATCAAACTCATCAAGATCGATCTTTCCTATAAGGATCTGGATTTCTTTTGGAAGCACAGTACATTGGAAAAGGGCATTCAGGTGGGCTATGAAGGCGCTCTGGCCACTATCCATGACTATCTGTCCGCTTCCAAAGTAGTCAGGATGGCGGGATAGACGCCACTTTCGTTTACTCGCTGTAGATGACGGCCAGAATCCTGGCCTGTCCCTCGAACGCGTTCAACAGGTGGGGCAGGCTGGACTGGTAGTAGGCGCTGTCGCCGGGGCGCAGTTCGAATCGCTCGTCTTCGATCTCCAGGCTGACCTTACCCTCCAATACGTAGATAAACTCTTCGCCCGAATGGGAAGAGCGCTCCGTATCGGGAATCTCCTTAAGGTCAACGATCAGCGGTTCCATGTGGCGGCCTTTGACTTCCGGCGCCAGGCCTGTGTAGGTATAGGCTTCGCGTTGACCGCTTTGCGTCGTCGTACGCGAAATCACCTTGCGCTGATCCTGGCGGGTCACCGTATATTTGACGTGGCCTTCGCCGCTGATCAGCTTCTGCAGCGCGCTGTCCAGCGCTTTGCTCAGTTTGATGACCGTACCGAGTTGAGGACAAAGTATGTTGGCTTCGATCTGTTCCAGCATCTGTTCATCAAACCCGGTCAGCCTGGACAGTTCGGCGATGGAGAGACCTTTCTCGGTGCGGACTTGAGCGATGCGGTCGCCGATTTGGTCGCAGACCGTCTCGGAAGTTTCTTGAATCTCACCGGTAAGGTCTTCAAAATAATCCACGTTGATGGGCGGTTTTGATTTCTCGTCAGGCATGTCTTTTCTCCTTGATGCAAAAGAATGATCTCGCACAAAGACGCAACGTCGCAAAGCATTTCAAGTGTCATCGGCCTCTTGGTGCGCTATGTGCAAGCCTTACGCTCGCAGATGTTCCGGAAGTACCGCTGCATCGGCCCAACCGTCCGGCAGTTTCTGCCCCGCTTTTTCTCCAAGTTTCTCTTTGCGTTTTGCCAGCCCGGGGCGCGCGAATTTGGGGTGGCCCTGCTTGAGGGTGCGCCCGTTGATGGCTGCTTCTGAGCGCAGGCGCTGCCCCACCGTGCGTTCCATCTGGCGTCCCAGCCACAGGATGCGGTCGACATCATAGCCGTGTTCGATACCCATTTCATCAATCTGCACCAGCAGATCTTCCAGGCAGGTCAGGCCCACGTAGCGCGGATCGTCATAATAGTATTCACCGGTTCCCGGCACCGGGGTGTCGTCCAGAAAATTGGCGGGTTGCCCTCCCATACCCCCGAGAGTGGCCTCAAAATAGGTGATGCCCGCCTGCAAAGCCGCCAGCACCGAGGCGGAAGCCACGCGCTTGGTTTCGTGAAAATGGGCGATGTGCAGACGTGTATCGGGAATTTCGTCCAGGATCATTGAAAAATAGCGGTACACCTCGGGGGCCGACGCGCTGCCGTCATGATCGGCATGTTCGATATCGTCCGCCCCGATTTCAAGCCAGCGTTTGGTGAATTCGACGGCATCTTCAAGGTGGGTGGCGCCGCCGATGGGACTGCCCCAGATCGTGCTGACCGTGCCGCACATTTTTATACCCGCATCATGACACTTTTTGATACAGCGCTCGGCTTCCTCCCAATAGTCCGGCAGGGTCGTTCCGGAATTGGCAAAGTGATGTTCCTCTTCCGTGGACACCATCATCAGGACGCGGTCCGGCCCCGCACCCTCCTGTTTGAGCCGGACGGCGCGATCGACGGCCGATTCCCGGATGGTGATGGCCGTCAGTTCGATGTCGTCGTAATTGACTCCCTTGCGGGCGCAGCGCTGTTTGAAGCGATCGTCGCGCAGCTGCTTGAACAGCTCTTCGGCATCGCTGAACTGCGGCATCAGATAGGGATTGCCCAGGTTGGTGACCTCGATGTTCCGGCAGCCGGCGAAAATGAGTTCCTGCAGATAGAAGAGTTTGGCACGGGTGGAGATAAACCTCTCCAGATGCTGGAACCCGTCCCGGACGGTTATATCGCCGATGGTGACCTTTTTCGGCATTCGGGGAAATATCTTCCAGTAATCATATTCTGTCATGATTGGTCCTTTCGCTTTTTATCGTCCTTTATACACGGGTTTGCGTTTTTCCTTGAATGCCGCCAACCCCTCCAGGCGGTCTTCCGTGGGGATGCAGACCCAGTAGGCCTTGGACTCGATGGTCAGGCTGGTCCGCAAGTCCGCTTCGATGCCGTCGTCAATGGCGATTTTAGCCTGGGCGATGGCAATCGGTCCGGCTTGCGCGATGGTATCCGCCATTTTGCGGCTTTCGGCCATGAGCTGCTGCGCGGGATAGACGTGGTTGACCAATCCGATCTCGCGGGCTTCGGCGGCCGATATCCTGCGGCCGGTGAAGATCAGCTCTTTGGCTTTGCCTCTGCCCACGATACGCGGCAGGCGCTGCGTTCCCCCCGCACCGGGAATGACGGCCAGCTGGGTTTCGGGAAATCCTACCAGGGCGGAATCGGCAGCCAGCCGGATGTCGGCCGCCAGGGCCAGTTCCAGTCCGCCGCCAAAGGCCATGCCGTTGACCGCGGCGATCACCGGTTTGTTGAGCTGTGCGATCTCCTGAAACAGGCAGCCGATGGTGTGGATATAACTTTTCACCTCGTCCGGGGACATGGTGGCGCGCTCTTTGAGATCAGCGCCGGAGCTGAACGCCTTCGGCCCGGCGCCGGTGATCAACACCACCCGGACCTCCGAGTCAAACCGCAGCGCAGCGACACGCTCTTCCAGCGCTTTGAGCATCTCCCGGTTAATGGCGTTCATGACCTCTTGTCGGTTCAGGGTGATGGTCGCAACGGCATCATCGACCTCGTATAAGATGATTGGATTGTCCATATGCCCTTCCTTTGTATAGTTATCTCCATAATAGAGCTTGTCTTAAAGTCTATTGGACCTCCGGCGTGGGACCCACAGGTATCCCGAATGTTGCAAAAGCCGGAGGGCTTCAGAGCCAAGGCGCCAAGGGCGCAGCCGTAGTCAAATCTACTGCAAGCCCTTGGCAACGCCGGATCTGGAGTCCTCCGGCTTTTGCAACATTTGGGATTGTCAGCAGCCGATATAGCGGGAGATCACCAGCCGCTGGACTTCAGATGTGCCCTCTCCTATTTCCAGCAATTTGTGATCGCGATAAAATCGCTCCACGGCATATTCCTTCATCAGACCGTAGCCGCCATGAATTTGAACGGCATGGTCGGCCACGCGCCCCATCAGCTCGGAACAGTAAAGTTTGGCCATGGCGGCTTCCCTGGCGAACGGCCGGCCCTTGTCGCGCAGCCAGCAGGCTTTGTAGAGAAGATTCCGGCCGCATTCGATTTCGGTGGCGCAGTCGGCCAGTTTAAAGGCCACGGCCTGAAACTTTGAAATCGGCTGGCCGAACTGCTCCCGATGCTTGGCGTATGTCAGTCCCAGCTCATAGGCCCCCACAGCTCCGCCCAATCCCATGGCAGCAATTGAGAGCCGGCCGCCGTCAAGGGTTTGCAGCATTTGATGAAAGCCGTCGCCTTTATTGCCCAGTACGTTCTCAGCCGGGATCCGAACGTCGTCAAAATACAATTCGGCGGTATTGGAGGCCCGCCACATCATTTTGCGTTTCATGGGCACCGCTTTGAATCCCCGCATGCCGTGCTCCACCAGAAAGCACGTGTACTCCGGTTTGCCGTTGTCGCGCGTGCCGGTCACCGCCTGGACGGTCACCCCCAGCGACATGTCGCAGGCCGCATTGGTGATAAAAATCTTCGAGCCGTTGAGTACCCAGTCACCACCATTTCTCACTGCAATGGTCTTGCTGCCCCCTGCGTCAGACCCGGCGGTGGGTTCGGTCAGACCGAAACCCCACAATTTTTCGCCGCTGCACAGCCGGGGAAGGTATTTTTTCTTCTGCTCTTCTGTGCCAAAGTAGTAAATGGGGCCGATGCCCAGCGAATTGCCTGCCGCAATGGTCGCCGCTTGAGAGCCGTCCGCGCGGGCGATCTCTTCAACTGCGATGATATAGGAGAGATAGTCCAGCGCCTGTCCTTCGTATGCTTCCGATACAAACATGCCGAACAGGCCGATGTCACCCATTTTGCGTGTCAGGTCGGCTGAAAACGCCTCTTGTTCATCCAGCTGCGCGGCAACAGGCGTGATTTCGCGTTTGGCAAATTCTCGCACTGCCTTGCGTATCATCAGTTGTTCTTTGGTTAAATCAAAATCCACAGCCGTCTCCTTTTGCTTATGGTAGCCAGGCGCGGTTGCCCCTATCCGGATTTCTGCATGGACAGGGGCAATGGGTCTCCGGCCTGCGCGGTTGATATCTCCAGGCCGTGCTTTAGACCGCTCAGAACGAAATTTTCATAAATCGCCGATATCTCCTCGACCGACAGGCGTCCGTCAGGCCTGAACCAGGTGGCTCCGGCAGTGCACAGCGTCAGGATAGCGTAAGACAGGATCTTGACGTCCGCAGGTGCAAACAGGCTCTTTTCCATGCCGGTTCGAATCAGATCCTGCACGATTCTCTCATAGGCATCGCGTCGGGCGACGATATTTCCGAAATGCTCTTCTGAAAGGCCGCGCAGCTCGCTGCTGGCAATAAAGGTCTCCTTCTGGCGGTTGAGATGGAACGTCACATGGCTTCTTACGGCGGCTCGCATTCGGTCTTCCTGTTTCTCGCAAGCCGCCAGGCTCGATGTCAGCGATTCCAGTAAATCGACCATGGTGTTTTCCATGATGCTGAACAGCAGCTCTTCCTTGCCGGCAAAGTGGTAATAGATGCTCGCTTTTTGAATGCCGCACCCTTTGGCAATATCGCTGATGCTGGTGGCGAAATACCCCTTCTTGAAAAACAGATCGATGGCCACGGACTTGATCGTTTCTTTCATTTTGGTCATCGGGGCGCCTTGTTTATTGGGGCCGGCGTCAGAACGGAGGGAGGCGAAGCATGATGAAGCAGAATATCAGATATCAGCAAAATTTACCGACCGGTCGTTAGGTTTGGCTACAATTTATGACGGATCCAAGCGGGTTGTCAAGCACCAATTTTGTTAATTTTCATTGACAAGCAGCCGTTAAATGGTTTAATTATGATTGAGCGCTCGCTCAATTTATTGTGCCTCCGAATTGCTGATTGCCATGGCCACTGCTTGTTTCTTCTGAGCGTTTCCGTTCATTGATCACTTCCCTGCGGGCGGCGTTCCAATCGAAAGGACCGCGTGTCATGCGAACCGGCTATGCCAAAGAGATTCCGACTCAAATCAAGAACAAGGCCCTCGTGGCACGGCGGCGGCGTCAGATTGTCGATGCCGCTGTGGGGCTGTTTCTTGAAAACGGTTTTCACAAAACCACGACGCGTCAAATCGCTCGTGCCGCTGGAATTTCGATCGGCCTGCTTTATGAATACATCGCAACCAAAGAGGATGTGCTCTACATGGTTTGCGACGCCATTCACACGGAAATGCACGCTGCGGTTACCGAGGCAGTGGGACAGACCCGGTTCGATCACCACCCCCTGGCCGCCGTCATACGGGAATATTTTCTTGTGTGCCACCGCTGGAGCGACCACATTGTTCTGATTTATCAGGAAATACATTCACTCCCGTCAAATTGGCGCAAAATCGTTCTGGAAAACGAAATGCGCATCACCGGACTGTTCTCCAAAGTGTTTGCCGATATGATCGACGCCGGCCAGCTCTACCCCATGGATGACGGGGCCTTGGATCTGGCGGCCCACAATATTTCGGTTCTGGGGCAGATGTGGGCGTTCAGGCGCTGGATGTTGAGCCGGTGGTATACCATCGATGAGTACATTGAGATCCAAACCGACTTTATCATGCGTCGTTTGAACCTAGAAAATGATAGGAGGCAGGGATGACTGCGGAGGTTGAGATCTACAAACCGCACCACCCGGTACGCGTGGTGACGGCCACCTCGTTGTTTGACGGGCACGATGCCTCGATCAATATTTTCCGGCGACTCTTGCAAAGCACCGGCGTTGAAGTGATTCACCTGGGCCACAACCGTTCGGCCCAGGAAATCGTCACTGCGGCCATCCAGGAGGATGTGCAAGGTCTGGCTGTCTCTTCCTACCAGGGCGGCCATTTGGAATTTTTCAAATACATCGTCGACCTGCTGCGTCAAGCCGGGGCGGACCACATAAGGGTCTTCGGAGGCGGTGGGGGTGTGATTATCCCCGAAGAGATCAGAGAGCTGGAATCCTACGGCGTGACCAAAATCTACTCTCCCGAGGATGGCGCCCGCATGGGGCTGCAGGGCATCATCAACCACATGGTTCAAACCCTGGATTTTTCGCGGGTATCGAGTTGGGAAATGGCCCCGGATGTTTTCTCACGGCAGGACGATTTGCGGGTTGCCAATTTGATCACAGTGGTCGAACAGGCCAAGGCCCTGGAAGACGGTCATTTGGCCAAACTGAGAGCGCGGATGCAGCAGATCATCGGCGACAGCAAAGCGCCGGTGATCGGCATTACCGGCACCGGCGGTTCGGGAAAATCGTCTCTGACCGATGAACTGGTCCTGCGATTGCTCCACGACAAGCCCGATATCCGGCTGGCCATTTTCAGCGCCGATCCATCCCGCCGCAAGACAGGCGGCGCCTTGCTGGGAGACCGTATCCGCATGAACGCCATCGACGTTCCCGGTGTTTTCATGCGGTCGTTGGCCACACGCCGCTCCCAGAGCGAAATACCCAGCGGGCTGGAGGATGTCATATCGGTCGGTCGGGCGGCGGGCTTCGACTTGATCGTCGTCGAAACGGCCGGCATCGGGCAAGGTGATTCGCGGATCGTCGATCTGGTGGATTTTTCCATCTATGTGATGACCAGTGAATTCGGCGCAGCATCCCAGCTGGAAAAGATCGATATGCTCGATTTTGCCGATCTGGTGGCGGTCAACAAGTTTGAAAAACGCGGCAGCGAAGATGCGGTTGCCGACGTACGCAAGCAGGTGCAGCGCAATCGTAATGCGTTTGATCAGCCGGCCGAGTCCATGCCGGTATTCGGCACCATCGCCGCCAAGTTCAACGATGACGGCGTGACCGCACTCTACCATGCGATGCTAAAAGGCCTTCACCGCAAGAGCGGTTTTTCCATCCAAAGCAGGCTGTCCGAACCCGAAGCCAAGACATCCAGTTCCAAGACCGTTACGATCCCCGCATCGCGCATCGGCTATCTGGCCGAGATCGCCGCGTGCGTGCGCCAGTATCGTCAGCATACCGCCAGGCAGACGGCTGCCGTTCGCCGCGCGTGGCACCTGGCGCAGAGTGCCGACGCACTTGAATCGGGCGGTTCGATGCCGGATCGTCAGAGCCTGATTCAAACGCTGAGACAAGAGGCCGAACAAGCCCGCCGGGCCGTCGACCCGTCTGCCCGGCGGCTGCTGGAGCAGTGGGACGAGATCCGGACGCGCTATACGGAAGATGAATTGGTTTATCAAGTGCGCGGAAAGCAGATCCACGTCCCCCTGTTCAGCGAATCGTTGTCCCACCAGAGAATTCCCAAGATATCCCTGCCGCGGTATGAAGATCCCGGGCAGACCTACTCCTGGCTGAGGAGAGAGCATTTGCCGGGCTACTTTCCCTATACTGCCGGCGTCTTTCCCCTGAAACGGACAGGGGAAGATCCCACACGCATGTTTGCCGGCGAGGGTGACCCGGCCCGTACCAACCGCCGATTCAAACTGCTGTCCGCCAACAGCGAAGCCAAACGCCTTTCGACAGCCTTCGACAGCGTGACCCTGTATGGGTTCGATCCGGATGTGCGTCCCGATATTTACGGCAAGATCGGCAATTCCGGTGTGAGCGTTTGCACCCTGGACGACGTGAAAACCTTGTACGACGGATTCGACCTGTGCGCCCCGACCACCTCGGTCTCCATGACCATCAACGGACCGGCGCCCATTATGCTGGCCATGTTTCTCAACACGGCCATCGACCAGCAGCTGGAGACATTTGAACAAGCCAACGGCCGCAAGCCCGATTCCGATGAGGCCGAATCCATCCGTGCCCGGGCGCTGTCCACCGTGCGCGGCACCGTGCAGGCCGACATCCTCAAAGAGGACCAGGGACAGAATACGTGCATCTTCGCCATCGACTTTGCCCTGAAGATGATGGGGGATATTCAGCACTATTTCATCGAGCACAACGTGCGCAATTTCTATTCGGTCTCCATATCGGGCTACCACATCGCCGAAGCCGGCGCCAATCCCATCTCCCAGCTGGCCTTTACGCTGGCCAACGGATTCACCTACCTGGAGTACTACCTCTCCAGAGGTATGGACATCGACAGTTTCGGACCCAATCTCTCCTTTTTCTTTTCCAATGGAATGGACCCGGAGTATACGGTCATCGGCCGCGTGGCGCGCAGGATCTGGTCGATTGCCCTGCGGGACAAATACGGCGCCTCGGAGCGGTCGCAGATGCTCAAGTACCATATCCAGACCTCGGGTCGTTCGCTGCACAGCCAGGATATTCAGTTCAACGATATTCGCACGACGCTGCAGGCCCTGTGCGCTGTCTATGACAATGCCCAGAGCCTGCATACCAATGCCTTTGACGAAGCGGTGACCACTCCCACGGAAGAGTCGGTGCGCCGGGCCCTGGCCATTCAACTGATTATTAATCGGGAATGGGGGCTTGCCAAAAACGAGAACCCGTCCCAGGGCAGTTTTATCGTGGAAGAGCTGACCGATCTGGTGGAGGAGGCCGTGTTGGCGGAATTTGACCGCATCAGCGAACGCGGCGGCGTCATGGGCGCTATGGAGACCGGCTACCAGAGGGGCAAGATCCAGGAGGAGTCCATCCATTACGAAGTGATGAAACACACCGGTGAGCTGCCCATTATCGGGGTCAACACCTTTCGCGATCCGCATACCGGACAGGAGATGTTCCAGGATGATTTCACCATCGAATTGGCCCGATCCACCGAAGAGGAAAAAAGATCGCAGCTGGAGCGGCTGGCAGCCTTTCAGCAACGCAACGCCGAGCAGGCGCCCAAAGCCCTGGAGCGGCTGAAGCAGACAGCCCTGAGCGGCGGTAATCTTTTCGAAACCCTGATGGATACCGTGCGCTATTGCAGCCTCGGGCAGATTACGCGGGCATTGTATGCGGTTGGTGGCAAATACAGACGCAATATGTGAACCCTATTGCTGCGAGGGACTGAGGCGCCCATCGCCGGCGTTATCAAGGGATCGCAGTACGACGAGTACGGCTTCACCCTTGATGCCTTGGCGCTGGACGCCTCAAACCCTCGCAGCAATAGGGTTACACCCTGACGCTGCATAACAAAGATGGTGAAAGGCTAAAAACTTTGAACATATATCCATAAAACTCAAGTTAACGGTTTTTATGCTCAAAGTAAAAGCCTGAGGTGGTCGCGGTCAAGTGGGGTTGTCGGACATTAGCCATGTGGTCTTAGTGGGGCTTGGGGGCAGCGGAGGATCAGCGTCCCGCACTGTTTGAGCGCAAGCGAGTTTGCGGGACGCCCGCAGCGCCCCTTAGTCCCACTTAGGC
>JBNKKC010000160.1:0-172107 GCA_050291625.1 Desulfobacteraceae bacterium
CATGCTGAAGCCTGCCAGGTTGTATGTGTCACCCAGATCGATGACCAGTTCGTGAGGATGGATCGGCGACCCATAGGCCCATTGTGTGTGCCAGATCGTATCGGGATTATCGTCGAAGGCATTGACCGCGGCGCCGTCTTCGCCGTACAGCTCTTCGCTGTCCACCGAAACCAGCTGCCAGGCATCCTTTGAAATCGCATCAACGCCCGGTGGGGTTGGATCGATTGGGGGAGCTGTATCGCCGGTGTCCGGATCAGGCGTCGTGTCGTTTTCATCGGCAAGAAAGAGGGCTTCGATGACATGGTCCGCACCAATCCCATTGAACGTGTACGATGATCGAATGCCTACGGAAACGCCATCGACAAGCACATCGGCGATATGATGGTCAGGAGACGCCCATATCGTGTAAGTGAGAGACTCGCCCTCCTGAACGGCAGTGGTTCCCGCGGGTGAAATAGAGCCGTCGCCGCTGGCCGAGGCAGTGAGGTGGTATGTCATAATGTCGGCCATAAAGATAGCTTCGATGACATGGTCGGTACTGATCTCGCTAAACGTGTACGACGAGCGTACGCCAACGGAAACGCCGTCGACAAGCACATCGGCGATATGATGACTCTGATCCGCCGATATCGTGTAGGTGAGAGTTTCGCCCTCCTGAACGGTAGTGGTTCCCGCAGGTGAAATGGAGCCGTTTCCGTCGGCCGAGGCAGTCATATTGAATGTGACAATGACGGGGGGTTCTTCCACCGGAACCATACCTGCCACACCGATTTCGGCAACGGATGTCCATGGACCCCAGTTGGAGGCACTCAACGCCACCAGCCTGATATAGCGGCCTGTGGTGAGCGGGAAGCTTACCGATTTTTCATCAGCATTGTCGGCAAAGCTGTCCATTAGCACCGGATCGGACCATTGGTCCGGATGGTTGCCGACATAAAACTCATAATCGATAATCCGGCCGTTTGGACTGCCATCCTGCCGGGGCAGCATGCTGAAGCCTGCCAGGCTGTATGTGGCGCCCAAATCGATGACCAGTTCATGAGGATGGGTTGGCGATCCGTTGGCCCATTGGGTGTGCCAGAATGTGTCGGGATTGCCGTCAAATGCGTTGACTGCGGCCCCGTCCTCGCCGAGCAGTTCTTCACTGTCCACCGAAACCAGCTGCCAGGCATCCTTTGAAATAACATCAACGCCCGGAAGGGTTGGATCAGTCGGAGGTTCTGTATCGCCAGTGTCAGGATCAGGCGAAGTGCCGTCCTCATCGGGCATGAAGATGGCTTCGATTGAATGATCCGCACCAATTTCGTTGAAAGTGTACGATGAACGAGCACCGGTGGAAAATCCGTCTACAAGCACATCGGCGATATGATGATTCTGATCCGCCGATATCATATAGGTGAGAGAATCGCCCTCCTGAACGGAAGTGGCTCCCGCGGGTGAAATGGTGCCGCTACCGCTTGCCGAGGCAGTAATGTTGAATGTTAAAATTAAGGGGGCTTCTTCCTCTGCTGTATAGGCCACTTCGTTGGAATAGGCGCTTTCGTTACCATAGAAATCAAAGACTTTGGCAACAAAATAATAGGTCTCTCCCGCTACCAGTCCGTCAAAGGTCACCTCATCGGGGCCGGCGGAATTGGAAAGGGGAATGTCCACTGGCGAGTTGCCGGGATTAAGGCCGCTTCCATCGTAAGGAGCACCAGGAGACCCCTTTTTGTAGTAGATACGGTATCCTTCTATTCCGTCTGCGCTATTGGCACCCAGGCTAAGGGATAAAGTGACTTGATTGGATGCGATACCGGCGATTGGAATAAGCAGAACAATGGCGATTGCCATCAGAACGATGAATCTTCGATGTCGGTGAAGATTCTTTGGTGATTGAAAACATAAACGGACACTAGACATAAAAACACCCTCCTAACGGATCTTCTGCCCGTTCAAGCATTGATCTGCGGGGGGTGATCTTTGCCTTCGGCAACCCACACGACCATGTCCTTTTATTCAAGGATTTAGGCTGTAGGCTTTGCGTCCCATCCTTTCAGATGGTTTGCCTTTATCGGACAACTGAATTATGGGCCATTTGAATGGCCGTGATAAATTGTAAGCAAATAGAATACCAAAACAACAAAAAGAGTGTTTAACTTTCAATTACAGCTGTTTTTATTGAGTTTTTGGCCTTGTCCGACGTCACATGGTTGATGCGATCCATATTGAGTGTATCATTTAGTGGAGGATGGCATTTATGGATTTGTATACACTCAGTCGGTTTTCATGTTTATGACCTGCAGAAAGACGCAACGCTGGGCAACTGGGTCCATTGGTAAACGGCTTTACGCAATGCGCAACGATCTTCAGGGGCCATCAGATCTCCATTGATGGTGGCCGCTCGGCCCATGCATCCGCCCCTGCAATGGTCTTTATACGCGCACCGGGAACATGACTCGATTCTGCGATGCCTTTCGCGGCTGAGTTTCGGGATGTTTCGCCACTTGGAAAGCCCCTGCCGCAGCGTCTGTTCCAGCGTTTGTGAGTAAGCGTTTTCAACGGCATACCGGTCCAGCAGCAGCATGGTACAGGGGTACAGGCATCCCTGGGCATCCACGAACATTTGCTTGAGGCAACTGCAGGTGCTGCTGCCTGGTGCTGCTCGGTTTTTGAACCATTCTATGGCCGCGACATTGGCCTTTCGGTCATAAAGCGTCTTGAAAATGGCGTCGGATTGGTAGTAGTCGATCAACTCCCAGTACTGAACCGGCATCGGCAGGTTGATGCGTTTCGAGGATGCGGCGCGTCCGCCGAGGACGACAGTACCGCTGACCAAACCCCCGGCCCCCATGTCATCTGCTTTTTCCAGCAGCTCCGGCAGTTCATGGATATTGTGGGCCATTTCGGTGAAAGCCACTCTGATGCGGGATCCCATCCCGGCTTCAATCAGCAATCGCAATCCGGCCATGGTACGGAAGAAACTACCGGGTCCCCTGACAAGATCATGAGTTCGGGCACGGGCACCGTCCAGGCTGACCTGTATCATGAGCTTGTCGGTTCGCATGTTCCGTATCGCTTCAATTTTCTCATGGGTCAGCAAGATGCCGTTGGTTTGAAGGCAGACACGATCGATCCGGGTATGTTCGATACAAAATGTCAGGATAGCAAGCCATTCGGGATGAGACAGGACCTCACCGCCGGTCAGGATGATCCGGGTGCCGCCAATTTTTGCGAATGCATCGACCAGATCCATAACCTTGCGGGCGGGAACGGGATCCGCCTTGTCCAGGCTGCAGCAATCGAGCCAGCAATGCCGGCAGAACAGGTTGCACTTTCCGGTAACCATCAAGGTCATGGATTGTGGCGGATGCAGACCGGCGGCTTTGATTTGTGCGATGATATCTCCATTCGAAGTCATCTGGCGCTCTCCTTATCACACGTCTTCCACGAATCTTGCACCGCATCATTGGAGGCAATTGAGAACCCCCAGGGGCCAGGGGCAGTCGCAGCAAGGCACGGTATTGGTATGGCAATCGTGTTCGAAAACATGTCCGTCGATATAGTCACATGGCGACAGGCCGCAATCGCCGCAATAGGGAAAGCCGTATTCAAGCACGTTGTTTCTGAATGATTTAAATGCATCACTTTCCCAGATATCAGTTATCGACTTTGATTCAAGGTTTCCGAAACTCAAATGCCGGACAATCTTTTTGCGGCCTTCCGGATAACAGGCATACTGATGCCAAGTAAAATGGCATGGAGAAACCGATCCCTGCCAGTCCACAAATATGCTGTTTTCTTCTACAAAACTGCAGTGGCGCGCGTTCGCCGGCTGCAGCGCCGGCAGGATCAGGTCCATTCCCGTCTCCCTGGCAATGGCCGCTGCTTTTTCAAAAACGGACTCAACTTGTGCTATCCACACGTCTTGGGGTTCCATCAACCGGGTCAGATTCAAGGTGATATCATGGCGCAGCCCTTCGGTTTTCATGGTTTCCACCATGGCCATAAGTTCGTTTTCTTTGGCGGTGCGGTTTTTGTAAAACTTCATTGATGCGAAGGGGTAATTTTCAATGCGCAGTCCGCAGCGTGACATCTTCTTTTTCCATTTTGTGAAGTGCGCTATGGCGGCGTCGGAATTGATCGGATAGACGACTTCCTGTGATAAAGAAGGCTCGAAGGGAAGCAAATGCGATACAATGGCAAAATCAACACCGAGGCTGCCGGCCCACTGAAGCACCTGCGGCAGGTGACGAAAATTATCCCGCATCAGTACGAACTGGATGCCGGCCAAAGGAGCAGAACAATAAAGCCGCTTTGTTTCGAATAGCAATGATAACGCCGTCTCCAACTGATCAAACTGCGCTCCGGTGCGAATGGATGCGAGCAATTCCGAAGTTGCGGCGTCCACGGAAATGCAGATTGTGTCAATACCGGTGGAGACCAGGCGCTTGATTCGTTGTCGGCTTAGAAGCGTACCGTTGGTTTGAAGGCCCACTGAACCGGATGGAGATAATTCGGCCTTTATTTTCTGCACGAATGTCTCCAACTTCGGGTGCAGGAGGGGCTCGCCGATCCCGCTGATAATCACTTCATCAATGTGGGCGAGGACAGGACGCAGCTTTTCTATGATAGAAATCGACATATCGCCGGATGCGATATCGTTGCCGCAACTCTGCTTGACACACATTTTACAGCGCAGATTGCAACGCGTTGTGACTTCAAGAAATAGTTTGGAAGGATAGGAACGAACAAGTGTATGGTTATATGTTTTATACATGGCATATACGCTGAAAGCCTGTTATGTTGCGATGTTATCCAAAACCACTCCCAGAACATCCAGCATGTGAATCCTGGTATTGCTTTTTTTCATCCAGAAGAGAATTCCGGCGGCAGGTGATGTGATTTCAATGTCGGCTTTGGGGGTTTCGACCACGGCAACGACTTCATCGGCTTTGACATGAGAGCCGTTCGATTTGTACCATCGCCCGAGCCATACCTTGTTTCTGCATCGCGGCATACCGATCCAGCCGAATTTCGGTAAACGGATTGGCGTCATCATATCACGGCCTCAGCTGCTCGCCTTTCCACTTTTCCCAATCATTGCAGCCTCCGTGGGGTGGCTTTATGGTGTTGAGCAGAGTGCAATTCCCCCTGGCAGAGGGCTTTACCCGGGCCAGGCCGTCGACATACTCGCGCTGACCTTGCCAGTTTCTGCAGATGCCGCAGAGCCGTTTACTACCGTCTAGATCCATTTTGAACCAACCTTATGCCTGCTTTTCAAAGAATTCCTTTCCGACACCGCAATTGGGGCAAAACCACGAGTCGGGAAGATCATCGAAGGCCGTTCCCGGTACGATACCGGCGGTGGCATCGCCCTCGGCCGGGTCGTAGACATAACCGCAAGCCGTGCATTCCCATTTGTCCATTCTACTTCCTCCTGAATTAATGTTAACCTTGGCGCTGCAAGCGTCGGAGGGCTTCAGAGTCTCCCGCTAAAAGCCAGCGGGACAAGAAGACGCCGGTCGAAGATCCCGCGACCAGCGGGGATCTGGAGTCCTCCGACGCTTGCAGCGTCAAGGTTTATTCGAAGCCGCAAATACTGCGAATCCTGTCGCAGCCCTCCTTTTGCAATATAACGCCCAACCTGAGATTTCGCGTCTGGGGTCGGGTTGACATACCGCGGTAATAGGTGAGTATTTTACCCGTCGCTTCCAGAGCCTGCTCGTCGCTAAGGTCACGAGCGATGGTTTGCGCGATCATGGGTTCCTTGCCGCCGGCGCCGCCGACCATCAGCACCCATCCCTTGGGCAGTCCGATGAGTCCGATATCCTTGATCGCCGGCTCTGCACAGGAGTTGAAACAGCCGGCGATCCCGATTTTGACCTTTGCCGTTATTTTTGGAAAGGGGTAGAAACGATCCTCAATCTCGCGGGCAAAGGCAAGCGTATCCCGCTGGCCGCGGTTGCAGTAGGTCGTGCCCGGACACACTTTGACATATTGTTGGCAAAGGGCCGTCCCCGCTTTGGGTGGAAAGCCCAATGCTTCATAGACGCTATTAATATCTTCTTCCTGGATGCCGATGATGGCCAGGCGGCCGTCGCCGGTAACCTTTAGCATCTTGGCACCGAATTGCTGGGCAACGTCGGCGATTTTGCGGCCGGTGGAGATATCGATCATGCTGCCCGGCAGCCGGACGACGATTGCAAACGTTTCTTCATCCCTTTGAAGGATGGCTCCCTTGTGCAATAGATCATCTTTGGCCATGTGCGCCTTCACTTTCTTAAATGATGGTTAACCAGAAGTGCCCGTCGATTGCTCCGGCAGGCCATTCAGATAGTGCAATAATTGCGTATTCAAGGCTTCTATTTCCCCTTTGGCATCGGCGATGATGCCCAAGGTGTCTCCGATTTTAACCGAATCCCCGACATTCCGAAGGATAAACAGGATACCCGATACCATGGCCTCTATTTCCAGGGTGGCTTTGCTGGTTTCAACGACGACAAGGGGCTGCCCCTCTTCCACTGCTTCTCCGTCTTTTCCCATCCATTTCGTGAGCAACGGTGGTGAACCATAATTTTTCATCAAGGCGATGTAGCGCGGAACATTGACTAATGTGACCATGGGATTTCTCCTTTTTTGCTGAGATTTGAGCAGAATAGCGGTGTTAAATCCCGATTGCCTTTTTTACCTCATCCAGACCCAGTTCATCGATGATTCGCCCCAAGCGGACCTTGGGCTTGAAATCTCCCGATTCGTACCACTTGACGATGCGATCCGCCGCTGCGAGGGCCTGGCTATCGCCGAGTCCATCGGCGATAATGTCTCCAAAACGCGGTTTGGCTCCACAGGTACCGCCGATGCTGATCTGCCAGCCACCGGGCAGGCCGAGCAACCCCACCTCTTTGAAGCGCGGAGCATTGCAGGCATATTCGCAGCCGGCCACCCCGATTTTGAACTTGGCGGAAAGCATGCGGCCATGGTGACGACGATCCAACTCAGCACCCACCCCCATGGCATCCTGTTTGCCGTGGCGGCAATAGGTGGTTCCCGGGCAAAACTTGACCATGCGCACGCACAAGCCGATAACGTACCCGGTATCGCGTCCAACGTCTTTCCAGAAGCCATCCAGATCTTCTTCTTGAAGACCGAAAATAGCGATGCGTTGGCCGGAAGTCATTTTCAGGGCGTCGGCCCTGTATTTTTCTGAAGTGTCTATTAATTTGCGGAAATCGGCAACGCTGATAAATCCGCCGGGGATGTGCGGCGCAACGGCATAAGTCTCTTTATCCCGCTGGATGATGGCCCCTTTTTCAAGGATATCTTCTTTCATTCTGGCACTCCTCCTTTGTTTCCATGTACAGCCGGAGTGTCCATCCGCCCCCTTGTTTTCGGCGTTTGATGTGCATATTACGGAGCGAAAATTATGGCTGTGTCGGGGGCGGATGGCAAACTGCTGACCGAGGGGATGGACTGGCAGTATCAAACATCCGGTACGGCATCGGCTACTTCGGCAAGCCCCAACTCCACCAGTTTCTCCCTGGTCGGAATGCCGGTCTTCTTATCCCATCCTCTGATATCGTAATACTCGTCTTTCATCTGTTCGAATTTGGTTTCGTCGATCACTTCCCCTTTGTAAGGCCCCTTTTCCAAAGGTTGCTCGAAAAATTTGCGGGGCAGGCTGTCGTCCTTGCGCCGCAACCCCTGGCGCACGTCGAACATGCGCTCCAGGTTGCGAACCCGCTCGGATGTTTTCAGGATCTGGTCGATGTCCCAGTCCTTGCCGGTGGCCAGGTTGAAGATCCGGCAGGCCATTTCCACATCATTGTAGATAAACAGTCCGTATAGCCACTTGCACACGCCCATGTTGTCGGCGACCCGCTCCATGTGTTCGGAAATGACCGCCGAACGGGCCTTACCCTTATAGGACGTCGGGATGGCGGCCTCCGAATCGCCAAACTGCTCTTCGGCGACTTGCTGGAACCAGTCGTTGGCGTGGTGCCAGTCCACTTCCAACAGGCTGCCCCTCAGGGGCAGGGGATCACCCCGATGGCCCACGGCCTGCATCAGGCCGGTTCCCTTGAAGGAGCGGAATTCATAGGCATGGGGCGCCAACCCCTTGACCAGGTCCACTTTTTCCACTGCCTTGGGACCGAAGTTTTTAGCCGTTGCCATCTGACCTTCGGCCAGAAGGTCACCATAGCCTTCACGTGCGGCGATTTTTTTGATGGTAGTGAGTATGGCCTCCTTGCTGCCGCGTTCCATGGCCACGCCATCGGTGTCCTTGGCGGTAATCAGTTTGTCATGGTAGAGTTCCATCAGCAGACCGATAGAGGCGGATGTTTCGGTGCAGTCCATACCCAGCTTATTGACCAGCAGGGTCGCCTCCCAGAAGACGTCCATGTCCAGGTTCCAGACAGCACCGGTGAAACCGCTGAACGGTTCGCAAGAAGTGACGCCCTTGCCTAATTCGGGCACGGATAGAAAGTTCATGCAACGGTTGGGGCAGCAGAAACAACCGACATTTTTAAGCTGATTTTGTTCCACGTAGGCGGGGGCCGCATATTTTTCCAGGATCTCTTCCCAACACACATCCTCGAAGTAGCCCACCGGGAAAAAACCCATCTGGTACATCATGTGGACTCCCCTGGATACACCCCATTGAGAGAGTTCTTCATAGGCAGGGTGCTTGCGGATCTCATTGTTGATCTGAATGGACAGGTCCAGGAATTCCTGCGGTTCGGCAATTGAAATGCCGCCATTGCCCCTCACGGCAACGGCTTTGAGATTTTTGGATCCCATGACGGCGCCCATGCCTGTACGACCGGCTGCATCTCCGGTTTCGGTCAGGATGCAGGCAAAGCGGACCAGTTTTTCTCCAGCCGGTCCGATGCACACCACTTTGATTTCCGGGTCTCCCAGTTCCTGCTGGATCAGCTTCTGGGTTTCGAACGTATCCTGCCCCCAGAGTTGTTCGGCACTGCGGATGTCTACTTGTCCGTCCTTGATCCAGATGTAGCAGGGCTTTTCCGATTTTCCGGTGATCAACAGATGATCGTACCCGCAGTATTTCAGCTCCGGCCCCCAATAGGCGCCGAAGTTGGATTTGGCCCGCAACTGGCTCATGGGCGATAGAGCCGTGACATCGACACGTCCTGAGCCCGGCAGGGCTGTTCCGGACAGCGGCCCGGTGTTGAAGATAAGCGGATTGGAAGGGTCGAACGCGTCGGTGCCCGGTTTGTAGTGTTCATAGATCAGACGGACGCCCAAACCTCGTCCCCCCAGGAATTGGTCTACATAGGATTCGGTCGGCTCGGTGGTAATCTCGCCCGAACTCAAATCAATTTTTAGGATATTGCCTGCCCATCCGTACATTTTTTATTCCCCATTAAGTTATAGATGTTAACCTGAAACCAGGAACCAGGAACCAGGAACCAGAAACCAGGCACCAATCCCCTAACTCCCCAAAGCCTGCTTCACCAGCTGCGGTATGCACTCAGCATTGGCAATCAGTTTCAGGTAGCTCTCCTTGGAAATCTCTTCGCAGGTAATCGCCCCTGTGGGGCACACCCTGGCACAGGTCGGATCACCGTTGCATAAATCGCATTTGAGCACCCGGCCGTCTTGGCTGTCCACAAAGGTGGCGCCAAAGGGACAAGCGAAGACACAGCTGTGACAACCGATGCAGCGGGTCGTGTCCACTTCCATGGCGCCGGTTTCGTAATTGCGGAAGGTGGCTTGTTTGGGGCAGGCCATTTCACAGGCCGGTTCTTCGCAACGCATGCAATTGATGGGCACGTAAATACCATCCTGCTCCCATTTGACGACGTGCACTCGACCCTTTGCCGGGTTGCAGACGGCTTCATGCTTCAAAGCGCAATAGCTTTCACAGGAACGGCAGCCCGTGCATTTGCGGGCATCGATGATTAAGGTTTTGTAGACCACCTTGTCCTCCGCTTCTTTTGCGCCCATCCAGAAACAGCATCTTTTGGCCCCTGGCTGCGTTCTCGCTTCCTTTTCGATCCTCGAAATAGCAGACTATTCCTGCGGTCGAAAACTCGCTCGGGCCTTGCCAGGAACCAAAATCTACTATTTCTGGATGGGCACTCGTTTATTTATTAAAATGGTAGCATGGCTACCGCTGCTTTTTCTCTAATCGCATCCGGTTTCTCTTTTTGTTCCATCGCTGCCCGCACCAATTGCCCTGCCAACCGGCACTTGAAGACGTTGTTGGCCGCAGGCGCATCGATGATGGTCGCTGCCTGCACGATGCCCTCCGCGTCGACTTGATATCGATGCCAGCTGAGGCCCTGGGGTGTTTCTAAGGCCGCCCAGGTTGAATCGGCTTTGGTTACGGGAATCGTTCGCAGGGCCGGACCGGCCAGCTTTTCCGGATGGCATAAGCGTTTCAGCGTTTCAGCGGACTGGATGAGTTCCACGGCCAGGGCACAGTAGGCGGCCGCAACAGTATAAACCGGTGGTGACCCGACCGATGTTATCATTCGTCCGCGTTCCTCCTCGGCCAACGGCGTAGCGGCTTCCTGGCCGGCATTGAAGCGTGCCAGAGGACCCACGAAGAACACGCCTTCGGACTGTTCGACCCCCTGCCAGTCCTTCTCCTTGAAATAGGCAAAGGGTTGAAACGTCCATTCTTCCTGGCGCAAGGCAATGATGTCGCCCAGCTGCTCGGCGTTGAATTGCTGCGAGCCGCTTCCATCTACAGTTGTCAGAGCGATCTTTCCATCTTCCGCCAACCTTAGTCCTGCCAGGGCCGGAAGGTCGACATGTTTCCATTGCGAGAGAATGCCACCGTCGCGCAGAAATTCGTCGCGGACCAGATCGGCCAGTTCGCAGGCGAACGGCAGCAGGGCATCGCTGATATCCGTCAGACGCTGATAGTGTCCTTCTTTGAGATAACGGCTGACACCGCCGGCCACCGCCGTCAGGGGATGGTTGTGCCGGCCGCCCAGAATATCTTCAGCTTCCTGCGAAAGCGCGGCATGGCGCATGATTTTTTCGACAATCCGCCTCGACCGTCTGGGCTGGGCGCCACTGCGGTTAAAGACGCGGAAATCGGCAAGCGGGTCTTGTCGTGTTGTCATCAGGAAGAAGAACTTCTGCAGATGGGCCGTGGTGTATTGGGCTTGCAGCAGCGCGGTGCGCATGTTTTTCGCCAGGTCCGGTGGGTCCACCTGGAACAGCCGGTCCAGGGCCAGAGCGGCGGTCAGGTGATGTGACGGCGCGAGGATAGACACAATACGCGGCATTTCCTCCACCGGCCGGCCACAGCAAATCGTCTCCACCATTCGGGGACTGGTGACCTGGTAGTATACCGAAAGGTGCGAATCATTGTCATGAACGGTGATTCGAGACGGCTCTTGCTGCCATCGCAGCGGTTCAAGCGTTATCGTCTGCATATTCAATCCTTGTCCAGCAGCGCACATTGCGTCGCCGACGTGTAGCGGTAGAAAGTCCCGCTCAAATCGATCAGTTTGGCCGACATTTGCTCGATTTCATCCTTGTTCTCGGAGGCAAAAGTGGAGCTGACGGCTGAAACCATTTTCGCCCCCGGGTCATAGACTGCTTCTGCTTTGCCGAAGCAGCCTCTGCAGGGCTGCCCCACACCCGTACACAAGCCGCCGCAACCTTCACGGGTTGATATCCCCAGACAGATCAGGCCCTGCTCCAACAGGCATCGGCCGCTTTCTTCGTACTTCTCATGAGGGCGGATGGCCGTCTTGAATTTCTTCTCTTCCTTGAGCCGGCTGCAGCTGGCGCAAACGGCTTTGTCTCCTGCAAAGCAGGCCCCTTTGGGCGGGGCTACGCCGGAGGTAACGGCCTGGGCCAAGGGGGCGGGCAACCGGGCTGCTGCGAACGACAGCTTGCTCTGTGAGCGCGGCCCGCAGGCCAACGCTTGTATTGCCGCCCACAACAATGACTGCGTGGGCTGACAGCCCGGGATCACGTAGTCTACGGGAACAACCTGCTCGAGTGCGGCCACTCGTTTTCCCATTTGCGGCAGCATGGGATGCTTGCCGGTATCCCCTTGACCGGGAGCCGGGCTGGTCCTTTGGCAGTCGTCCTTGTTCAGGTTGGCCAGACTCGGCAAACCGCCGAAGGCGGCGCAAGCCCCGCAGGCCACCATGATGTCGGACTTTTCCCTGAGCTGTTCGGCCATACGGCGCTGATCCATCGTGGCCACGGCGCCTGCAAAAAAGCAGACGTCGATGGCGTCCAGGCCCTCCAGTTCCGTCTGTCCCGATCCCAGCAGGTAAGGCCAGAAGACAACGTCGATCCAGCGCGAAAGAGAGTGGACCTGATGGTGAATGTTCAAAATCGCATGCTCACACCCCCGGCAACCGGAAGCGGTAAATATGGCGACTTTCTTTTTCGTCTTGTTCATGTCAGTTTCCTAACTGCAGCATGCATCGCCGGCTTGCTCCTGTGCCTGCCCGTCAACCGACGCTCCGGCCGCCGCCGAGGCGGCTTGACGCGGTTTGCGATAAGGCCCCAGGCTGCGGATGGTGTCGCACATCTCGTTCATGATCCGGGCGTAGGGGACCGAATCCGACGCGGCGATCCACTCCAGCCGGAAACGCTCCTTCTCCACACCCAGTTCCACGAGCAGCTTGCCAAGCAGCGGAGCACGTCGCATGGCCTTGATGTTGCCGGAAATATAGTGGCAGTCGCCGGGAAAGCAGCCGGCCACCAGCACACCATCGGCTCCGCTTTCAAACGCTTTGATGACATAGCTGGGATCCACCATGCCGGAGCAGAACACCCGTACCACACGGACATTGTTCTGTTGGGTGAAGCGTGAAACACCGGCCGCATCGGCCGCCACATAGGAGCACCAGTTGCAGAGAAATGCCATAATCTTGGGTTCAAATGCGCTCATGCCAAAATTCCTTCGATCTGCGCAAAGAGTTGGTCCGGCGTGTAGTGCTGTACGGCAATGGCCGCCACGGGGCAGGCGGCCGCGCAGGTGCCGCATCCCTGGCATAGGGCTTCGTTGACCGAGGCCGTCTTGGAGGCGTCGTCAAAGGAGATGGCCGAGTAAGCGCACAGCCCCACGCAGGTTTTACAGCCGGTGCACAGCCGTGTATTGACCGATGCCACCGTGGGTTCCACCTCCACTTCGCCCTGTCCGAACAATGCCAGCACTTCGGCGGCGGCACCGGCGCCCTGGGCCACCGATTCGGGAATGTCTTTGGGCCCCTGGGCTGCGCCGGCGAGATAGATCCCTGAAAGGGCGGTTTCCACCGGTCCCAGTTTGGGATGCAGTTCAATAAAAAAGCCGTCCTTGTCCGTGGAAAGGTTCAAAGCCCGGGCGACATCCATATGGCTATCCCGGGCCACCAGGCCGGTGGCCAGAACCACCAGGTCGGCCTCGATCTCAACCGGGCCTCCCGCCAGGCTGTTTTCGCCGCGCACCACCAGTCGGCCGCCCTCCTGGAATACTTTGGCCACCCTGCCACGGATATATTGGGCCTTTTCCTGCTCCATGCCACGGCGCAGAAACTCTTCATAGCCCTTGCCGCCGGTTCGGTTGTCGATGTAGAAAACATAGGCCTGACCGTCATGGTTGTGGTGCTTGAAGATGCTCAACTGCTTGGCGGTGATCATGCAGCACACCTTGGAGCAGTATTCATTGCCCTTGGCCGGATCGCGGGAGCCTACACATTGGATGAAGACCACGCTCTGGGGTACTTCCCCGGTGCTGGGGCGGATCACCTTACCTTTGGTGGGGCCCGAGGCGTTGCACATGCGTTCGAACTGCAGGTTGGTGATCACGTCGGGGTAGCGGCCGAATCCGTATTCCGGGTAGCGGCGGGCGTCGAAAATGTCGATGCCCGTAGCCACCACGATAGCACCCACATCCAGCTCGCGGATGCGCTCTTTGGCGTTGAGATCGATGGCCTGGGGGCCGCATTTGCGGGCGCATTCGCCGCATTGGCAGCATACGCTGCAGCTCAGGCAGCGGTTTCCTTCAGCCTGTGCCATCTCGGCGGTAAAACCCAGCTCCACCTCCGGGAATCCCTTCCGGCGTTTTTCAACAGACAGGGCGGGCATGACCTGCCGCTGGATGTCTTCCGCGCGGGCGCGTTCTTCCTCTGTGACGGCCTGGTCCATGGGGGGCTCCTGGTCTTCAACGGGCCGTAAACCGCCGTGGGCCAGATGGTGATGAATGGACAGAGCGGCCTTGCGACCATGGGCCACGGCTTCCACGAAGCTGGCCGCGCCCAGACTGCAGTCGCCGCCGGCAAAGACATTGGGTCGCGATGTCGCCAGGGTATCCTTGTCGCTCTGGATCATACTCCAGCGATCCAATTCCAGTCCGAAATTTTTCAGCATGCCGGTATCTGCGGCCTGGCCGATGGCGGGGATGACATTGTCCACAGTCATGATGCTTTCGGAACCCTCGACGGGCACCGGCCGTCGCCGTCCGGATTCGTCGGGCTGCCCCAGCTTCATTTGAATATATTCCAGTGAAGTGAGCTTGCCGTCTTCCCCGATGAGCCGGGTGGGCGCCGCCAGATAGTGCAACGTGATGCCCTCGTGTTCCCCCTCCTCGATTTCCCATTCAGAGGCCGGCATTTCAGCCCGGGTGCGCCGGTACAGGATGATCACTTCTTCGGCTCCCAGGCGCCAGCAGGTACGGGCGCAGTCAATGGCCACGTTGCCGCCGCCGATAATGACCACTTTTTTGCCGATGGCCACGTGTTCACCCAGAGAGACCTGACGCAACAGATCAACACCGCCGATCACGCCTTCCAAGTCGCTGCCCTCGGTCCGCAGACCGGTGCTTTTGTGCAGGCCGGTGGCCACGAAGAATGCTTTGAAACCATCGCTTTCCAGGCTTTCGAAGGTGACATCGGTGCCGAAAGCGACGCCGGTTTCGATGGTCACCCCCAGACTTTCAATGTTTTTGATTTCGGCATTCAGGATATCGCGCGGCAGTCGGTAATCGGGAATGCCCACGGCCAGCATGCCGCCGGCCACCGGCAGTTTTTCGTAGACCGTTACAGGGTAGCCTTCCAGGGCCAGGTAGTAGGCGGCGGAAAGACCGGCCGGTCCGGCGCCCACAACGGCAACTTTTTCCTCACGGGGTTCCTTTTGGGGCGGATGATTGAATTCACCCTTTTCCAGCTCTCGATCCCCTAAGTAGCGTTTGGTGTAGCAAATGGACAGGGGCTTATCGATCTGACCACGTTTACAGGCGGTTTCACAGGGATGAAAGCAGATACGACCGCAGATGGCGGCAAATGGCATTTTTTCGCGCACCAGCGCCAGGGCTTCGTCGAATTTTCCCAGACCGGCAAGGTTCATATAGCCGCAGACATTGACACCGGCCGGGCAGGCGTTTTCGCATGGCGGTTGACCGGTGCGCATGATGGCGTAGGTATTGGGGATGGCCTGGGGAAAAGGCCGACTGATGGGGTGCCGGGTCGTCATCCCGCATTCGAAACGGCTGGGGACGTCGATGGGGCAGACCTCCTGACAGTCGCCGCAGCCGGTGCACTTGTCTTCGCTCACATAGCGGGGCTTCTGCCGGACGGAGACATTGAAGTTTCCCACGAAACCGCTGACGCTCTCGACCTCGGATTTGGTCAGGATTTCGATATTGGGATGGCGGCCCACTTCGCTGGTCTTGGGCGTCAGGGTGCAGCCGGCGCAGTCCAGGGTCGGAAAGGTCTTGTCGAACTGGGCCATGCGGCCGCCGATGATCTCCTCTTTTTCCACCAGGTAGACTTTGTAGCCCGCTTTGGCGATCTTCAAGGCGGCCGTAATGCCGGCAATGCCGCCGCCCACCACCATGGTCTTTGGGTTGACCGGTTTTCTGCTGCCTCGCAGGGGTTTGTGATGAGCCACCCGGGCGATACCGCCTCGAATCAGATCCTTGGCTTTGCGCGTGGCCTGATCGGGGTTGTCCGTAATCCAGGAGCAGTGCTCACGGATATTGACCATTTCGAACATGTACTGATTCATACCGGCCGACGAAACTGCGCCGCGGAAGGTGGGCTCGTGCATTTTGGGCGAGCAGGAGGCCTCCACCACGTAGTCCAGTCCCATCTCCTGAATGTCGTCCCGAATCATTTTCTGGCCGGGTTCGCTGCACATGTACTTGTAGTGCCGGCAGACGGCCACATCCTTGCATTCGGCGCCGATTTCATCGGCGATTTTGGACACATCCACCGTTCCGCCGATATTCGTGCCGCAGTGGCAAATATAGACTCCGATTCGTTTCATTGAAAAACACCCTTTGATTCAAGCATATGTCTGGGGCTGGTTAGATGGCGACCCAGCCCCAGCGCCTTATAGGACATACCGAAGGCCAATCCCATGAGTTGGGTAAAATAGACGATCGGCAGATGGTATTGCGTGCCGTGACGTTTGCCGATTTGGGTCTGCCGCATATCCAGGTTGGCGTGGCATAGCTGGCAAGCCACCACCAGGGCGTCGGCCTCGCGATAAACCGCCTCCCGGATGATACGTCCGCTCAGTTCGCACACGGTGTCGCTTTTGCTGACCGCCAGGCTGGCGCCGCAGCATTCGGTCTTGAAATCCCAGGGCAAGACCTCGGCCCCCAACGCCTCCAGGAGCTGATCCATGGAAACCGGATGTTCCGGGTCGTCGTATTGGGTCACGGAGGCCGGCTTGACCAGGTAGCATCCATAGTAGGTCAGCACCTTCATCCCCTGCAGTGGTTTTTGAACTTTGGCGCGGATGGCTTCCAGACCAACCGTGTAGCGCAGAAAACCCAACAGGCTGTGGACTTTCAGACTATCGTCAAGTTCGGCGCCGATGGTCTCCTGGACCGCCTCCCGGGTCTGGGCGGACGCCTGGGTCTCCTGCTGGGCGCTGAGCAGCCGGCGAAAACAGAACGGGCAGGGTATCACCATCTCTTCCACCCGCTGACCGCACGCCAGGGCCAGATTATGCGCTGCCAGCGATGTGGAGAGCAGGTGGTCCATTTTCAAGGCCGGCGAACTGCCACAGCAGGCCCATCCAGGGACCTCTTCCAGGGAGACTCCGAGGTGGTCGCAGACATTGCGGACCGACAGGTCAAAGGCTTCCGCCGTCTCTTCCAACGAACACCCGGGGTAATAGCTGACTTTCATGACGTTATACCTTCTGTTTTTGTTGCTGCCGGATTTTCTGGAATATCCGGTTCACCTGACGATCACTGCGGCCTTTGCGAAGCACGGCAACCGGTGAGATCACGCCCTTTTTTAACATTCTGGCGCCGATGGCCGCATCGGCAAAGGGACGCCGCATGCGCAGATTGAATGCCGCCACCGTATTGATTTCCCGCACTCGACCGTTTTTTTCGACTGATTTGAGAAACAGTTCCTCGAAAAGGTGAATGCCCGGTTCGCTGGCTTCGATGCCCTGTTCGGCCGCCATTTCGCACAGCGTGGTGGAAACAGCATACATGTTGATCTCTACCGGACAGCGGGTGGCGCATGTGCCGCAACTGACGCAATACCACCATGTGGGATCACGCAAGGCCTGCTCCTGCATCCCTCCCAGGATCCGGGCGATGAGACGGCGGGGGCCGCCCACGTTTTGCGATATGATAGGACAGCTGCCGCTGCACTTGCCGCACTGCAGGCATCGCAGCAGATTCTGGCCGCTTCTTTCCATTACCTGGTCCAGGAAGGCTCTCTCTTCGATTTGACCTTTCAAACGTAACATGGCTCAACCTAGCATTTTGTCGGTGTAAATGTTTGGGTCGTTTTGATTGCTTCGCGTACGCGACGCTGGTGAACGACCTCACCTGCCTGGCCGTAGCTCAGCGCCCCCGTGGGACAGACCAGTGCGCAAGAGGGCCACAGGCCGGCGTCCACACGCTTTCGGCATCCGTCACATTTGGCGATTTTGCCCGTGGACGGGTTGAGCTGTGGGTGGCCGAAGGGGCATGCCACGGCACAGGTCTGGCAGCCGATGCACAACTGGATGTCTGAAAAGACCAGGCCGTCTTCCCTTTTCTGCATGGCATCCGTGGGGCAGGCCAGCACGCATGCCGGTTGATCGCAGTGAAAACAGGTGGTCGGCCAGTGCTGAGCCATCAGCCCGTTGTCGGTCTCCATGGGGCCGGTGTGGATGGCATCGATCGGCCGGGGGCCTTCCGGCAGATCGTTTTCAAGCTTGCAGGCCGCCATGCAGGCGTGGCATCCGATACACGAGGATGCGGCGATCATCAGGGTGTTGCGCTTGAGCTTGGATTTGGTTTCGGTCGTCATAATTCAATCGCTTTCAATCGTTCCCGTGCTTCATCGGGCGCCTGGCCCTTGCGATACACCAGCACGTGATCCGCTTGCATTCGTTGCGTGGACCAGACCAGGCGGGGCGGCACCATGCGGCTGACGGCCGCCGGCCCTTCGATGGTTTCGTTTTCTGCGGCAACCAGGATGACCTGACCGTTTTCGATTTCGAGCGCCCTGGCCACCCGGGGATGGATGCGGATGCCCAACTGTTCGTCCAATTCCCTGATCCAGGGCCACCACCGGCCGTTGTCTCCGGATCGTGTCGAGGCCCGGGTGGCTTGAAATTCAAGCGGATAGCGTGTCGGGTCGTCCTCAATCGGAGAAAGCGCCACTGTTTCAGGAGCCGGAAGCAGTTTCGGTTCGGACTGGATTGAATCGGCACCGGTCCGGCTCCAATTAACCAGTTCTTGCCCCTCTACGATTAGATCCATCTGCAGCTCGGCGGTCTGTAGGTTTTTTTCAAAGAGCCATTGGAAGAAAGCTTTCTGATCGGCCAGGCCGTTGGCCTTTTTCCAGGGGAAATAATCGTCCCAGCCAAAGCGTTCGGCCAGCCTCATCCAGAACCCCAGTCCGGTGCGGCAGGCATCTCCGGGTTTGACGATTCTGGGGCTCCACTGCACGGCGCCTTCGTCGGTGAAAGCGATACAGTCCCTTTCGGGCCATAATGCGGCGGGGAAAACCATGTGGGCTGCCTGGCGCGTGCGGTTGGGAAAGCTGCCGAAGTACACTGTCAGGTCCAGATCGTTGATTCGCCTGTCCAGGGGAGCCAGAAAGTCTCCCAGACCGTCACCCGAACCGACGAAGGCCCTGATGTCCAATCCGTCGAGGTATTGCTGCTGCGACGAGCCGCTGTGATACGGAAAAGCAATGGCGCCTTTCTCTGAAACCGCTGGCTCGATCTCCTCCAGTCCAATGGTTGGATCGAGCTGCGGCATTCCGGACTCCAAAGGGTACCACCCTGCGCCGGGCATTCCATGCCATCCGGCAGCCTGCGCAATGGTCGGCCAGATGCCGTAATGGGGCAGAAAGGCCAGGCGCTTGGCTGTGATAAGGGCGGCCGGCTGATGTCGGCCCACGGCCCTCGCCAGGGTTCCGAGCTTTTCTTCACTGAGCCCGACGGATGCCGTGAGGCTTTCCATGGGCAACTGCGCATAGGTCTCTTTCCATGCCTCTTCATTTTCTAATCGGTTTTCAGCTTTCGGGGTGGTTAATTGATCTGCCAGCAGGATCTTCATCAACGCCAGCCCCAGATCGTTGCCCTTGTTGGGCTCGATCAACACCGCATGGTCTGCTTTGGACAGGGTCGTCGTAAAACGGGAGTCTGCGGCGATGATCCTGGTGCCGTTACGTTGGGCCTCCAGCAGGCGTTGGAAGGCCACCGGATGGGTGGCGGCCAGGTCGGCTTCAACAAGAACCAGGCATTTGCTGTGCGCCCATTGGGCGCTCTCAATGGTCGGGCGTCTCAGATCGAGCGGCAGATACGGATCCACCGATTCGGCCAAGGGGTGAAAGACATGGGGGGTTCCCCACAGACGGGCAAACCGAAGGGCACCCAGATAGAAGTCCAGACCTGCCTCGGGATCGCACCCGATCACCAATGATTCGGCCCCGTGCTGATCTTTGACCCGGCGCAGGCGTTCGGCCAGCAGGTCGATTCCTTTCTCCCAATTGTCGAAGGCCTCGAAAGGGCCGGTCAACCGGTTGCGCGTTCCCGGCAGTGTTATGCGTTCGGGCGATGTAACTCCCTGCACAAATGCGATGCCTCTGGCGCACAGGCGGCCCCCGCTGACGGGATGGCCCTCATTGCCCTGGATATCGACTATTCGGTCATCTTTTAAATAGGCCAGCAGGCCGCACCCGACCGTGCATTCCTGGCAGATGGCGGTAACGACCTGGTCATGTTCTTTGCACGAACCCGGCCTGCGCCTCAGCGATATGGTTTCGAGCATGCCAACTCCGATTTCTTTTTGCTAATGGAAGCCTTGAATTGTCGCGAGCTTGGTTCAGCAGCGCCAGGCTCTGCGCCGCTCACCGTAACTACTGCCTCAGCAATGTCTGTGCCATAAAAAATCGGAGTTTTTTCGCGCCGCGGTATTTTGTAACTAATTGTAATTATATTTTATATCAATATCTGCAGCCTGCCCTAGGACTTCGGCCTTAAGGGGAAAAAAGCCCCATCAATCATGGGTGACGCGAGCATAATCCCTTGTTAATCCGCTATAAACGAGAATTGGGGTCGATTGGGGTGAAATTGGATCGGAAATCCGTTCAATGGGGACTTGCAAGCAGTGCCAGCCAACATCTTGGAACGTCACCGGCATGATTTAACTCAATAGATTATTTGATAAAAATCGATTGTCTCTTCCAAACCATCGATGCGTTTTTAATAATGGTGTGGTTTTTGCAGCCTGCGTTTCCAATTCGTACCAACATTCAATTTCAAGATTCAGGGCTTCATTTAAGCAGAATTCAGCCATCCGGTATTTGATGAAGGAGCAGCTTTTGGCAGCCAAAAACAGGGATCGTTCCAGCGGCGTCGATTATATGCGGATCTCCATTACCGACCGGTGCAATCAGCGCTGTTTTTACTGCATGCCCCATGGTGATGTTCAGCTTTTCAATCATGACGAGATACTGTGCTATGAAGAGATCCTTTCTATCGTTGATGCGGCTGTAAACACTGGATTTCGCAAGTTTCGCATCACCGGTGGTGAACCGCTGGTCCGAAAAGGTGTTTGTGAACTTATCCGAAGGATGGTTGCGAGGAAAGGCGTTGAAGAGGTTGTGCTGACCACCAACGGTGTGTTGCTGGAAGATCTGGCGCCGTCATTGTACGCATCAGGACTCAGGCGGATCAATATCAGTCTGGATACACTGAATCCGTTGAAGTTTCAAAAAATTACCCGAAGGGATCACTTTCATCGCGTGCTGCGGGGGATCGCGGCGGCCCGCAGAGCTGGATTGGATCCTTTGAAAATAAACATGGTCGTCATTCGCGGGATCAACGACGACGAAGTGGAAGCGTTCGGGCATTGGGCCGTCCGGGAGGAACTGGCGGTGCGTTTTATTGAGTTCATGCCCATCGGCTGCCGTCAGCAATGGAATGAGGACAAGTTTGTCCCCATCGATGAGATTCGCGGACGACTGGAGCAGGTGATGGATTTGTATCCCTTGAGCCGCAGCGCATCCGACGGCCCGGCCGAACGATTTCGACTGGGCGCCAGCCGGGGAGAAATCGGACTCATCGGTGCCGTCAGCCACCATTTTTGTCAAAGCTGCAACCGCTTGCGGCTGACTCCGGAAGGGAAACTGCGTCCCTGCCTGCTCAGGGATGAGGAAATCGACATCAGAAAACCATTGCGGTCAGGCTGCGACCAGGATGTGTTGATTGATCTAATTCGAGCGGCGGTCGGGGCCAAGATCAATCGCAGCGCACCTGATCTGCAATGCAACCGGCGCGCACAACGCGGTATGTCGCGCATTGGAGGTTAATTCAAAAGGTAAAGGGGGTTGGTAATTCATGCATTGGAAAGGGTTTCATACACGCTTAACGATTCTATCAGGAACCAATGTAAATTTGCTTATGCGAATCGGAAGGAGGAACAAATGACCACGGCTTTATTGGTATTGATTGCAATTATGTGGCTGCCGGTAGCCTTGCTCAACCTCGGAAAAGGGGAAGCCAAGGGAACCGGGATGGCAACCGGCATTGTCGGTGCGGTGGTAGTGCTGGGGGCGATTATCCAGACAGCGGTTTTCAAGGATGCTTTTACGGGAGGGCTGCTTTTTGCCCATGGTATTCTTTACTGCTGCGTCTCCTATGCTTTGCTCACCGGATTGGAGGATTTGCGTTCGGTGGGCAATGTGAGCCTCACAGTGGCTTTGATTTCTACGATATACATGCTTCTGTTTTTCACGGGGGGCCCGGTGCTTGCTGACGGTTCCCAACTCGTCGGCAAGAGCATGTATCTGGCGATGGCCTGCCTGGGCTACGCCGTGCTGACATTTGAGGTCTGGCTGGCCTTTCACGGAAAACTGGGCCCCGGAGTCGTGGCCTGGTCGCTCATCATCTGGGTTCCAGTAGGCCTTTGGATCCCGGCTTTCTGGCTTATGGCCGCAGGCTCGCTGCCATTCTGAAACGCTACGGCATAATATGCCGGCGTGCTGTGTCCGATTTGGTGGCCCGGATTATTTTATTTTTGCAGTTCACAGGTCCCCGTTAATCCGGGCCATCGACCGGATGTTTCCTGATCGGAGACGAGATGCAACAACAAGAGATTTATATTGGTTTTCCGCCGCTTCCGGAAAAAGATGCCATTGTGGAGGCCTTGCTCAATGATCCTCCGGAGGTGCGCTGGCGCACGGTTCGACAGTTGTTTCGAATCCGTGACAGCCGGGACCAGGAAGCGCTGATAAGGGAATTGCAGCCGCACTTGAAAGCTGCTGAGGATTGGCGCCTGCGCTATCGACTCCATCTGGGATTGCAAGCACTTCATCGGCCCCTGAACATGCCTGGATACCGTCTGGCCAGAGGCAAGGGCGCGTTCAAGGCATCTGATCCGGAATGGGATGAACAAGAGCGCTCTCGACCGTTCAAAGTACCCCTTTTTCCCATCGTGGATTTTCACATTCACCCCAAGACACCGGATCTGAAGTTTTTTGCCGATATGCGCGAGGCCGGTGTGACCCATGGCGTCATCCTGGCAACAGACACCGATCCGGCGGATATCGAGCGACCGATCGTGCGCGAGCAGATCAAAAAGGCTTACGACCAATCCCATTCTTCCAGCCGAATGGGATTTGAATCACTGCTCAGGCATATTCAGAAGAGTCTCTACTCGCCCACCCATGTCACGAACCGTGATGTGGCCGATTGGGTCCAGGACTATCCTGACATGCTCATCGGTTTCGGCTCGGTAAACCTCAGCAAGGACCGGGACTATGTTCTCCGCGTACTGGACGAGATTCAGGGATTTAAACTCAGGGGCCTTAAATTCCTTCCACACTCCCAATTCTTCAACCCGGCCGAAAATGAGCACATGCCCGCGGTCTTCGAGTATTGCATGCAGACCGGCTCCATTATTCTCTCGCACTCCGGATGCGGACCGGGTCCGTTCGAAATCATCGAACTGAGCCAGAATTCCCATCCCGGTTTATGGGAGCCCTGGGTGAAAAAGTACCCCCAGGTACCTGTGGTTCTGGCCCATTCCGGTGCTTACAGCACCGAGATACCGGGAATCTGGCTTTTCGACGCCCTCCAACTGGGCAAGAATCATTCAAATGTTTATATTGATTTAGCGGCCGTGGATTGGTTGCTCGACCGGGAGATGGTGATTCAGGAAATCCGCAAAACCATCGGATTCGACCGGGTCCTGTTTGCCACGGATTATCCATTGCCGTTAGCGGCCGGAGTGACTCTGGCCTATATTGTCAAACGGGTACAGACAAACTCCTATTTGACGCCAAAGGAAAAGCACAAGGTATTGGGAAAGAACGCCGCCAGATTGTTGGGGTTGTCTTGAACCACATGACAACGGAAGATCGGCATATGCACCATCTGGAGGAAATTCGCGGCCGATTCGCCGAGTTGGTACAGGGACCTGAAGATCGTATCGATTTGGTGGAAGCGGCGCTGTTGATTGCAAGGACGGCCTTTCCGGACCTGATCAGCTCCCGATACACGGATCGTTTGGACCGCTGGGCGGAACGGCTGCGCAGCCGTCTCGACGCTCTGCCGAGCGCCGGTGAGATTTTGAGCCATTTGAACCGGATCATGTTTGATGAAGAAGACTTCCAGGGAAATATAGAGAGCTATTACGACCCTCAAAACAGCTTTCTCAATCGAGTTTTGGAACGCAAACTGGGGATTCCCATCACGCTTTCTCTGGTCTACAGCGAGGTCGGGCGACGGGCCGGGTTTCCCGTGCATGGTATTGCTCTGCCGGGCCATTTTATCACCGGTCTGCTGCATGCCTCGGGAACGCTGTATGTCGATCCCTTCAATCGGGGGGAAGTCCTGACCGAAAAGGAGTGCCGTGACAGGATTGAGGCGCGCTACGGACCTGAGGCAGCCGCAGATCCAGGTTGGAAAACGCCTGCCGCTGTGAAGATGGTTCTCAAGCGCATGCTCAGGAATCTCAAGGGAATCTACCGCCAATCGAACCAGCAGCGGCAATACTTCGAGATGCTGCAGTGGATTTTAGCAGCAGACCCGGAAGCGGCCGATGAGTTGAAGGAACGTGGTCTGCTTTACGAGGCGATGGGCAATCCGATGTTTGCCGTCAAGGATTTTGAACGCTATCTGGAATCGGCGCCGCCGGCTGCTGACAGGGAGATGATCGAATCGAAAATCAGCCTGCTGCGCAGTCAAAAAACGTGGCTGCATTAGATGCGTCGTCAGGTTTTTTTTTGTTCATTATGGGAGAACAGTGAAAAAGGCGGGCTCAATGGAAGAAAAAGAGATAAGACATATCGAGCAGGCCAATGCCATTGTAGAGGTGGCTGTAGAGCTGGGACTCAAAGTCAAAGGGAATCTGGGGGCCTGTTTCCGCTCCGAAAGGCATTTGGGGCAGGACGAACCGTCATTGTTCTTCAATGTCGCCAGAAACAGTTTCTTATGCAAGACTTGCGACGATGTGGGCGGCGGGGTCATCGAGTTCATTTGTCAATACAAAGGGTGGGAGCGTCAAAGGGCGGTGCAATGGCTGGCTCATCGGATTGATTTTGATCAGCAGACGCGCAAGATGTATTACTCCAGAGGCAAAAAAAAGAGGTAGAGGCTTTAAGACAATGCTTTTGGACTGCGTTATCGGTCGTAGCGGTATTGCGATACAGCTTCCTCCCTCTGGCCTTGCCAAAAACATTATCTTAAAGCCTCTAGTTACAGTTTCGGGATGACGCATTCAACGCTCCCAGGGAAAGGAAAGGTCATGGGCGTCAAGAAAAAAAAGCCTAAATCCGATACACGTAAGCGGATTTCCGCCAGCCAGCAGAAAAAGATTGATACCATCGTGGCCGAAGCGGATGATGCGGCGCCTAAAACTCGAACGCCCACGCAGCAATTCGATCGACTGAAACAGGATCTGGAGGAATCCGAACACAAGCGTCTTCAATTGGCTGAAGCGTTACATAAATCCAGAGATACATTGCGCAAGATCAGAGGACTTCCCGGCGAGGAGGAAGAGCGCGCTCTGCCGTTCGGGGTGTTTGTGCGGGAAGGACGCCGAACGCCCGAAGGCGAAACGGCCATCATCCGTCATCACGGCCGGCTCTATGAGGCCAGAATCCTGGAGCCCGAAGAGTTTGACACGCCTGGACCCAAAGGGGCCACCTTTCATGCACTGCGCCAGAAAAACCTGAAAGAGGACGCCCTGCGCCGTGGCTTCCGACCGGGGGAGCTGCTGCTGCTCAACAACGATTTGCATATCATTGAAGGTCGGGGATTCGATCTGGTATGCGGCAGCCTGGCAACCGTGGAGCAGGTGCTCAGCGATCAGAAACTGCTGGTTCGCACCGTGGGCGACGAAACGATCCTGGTAACCCGCGCAGCGCCGATGAAAAATGTCAGTATTGTGATCGGGGACAACGTGGAGTACGATCCCGATTCCCTGTTTGTGTACAGCCTGCTGCCTAAAAGTCAGGTCGACCGCCTGATCCTGGAAAAGGTCCCCGATATCAGTTACAGCCACATCGGCGGTCTGGCCGACGCCATCCAGCAGATCCGGGATGCCATCGAACTGCCCCATATCTACCCGGAATATTTTCGCGAACATTCTCTCGTACCGCCCAAAGGCATTTTGCTGTATGGACCGCCGGGATGCGGCAAGACGCTTGTGGCCAAGGCCGTGGCAAACAGTCTGGCCAAAAGCATTCGCGAAAAAACCGGTGAAAAAGGCGAAAGTTATTTCTTGAACGTCAAAGGCCCCGAACTGCTGAACAAATATGTGGGCGAGACGGAACAGGCCATTCGCGATCTGTTTGCCCGGGCGCGTAACCAGGCGACTTACCGGACACCGGTGGTTATCTTTTTCGACGAAATGGATGCCATGTTCCGTGTACGCGGATCCGGCATATCCTCGGACATGGAAGCCACCATCGTGCCTCAATTTTTATCTGAATTGGACGGCCTGCAATCACTGGAAAACGTGGTGATCATTGGCGCCACCAACCGTGAGGATCTCATCGACCCGGCCATTTTGCGCCCCGGCCGCCTGGATCGAAAAATCCGCATCCCCAGACCGGACCGGCAGGCGGCAGCAGAGATTTTTTCAAAATACCTGACAGCCGATTTGCCCATTGAGGCGTGCCATTTGGATGCATTGGGAGACGCCCAAAAAGCGGTTCGATGGATGATCGACGAGGCGGTGGAAGCACTCTACGGCTCAAAGGCCGAAAACGAGCTGATCGAAATCACCTTTGCCAACGGCAGCCGCAAAACATTGTATACCAAGGATCTGTGCAGCGGCGCCATTATTGAAAATATCGTCAATCGGGCCAAATACCTGGCGGTCAAGGAGCTCATCGGCAAGGGAAGAAGGGGCATCAGTCTCGAGCATATCGTCACCGCCCTGCGCACCGAATTCGAAGAAAATGAGGAGCTGCCCAGCAATTCCAACCCTGCCGAGTGGTACCGGATCATCGGCAAGGGAGGGGAGCGGGTCATCCGCATCCGATCACTGCAAGAGCAGCGGGCGGCCCTCAATCAGCCGCAAAAGGAGCGAAAAACTGTCGCGGTGCCGGATAAATTGAAATGAGTTTACGGGGACCCATGACCCGAAAGTTGATTCAGTGTTTCGTTTGGAGGCGATGTCATATGAAAACATAGTTTAAAGTGTAAAGTTTTAAGTTGAGGTTTGGAACCGATTTATAAAATAACATGTATAAACATCCGAATAGGTATCACAGGTAAATATTGCGCCGGTTCAGCCATTTCAATAGACAGAATACCTTCACTTTAAACTGTGCACTTTAAACTTTAAACTGGCGTGCCTAACGCAGATCCGCTAGTTTATGGTTGTTGGCACGGACTAGTTCAAGGACAATTTTATGGGCATTCCAAAAATAATCGGCATCGAGCAGGAGTATGCCATCCAGTTCAAGGGAGATCCCGGCTTATCGGCCTTTGAGGCCTCCTGTACGTTGATCAATGCCTACGCCCGCAGCGTGGGGCTGAGAGAACCCGGAATGCGCGTACTCTGGGATTATGCCCACGAAACGCCTTATGAGGATATCCGAGGACAGTTGTTTCGCAAAAGCGTCACCCGTCAGGTGGTGTCCGATGACGACAATGTTCTCATCAATGCAGGCCTGCCCAATGGCGCCCGGCTTTACACGGATCATGCCCATCCGGAATATTCAACGGCCGAGTGTCTCAGCGCCCGGCAAACCGTCGCCTGCGACAAAGCAGGGGAGGTTGTTTTGCGCAGGGCGATCGCACAATTACGGCAGCTCAGTCCGGAAATGGACGTGACCCTTTATAAAAACAACAGCGACCACAAGGGACACAGTTATGGGTGCCATGAGAACTATCTGCTGGATGCGACAGGGCATGAAAACCTCCTCGCCGGTGATGCCCGAACGGCCATGCAGATACTGATCCCGTTTATGGTGACCCGTCAGGTGTTCGCCGGTGCCGGCAAAGTCGGCAGCGAGGCCGAGCATTACCGAAGCGAGGGCTACCAGATCTCTCAGCGCGCCGATTTTATCGAAAACCTTTTTGGTCTGGAAACGACCTATGCACGCCCCATCATCAATACCCGTGCGGAGCACCATGCCGATGCCAAACGATTTCGCCGCTTGCACTTGATTCTGGGCGATGCCAATATGTGCGAGGTGGCAGGATTCGTAAAGCTGGGGAGCACCCAGATCGTGCTGCAAATGATCGAGGACCGATTTATCGACCGGGATTGGACGCTCAGAAATCCCGTCGACGCTTTGAGACAAGTATCACGCAGACATAACGCTGTTCTGGAATTGGACGACGGCCGACGCCTGACGGCGGTCCAGATTCAGCGCCAGGTCCTGGAATGCGCCGGGGCGTTTGCGGGTACCGCCGGCGCGGCGGCCATTCCGGAGTATGAGACGATCCTTGCCACCTGGACCGATCTCCTCGATGGCCTGGAGCGGCTGAAATTGTCCTCCGATTCAGATATCGAAGACGACCCGGCCCATTTAAGCCAAAAGCTGGACTGGGTGCTCAAGTTGTCCCTGCTCAACCGGTATCGACACTCGCGTAACAGTTCCTGGGATCACCCGCTGCTGAAGGTGCTCGATCTGCAATATCACCGGGTGGACAGCCCGGAAGGGATTTTCTATAAACTTCAACGGGACGACATGACGCAGCGGATGTGTGACGACGAGCAGATCGGTTATTTCGTGGACAACGCTCCGGACGACACAAGGGCCTATTTTCGCAGCCGTTGCATTCAGAAGTACGCCCAAGAGATGTTTTTGCTCAATTGGGAGGTGGTCGGGTTCGACAACGGTGAGGTGCACCGAATGGTGCCGCTGCTCAATCCGCTCCAGGGAACCCGGGAACAATTTGGAACCTTGTTTGACAATGCCGCGGATTCCAGAGCGTTGATCTCAGGATTGGAATCCGTGGTGTAGACGTTGAGGCGGATCATTTCAGAGTAACCACGATCAGGGAGGCCGTATGCCTGATTCAGGACAAATTAAAAAATCAAGAAAAAAGAAAGACCGCAAAAAGCAAGACAAGCAAGCGGATGTGGAGCAGCTGTCCAGGCAGAAGAAAGAAAAGCTTAAAGCCCTGGATGAATACATCGAGAATGTGCTGGAAGAGGCCGGGGAGGATTTTCTGGATCAATTTAAGCAAATTGAAGGGCAGTAGGGGTGCGGCAGCGAATCTTCGGCACCGAATGCGAGTATGCGCCGGTATACCACCGACCGGCTCACTGCCTCAAAGATCAGCCGTGCCGGGAAGATCTGCTTGAACATATGAAAACCACTGCTGCGCGAATGATGAGCGCCGCCAGGATGCTGCAGCTGCCCATGGCAGGAGAATTTCTGGGCAATGGCGGTCGGCTCTATGTGGACCGTGGCGGACACCCGGAATATGCCACTCCGGAATGCAAAAGCGTTGCGGACCTGATGACCCATGAATTGGCCGGTGACCGTCTCGTACGGGAATTGGCGGATATCATGAATGACGGGGATGGGCCGATCCGGCTGCATGTATACAAGAACAACGTGGACAGTTTCGGCCACACCTACGGTGGACACGAAAATTATCTGATTTCAGCCCGCGGCATGGAAAATATATCCCGGTTGATTCCTTTTCTGGTGACGCGTCAGATTTATGCCGGCGCCGGGAAATTCATGACCGGCATACAGGATGGCGGAGGCGGTTATCAAATCAGCCAGCGTGCCGATTTTTTCGACTGCACTTACAGTGACCGGACCTCCGAGGTGCGCGGAATCATCAATATCCGCAAACGTGAAATTACACGTGCCGACCAGGATCGTCGGCTGCATCTGATCATCGGCGACAGCAATATGGCCCAGTATACCATGGGATTGAAGATCGGAACGCTGCTGCTGATGTTGCGTTTGCTGGAGGAAGAGGCCTTGTCCCCATTCGTCGAACTGGTCTCTCCGGCAGCGGCGCTCAAGGCGGTGTCACGGAATCTGCATGCCGGGCTGAACGTGCACTACCGTGGACGCGATGCGGTCTTAACCGCATTGGAAATCCAGTCGATCTGCCTGGAAAACGCCATGGAATTTTACACGGCTCATCCTCCCGGAACCGAAGAGAAGCATTGGCTGGGACTGTGGTCCCAGGTTCTGCAAGGGCTGAAAGGCCTTCAAGTCCGCCTGCCCGATGCGGTCATCGAAAAAGACGATGCCGATCTCAAGCGCAAGATCGATTGGGTGCTGAAATTGTGGCTGCTGGACCGCAGCCGTTCCAAAGGGGCCGATGAGGGCCAGCTCAAATCTCTGGATTTCAGATACCATGACCTCAATCCGGTCAGCGGCCTGTATGAGCAGTGTCTGGCCTTGGATATGGTGGACCGCTTGATCCCCGAAAAGGCCATCGCCAAAGCCCGCCGGCAGCCGCCTGCCGATACGCGAGCCCGCCTTCGGGGCAGGGTTATCCAGCAAACGTTTGCAAAAAACGTTGCTGTAGAGATGGAAAATTGGGAACGCATTCGTATCCGGGCGCAGAAGGTCGATCCGGAGGCACTCCATTGCTTCAATCGGATCAAATGCGCCATGAACTCAATGGAGATCAGCCTTGAAGATCCGTTTCGGGCGGATGATCCGCAGATCATGTCGGAGCTGCGTGCGTTCATTCGCAGATGGAGCTGACGTCATGCCGGGAGACGCGGATTATATTGCCGACCTGAAAGAGGTGATCATCCAGCAATTTATGCTGCACGAGGTGGAGCACCATACCCTGCAAACCGGTGACAGCCGGGAGGACACCCCCATCGTACCGGTGGCCCACGAACTGATCGATATTTACAAATGCCTTCATCAGGCAGAGTTCGGGGTGGGACACATCATCGACCATCCCGAGGGCTTCGCGCAACGGCTGCACCAGGAGATGGTGAGCAATACCGCGTCAGAGGAGGCCCGTGAGCCGGTCGCTGAAAGCATTTCGATCAATGGTGAGGTGCTCAGGATCAATCTGCGGCCTTTGCGGATCGCCTTCATCGATGATGTGGACCGGGCGGTGGATATGCTGGCGCAGGCCTGCCTCGCATCGGCACGAGTCGTCAAGGGAGGCAACGCACACTTTTTCGACACCCTGGATGCGTTCATGATGTTGAATCGGACCGGTGAGATTGTCCTGGCAGGGCATGTGTTTGCTTTTCCTTCACAGTGGGTGGAAACCTTTTTATTCGAGCTGCGCCAGTTGATGCGTCGTATCCGTCAGGTGCCGGTTTTCAGTCATTCGCAACGCTACAAGCAGTTGAATCAGCCGTCCTACCGGGTAGTGGCGCGGTCCGTACTCGAGGCATCGCCGCTCGCCCGTATCCTGGAGAGATGAGTTGACGTCGGACACCCCATATCAGGCAATATTGCTGCAGCCGCCTCCCGGCGATGTGACCGGTCCCTATCCGGCATTGTGCTATCTGAAGTCTTACGCTGCCGAAAAGGGGTATCGGGTGATGGTCAAGGATCTGGGCATCGAAGCGCTCCACTACTTGACGCAGCCGGAGCGGGTGGCCGGCATGCTCGATCGTGTCCGCCAGCAGTGCAACACGATGGAGGCGTCGTCTTCGCTGAATGCCGATCAGCAGCGGCAGTACGGCCGTCTGCTGTCGGCCTTGCAGGCCAATGGCCGTCCGGAATGGTTTTCGAGAAACATTCAGTTATTCCGGCAACCGGACGCTTTTTTCGATTACCACCGATACAAGTTGGCCCGCAAGGGCTTGAACACTTTTTTCAATTTGCTCAGCGCGGCCCACTATCCCACGACACTCACACCGGCGACCTATCCCACGGCAACCATGCTCAAAACCATGGAGAACATCCAGACCCACCGCGATCCGGCCGTCAATCCTTATATCCCGTACTACGAAAAAGTACTGTTCCCATACATCACCTCCCACCGTCCAGCCCTGGTGGGGATTTCCATGGTCTTCGCCAATCAGTCGGTACAAGCCCTGGTGCTGGGTCGCATGATCAGGGATCGCTTCCCCGAGATCCATGTGACCCTTGGCGGCGCCTATCTGTCCCAGTGGGCCATGACAGCCGATGATGCGCACCTTGAGCAGCTGCTGGACTGCGCCAACAGTATCGTCTGCGGAGAGGGTGAGGAAGCCTTCACCGATCTGTTGGCCCGGGTTTTGAAAGACGAATCCCCGGCCAATCTGCCCAATCTGATTTGTCGGGACGAATCCGGCGGAAACCTGCTGCGCTTCAGGCAACTCAACTACACCGATATCAGCGAGCAGCCGGCTCCCGACTTTTCCGACCTGGATCTCACGACTTACCTGGCGCCACAGATCGTCATTCCTTACTGCATCAGCCGCGGCTGCTATTGGGGACGGTGCGTGTTCTGCCAGAATCGATACGGCGATCATCGCATGCGGCGCTACCAGACCGTGGGGGTGGAAAAGGCGGTGGCCGAAATGAGTGCGCTGGCCGATCGATACGGCAGCCGGCATTTCAATTTCAGCAACGATGTGGTCGACCCCGCCTACTTGAAACAACTCAGCCATGCCATGCTGGACAGCAAAAGGGCCTTTCTTTGGAACACCGACCTGCGCGCCGAAAAGGCGTTTGATGCGCAGACCTGTAAATTGATGGCCCGGGCCGGGCTCAAGAGCGTTGCCATCGGATTCGAAAGCGGCTGCCAGAAAACCCTGGATACCATGGACAAGGGAAAGCAGGTGGAGACCGTTTCTCAGGTTTTGCAGCATCTCTATACGGCCGGCGTGGCAACCCAGGCCATGGGAATCTTCGGCATGCCGGGAGAGAGCGAAGCCGATGGAGAAGAGACGGTGCGTTTTCTGGAATCCAATGCAGATCACATCTCCTATTATGTTATGGGACTTTTAATGGTGCTGCCCGGATCCAGGATGCACGGCGATCCGCAGGCGCACGGGGTCACTGCCATCAGCTATGAGCGCAATCCGCTCAAAACACCCGAACCGGTGTGGTGGTCCGACACCCGCATGTCCCTTGCCAGCGTCAACGTGCTGTATGGACGGCTGAGTCGTCTTGAAACGATTTATGCCATCGACGAATATCCTTACGTGGGCGGGCTGTCCACCAACCACGGCTTCCTATATTACACCCTGGGGCCGGATATTTTAAAGCGCCTGCGCCGGGATGAACAGAACGAACTGAGTCGGATCGAGCGCCTGTTGAGCCTGGATGGTCCATCGGCCGGAATCAAGCGCCTGAAAGCGGTGGTCCCGAGGCAGGTCCTTCCCAACTGCCTGCATCACTCACGGTTTGCGTTGCACCGTCTTTCCATGGAGTCCGGAAAGACCCATCACGCACCGGAGCTGAACGCTGCTGACGATAATGATTTCCTGCTGCTTGCCGGCGACGACACGCAATTGCCGGTCGTGGTGGGACGGCCGGAGATCAAGCTGCTGAATCGTATCGACGGGCGACGATCCTTAAAGGATGTCGTGAAGAAAGTCGAAAAAACGCAAATAAAGCGGGCGCTTTCCTTCATATGGTTCCTGGTTCGGAACCAAGTGATCGAGTTGAACCGAAGCGTCAACTCAGATAAAATTACTACAGAGGAAGACGCTTAAAACGCACAAAGGCAGACTTGACCAAAAATTTCCATGTTTTTTAAAGAACATCCTGCACCACCTTGCCTGGCGCCTTACATCAGGAGCTTCTGGACCTTGGAAGTGGTCGCACCACCCGGTCCGCATACCGGTCAGGGCCAACGGTTCCTGACTGAAGGGCTTGAGTTCACGTTTAATCTGGCGGATCCCATAGATATCGAGAATAATAGCGGGGCGGTTAAAACAATGATCGGGTCCGGCATCACCGGACCAATGATCCGACCGATGAGGTTGAGGCCGTGCGGGGACATGAATCTGTTCGGCATTTGTTTTCGACCTGGCGGCAGTTATCCTTTTTTTAAGATCCCGGCCCATGAGTTGACCGATCAAGCCCCCGATGTGAGTGATTTATGGGGAAGCGAAGGTGGCAGATTTGTGGACCGCATCCAAAACGATTGCCTCACCACCCAATCCCGGATTGAGACCGTCAGCGACTATTTATTGCATCTGTTGCACAGAAGTTTAAGGGATGACCACGCCATCAATGCAGCCATCGGGCTTATCGATTGTTTAAAAGGCTGCATTTCTGTCGACAGTCTGGCGCGTTATCTCGGCATGAGCTGCCGCCACCTCGAGCGCAAATTCAAGGAACGCATCGGCATGACACCCAAACAGCTCTGTCGCAGCACCCGTTTTAAATATGCCTACAAGCAGATCGAAGCCTCACACCGGAATAATTGGGTGGACATGGCCCTGGCTTGCGGATATTACGACCAGGCCCACCTGATCAATGAGTTTAGATATTTCACAGGAACCAGCCCTGCCGAGTTTTTTAAATCCTCCTCTCCTGTGCCGGACTTTTTTACCGCGAATTTCTAGTGTCGTTTCCCTGAAATAATATGCAAAATGGGTATGGTGGCATGATAGTCGATGGGATAGCACAGCATTCAAAGTCAAACGTCAACGCCTACATGTCAAATGATGGTATTCTGCTGATTTTATATTCGATCGGTCCCCATCCGCAATTTGACATTTGGATTTCGTTATTTTGTATTGGTGTCGGATTTTTCCAATACACCCGCCTGAATCTCATTTATCGTACTTCAAAATTAGTCTTCCGGTCATCCCCGGAGGCTGTCGGAAAGAGGGCGATGGCCGTCGTGAAAACGACATCGGCGGCATGATCGACGCCGACAATGACCAATGATGAAGGGATTGGAAAGCGTTTATCGTTAATTGCAATGCCGCATTACGGAAAGGAGTACAAGATGGATCAGGCAAACATCCAGGAAACCGTGTATTGTGATTTCAATCACGCCGCAGTCTCAAGTTTGGCCAAAAAGCTTGCGGGAAACGAGACAGACCACGGAAAGATAACACAGAGAGTTTTTCAATACGTTCGAGACAATATCCGGTTCGGATTTGATCTCGTCCAGGTTAAAGCATCTCAAACGTTGGAAAAAGGATATGGCGTCTGCTGGAACAAGGCGCTTTTAATGGTGGCACTTTTACGGGCTAACCGGATTCCGGCTCGTCTGGCTTTCAATCCCGTTCAACGTGGATTTATGGAGCCGGTTATGGGTGAAGCCTGCCAAACACTGTCCGAAACGATCAATCACTGCTTCGCTCAAGTGCACCTGGACGGTGATTGGATATGCGTGGATGCAACCCTTGATGCTGCGACCTATAAGAAATTTTTTGTTCCTCACGGCGTGGCTTGGGGGATCGACTGGAATGGTATAATAGATCTTCGATTATACACCGAAAATATCGTCGGTCCGGTCGAATCCATTGAAGATATCGATGCGGCCGTCCTAAAGGATGTCGGCAATGTGTTGCCGCCGCCGGCAGAGGCCGAGCTTTATTTCGGGTCTGTCAATCAACAGATGTGGCAGGCCGTCGACGGTTGAAGGGGAAACGGCTGCAGCACGCGAGAAAGGAGATCATCTGATGTCAAAAAGGAAAGGAAAGGCCTTTTCGGATAAGCACAAGCCGAATTTGCTTCCGGTCCCGCTGATTGAAAGAGAGATGCGCAAACGGGCGGCAAACCGGGAAATTCCCTGCGCCGTCGCTTTTAAGATTGCCAGGGATCTCAGCATGCCGCCAATGGCAGTCGGACAAACCGCAGATTTGATGAATATCGCTGTGGTGAAATGTCAGCTCGGCTTATTCGGCTATCAACCGGAAAAAAAGATTGTCAAGGCCGAAGACACGCCGAATCAGTCATTAAAAGAGGCGATTCTGGAATCCGCCGAGAACAATCGGCTGTCATGCGAAAAGGCCTGGCAAATTGCCGAACAATTCAAAATCAATAAATTGGCGATGGGCAACGTAAGCCAGGCCAATGGGATTCAAATCAAAAAATGCCAATTGGGCGCCTTTTGACCGGACACCCCTTGCAGCCCCTCGATGGAGTCATTTATGAGTAGCGCGACTGATGAAAGCCCGCGTGCAAAGGTTATGCAGATCTACAGATACATACGGGATCATCTATATTTGAATCGGCCGGATATGACGGTAAACGGCGAGGAATTCAACTCGGCGCTTCTCATGAGCCTTTTGGTGGGGCTTTGCCGGGGAAAAGCACTGATCATTGGAGAACCGGGCCTCGGGAAAACCACCTCCGTAGAGTTTGTCGGGGCTTTGCTCTATCGAATTCCGTTGGGAACCATCTGGAAAGGAGAAGTTGCCGGGCATCCCGAACAGACCGAGGAAAAGATTGTCGGGCGACCGGATTTGGGTAAGCTGAATCTGGGAGAGGAGGTTGTGGTATGGTCGCATTTTGCCCTGCTGCCGGTGAAAATCGTGGATGAGATCAACCGACTTCCCGAGACAAAGCAGAGTATGATTTTGAACGGTGTGGACCGGGGCAACTGGGAGTATCTCAATGATGCCATCATCAACCGCGAGTACTGCCTTTTCGCCACGGCCAATTATCAAGATCGCGGGACCAACACGATTATTGCACCGCTGTTGGATCGGTTCGATGTTATTGTGGAGTCGAGACATCCGGGGGCCAATCTTGCCGCCTTGTTGGGCGCCAATGGCCATCATGGGATGATCCTCCGGCATGAGGAACTGGAAGATGCATTTCAAAACGTTTTGAGACAGCGCACTCCTTACAAATCCCGGCTGAAGAAACTGGGCGCGCTTTCGGATCAATTTGGGGACTATTTATCCCAAGAAACCGTCGTTCCCAGCCTCGCGCGTGCCGAACGGCTGACGGCCCATAAGCAAACGCATATGATTCCGTTTAGTAGTGATTTCAACGCGTTTTTGCGCGTGGTCATTGCAGAGCTGTCATTTTGCCACCACTACGGCCAAAAGCGTTCCGGAGAACGTTGCGAAGAGGGGTGTCATTTCAGCGGATATCTTTGTGGGAGCGTGAAGAACTGCCTCTCCAACCGCTTTCCCATAAGTGCCCGAAATCTATCCAGCACATTAGCCTGGCTGCTCGGTGATCCATCCGCAGGACTGCAGCACCTTGAAGCGGTGTTGCCGTTTGTTTTGGCCCATCGGATTCAGTGGACGGATAGAGCCATTGCACAGAGTGAAAAGGATTTGCGCAATGATCCCCTTGAGATCCATATGGCCAAAAAAGCAGTCAGAGATATGCTCCGACGCTACAGAGAACAGGCACCTCGGATCCAGCAGGCCCTGGCGACAGCTTGTCGCATTGCCGAAGGTGAAATGGCGACACCGGTTGCCGGCGATCACCCCATCTTCAACGACATTCTGAAAGACCTGGGTCAACGGGCAGAACCAATATGAAAAACCCGTTTCTTGATTTTAAGAATGTATCGGCACCGAATAAACGCCTTCCATTGGAACGAATGGTCGAGCAACATCGCCAAATAATGGAAGAATTGCTGGCCGTATATCGAAGTTTCAATTCTGACCATATCAGAGAGTTCTGCAGGCTCTTAACCCACGGCCTGAATTTTAACAGGTACAAAACATTTCTTTCGAGTCTGGAGATGCCAAAGTTTCTGTCAAGCGCCTTGAATATTGCTTCAACGCTATATGCATCCGGTCTTCGACGGATTCAAGGGATGAAAATTGCCCCTGGACACATTGAGGAATTTTGTGCCTATATGGGGCTATCCAAAACAGCGGCGTTTGAGCAGTCCGCGCCTTTGGGCCTCTTCATTTCCACCTTGATCAATGCTTCCAGGGAACCGAAATTCGAGCTGAATCTTCACAACTATCCAAATAGTTTCCACTTTATGGGCTACCGCCTCAAAGAGGACAAACACCTGTCGGTTACCGGAGATTTGGGGCATTTTACAGGTGCCGGAATGAGCGGCGGCTATCTTAACGTAACCGGGTCTACCGGTAGTTGGTGTGGGGCGGCCATGATCAGCGGCCGCATCGAGGTTGCCGGAGATGCCCACTCAAAAATCGGTGAACAGATGAAGGGGGGCCAAATTCAAGTGGGCGGGCGAATCCAGGAGATTGCCAAGCACAGATCCGGTGGTGACATACAGAGCAAGCATGGTGAAAGCAGACGCCCTTGACGGATTGATGGTGCGATGCCAATGCAGAAATTGGATGACGTGTTAAAAGATATCTGGCCGACCGTCAGAGAACGCCATTTCTACCCCGAGCTTCCGGCTCCCGCAATCTCAGAGGGAAATGAACGGATCGCTCTGGAAATGAAGGGTAAAAAGATCTCTCTGTCATCGACCTTCGTAAACGAAATGTCCCATCGACTGGATCCCCGACTCATATTGGAAGGCCTTCTGGATCATGCCGTTTCACATTACATCTATTGTCCCTGGGACTTTTCAACCCATTTGGTGCTGTATATGGAAGCCAAATCGGTTGTCCAGGACAAGCGGCTGGCCCGGAAGGCAGCCGACACCTTTATGGATGTCGTCGCCGACACCTATTGCGTCACTCGGAAAGACACACCTCTGCCGGATATCTATCGCCACCTCTCCAAAGGCAGGCTGGATGAAGCCGTGTGCGCGCTGTATCAAAAGATTTGGGGTGTGGATCTTGGCGTTGATAAATTTGAAGATATTGCGGCCAAATTGTCGCGTATTCCATATCTCGATCGAAATTTGTGGCCCGACAGCATCCGGCGGTTTGCCTCGGTGATTCAGGAACTCCTTGGGGGGGAGCAAGAATCGGATGAAGGGTCTGAAAAGACAAGCGGTATGGGAAATCACGACCTGGATCAGTATTCACCCCGGGAGATAGAAGAGGGGCTGAAACTGTTGGCTTCGTCTGCCGCAACTCCTGCCGAGTTCAAAGAGATTTTCATGGATATTCAAGAGGATATATCGAATGCGCTCGGAAAAAACGGCCATAGGATAGGGCAAGGAAAAGGGGAACGCTTTGATGCCGACATACTTTTTTACATGAAGCTCGCCCAAAACTATGCGCTGCCAGTCCGGAAACGGCTCATGGAAAAGAGCGGCTCGCTCTATCCTCATCACCACGTACCTTGGGAGGCCGGCAAACCTTTTGATGACATCGATCCTTGGAAAAGCTTTGGAAAAGTTATGCCCGGGCTCACGAAATCGTGGCAACGCATAGAGGGGGAAATGTTTGGCCGGGATTACGGCACCCCCGATTGTATCGTGATCATCGACTCTTCCGCGAGTATGATAGCACCGCGGGAACATGTATCCCATGCAATTCTTGGAGCTGCTTGCGCTGCTGAAGCCTATCTGCGAAATGGCGCCCGTGTGGCGGTTTACAACTTTAGTGATGCAAGCGCTGGTGATGAATATCTTTTACCTTACACCCGTAATAGAAGAAAGATATATAGTGCGATCTGTCGTTATTATGGCGGTGGCTCTCAACTATTTGTAAAGACCATACAGACATTTCAAGCCGAATCCCCACCTGATATCTTTCTGATTACCGATATGCAGATTATCAACCTTGAAAATCTGGTCCGGTATTTTAATGAATGCACAAATCGTATTACTGCGGTTCTCATCGGGAAGAACAAACATGTCAATGCATTTCAACAACGCATGGCCCTGAATCAAAATGTGCAGATCTACGGAGTGGAAAAGTTGCAGGATATTCCCAGAGTCGTACTCGGCAAGATTCAGGATTATATATCCAGAGCTTAAGTCTGCAATTGACTTAAATGATCGTTGATCAAGCTTTCGCAGGCCTCATCGGTTTCAGCCCGAACTGCAGATAGGGGCCTTCGGCACTGCCTCAGCGGATCGGCAATGGTTTCCGCGATAACGATCCACTCATATGTTTTTTATTCTTACGCAGCAAAGGGAGGATTCCAAATGAAGGGATGGGTTGGAAATATATTAAGAGTTGATTTAAGTAAATCGGAAATTACCACTGAGCCCACCGCGCCTTATGTGGACCAATACATTGGAGGAAGAGGACTGGGGGCGCGTCTAATATACGATAGCCATATTCCAGGTAGAGACGCCTTTGATCCGGCCAACCCCCTGGTACTCAATACAGGGCCGCTGACCGGGACCGCCATGCCCGGATCCGGCCGGGTCGATGTCACAGCGCTGTCGCCAATGAGTCATCTGAGGGCCAAATCCAATTTTGGTGCCTACTGGGGACCGGAATTAAAATACGCCGGCTTCGATCACATCGTCATCACCGGGAGATCCGAAAACCCGTGCTACCTTTGGATCGGAAATGGGAACGTTGAAATCCGCCATGCCGAACATATTTGGGGGAGGGACACCTTCGAAACCCAGAAGGCAATTCAACGTGAACTGGGTGATCCTGAAATCAAAATAGTGTGCATCGGGCCCGGCGGTGAGAATTTGGTTCGTTTTGCCTGCCTGATCACTGAAACCGGAGATGCCGCCGGAAGAACGGGGATGGGCGCCGTGATGGGATCAAAAAAGCTAAAAGCCATTGCCGTGCGCGGTCATGGATCCATCGATATCGCAAAACCGCAGGAATTTTTGGATCTATCCATCCAGGTGAACAGGGAGATTCGGGAGCATCCCACGTATCAGGAGCATTCAACATATGGCACGGCCCGCGTCTCATTTGAAATGTACGAAAAAAGTTTTTTCCCGGTCGGTAATTTCGAGGATGTCTGCTGGGAAGATATCATCAGGGCCGATTTGGGCGCAACCTATGTGGAAAAGCATCAATTTAAAAATGTCGGGTGTTTCTGCTGCCCGAACCGATGCATGAATTTTTACGACGTGCCACATATCGGCAAAGGGGTCACTTCTTGTGAACCCTACAGTGGTTTTACCGGGGCATTGTGGAATCTGGATATGGACGTTTTCTGGCAAGCCACCCAGATGGTCAATAAGATGGGCATTGACTGCAAAGAAACCTCCGTTTGCATCGCTCTTGCCATGGAGCTTTTCCACGAAAAGATCATCACCGAAAAAGAGACGGACGGGATTGCCATGAAGCGGGGCAGCAAGGAGGCTATACTTGCGACCATCGATAAGATTGCCCACCGTGACGGATTCGGCGATGTGCTGGCCGAGGGCCAGATGGCTTTTGCAGAACAATTCGGTCCCGCAGCGATCGAAAAGGTAGATCTGATCAAGGGGCTTTCGCCGCACGCCTATGAATTTCGTGCCTATAAAGGCTCCGGATTGATGGCCGCAGTGGGGCATCGCGGCGATCCGCTTCCTTTGCGGGGCAGTATGCTCGAGCTGGAATGGAACTATGCCCCGGAATGGTTTGAACAGGTCGCCCGGGAAAAATTTGGAGACAAAGAAGCGGCCATCCCGACATCCTATAAAAGCAAGGCCTATTCTGCGGTTGTCTCCGAACACATGGAACGGGTGGCGGACAATCTCGGTATTTGCAAGTGGCTGTACGGCATCATGTTCTACCACGACGTCGAGATGGCCAGCCGCTTGTTCAATCTTGCCACGGGAAGGGACTGGGATGTCGAGCAGCTTCTCAAGGTATCGGAGCGAGTCAGGAATCTTGAACGGATGTTTGACGTCCGGCAGGGTTTGTTAAGAAAAAACGATACACTGCCTGGAAAAATCTTCGACGAACCTCTCAAAAGAGGGCCGTTCAAAGGTGAGGTCATGGATAGGAAAAAGTTCGAGCAAATGAAAGATGAATATTATGAACTCAGAGGATGGGACAAAGAGACCGGAATTCCAAAGGAGGAGACCCTGGTCGCATTAGGACTGGAAGACCTGGTAATTAGCATGGTCGCCAATGATGATGGAAAAGGGATCTTTACCATTTGATGATTTATGTACCTTTTTTTGCGACATTGGGGTTCAGCCGTTGCAGTTTTGGCTGCACATAGGGCAGTTCTGCATGCTCAGCGGCTTTTCCAGACGGCTGTCGGCCAGCAGGGTGTCGTTCTGGAAGATCTCGATGGTCGGGCCGTCGGCCGTGACCCTTCCCTGGTGCAGGATAATGGTGCGCTCGCACAGATCCACGGCCATATCCAGGTCGTGGGTGGCGATGATTTTGGTGTGATCGAAGGTCTTGAGCAGTTCGATCAACCGTCGGCGCGAGTGTGGATCCAGGCTGGAACTGGGTTCGTCCATCACCAGGATGTCCGGCGACATGGAAAGCACCGCCGCGATGGCAACGGATCGTTTCTCCCCACCGGAGAGTTTGTAGGGCGGCCGCTTGCGCAAGTGCGGTACGCCGACGGTTTCCAGAGCCTGCATCACTTTTTGTTCCACTTCCGCTTCCGGCAGACCAAGGTTGAGGGGGCCGAAGGCCACGTCGTCGAAAACCGTCGGCATGAACAATTGGTCGTCTGGGTCCTGGAAGACCATGCCCACGGTGCGTCGCACGGCTTTAAGACTCTTGGCGGTCACGGGATAGTCGCCAATACGCATGACGCCCTGGGTGGCGGTCAGGCAGCCATTGAGATGCATCAACAGGGTGGACTTGCCGGCGCCGTTGGCCCCCACCAGGGCTACGGATTCGCCGTGGCCGATATGAAATGAAACCCCGTTCAGCCCTTTGGTGCCGTCCGGGTAGATAAAGTGCAGATCCTTGGCCTCAATAGTGTGGTGGCTCATGGGGACAGTCCGGTAATCCATTGGCCCAGTTGTATGGGCAGGTTGTAAAAACGCAGCAGCGCAAAAAGTGGCAGCCAGACACTCAAGTGGCGGGCCTCCTTGAGTCCGAAATGCATCGGCTTCAGGATAGGCATATGGCCTTCAAAGCCCCGGCAGCGCATGGCCAGGTGAACGCGCTGGGCGCGATCCATGGTGCGCAGCAGCAACTGGGCCAGGATGGAGACAAAGGGCCTAAAGCCCATGCCTCTAGATTCAAAGGTGCGCAGCGCCCTTGCCCGCGCCAGGCGGGCGGCTTCGTCCATCAGGACAAAAATATAGCGGTAAAGGAAGATCAGCTGAACCACGAAGGGGCGGGGCGCGCCCAGCTTTTCCAGGGCCAGGCAGACGGTATTGAAGCCTGTCAGAGCTACCAGGGTCAAGGCAGCCGATACGGTCAGCACAAAGCGCAGTAAGATGGACAAGTAGGAAATCCATCCACCGGAAAGGTGGACGCTTCCTAAACGAAAAAGGATTTCCCTATCCAGCAGCGGATTGAAGACGCCGATGAAGAGGGCGAACGGGGCGACGATCAGCACCTTGCGAAGCAGATAGCCTACGGGCAGGCTGCCGACGGAAATCTGCACAAGGGGGAAGATGAAAAAGGGGATCAGGGCCGACAACTCGTATTTGTCAAAGGAGACCACCGTTACGATGAAAACCAGCGTAGTCATCAGCTTGGCCCTCGGATCGAGGCGGTGCAGCGGGCTTTCACCCATGGCCAAGGTATCCATCCGGCCTATATCAAAGATGTTCTGATCGATTTTCAGCATATTAAAAGCGCCCATGGGCAGAGACGGTATTGCCCCTGCCCATGGTTTTATAAAAAAAGTCGCCCTTAAGGGCAACGTCTATTTTGCATTGGCTCTGCGGCGTTTCAGCCCGAAGCCGATCAGACCGGCCACAAAAAGGGTCAAGGCTCCGCCCACCAGGCCGGCCACCGTGGTGCCCTGGTCCACGGCCGGCCAGGGCGTATGGGCTTCCGCCGCTGTCTCCGGTTCGCTGTCCGCAGTTTTAAAGCCGTAATCAGGCAGAAATGCGGTTTTCTCCTGGAACTGGGCCAGGGAATGGTGCACCCCTTGCTCTGGTACTTCCAGCTCCTCGCTGCCTGAGGTTTTGAACATGGCCCATTCCAGGCCGTCCGGATTGGAGGAAGCGAACCAGCTGAGCGCGCCTCCGGTCACAATGGCGACGGCTGCCAGCCCGATCAGCACCTTGCGCAAGGAAAATGCGTCGCTGACGGTGTCCCCGGCAACAGTGACCAGTTCAGGGCGCGCTTTCCAGACAAACCCGACCACGGCGGCGGTGATCAGGCCTTCGACGATGCCGATGGCCAGATGGATGGGCAGCATCAGCAGAACAAACGTGCCGAAAGGCAGCTCCGAAACTCCTGAAAAAAGCGTTTCCAACACCACGCCGAAAGCGCCCAGCTGAAGGCCTATCACAGCGGCGATAATAGCGCCGGCAAAGATGCGACCCTGGCTGGTACGGCCGTTGACCAAACGCTTAAAGATCAGTGGATAAGCCACAAAACAGGGGAAAAAACCCAAGTTGAAAATATTACACCCCAGAGCCAGCAGGCCGCCGTCAGCGAAAAAGAGAGCCTGGACGGTTAAAATGGAAGCCATGGTGAGAAAGGCGGCATGTGGTCCGAGCAGGATGGCCAGGATCATGCCCCCTCCCAAGTGGCCGGAGGAACCCGTGGCCGGAATAGTGAAGTTGATCATCTGTGCGGCGAAAATAAACGCTCCCAGCACCCCCATGAGCGGGACCTTGTGGTCATCCAGCTCTTCCTTGACCTTTTTTGAACTGTAGACGATTAATCCCGCGGTAGCCGCCCACATCGTTCCACCGACAGCCGGTGAAATTAAAGCATCTGCCATATGCATCGCCACGCCCTCCTTTTCCTGATCCGTGAGGAATGGACTCCCCTAATATTAGACACCAATTGCGCAATGTCCAAAGGGAACCTCTGAGTCACATGAGCCCGCCCTTGTCCTCAGCTGACTGCAAAAAAAAACACGGGGCAGGTTACGCGATTTGCAGCCCAGCCTTCATGGCTTTTCTTTTGATGAACGACCTGGTTGTTTTGAATTGTTTTGAGCGGGGAAACTTCTGTTTCCAGATTGTGGTATATGTATTGTTAATTGCTTTGAAGGTCAATAATAATCTATTCGGCCGGCAGAAAAAGAGAACGGGAAAGGCTGTTGGTATAGGCGGGGCCATATGTAAAAACGGGCAGATGAAACGCATAGAAATACGTGGTGTTTTATTGCGATATAATACGGCCTGGAAAAAGGCTGAGAAGGCATTGCTGAAGGCCCGAAACAAATTGAAAGAACGCGTCAAGGAAAGAACTTCGGAGCTGAGCAATGTCAATGTTCAATTGCGTCGAAAAATCCAGAGACGAAAAAATTGGAAGCCGAATCGCAGCGATCCAGAGAAGAATTGCGGTTGCTTTCGGAACACCTTCAAAGAATCCGTGAAGACAAAAGGAAACGCATCGCCCGTGAGGTTCATGATGAATTTGGCCATTCCCAAGGGAAAAAGGGCCCCCTTCCAATCCAGTCCAATTAAGTAAAAAAACGAACGCGGAAGATACCGTACCGTGACAGAGGCCGGTGTTAGTGAAATAGAGAACGTCAAGCAGTAGGTTGTTTCATGGATTATGTGGATGGCCTTCCACTGAATTTGTAACCTTATCTGAAAACAGGGCTCTTAAAAAATGTTAAACGAACTTGATAATCATGGAGGTGTAATGCCGAACCAAATTTCACGACGCCGTTTTCTCAAAGGCGGGCTGGCGACAGCCTGTGGGCTTGCGGCGTCCCAGTTGCCTTTGAAAAAAGCCATGGCCGCCCCCGCACAGAAAACCCTGGCCACCCTGCTGGACCTGAGCAAGTGTGTGGCCTGCGGGTCCTGCGTTGAGGCATGCCACGAGACCAACGGCCAAAAATATCCCGATCCCCAAAAACCTTATCCCAAAATGTATCCTCCACGTGTCAAGGTGGAGGACTGGTCCGCCAAACAGGATGTGGACGACCGCCTGACGCCCTACAACTGGCTTTTCGTTCAGACCGCCGAGGTGGAGCATAACGGCGAATCGGTGGAGGTGAACATCCCGAGGCGCTGCATGCACTGCACCAATCCGCCCTGCGTCAAGCTGTGCCCCTGGGGGGCTGCCAGGACGTATGACAACGGTATCAGCCGGATCGATGCCGACCTGTGCCTTGGCGGCTCCAAGTGCCGGGCGGTCTGCCCCTGGAAAATTCCACAGCGCCAGACCGGTGTGGGGCTCTACCTGGACCTGATGCCGGGATTCGCCGGCAACGGGGTGATGTATAAGTGCGACCGCTGCTACGACCGTGTGGCTAAAGGCGAGGTGCCGGCCTGCGTGGAGGCCTGTCCCGAAGAGGTGCAGAGCATCGGACCGCGGGACGAGATCGTCCAGAAAGCCCATGCCCTGGCCAAGGAAATAGACGGCTACATCTACGGCGAAACCGAAAACGGCGGCACCAACACCATTTATGTCTCGCCGGTGCCCTTTGAGCTACTCAACAAGACCATCGAAAAAGGCCCGGGCAAACCCCACCTGGCAAGTGTGGCGGACACGATGGCCGTCGACAACAATCTGGCCAGGGCCATGCTGCTGGCACCGCTGGCCGGGGTAGCCGCCGCCGCCGGCAAACTCTACAAGTTCACTAAAAATAGCGACCAAGGAGACAAGTAAGATGGCTGCACCGCTTCCCTCCCGCTGGGTCCGTTACGGGGTTTTCATCACCCTGTTTTTTTCCACCCTGACCGGCTTCGCCCAGATGCCCATCTTTAAACGGTATTACATCGCCGATATCCCGGGCCTGGGCTGGTTGGCTCAGTTTTTCACCACGTCCGCCCTGCATTATATCAGCTCCGCTTTGGTCGTCGCCCTGGGCACGTATCTGGTGCTCGATTATCTGCTTCTGCACAGAGATTCCTTGCGTGTCTCGCTGATGGGATACCTGCGCGGCGGCCTGCTTTTTCTGATTCTATTCAGCGGCGCCCTGATGGCCTACCGCAACCTGCCGGGGTATCGCTTCGCCCCCGGCTTTGTGGTGGCCCTGGATCTCATCCATCTGGGGCTGGTGATGGTCTTTCTGCTGGCCAGCCTGGTGACGGTCATCACCCATCGGGGATGGGTCGCAAGAGGCTGAATGTGGCATGGGCAGCAGGGGAGCGTCCTTTGCTTGGGCATTGAGGGCTATTATAATCCGGATAAGAGTGATAAAAGGAATGAAGCTTCGCTTCCCGTATCACCCATAACCGGAAGTTATCGATGGACCGAAATGCACCATCCGCACCCATGAATCCAATGCGAGATATTTCGTCAGAATGGCTGCTCGCACTTGTGAAATCAGCGCTTGACGGCGTCATCACGATGGACGACAAAGGGCGCATCATCGCCTTTAACCCTGCTGCTGAAAAGATATTCGGCTATCGCAGCGACCAGGTGGTCGGCCACCTGGTTTCCGACATGATCATCCCCAAATCCCTGCGCAAAGCTCATGACAAGGGCCTCGAACGTTTTCTGCGTACCGGTGAAGAAAAGATAATCGGCCGTCGGGTAGAGGTAAGCGCCATGCGAGCCGATCAATCCGTATTTCCGGCAGAGATGTGGGTGATTTCGGTCAATCCTGAGAAATCTCCTGTATTCATTGCCTATATCCGCGACATGTCCAAGCAAAAACAGGCTGAGCATGAGCACCGGAAATACGCTTTAAACATCAAGAAAACACTGGTACAGACCATTTTGGCCATATCACGCATCGTCGAGATCCGCGATCCCTACACAGCCGGCCACCAAAGCCGGGTGGCCCATCTGGCGGCAAACATGGCCGAAACATTAAAGCTTTCTGAAGCGTGTACCGAAGGTGTTTTCCTTGGCGGGCTTATTCATGATGTCGGTAAAATTGCGGTGCCGTCTGAGATTCTTTCACGTCCTGGAAAACTCCTCGATGAGGACATCAGGTATCTTCAGATACATTGCCTGAAGGGATACGATATCCTGAAACCGGTGCATTTCCCGTGGCCGGTGGCCGAAATAGCTTTCCAGCATCATGAGCATATGGACGGATCGGGTTACCCCCATGGGCTTCGAGGTGAAGAGATTATCCTGGAAGCCCGTATTGTCTGTGTTGCCGATGTGGTGGAGTCCCTGACGGCCCATCGACCTTATCGTCCGGCGCACTCCTTGGACAAAGGGCTGCAATTCATTGCCGGCAAGGCCGGGAAATGGTACGACCGCCATGTCGTGGATGCCTGTCGCGCCCTATTTCAAAGCGGTTATCAAATCGATAACATCGATATGGATGCCTTGAGCTGGATTTCAGCTTTATCTGAATAGCCGTATCGTGAATCATCCTCCCAAAGAGCGGATACCCAAAGGCTGCCATGCACTTGTGGATGGGCACTGATTTAGCGGATGATTTTCTATGGGCAGGAACACACAGGATTCGAGCGTGCGCGTTTAGTCCAATGGAAGAAGTTAAAGAAGCCCCTGCCACCATAATCCGACCCATTTTCCGCATATCCCCTTATCAATTCAGCAATTGTACTAATTCGCAAATAACTGCAATAAGTCAGAGGCAGAGGATTAGAAAAATACACAAGCTGGCCCCGTGTATCTTTCACTGTGTTTGAATAATGTTATCCTATGTCCAGAAAGGGCACAGGTATTATGAAATGTATGGCATAACGCAAGAATTATGCCGCCATATATAGTGCACCAACGGAAAATGATGCACAATATGATGAGTAGATTTCCGCTATATGTGAATAAGACGTTATAAGATTCGGCAATCCATAACACAACCGTAGCATTAAATCAAATATGCTCAACCGTGGCTCTGCGGCACCGACCTTAGGGTCATTTGATTCAGAATCGATGCAAATCGATTATTGCACGCTGAAGAGCAATACGCCATCAGGGTGATAAAAAAAGGTGCTTCAGGGTATCTGGCCAAGGAAACCATTCCCAATGATCTGATAACCGCCATCCGAAAAGCCGCAATCGGCAAGCGATATGTCAGCAATAAGCTAGGTGAAAAGCTCATTGGCACACTCGCGGGAGATCGGGACAAGCCGCTTCATGAAAAGCTTTCCAATCGTGAATATCAAGTGTCCCACATGATCGCCAGAGACCAGTCTATCAAAGAGATTGCATATCACTTAGAAGTGGATAATGTAACAACAGGTGGTCCTTACATAGGGGCGTTCAGGATGTGGGAGGGTTATAACAGTGTTGCCGGGCTATGGAAAGGCCTTAAGGATGAGTTTGACGGACGATACGATGGACCGGCCGCTAGATTTCCTAGTTCCCTCGTTCCAACAGCAACACCCCTGCCATCTCCTCACAAAAGGATGTAGCAGGGCAAAGGCGATGCTTTTCGCCCCATAAGACCCCACTTGTCCAACATATTCAGCCAATCCCAATTGATATTAGGCGGTTTAAAGTGTCGGCAACCTGAAATCAGACCGGATAAAAGGGGCATTGCTTCTTCTGCCGATCGGTTTGCCCTATCAGCAAGAAGAAAAATGGATGCCTATTGCCTTCATGGTTTCTACCGGGCGGATCGTATTGAGCATCATTTTATTTTTTTGATACAGCAGGTTATTCCTGCTGATGTTCAGGCCCCGGCCAGAGTGATCAGGAAAGGCTTCTTTCGTAGAAACACTATGGATCTGTGGCATAAATTTTGCTGTATGTTATCTCCGTTGAGCGGTTCGCCAATCATTTGCGGCGAGGGCCTGACCAAGGCGCCGGCCTGTCAACATTAGTCAGTCATGCTTTGCCGGCGCCAACGAACACTCTCATTCTAATCAAAGATAATTACTGGTTTGCGGCAGCCAGGTCTAAAAGGTAGCTTATTGGTGACTCGACAGAAAAAGAGCACCGTAAACCGGATCCATGGATTCAGATACGGCAGCAGAAGACGTTGCCGGTTTGGAGTCAGGCTCCAGCCACGCCCAATGCCATCCCATCTTTTTATCCCTTGCAACAGGTACTTTCCAGAGATTTGGACATATTGTTTTGATCACACCATGAGGTGTCATTATTCGAAAAAAGGGGGTGAGACAATCCATTGCTGAGAGATGCCCCTCATAAGGGGGATAGGGTTTGAATTATCGAATCGATGTTGAGGTTGCCCCTGCCGGGCGGTCGGGAAACTTTCCGGCAGGAGCGTAGGGTTGATAATCCGTCTCGAAAGGCGGTCATCATTGTTTGACTATAATATCCGCATCCCTTCTGTCAACGGATATTCTCCTTTCGAGATACGAACCTTGAGAGGAGGATATTCCGTAATATCAGCGTCATATAAATTTCCGACTGACAATCAGAAACATTCTGCATCATTACATGATGAAATTGGTTTTCAACTTCAGTGAACAGCGTGACAGGAGGAAGCAATGAAAAAACGTGTTAGTTTAAAATTGGCCTTGTTTTTGGGTTTGGCAATTTGCACCGTGTCAACAGCGGTAATGTTGGGTTTGACGTCAGCCGCCTTCGCCGCCTCGTGGGATGCCGGTGACTGGAAATTATCAATGGGCGGCAACATCAATGCCTTCTACGTTTACACGACCTGCAATGAAGACGATCTGGAAACGGGCGGCAATACCTTGACTGGACTTGGCTGTGCCGGGGCGGTTGACGAAAATGGCGATCCTACCGACTATAGCTCGGTGCAGAACGGTTTGCTTCCCGCCTCGCTCAATTTTTCTTCGTCCACGAACCAGGAAGGATGGGATATCAGCGCCAATATCAATGTCTACTACGGGATAGACTCCGCAGGGGCTGATGGCGACGCCGGCGGTCCGGACGCTCTGAAATTCTCCACGGTGGACGCTCGCCAGGTGTTTATGACCTTCGGCAAGAACAACCTGGGAACGTTCAAGTTGGGACGCGATTTTGGATTGTTCGCATTCGACGCCATCATCAACGACATGAGCTTGTTAGGTGTTGGTGCGCCGTTCGTTATTTCGGATCCCGGTCATACGACGTTGGGCGGTCTCGGCTATGGCTACGTCTACACCGATCGATTGGCCCAGATCAACTATTCGACGCCGAATTGGAGCGGACTCCAGGTAACCCTGGGAATCTTTCAGGGCTTTGACGGTAACGGCGCAAACAGCGCCGACATGCCCGGTATTCACGGCAAAGTCAGCTACGGCTGGGACGCAGCTCTCAAGGGCATGGTCTCCGCCAGCTACCTGAGTCAGGATGTGATTACTACTGCGGGAACGAGTGAGAGCATTCAGGGCGTCGACCTGTTCGCAAAAATCAGCCTGGCGGGCTTCAGTTTGCTCGGGTACTATTTCGATGCGGAAGGGATGAGCAGCCTGGCTATCGGGGGATTGGTCTTACCCGGATTCGACGCTGTAACGGGCGATCCTGAAGAGGTCAGCGGCTATATGGCTCAAGCCACCTATGCGATCGGTAAGGTGCGCTTCGGAATCAACTGGGCGCAAAACGAGCAGGAGAAAGTGACCGAGGTCGAAAACAAGAAACTGACCCTCGGAGTCTACTACAACCTCACTTCGGCCCTCACTCTGCTCGCAGAATACTCGGACCAGGAGAGCGAATTGAAAAACGTGGGAACCGACGCGTCGTCAACTTACAATTTGGGCGCAATTCTGTTTTTCTAATCGGCTCGTTTGCGGTCCGCAAGACTAGCTAAATATAAGGTCGGGTGGAAGTCTTCCATCCGACCTTATATAATATATATTCAGAAGGTATGACATCTACGCATCCGCCATTCACTGCAATCTCCACTAGATACTCCGCCCCGGCAAAAACATATCAGATAAAGATCAATATTTTTGGCCATTTTTAAAGTTTGTGCCTATTCAGCCGATAGAATAGGGCAGATCGGGTGATCAGGTTATACATATGTTCGTTTGCAACCAATTTTCAATAGGAGGCACAAAATGAAAAACAGGTGGTTTTTTATCGCAGTTCTGATGGCGCTGTCGTTCACTGTTCACTCAGCTTTGGCAGCAGAAAAATACAAAATCGGCGTCCTCGCAAAAAACGGTCCAGTAAAAGCGCTGCAGATGTGGAAAGCGACTGGAGATTATCTTTCTCAGAAAATTGATGGTATGGATTTCGAGATTGTGCCGCTTGGCTTTGACGAGGTCAATCCCGCGATAGAAGGCAAGACGGTGGATTTTTTCCTTGTCAATTCCTCCATGTTTGTCACCGCCAAGGTGAAATACGGCGCAAAAGCCGTGGCCACCATGGTCAACTCGCGTCAAGGCAAACCCCTCCAATCCTTTGGAGGCGTGATCATTACAAGTTCTTACAACGACTCGATCAAAGGGCTGAATGACCTGAAGGGCAGATCCTTCATGGCCGTGAAAAAATCATCTTTTGGTGGATGGCAGATGGCTTATAAAGAACTGGTCGATGCCGGGATTGACCCCAATGTTGATTTTTCGAAGCTCGAATATGGCGGCAAGCACGATAATGTGGTTTATGCGGTTATGAACGAGGCTGTGGAAGCAGGCACGGTGCGAACGGATACATTGGAGCGCCTGGCTGCCGAAGGCGCCATCGATATGGGAGATTTTAAAATTATCAACGAGAAGACTTACAGCGATTTTCCCTTTAAATGCAGTACTCAATTATATCCCGAATGGCCCCTTGCCAGGGTTGCCGGAACGCCGGACGCCGTCGTTGCAGCCGTTGTCGGCGCTTTAAAGGCGCTTAAGCCCGCAGATGATGCAGCCAAATCAGCGAAAGTGGTGGGTTGGGTCGATGCGTTGGATTACGCACCGGTTGAGGCACTGCAGAAGACCCTTGGTGTCGGCGCTTTTTCTCTCGCTGCCAGATAGGGACAACCAAGCGGCGCTCAAATTGATAGACCGCAAGCTGATGTTTTTCACCTGCGCTAATGGTCATTGCGGTATGACAATACAGCAGTCCTCCTCTGAGCTTGCCGACAGCATTCGCTTGGAGCCGATACCAATGAGGCGCCGCCACCTAAGATTTGAGGCATAAGATGAAATTCCATCTAAATAAACTGGGAATCCTTGCCAAACTGCTGTTGCCGATTTCGGTAATTTTTGTTGCAGCTATGGCCATCCTCGTATTTGTTCTCATTCAGATGCAAGGTAACTTTGCAGGGCATATGGGAAAATCCGTCACCGATGTTTTGCAGTCGACAACAACGTCGGTCCAAAGTCAGTTTGTAGAAATGGAAAAGAATGTCGTCGAAACCCTGCAGCAGAATCTGGTCCAAGCATCTGACACCCTTTCCCGGAACACGTCATCTGAACTCGCCAAAATACAAACGGATATCATCGCTGATTCACGACAGACACTGAAGCTCAATGCCGAATCCTTGGCATCCCTATTGGCGCATGTTGCCCCCAGAGCGATTCTATCCAACAATTTCGCGGACCTGGTTTCATACGTCAAATCGGTCTCTCTCAGGGAAGATGTCATCTATGCTATCTATCTAAACCCGAATGGCAGGCCGATAACAAGATATATCAATCGTGATGACCCCAAGATTCAATCCTTCCTTAGCAGTGGTGAGGGCAATCGCAAACTGGATAAAGTGCTGAACGCGTCTTTAAGCGATTCGTCAGTATTGGTCGTTGAAAAGGAGATGTCCCTGGAGGGCAAATCACTGGGTAAGATTGTGCTTTGCATGGATAAATCCTTGATTCTCGATAAAAACAAAGCGGTTGAAAATCGTTTTAACTCGCTGACTCAAAAAAACAACGAAATGATCAGGTCTGCGCTGACACAGGTGTCATCTGAAACCGGCGTCATGATGCAGGCGACGATGAATCGTATTGCAAAGCAATCCAATGATGCATGGGCGATGATTGAAGAACAGATTGCGCGGATCGGGTCAAAAGCCAAATCCCGAATGCAGCGTGTATTGATCGGAATCGGGCTTGCCTTTGGCTTGGTTGTCCTTTCAGTGATTGGTTATTTGGCGTTTGCTCTGGTGTTGAAGCCGATCAATCAAGTTGTTGCAGGGTTAAAGGACATTGCGACCGGGGAGGGTGACTTGACCAAACGGCTTCAGATCCATTCCAAAGATGAAATCGGCACCCTTGCGCGCTGGTTCAATCAGTTTGTTGAGAATCTGCAGACGATTATCAAGGACTTGGCTTCAAATGCCCACGATATGCGGTCTTCATCCGCTGAGTTATCGGAAATATCAAAAAGCATGACCGCCGGCAGTCAAAAGACATCCGATAAGGCTATTGGTGTAGCGGAAGCCGGCGACCAGATGCGACAAAACATGACATCCGTCGCTGCAGTGATGGAACAGGCCACGACCAATCTGAGCATGGTCGTGACAGCCGTAGAGGAAATGACGGCAACGATCAACGAGATTGCCCAAACCAGCGAAAGTGCCAGGGGCAAAACAGATGCCGCTGTATCTTTGGCCAACTCGACCTCCTTACAGGTTAATCAACTGGGAGATTCAGCTCAGGAGATCGGGAAAGTTGTCGAAGCCATCACCGAAATATCCGATCAGGTCAATCTGCTGGCGCTGAATGCCACCATTGAAGCGGCCCGGGCAGGTGAAGCGGGAAAAGGTTTTGCAGTTGTCGCCAATGAAATCAAGGAACTGGCCAATCAGACCTCCGATAGTACCAATGAAATAAAACGCAGAGTCAGCGATATTCAACATTCAACCGATGGAACGGTAACGAAAATCAACGAAATTGTCACTGCCTCCAGCGAGGTCAATGAATTGGTTGGTACGATCGCCACTGCCATTGAAGAACAATCGGTGACGACAAAGGAAATTTCAGGAAATCTTTCTCAGGCAAACGAAGGTATCAACGATGTCAATGAAAACGTCAATAACAGCTCTGCTGTAGCATCTCAGGTCGCGGATGATATCGGTGAGGTTAAAAAGGCTTCCAGCGAAATGCTGTCCAGCAGCTCCCAGGTCAATCAAAACGCTGAGCAGTTGGCCAAACTGTCAGAGCAGTTGGCATCGATGGTGGGACGGTTCAAAATTTAGATTCTTATATCGTTAGCGGAAAGTACGGTTAGTACAGTCAATTATTGAAGACACCGGAACAAACCGGTACACCAGAGGCACGCACCGCAGGGTACGGGGCTGATGTGGCAGTCCTGTTCGAAATCCTCAAATTGGGTATAGTCGCACAGCGCTACACTACACTCATAGCAAAACGGGAAGTCGTATTTCAGGACGCCTTGTCTGAAGGTTTGAAACGCATGATCGTTCCAGATGGAGAGGATGGATCGATCCGCCAGGCATCCAAAGGATTCCGGCCGCACGTATTTCACCAGGCCGCCGATATAACACCGGTAGCGGTGCCATAAAAAATAGCAGGGGTGCACATTGCCATCCCAGGATATGAAGGCTCCGCCCCCTTCGATGAACTCGCATCGCCGCATTCTGGAAGGGACCAGGGCCGGCAGACTCAGTTCGATGCCGCTGGTGCCTGCTATTTTTTCCGCTGCTTTAAAAACGTCCCGGACGCGTCTCATCATCTCCAGGTCGCATTTGAGTAACCGTTCAACATGAAGTTCGATATTCCGATTCAGCGCCTCGGTCTTCATTTGAGTAACGCACTCCATAAGCCGCTGCTGCTCGGGATTTTTACGAAATCGCATAAATACGTCGAAGTATTCATTCAAATCGATGCCGTCACGCTCCGCTCCAGCCTTCCATCGTTGAAAGAAATGCAGTGATTGGTCTGTATTGGTTTCGAAGGCCACGGCATCGACCAGCTCTTCATGATAGGGCAGCATGTGGGTCACGATTACGAAATCGATGGCGTGTCGGGACGCCCAATGCAACAAATGGACAAGCTCGTCGATGTTGCGGCTTGTGGCCACGAACTCAACACCAAGGGAAACCCGGCGGCCGATGCTGTTGGCCGCAGCCTGCAGCGCCTCGACCGAGGCATCCACGGCCATCCTGTCGCCGCCGGTACGCATGGCCCGGAACAAATCGGAAGTCACCGCGTCTAAAGAGATGCAAACCTTATCCACGCCGGCCTCCACAAGCGCGGCAGCGCGATCCCCGGTAATCAGCTGGCCATTGGTCTGGAAACCCACCCAGGCGGCCACCGGCATTCGCTGCCTGGCGACTTGGATGAACCGCTCCAGGGAAGGATGCAGCAAAGGCTCGCCGATACCATTGAGAATCAGGGCCTGGAGCCTTGAAAAGGCGGGGACGATCCGGTCGAAGGTCTCGGTGCTCATATCTCCCTCCACGATACCGCATCCGGGAGATTGCTTGGAACACATCGGGCACCTGAGATTGCAGCGGGTGGTCACTTCCACGAACAGCTTGGACGGATAGCTGTACAATGCCGGATTGACAGGCAGATCCTCGGTTTGAGGTTGGATCCGGGGAGGAGTTTTCATGCGTCCGATTCTAATGCAAACGATGACAGCGCACATTGACTTAAGTCAAAATGCCGCTGTTTATCGACAATTATGGTGACCGAGGGAGGCAAGCGGTCTGAATTTGAGCCAACCGGTAGCCAACCTGGAATTCAGGCAGGAGAACGATTGACAAAACAATGGACAACGACAATAATTGTAAATCAAAACGCGTAACTGTTGGGCATCCCCATGTCTGTTATATGCTTAAGAATAATATTTGTGCAAATATCCCCCGCAAACCTGAACCCTTACCTGATTAGTGTCTGAAATGGAACGGAAAACTTAAATGCACGATCAACAAGCCGTCGAAAAATTAAAGAAGGACAGCGAACGCTGGAAACAATTGAATCGGATAGAAGGATTTTTTTATTAACGCCACCCGCCCGGGGCGACAAATTGCCGGGGTCACTCGCGAATGCTGAAGATGGAGACTCATGATGCTGGGAAAAGATTTGAGCCATTATACGAAACGGTTGTCAAAGCAGCTAGACAAACTTGCCAACGTGGGGATTAAAATTGAAAAATATTTTCACGATTCATATCAGAAATGTGCCAACCTCGAATTCACTGATGACGCCATAGAGGCAATCCAAAGTGTGGAAAGAAAACTGGGGCGTGCTGCAGTGGATATATTACGTGATATAGACAAGGATACGGAGACATTGCAGTTTTTTATTTATAAATGGGAAACCATACAAGGTATAGATAAAAAAACAATAAAACTGGCAAAACGTCTGCATAATGAGCTTGTACAACTGAAGAACCATATTGAGGATACTCCCCCCGAGATGATGGCGGATGTAAGAAATTATATCATGCAAAATAGATATTGATGTCATGTCAAGAAAGTAGATACCCTGGCCCAGAGGGCCAGGCCCTCAAATAATCACAAAGAGCTATCTGTCGCTTGACTTGGACTTTTACAGTGGTATGTAATCATAAGCTTTCACGGCGACAATATTCATGGGATACTCTCAATCTATCTGTAGCTATCCAATTTAGGAGAAACAAGGGAGGCAAGATATCATGACGGGTATGATTATCATTTCCATCATATGCATATCATGTGCATATCTTCTTTGGCATATTGCAGATAGACGAGGGGCCAACACCAAATTTTGGGCAATTATGGGGGCTGTTTTTGGACCATTCGCCATCCCGTTCGTGTTTCTAACAAAAAACAGTTCTTCCAAATTTACCCAATCAAAAAAATCGTAAAATTAATGGTATCTGTATTTGGGTAAAACTGGTACTGTTCTCAATCTATCTGTAACTGATCTCAGGGGATGTTATTGGTATGGTAGCAAAGGAATTGATCAGTCCGATTTTTGTGCGATACTCGCAAGATATCTGTAATCCATGTTCTCAGCTTTAGAGTGAGTCCCAAATTAGATGATAGGTTAAATTTGTAATCTTTTGTCCTTATTTGGAGTGCTAACAAGACGTCTATTGAATATCAATGTTGGGTGGCATGAGTACGGATATGAAACCAGAAGATTTTGTAAAACGGTTAAAGGATATTTCCGAATTAAAAGGTATACCATACAGCCGTGTTAATTTATTAACTGAGGCAGAGGAAAAGCACGCTCAAGATATTCTCAAATATAAAGGATACATTGCTCTATCTAATTCATTCAAATGCTTTGTTTTGGAAACCATTGAACTACTAAATAAAGAATGTCTTATTAATTTAACAACGCCAATGTCCGAGAATTATGCAGTGTTTATACCCCGGCTTTCGCAAAGTTTTTTATCACTGTGTGGGGCAGAAAAGGCTGCAATTAATGGGTATCCATACCAAGGCTATACACAATTGCGAAATGTTTTTGATAATCTGGTTCTTTTATGTGCTATTCTCCAGAAGATTGCTGACATATATAGTATAGAAGGCGTTGAACCTGGTAAACCAATAGATCCAATCGCTATGAAAAAGCTCCGAAAAAACACAGAGTACGAAGTTCGAAAAAAAATGACTGGAAATAAGAGCGGCCTCTCAAAGCAAACTATTGATGAATTGTCTAAATTAGATGCTCTTTTCGACTATGAAACTCATGGTGCGCGTCTTTCTTTAACACAGGCGATGAATTGGATGAAAGGATTAGACTTACTCCCCATACTCCCAAAGTTTGATCACATGGCATTTGCTATTTTTATGAATAGGTTCTTTGAGGTAGGCTGGATGTTTCATCGTCTTATACCAAATGTGCAACCTTTCGACGCTCCTTTGCCTCTTGGCTGGCAGGAAAAATGGCGCATTATTGATGATTCTTTTGAGAAGGTAGTCAGTGCTTTGTCAAGTGAAGGAGGCAAAATAATCGGAGCTGCATTTGTTGAATTCATAAAAGCTAAATTCCCATATAATGAGAATTCTTGCTTCCCATTGTAACACCCAACATCCGACAGTAGCAGACCGCTGATAGATCGCCGCGGCTGCTAAGCCGCACGTTAGAAGCAAACAGGAGGATATAATGGATATTAATTGGATAGAGATTATAGGCGAAACATCTTGGGAAAATAAAGTTTTGCGCTATCACCCGACTCCTCCTCCGGCAGTTCCTCCACCTCCAACAGCAACACCCCATGTGAATATTGCTATTGCAAAATCAAATATTTCATTCGAGAACGGCGAGATAAGTTATAAAGCAAATCTTCGAAATCCTAATTGTGGATGCCAAATTATCCTAAACCATGGACTGCAAGCCCCTATATATATTGGACTGAATTATGGCGGGTTCCCATATGGGATTGGTATGTTCAGAAATAATGCGTGGGAAAACATGGCGGCGAGCGGGTTTGGCACCACTCTTAAAGAAGAAAGAGAATATGATGTTAGAATCACAGTTAAGGGTTCCTTTATCAATCTGTTTGTTGATGATGTTCAAACCTGTTCAGCATTTGGAGTAGTTGAGAAATCCCAAATTGCCTTATATTTTAGTGGCGAGAGTGAGGTGCAGGTTTCAAATTTCAAGGTTAAAAAGTATTCACCAAAAGCATTTATAGTTATGCAATATACGGAGGAATATAACGAATTGTTTGATGAGGTAATTAAACCAGTCTGCGAAGAGCATGGCTTAGATGCGATACGAGCTGATGATTTATATACTCAAAATCAGGTAATTCAGGACATAATATTTTCCATACGAGAATCAGCAGTTATTATAGCTGACATCACACCAGACAATCCTAATGTTTATTATGAAGTTGGCTTTTCCCACGGAATAAATAAGCCAACTATTTTATTATGCGACACTTCAAGAGAACGTTTACCGTTCGATTTATCGGGATTTCGAACAATTTTTTATAAAAATAAAATTTCAGGTAAGTCGAAAATTGAAGAAACACTTAGAAAGCATCTTAAAGCGATGGGCTTCTAACCTGTCATTTAAGTGGGACAGGGAAAAGCCGTGCCACTTTTGAAATTAACCTTGGGACAGATTCATTGCCTTTAGCATAATTTTTTGGTTTTCGTTTCCCGGCTCCTTAATTTCGCGTTGCAAATACCTTAAATGTATCTACATGTTTGCCTGTATTGTGATACGTAGTTAGTGTTTTATCCATAGTCCCGTTAGAGGCGAACAGAAGATTACCGCATTCCAGTAACAGTGGATTCAGGTTTTAAGGTTGTATAATTGATAAGGGATTATGGATAAAACAGCCGTGTACGAAGCCGATCGAGGCCTTTGCAGGTGTGGTAGCTCTATATGGGGATAGTATCGGCAGCTCAGATTTACGATTGTCTTACCAACACAGCTTTCGCCAGCCGACATTGAGCAAATCAAGACAATGATCGTCATAAACGGAACCGTATAAATAAATTTAGGTGGCATGGAGGCCTTTAAAAGGTGGATTTTGCATCATTGGAGCGTAGCTGTGCTGTCGCTGTTATAAGCGTTTACCGTGGCAAATTGATTATCTGACACAGGTAGCAAAACGGGTCGGTGATCGCGCCCGGTAGAAGGGTATTTCATACACAAGGCGCATTTTACCCTTACTGCAGCAGGGACAAACGCTAATATCGATACCGGTTAACTGTTTGATCAGTTGCTCGCAGCTGGTGGCCTGTTTTTCCACAGGTGGGGCCATTGCATGCAGCAGCCTTATCGCTGATAAATTTTTGCGACGGTTGCGGTTGGCCAAAAATCCATAATGACGGATGCGAACAAATCCCTTGGGCAGGCTGTGGAGCAAAAACCTGCGGATAAACTCCACCGCACTGATGGTGAGCGACTCGTTGCGGTTTTGCTTTCTGTTTTTGGCACTGAAGGTAACCATCCCATTGTTCAACGACTTGATGCGAGAGTTGGCAATCGCCACCCGGTGAGTATAGCGCGCCAGGTACTCCAGTACGTGTTCGGCGCGTTTGACCGGATCGCGTACACTGACCACCCAGTTTTTGGCAAACAGGCTGCGTTTGAGCATACCGAACCGTTCGGTGTCGAACACGATCGTGCCGTTGGTGCGGGCCTTTCTGACCAGTTGCATGAACTTTGCGCGAAAAACCAGCGATAAAGCGCGCTGGTTAAACAGATAGCGGTTGCGGCATGCCACCCACCGGCCATTGGCCACAGCACCGCCAGGCACCAGACAATGCAAATGAAAATGAGCATTGAGCTTTTGGTCCCAGGTGTGCAAAAATGCCAAAAAGCCCATGGTGCCGCCCAGCTTGTTTTGGCCAAAACGCAAAAGGGTCTGGGCTGCTGCGGCAATCAAAAAGTTGAGCATCACCTTTTTGTTGTTCAAAACAGCGCCGTTGAGCTCGTGGGGCAAGGTAAAGACCACGTGGAAGTAGTTAACCGGCAAGATCTCATCTTTTCTTTTTTCCAGCCAGCGCTCCCGTGGCATGTGCTGGCATTTGGGACAGTGCCGGTTCCTACAAGAATAATAGGTGATACGCACATTGCCGCAGGCATCGCAGCGATCCACCCGGCCACCCAGACGAGACGTGCGGCAGTGTAAAAGATCGGTTATGATCTTTTGATGTTGGCCCCACAGCCGGTATTGACGTCTATAGTCGCCGATGTGCGCTTGCAGAACATGGGCGATCTCAACGCGTTTTACCGCTTCCGGTGTGATTTGGGCCATCGGGGTTCACCTTTCTTTTTGCGTGCTTTGTGTCAATCAGATCCAATGGACTTGGGATCTTTGACAGAGTTTGGCGGCTCACATGCAAATAGATCATGGTGGTCGACAGCCTCGTATGGCCCATTAACACCTGGATTTTGCGGATATCGTATCCGGCTTCGAGTAGATGGGTGGCAAAACAGTGGCGCAGGGTGTGAATGCCTTCTCCTCGTTTTACCCCGGCCCGCTTGCGGGCCTTCTCATAGATGATGCGTACAGACTCATAGGACAGCGGCTGGCCTTTTTTATGTTTGTAGTTTGAAAAGAACAGATAGTGTTTGGGCTGGCATTTTTTATAGTAAAAGCGCAGTTGCTCAAGCAGCCTTTGCGACAGCATCGTATAGCGGTCCTTGCGCCCCTTGCCGTCAACGATTTTGATGAGCATCCTTTCACTGTCGATGTGCTCGGGCTTTAGGTTGATCACCTCCCCGGCGCGCAAACCTGCCGAGTAGGTGGTCATTAAAAGCAGTCGATGCTTCAAATTGGACGGTGAACCGATGATCGCCGCCACCTGCTCCGGGCTCAGCACGGTGGGCAGCTTACGCCGGTTTTTACGCGTCTTGCAGTCGATAGAGACCTTTTTGGCCGCTACATGGTTGTAGAAAAACCGCAAGCCGGTCAGCACCAGAGCGCGGGTGTTGGGTGCTCTTTTTCTTTCATTTTTAAGATAGAGCAAATAATCTTCGATCATCTTTTTGCTGATCGTGTCCGGCGAGCGGCCGTAGTGCCTGGCAAGGCCGTTGACAGCAGCCAGGTAGGATCGCTGGGTGTGCCGGGAAAGGTTGTAAAGCTCCATGGCCCTGATCATCTTTTTACGCAACGGTGTCATTGGATACCTCCTTGAATGGGGTTAATCATTGGAGGTATCTTTACACGATCAGGGATAAAGATGGGGATCGATAGCTCGGACGGGCGTTATGAAATGAGATTGGTGGTTTGGGGGGCTACCGCGAAGCGGTTTCGTACACGGTTCGATGTATCTGCAATAAAAAAAATTCTCTAAAAAGTGTGGTATGATAACCAAAATACAAATATAGGTGTTGGATATTTAATACAGGTGCAAGGTTTTTTAGTTTTGCCAAGGTTGGCAAGAAAAAATAGATCCTGTCCTTTCAACCTCGATAAACCATTCCTCCTCCTTGCTATTTCAATGCTCTATTCAAGTCACCAAAATAAAACGACATTTTAAGAAGTGTTATTCCTTAACCGCCGTCCTTCGATAATTGACCAAAGCTGTTGGGTTTCGTTCCTCAACCCAACCTACGTCGCTCAAAACCGGCTTCTGTCAGATTACATCTGAACTACTACACATAAGTTGTTAAGCTAATGCTTTTGAAATACTCCAACCGTTCTGACGTCGTAAGATGAGATCCACCCTCTGCAAATGGATGTCTTGTTCGTGCCGTTATTGTCTTTTAGGCGTTTCGCTTTATTTATCTAAATCTGATAAAATATCAATATACTCGTCCTTGTTCTCATTATCTATACGGATTTTTTCATTTATAATATTTCGAAGATAACTGGTTTTATCCAAATTATGTTGAACGCATATCCTCAAAGCCTCTACATGTGCTCCTTCTTCGTCATAATTATAGGCAAGAGCTTTCAGATCATCCGATAGACGACTACAAAGACTTTTGGGTAAGTTCACCACAATTAGCGACAACACCCAATAGATCCAGATGCAGTCGTCAGATTTTAATATATCTCGTATTGCTTCAACTAATTTATCTGCATATTGTATTAGATGCGCGGCTATTTCTTTTGCCCCTGGCCAGTTATAGTCTTGGAGCCATTCTAATAAGTAAGGTAGATCGTCTTGAGAAATTTGTATTTTCCCTGAAATTATTTCTTCAGCCTGCCTTAGCCAGTCTGATTTCGGCCCATTAGGATATTTCATAGTATTAGTTCTTTGGTCGTTTTACAGTTTCAATGATTGCGTTTTTTACCTCTTGTGTAAAAGGATGAGTTTCAGTCGCATCACGTGAATCGATCCATTCTTGCATGCGGGTTTTATCTTTGGGACGTATACTTACATGGCCAGCAGGAGGTGCATCAGGCACTGCTTCAAGCTCAATCAATTTTGATGTGTCAATTACTTGAGCCTTTCCACCTGGCTTCGTCGCAGTTTCTAAATTATCAAAAGTTGATAACCCATCAACATCCTGCGGTCGAGGTGTTAAATTATTATCCGTTGCTGAACCTCCTCGGAATGTTTTCTTTGAGGCGTTTTCACACGCCAACCCCAACGGATCGACCCATCCCCAGACATTTGGGGCGTAGGCATAGATGTTTTCGCCTGCGGCAAGTCCCAGTGGATCCTGACTGATGAATGCGCAGATCCGCGGATCAAAATACCGATAGCGGTTGTAGCAAAGATCGATCTCCGGGTCGCAATACTGACCCTGCATCCGCAACGGCTGGTGAACGTCTTCGATCGGGATCTCATAAACCCGTCCCAGGGCGTCGTAGCAGGCCGACCAGACGACCTCGCCGGCGGATGTGGTCAACTCCTGGGGAAGGCCGTTGGGATCGTTATGATAATAATGGATCGATCCGTCGCCGTCAATGACGGCCAGCGGTTCGAAGGTGCCGGGGTAATAAACGTATTCTCTGGCACCCTGGTCTTCGAACTGTTCGGACAGCAGCGTGTCGCCGTCCCACCTGAAAAAGGTGCGTTCGCCGTTGACGGCTTTGGAGCAGCGTCGGCCCAGGGCGTCGTAGGCCATGTCGATACGGGTGTCATCGCCTGTGCGGACGGTTTTGAGGCGGTTCTGTTCGTCCCAGGTCAGGCGGATCATGTCGTCGTCGCTGCGCCGTTCGACCAGATTGCCGGCCGGGTCGTAGCTGTATTGGATGCCGTTATATCCGGCGCGGCGCAGGCCGCTTGCCATGTCGGGCAGGTGCTCGAGCAGATCACCGGCCGGATCGTAGGAAAGGTGCTGGAGCTGCTGCTCGGGATTGGAGGCCTGAATAATGCGGTTCATGGGATCGTGGCTGAAGCGCCAGGGGCCCTTGGCATTGTCCTGCCTGGCGATCAGGTTGCCGGCCGGGTCGTAATCGTAGTACCGGTCGATCCGCTCGGTGGCTCCCCGGATGCTTTGCCGTGCGATTAGATCGGTATCGGTATAGGTGAAGGTGCGCTTCAAGGAGGGGGATAGGTGCTCGGTGTCGATGCGGCCGAGTTTGTCGCGTTCGATGGTGATCGGGGCCTGATCGTTGATTTGGATGGAGGTTACGGCGCCGCGTGGATCGTATCCGTACCGCACGCGGTTGCCGTGCGTTGTATCGCGCCGGATGCGGCGGCCGTTTTTGTCGTATTGGTATTCGACCGCGAAGCTGCCGTTTTTTTCAGCGATCAGGTTGTTTGCGGCATCGTAGAAACGCTCGACCACGGCCTCGGGCGATTGAAAGCCGGTCAGGTTGCCGTTGGCATCCCGGTTGAAAAACTCCTGTTCGTCATTTTCAAAGGTTTTGGTCTGCAAGCGGCCCAGCGGATCGTAGGCATACGCCACCGAACGATTCATGGGATCGATGCTTTGGATCAGCTGACCGGCAGTGTCGTAGCGGTAGCTGGTGGTGCGGCCGTAATAGTCGGTCTGAGAAGACACGCGACCGGCAGGGTCGTAGATAAAGCGGTGATGCTGTCCTTTTTCGTTGGTGATCGCGATCAGACGCTCTTCGTTGTCATAGGCGTACCGGACGCCGGTGCCGTCGGCATTGATACGCCGGACGATTTCGTTGACACCGCCGTATTCAAAACGCGTCTCCTGGCCGTTGGGATCGGTGTGCTGCAGCAGGTTATCTTCCGGGTCCCATTCAAATTGTTGAGTGGTGCCTGATGGATGGACAATCTGCAGCAGGCGGGACTTGTCATCGTAACGGTAACGGGTACTTCGTCCGGCGGGATCGATAACCGCGGTGATGTTTCCCAGACGGTCGCGCTGATAGCGCGTCGTGTTATGGTCGGCATCCGCGATGGCGCAGATTATACCTGTTTCGTCGTATTCGAAGGTTGCGGTGTTGGCTTCGGGATCGATGACAGCGGCCAGGTCGCCCTGGCGGTTGTAAGTATAGCGGGTCCGCTCGTCCAGAGGGCTGATCTTTTCAATGAGCCGGCCTTTGTCGTCATAGCGCCGCTCCCAAATCTTGCCGTTGGCATCGAGCAGCTGCAATGGTTTGTGCCGTTCGTCATAGGCTATCGCAATACGGCTATTGTCCGGGCGAAGGATGGCGATGATATTGCCCGCTGCATCGTATTCGTACTCGGTACTTCGACCCAACGGATCAGTGATTTTGGTTAACCTGCCCACGTCGTCATAGACATAGCGGGTATTGGCCCCGGTGGGATCCTGCACTTTTACCGGCAGATTGTCATTGTCGTAGTAAAACGTCGTGACATAACCGCTTGGCAGGTCGATCATGCGGGTGCAGCGCTCGTAGGGCCGGTACTCCAGATCGCAGGCATACAGGGCGTTATCGCCATGTGTGTGGATGCACTGACCTTCTTTATTGTATCGGTAGTAAAAGGAGAGTTTGTTTTTGTCCATATGCCTGACAAGACGGCCCTGATCGTAGTAAAAACGTTTCCAATGGCCCAACGGATCTTTCGCGCCGGTCAGGACTCCGTCTGTATAGCGATAGGAAACCAGGGGCTTGTCCTGAAACACCATCTGTGCGATCCGGCCGCGCTCGTTGAGGACTTGAATCGATTGGCCGCTGTCGTTGTGGATCCGGAGCAGTGCGCCCTCTTTCCGGACAAAGCGCAGCCAATGGTTATCGGGCGTGCTGATTTGTGTGACACGGGACAGATCGTCGCTGAAGGTTCTGTTGAAATGGTAGACCACGCCCGATTTGAGTCGCACACGATAGTGCTCGTCGTCGACCTCCAACATGGCTCCGTCAGCCACTTCCATAATGGGTTCGTTTTCGGGCAGGGTTTCGAACACGGCGGCTTTGGGGGTTCCGTCACAGAACGTCACCAGTCCGTCGTCGTCGATCTCCAGGCGCGCATCGGCAGGTGTCTGCCATCCGCGTCCCAATACGCCGTCGTAACTGCTGGCGGAACTGTATTCCCGAGTCCAGGTCAGAGGCATGCGGCCGGCCAGGGTGAAGTCGGTCTGAGCGAGCACCACTTCACCAGTGACCGGGTTGACCGGATCTTTGACGCAAAAGTCGTTGGAGCGGGCGTTCTTTTTAGCGCCGGTTGACTTGGCTCCGGCTGAAACCGTGCGGCTCTTTTGGTTGGCTTTGGCAGTCAGGCTGACACTGCGCTCGGCCGGCAGGTTTGGGCCGAAAGCATCGGCTGCTTTGCGCAGCCGTTTGGCCATGAATCCGCCCGCACCCATTGTGACCATTCCCAGCGCTGCCCCAATCACTCCATCGGTAAGGGCCTGTCGGGTGATAGCCATGGGGTCGATGCCGGTGCCGGTGGCGGCGGCCTGGGCGCACTGTTCGGCAATACTGCCGGCTGTTCCCGATAAAAAGCCGGCGGTCCCCATACCGGCCAGCGTGCTCGATGCCATTGCGGTGCCGGCAGTGCCTACAGCCATGGCGGCTTCCACAGCCGCCCCGGCTCCTCCACCTACGGCTCCGATGACGGCACCTAGCAATGCGGCTTTGGCAATCTTGAAACCATCCATCCCTTCGCCGGTCCGATGCTGCCGCCAGGCCTCGATGCCTCCTGCAATGGCAGCGCCCAGAACGGCGCCGATTAAAATGGGAACGAAGATAAATTCACCACGGGGGTCGATGTGATTAATGGGGTCGCCGTTGCAGTAGACATAGAAATTGTCGCTACCGCCCTCGAAGAAGAGCGGGTCCAGGGAGAGGTAGCGACCCAGCTCAGGGTCGTAATAGCGGGATAGGTTGTAATGCAGACCGCTCTCCCGATCGAAGTATTGACCCGGTAGCCGGAAGGGTTGGTACAGATCGTCGCCCGCCAGGATCCGGGCGCTGCCGAAGGCATTGTAATCGGCCAACCATGCTACCTTTCCGCTTGCGTCCATCAGGCAAAGCACTTCGTAGCGGTGGCCGAAGGCCGCCCAATGGGTCTGTCCGTCCCGGCGCAGAGCCAGCAATACAGGTGTTTCGGGGAAGAAGAGGTAGTCGATGACATCGATGGATGGACGGCTGCCGGTGTTGTCCAGCTGCACTTCGTGTACGATCTGATCACCGGCCCAGTAAAATCGCGTTGTCATTCCGTTGACTTTCTTGGCCACTCGACGGCCAAAGGCATCGTACAGGTACTTCACCCGGCCGTGGCCGAGCGCAATCGCGTCCAGGCGGTTGAGACTGGAGTAATTGTACTGCGCGGTGCCGTTGGGACAGGTGCCGCGGGTCGTGTTGCCCAAACCGTCGTACTCAAATGCGATTGCACCGGCTTTGATCAGTCGGTCCGCTTCGTTTACGGCGTATTGGGCGCTGTGGTCCGACAACCGGTTGGCTTTGGCGTCAATGGCAAAGGTTTCGGTCAGGCCGGGGAGGTTGCTGTTGGTGTTGCGCAGTCGTCCTTCCTTATCATAGGTGTATTCGATCGTGTTGTCGCCGTCGATAATGCGGGTGATCCGGTTCAATGGGTCCCTCATCAGGCGTTTTTGAAAGACCGGCTCATCGGTCAGCGGGGTTGTCAGTTTCAGTTCGGACGGCAAACCGTCCGATGCGGTGCGCTGCGCCAGGCGGCCGCCGTTGGGATAGCAAATGCTGTCCAGGGCGCCGTTGAGAGCATATTGGACCTCGATCTTTCGACCGTCCCAGTCCATGATGCCGCAGACTCGGTCTTCAGCGTCTCTTTCATAATCCAGGGTTCTTCCCAGCGGGGTTGTCATGCCAATCAGATGGCCGGTCTCATTGCGATGGTAGGCGACAGTGCGACCCTGGAATGTTTCGGAGATCAGGCGGCCGCAGTCGTCATATGCCAATTCCACGCTGCCGGCTGCATTTGAAGCCCGGGTGATTTTCCCATTTTCGACCTCAAACTCGCTGCTGGTGCCGTCGGCATATGTGACGGACCAACTGCCGCTTTCCGGGTCGACCTGGTAGGTCGCCACCCGGACATCGCCGGCAAGAAACGCTTCGAGATTTCCGGCATCCGTATAATCGAAGTTAAAGGTCTTGCCGTCGGCAAAGGCGATGCTGGAAGGGGCAGCAAAGTCATCGTAGCCGAATTGTGTCTCCTGGCCGTTGGCGTCTGTAAAGCAGGTCAGCCGTTCATAAAAATCGCGGTCCAGACAGGAGGTGTTGCCGCAGCGGTCTGTGAATCGGACCAGATGGCCAAAGGCATCATGGCTTGCGAGCGCGTGGGTGTCGTCTGCATAATCGATGCGCTTCAGGTGATTGTTGTCGTCATATTCGAATACCCAGCTCCTGGCTGAGTCATTCATGCGAATGGCGTACAACAGGTTGTCGTCGGGAGCATGATCGACATGGGCTGAATCCGGAGTTGAATCGGGCTGGTTCTGCCGATCCTGTATGTCAAAAAAGATGGTGTTACCGGCCGGGTCGGTGACCTGCAACGGATGTTTGCAGAGGCTTAAACCATAGTCGAACACCCGTCCTTCACCGGTGGTGGTTGCGACACCCCGGGCGGTTTTTCGAATGCGGGCTTGGGTCCCGGCCTTGTCGCGCAACGTCAGGCTCAGTCCACCCGAACCCGGCGCAGCCTCCAGGCCGAGCTGCGCATAAGCGTCGACATGCCGCCGAATGAGGCTGTCGTTCCATGCCGTAAAAAAGAACTCTCCTCTGTCTGTTCCAAAAATAATCCGGGCAGGGTCGGAATCAATCTCGAGGCGGCCCTCGGGTTTGTCGAAAACCAGCGGGTGTCCGTTTTCGTCTTCCACGATAAAGCTTGCTACAGGGCCGAAAAACGACAAGGATTCCCGGGTGTCCAGCAACGGCAGGAAATCGCGCAGGATCACCGGATCGTAATATCTGAAAAAGATATCGCGGCCGTTTTCGGCGCGGACCTGGAAAAATCGTCTGGCATGTGCCAACACAATTTCAGGTTTTTCTCTGGAGGTCAGAAAGATCCCCCAGCCGTTTCCCCAGCCAATCTCCATCAGCCAGTTGACCAGATCGGCCTGATCATCGAGTTGAATCAGGTAGGGGGCGATATGGTCCGCACTCACGGCATGTTCGCCCGTGAAGAGGATCTGTTTGCGTATATCCGGGTGGGATAGGCGGTTATAAATACAGTCGTCGCGGGATGTGGCAGCAGCGTCGATCACCGCATAGCGTCCCAGGGATGTGTCCGATGACTGGAAGAGAAGGTGACGGGCGGTTTGGGCATGCATATGATGTCTTTCCTACTGGTTGCAGTTGCACACGAAGGGAGCGTGGTTTTTGGCGGCATTTTTAAATCCCGTGGATTGAGAATCGCCGATGATAACGTTGCCGCTGGATTGGATCAGTTTCCCGAGACCGCCGCAGTGGAAGGTCGGGTCGTTTTGCCGGAACGCCTGTTTGCCGTTGATAAAAACGGTTTTACTGCCTCCTCCGGCGATCCATCGGTTGGGACCGCAGCAACTGGAATGGATGCCGCCGTCTCCGGTTCGAACAGCGGGTCTGCCGTTGATGGTGACATCGGATGATCCTTGAACGGCGGGTCCTGTCACGGTGTGTGTGCATGCCTTGCAGCCATGTCCGTCGACGGCTTTGGCTTTATCTCCCAATCTTGCTCCTCCGGGCATGAAATTCTCCTTTTTCCGTGACCGACATCTATTGAGGTCAACGAAGATTCTGTGAAGTGGCCTCCCGGTCATGCCGGGCCAGGATCCACCTCTAGGTTAAAACCCAGGATGAAGGTTCTAAAGTCACTTCCTGTTTGAATTGATTGGAACGTTACTATCTTGAAATGAAGAGTAAAAATAGATCTTTCATTATAGAAGATCGCTACCCAGTAGCATACAATATCGGCGAACACAACGGTAAATTTTATCAACCGATCGGATCAGCAGCGGTTGGATGTCGGAGATAGAGGAAAGAGGGCGGGCTCAATTTTATAAGCCGGAAAAAAAATTGAAAAAAACTGTTTGAACCTGTGAAAAATTTGTGTTAAAGCCGCAACAGTACTTTAAAGAACCAAACCATAGCTCTGGACCAGCCGAACAGCTTATCAAAAATCCAATCAAGGCGCACCTTTTCAGACACCAGGCGCCGGGTAGGGAAAACAGCAGGGCTGAGAGCACATTTTGATCCAAAAATATGTGGCCATTCAGGCCCGAGAGGAGTTCAGCTCCTCCAAGACGATTTCCGCATAAAGCGGAACGAATAGTTCCATCTATCTTCTGGTACACGACTGCAAGGCGGAGAAGATGCATGGCTTGCTGCCGAGCGGTCGACTGTCGATGCCGGTTGAGAAGTGTTGCCGCTCCGGCGAAGGGAAGAGGTGCGTCTTGACACCACAAGCTGCACCCTAAAAGAAGCAAAAAGAATTGATGTTGAATGTGTCGCTCTAAAAAAGAGGATCGACACCAAATGGATAGTTGCGCACAAATTGCGGTATCTCTATCCAGACGCTGAAGTTCGCCTTACTCCCTACAGGGGTGTCGGCGCCGATCTACTGGTGTTTTGCGGCCTGCGTCGGACCGGCCGCATGCAAAACAATGATGCTTCAACGGTTCGATGCATTCGGAGGTAATAATGAGCAGGTGCGGCGTGGTTTTTGTGGGTTATGTGTTGTGTTTCTTGTTAGCCGGGTGCGCAGCAACAATAAAACAGCCCGAATGGAAGTTCGAAAAAGAGTCCATTTTCGTTCATATCAAAGCAGACCATAGACTGAATCTATACAACAGTAAGGCCCATACCTTGTACGTGTGTTTCTATCAACTTAGCGAGCTAAACAAGTTTGATCAGTTGACCAAAGATAACGCAGGCATCCACAAATTACTGGAGTGCAAGTTGTTCGATCCAAGTGTGGCTGCGGCAAACAGCAAGATTATCCATGCCGGCGAGAATCTGACATTTATCCTGGACCGTGCGGAAAGAGCCGAGTACTTCGCCATTGTCACAGGGTATTTTGCCGGACTGGACAACGCACGCATGATACGGCGGCATCGAATCATGGTTTTCAAGAAGCGGGTAAGCTTCTGGAAAAATAAATATCGATGCGAACCATGCAACTTGAATATTGAACTGTCACTTGGCCCCAACCAGATCGAGTACAGCAAAGCCATGGAAAAAGAGCGCGAGTGTAGTAATGAATGTCAATAACAGTGAGACCAATAATGTAGGCGCCCCAGGAAAACCGATATTCTGGCATGAAGGTTTGTTTTTGCAGCCGCACCACTTTCAATGGCAAGATTTGTACATGCAGTCCTTGATCGAGCCCTTGAACCGCTTCCAGACACCGTCCTTCTGGGGCACCGGAAAGATTGTGATTCAAACCGAGGCATTGTCCAATTTCGTCTTCAATGTGTTGAGCGGTGAATTCAGGTTTCGGGATATGACGCATGCCGTATTCCCCGGAAACGCCGTGCTGGAATCCCGCAATTTTGAAAAGGCGTGGAAAGATAAGGGGAAGCCTTTCACTGTTTATCTGGGTATTCGCAAATTGTCCAATACCGGAAAAAATGTTTCCGATCCGCTGCGCTACGAATCGTTTTCCATGGTGCCAACCCGGTTCACCGCCGATGCCGAAGCGGAGAATCTACCGGATTTCTACGAGGGTTCCGAAGCCATGGCCGTTGAGCGGCTGCGCTATGTTCTGAAAATTCTATGGGAAGATGAGAAAAGCGCTGTCGGAGATTATGAAATATTGCCGATTGCACGGATTGTTAACCAGAAGGGCAATATCATCCTGTCGCCCAATTTCGTGCCGCCTGTGCTATCCATTTTTTCCTCCAAAGTGTTGATGCGGTGCGTCAAGTCGATCGGTGAATTGACGACAGCGACTGCCAATCGATTGGAGGCCAACAAAAAAGAACGGGGGGTGCACACCGCCGAGTTCGGCACCAAGGACATGGTATTTTTACTTACCTTGCGAACGCTGAACCGATTCGCACCGATTCTGCGCCACATGATCGGCAGCGGATACTCTGTTCACCCATGGTCCGTTTACGGGACCATCTGCCAACTCATCGGTGAGTTGTCCACCTTTTCATCAAAGATCAACCTGGTGCGAATCCGTAAGGACGACCCATATTATCTGCCGGTCTATGATCATGAAAATCTGTCGGTTTGCTTTAAGCGCGTCATCAAGATTCTGACCAAATTGATGGGGGACATCGCTTCGGATCCGGAATATATTGCACCATTCGCCTATGACGGCACCTATTACAGCCTTGAACTGCCGCAGAGTATGCTGAAAGGGCGAAAACAATATTTTCTGGTTGTTGAAACCGAAGCGCCGCAACCACATGTGGTTATGGAACTGGAAACGATGGCCAAACTGAGCTCTCCCAAGTACATTGAACTGCTGATTGCTCAATCCCTTCCGGGTATCAAACTCAACCATATCAAGCACCCGCCGCCGGAACTTCCCAGAAGAAGCATGGGGGTCTATTTTCAAATCGGTCATAAAAGCAGGCTGTGGCAGAAAGTCCAGGAAGAGAGGCGATTGTCATTGAACTGGGACGCAAAACCTGAAGATGCCAAGATCGAGCTCATGGTCTCCGGGAGGGATGATTAGTGCGGCTGATTGACTGTTTTATCGAGCTGATCGTTTTCGTGGTGCATTCCATCAAGCAGGCGGACGGCGGCGCGACGGAGTTTGAGGCGTTCAAGGACCACGTCGACCGACTGCTGAAAAAGAGCCTGCGTCTGAAGGAGGAAGGCGGCTTTTCCGATAAGGACTACACCTACGCCCGGATGTCCGTTTGTGTCTGGATTGATGAAGCGGTACTCAATTCGGCGTGGGAGCATAAGCGTCTCTGGCAGAAAGAATCGTTGCAGCGACGCTATTTCAACATGGCCGACGGCGGTATGGAGTTCTTCGACCGTTTGGATAAAATCGGACATGAAGACAGAGATGTGAGAGAGGTTGCTTATTACTGCCTCACATTGGGATTGGCGGGACGATATGTCGGCAAGGGAGACAAGGCCGTTCTGGATCATCTGAAAGTATCCAACCTGAAGCGGCTTTTTGGCAGTTCTGCGGGTGAGCCGACCTTGGACAATCGGCAGTTGTTTCCCGAGGCCTACCAGAAGCAGACCGATTCGCCATCGCCCCAAAAACGATCCTTAAACCTGAGAGCATTGCCGTTGGCCATTGGCCTGGCAGCTGTCGGGCTTTTTTTCAGTATGATGGTTATCTACTATTATCTGCTCCAACTGGATATCAACCATTTCGCCCAAATGTAGTTTAATAGTGTTTGTGCTGCTTGCCTTGCAGCTATCGGCTATTTTGCTGCTCCGCAACCCAATTGCTGGTGAGCACGACGCCGGATACGAACTTTTCGAATGCGATCACACCGGTTTGACGATCGGTAGTATCAGAACTTGATGACGGACAATTGATGCGCAACTTCAAACTGGCAAAACTGTTAAGATTTCTATTCGTTTCCGCTCTGGTCATACTCTGCGTGCTGCTTATCTGGGCTGTCGTTCTGATTGTTCTCGGCCTTGATATCCAGTGGTGGGGCAAAGCCTTGATACTGACCTGCCTCGCCGCTTCGGTCATTATTGCCATTTTGCTTCGCAAGCTCATCCTGAAGCGCAGAGAGATGAAATTTATCGACGGAATTGTCGGGCCGGAAAATATGCCGGGGAACACATCTTCTCTGGATGATGCTTCCCGCGATCTGCGGCGCCGGTTTAAAAAAGCCGTTGCGACATTGAAAAAATCGGATCTTAAACAAAAGGGCAATCCGCTTTACGTACTGCCATGGTACCTGATGGTGGGCAGCAGCGGGGCCGGAAAATCAACGGCCGTGAAGAGCGCCCGACTCCCGTCGCCGTTTGGCGATGTGAACCGTATTGCAGGGGTCGAAGGTACCCGAAACTGCGACTGGTGGTTTTTCGATGATAGCGTCGTCATCGATATCGCCGGACGCTACTCGATTCACCACAATGAGGATCTCGATAAAAAGGAGTGGCAAACCTTTCTGGAGCACTTGGTCAAGTATCGAAGAAAAGAACCGATCAACGGCGTCATCGTCACGGTCGAAGCAAACCGCCTGCTGGAAGGCGACACCGAGACCATCGAAAACGAAGGGCGTGTGCTTCGAAAACGTATCGATGAAATCACCAGCGTCATGGGCGCTAAATTTCCGGTCTACCTGCTGGTCACCAAGTCGGATCTGATATACGGCATCAACCGGTATTGTCAGCTTTTGTCCGAATATTCGGTTTCACAGGCAATGGGCCTGATGAACCATGATGGAGAGACCGATATCACCGCCTTCGTCAATAACACCATCGATACGATTACTGAAAAGCTTAAAGACATCCGGTTGATTCTGGCCAATAAGGAACAAGTGCAGGATCGTCACTATGTCGAACCGGAAGTGCTGCTCTTTCCAAACGAATTTGCCCGTTTGCGACAAGGCCTGGTGGCATTCTGCAAAGGCGCGTTCAAGGACAATCCATTTCAGGAGCTTCCGTTTCTGAGAGGTGTCTATTTTTGCAGCGGCCGGCAGGAGGGACGCCCTGTCAGCAGCCGTGCGGGACGTTTCAGCCATATCGAAAATCCTGAACTGCCGGGGACGGGCAACGGTTTTTTCCTCTTCGACTTCTTTGCCAAAATTCTGCCGGCCGACCGGTCGCTTTATTCCTTGACGCGGCATGCAAAAGAGTGGCACCGGCTGACCCATAACCTGTGGCTGACCGGATTCGTCACCATTGTGCTGGCTTGTTGCATCGTCTTGACTTACTCATGGAATGAGAACAAGACCACCATCAATCTTGTCTCACCAAAATATAAAAAAGCGGTTTTGTTCAATAACGACCCTATCGAGGATATCAGCCTGATGGCGGATTTCAGTCAAGAGATCAAAGCGGTCGAAGAGCGAAACCGACATTGGAAGATTCCCCGTCTGGGGCTCAACGCCAGTATCGAGTTGGAGCAGATCCTGAAGAGACGTTATTGCCGGAGATTTAATGACCATTTCGACAGCGCCGTCAACCGGCAGATCGAGAGCCGGATCGCCAACGGCGGCTGGGACCGGGAAGATTTTAAGCCCGCCGTTCACATCATCCCATTCGCGGTACGCCGCATCAACATGATTCAGGCCAAGTTCAACGGAGCCGACATTGAAGCGCTTCAATCGTTGCCGGACCCCAATTTTGCGGCAATGATTCACGGTGACGATCTGCCGACTCTGGAAAGCGAAATCGCGGATCGATACAAGCTGGCCTATATTAATTATCTGGCGTGGCAGGACGATATCGAATCTCTGAATACAACCCTGGTGGGGATGCAGCGGCTGCTGCAGAACTATTTCTACGAAAATCAGGGCGATTTGCGCTGGCTTGTCGCCTGGTACAGCCAGGATCAGGCGGTGCATGCCATCACCTTGAACCGGTTCTGGTTCAGCAACGCCGACGACAAAGAGCTGGTCTCCATCTCGCCCGCTTTCACCATCGAGGGCCACAGACAGATCGGCGATTTTGTGCTCGGGGAGCTGGAAAAGGCCGTGCCGCAGCCGCTGTGGATCGTCAAACCGAAAGAGCAGTTCGCCGCCTGGTACAAGGAGGCGTTTTTTGAATCGTGGGCCCAATTCGCCCTGAATTTCGGCGAAGCCAGAGCGCTGTTTGAGGATGCCCGCCAATGGAAAGCGGTGATCGAACGATTCGCCACCGACGACAGCCCCTATCTTGGACTGTTGAAAACCATGGAGGAACAATTGCTCGGCGTCGATAAAGACCAGTGGCCCGCCCTGGAACTGAATCCGGAAAAAGATCTATATCTGCTGCGCTGGCTCGATCAGATCAGGGACTTCGGCATCATTCGCAAGGCCGTCGCCAGTGAAGGGCTGACCGAGAACAAGGCGGCCACCGAGCAACTCACCCGGCGGGTGTCGAACAAGGCCAGAATTGCCGCCAAGATCGTGAAGGCCGGAATGGGTGAGAGCAAGCTCGCCAAAGGCAAACAGGCGTATAAACGCTACCAGGAGGCCTTGCGAAGCTTTAACGGCATAACAGCTTCAGGCAGTCACGCCTACAAAATTGTTAAGGCCGGGTTCGAAGACAATCCAGCCCAGGCAACATCCCCGATTTATTCGGCCCAGAAAGCGGTGGATAACATCCGGACCGTCATGGCCCCCAAAGAGGGATGGCAGGCCGAAACGCAGCAGAATCCTTTCTGGCATCTGATTACCGAACCAATCGACGCGTTGTGGCGATATTCCGTTCAACAGGCAGGATGTCATCTTCAAGAAATGTGGGATCAGGAAGTCATTGTCAAAACCGAAGGCGTTTACAGTCAGCACCAGCTCGTCGCACTCTTGTTTGGCGAGAAGGGCTATGCCAACAAGTTTATCAACAATCATGCGGGTCCCTTCGTGGTGCGCAGTTCGCGGCAGGGGTATCATACCAGGGAAGTGCGGGGGTGTGCCATCCCGTTTAAGAAAAGCTATTTCTCGTTTATCAGGCAAGGCAAGCGCTGGGGGGCCGTCTCCAGCGATGCAGGCAAAACCCATGTTGTCCGGGTCGGGGCGCTCCCGACAGACGTCAACATCGAGGCGCGCGTGAAACCGCATATGACCCGGTTGGTACTCGAGGGAGCCGAAGGAGGCACGTTATTGGAAAACCGACAGTACCCCATCGAAAAAAACTTCAGCTGGTCGCCATCCACCTCGGGAGACGTGACACTTCAGATCATGTTGGGGGACATCACTCTGACACGGAAATATACCGGTTACTGTGCTTTCGGGAAATTTTTGCGGGAATTTAAAAACGGGAAACGCGTCTTTACCGTCAGCGACTTCTACGATTATCGGCATGAATTTAACCGGCTCGGGGTGAAGCAGATCGTTGTGTATTACCGATTCCAGGCCAGGCAGGTGGCGCCGATCGTGCGGATGCTCAACACGACACCCGGGCGGCCGCCGGCGGATATCATTTCATGCGCAAGGCAAGGTAACTAGTACTGATGAAGCATCAGAAGCTATGGAAGTGGTTTGCATGGGGCAAACATCCCGGAGTACAGGATTTTGTCTGCGCAGGCACCCAAACGCCGCTGTTTCAGCGGTTTACCAAATGGGTAGACAACGGATTTGCCAGGTTGGAGGCGGAGTCGAGCCTGCGCACGCGCCACTGCTCCTGGAGATTCTGGACCAAGGGGACAGCGGATCAGGTCGTTTGTGGTTTGGTGCGCAACAGCTGTGATTCATTTGGCAGGAGTTTTCCGTCACTTTTTATAGGATCCGGAGAATTGGACGATTGGGTAAACAATTGCTCCATGCTGCCATTTGCATTCGATCCCATCTGGAAGAGTTTCGAATATATGGCTTCAGCGCGATTCGATTCGATTCGGCAACTCAATGACCATCTGCAGCTACTGCAGAAGCCGTTGCCGGAATGGCGGAAATACCAACAGCGTATTTACAGAACGGCAAACTTGTTCAAGACCGCCCGGTGCGAAGAGAAGGTTGACGGCCTCAAATATTTGATCCAGATTGATTGCGAGCAGCCTGAAAATCTTCCGTATGATCTGCAGTTCTGCAATCGGGTCATGGCAACCGGCGAGGACCGGACTCCCCTGGCGGTTTTCATCGGCGAGATTAATGACCGTATCACTGTGGTGATTATGAGCAGCACATTATCACCGGAGGATTTCACCTGGCTTTGGGAGTTGGACCAAAATGGTCGCTTGCTCGAGGCTCAGGAGGCATCAAAAGGATAAGATGGTATTGAAAATCGATATAGAGCCCTTCTTAACGCCGATTTCCGGTCCCAATCCTTCCGGTGAGAACTTGTTCTACACCGGAGTGTATGACCGGATCAAAGAGGCCAGGCGCTGCGACGATCTTCTTGAGAAAGGGGAGTGGCAGACCGAGCTCAAGACGTCGGATTGGCGTCAGGTTATCAAGACCTGCAGCGAAGCCATCATGGAGAAATCAAAAGATCTGCAGATCGCCGTATGGCTCACTGAGGCATTGCTGAATCAGTACGGCTTTCAGGGTCTGGCGTTCGGCCTACGGCTGTTGACACGGCTGACGACCGGGTTCTGGGAAACGCTCTATCCCAGGATTGAAAATGGGGACCTCGATTTTCGTGCGGGACCGTTTATCTACTTAAATGAAAAAATGCCGGGTGCTTTATATGCTGTGCCGATTTGTGATCCTGATCACAGCAAAGGATTCAGTTACTATGAATGGATGGAATCCAGACAGGTCGGATTCGACAGCGGCCTTGACAGGGAACAGAAAGATCGCCGCCGGCAACTGATCGACTCCGGTAAAATCAGCGCCGAAGAGTTTAAAACCGCCGTAAACCAGAGTTCGATCAGGTTTTACAGCCAACTGTGCAATCAATTGACCGAATGTCGTGATCATCTGACGGCGCTTGACGACGTCGTCACCGAGAAATTCGCACAAGACCCTCCCGGGTTGACGCAAATCACCGATGCCGTGGAAGCGTGCTTGCGGGTTGTTGAAAGAATTTATTCGGAAAAGAAAAAAAGTGAGGTGGCTGATCTAGAGAACGACGAGATCGAACCGCCCTTTAGCGTTGATGGAAACGATGATGTCGCAACAATCGATGACTTCGATTTATCCGAGACATCCTTCGATCTCTTTTCAAAAAAAAATGCTATTTCCGATATTTCGGATTCGGAAATAGCCATTTGGAAAAAAGTGGCAAACAAAGCCGGCAACGGACATTTGAAAGGCGCCCTGGATCAGCTTATGGCTGCTGCGGCACTGGCGCCGTCGGTGCGCCAAAAAAACAGGTACTTGCTACTGGTGGCCAAACTCTGCATCCGGGCGGGACGTTACGATCTGGCAAGACCGATCGTCGAAAAGCTCTACGAGTTGATCGAGACTCTGCAACTGGAAAAATGGGAACATCCGGCATGGATCGCAGATGTGATCGAAACCCTTTACCGCTGTCTGGAACAGGAAAGCGATGGAAAGACTGATCGCGCCATGCAACTTTTTCAGAAGCTGTGCACGCTGAATATCACCAAGGCGGCGGCATATCGAATAGATGTTTAAACCATTTTTTAGAGTGCACTTAATGATCGATTTAAAACTAATTTTAATCAGGAGGTAAAGATGTCAGACAGTACTCAACATAAACTGGATCGTGTTCGTCCACCCCGCGTTCACATTACCTATGATGTGGAAATCGGAGATGCCGTCGAACAGAAGGAGATTCCATTCGTTGCCGGTGTCATGAGCGATCTTTCGGGCAAACCTGAAAAGCCGTTGCCGCCATTGAAAGAGCGCAAATTTGTCGAGGTGGATCGTGATAACTTCAACGACGTGCTTGAAGGCATGGCTCCGCGGCTCAGCTACCGGGTGGATAATAAGATCGAAGACAATGACACCAAAATTGGCGTGGAGTTGACTTTCAAGCACCTCGACGATTTTCATCCTGAGAAAATAGCCGAACAGGTTGAGCCGATCAGGGCGCTGGTCGACGCGCGCAACAAGCTTTACAACCTTCTCGCAAAGCTTGACGGCAACGATAAGCTCGAAGAGCTGCTGCAGGATGTGCTTGCCAACAGCGATAAGCTTGAAGCCCTCGGCAAGGCGGCAACAGAGTTGGATGACTCACCGGAGCAAGACTCCAAATGATATCAAGCCCCACGTGGTGAAAGGATAAGACCATGGCGAATGAAGCAGCCCAATTGGAAGACAAAGCGATAGAGGCCCGGCAGGATGAGTCCGACCTGTTGGAGAGCATTATCAACCAAAGCAATATGGTTCGCGAAGAGAGTCAGAAATCGTGGGCCCGGCAGATTATCAGCGAATTTGCCAAGGAGGTCATGGAAGGGCAGATCACCGTCTCCAAAGACACCGAAGCCATGATCAATGCACGCATTGCCGAGTTGGACCGTTTGATCTCCGGCCAGTTGAACGAGATCATGCATCACGAGGATTTCCAAAAACTGGAAGGATCCTGGCGGGGGTTGAATTATTTGGTCCAGCAGACCGAAACCGGCGACAACCTTAAAATAAAGGTGATGAACGTCTCCAAAAAAGAGTTGTTGAAAGACATGGAGAAGGCCCCTGAGTTCGATCAATCCATGATCTTCAAAAAGATTTACGAGGAGGAGTTCGGCATGTTCGGCGGACACTCGTACGGCATCATGATCGGCGACTATGAATTCGGATTTACCCCCCAGGATGTGACGCTGTTGGAAAAGGTATCCGAAGTGGCCGCTGCAGCGCACGCGCCGTTCATCGCTGCAGCATCACCGAAAATGTTCAATATGGAAAGTTTTACCGAGCTTGCCGGTCCGCGCGATCTTTCCAAGATATTTACCGCCGCCGAATATGTGAAATGGAAATCGTTCCGGAACTCGGAAGATTCGCGATATGTGGGGTTGACCTTGCCGCATATCCTGATGCGGCTACCATACGGCACAGACACGATACCCGTTGAACAATTCAACTTTGAAGAGGATGTCGACGGTACGGATCATAAAAAATATCTCTGGGGCAATGCAGCATATGCCATGGGAACACGCTTGACCGAGGCTTTTGCCAAATACGGATGGTGTGCCGCCATCCGGGGAGTCGAAGGCGGTGGACTGGTCCAGGGATTGCCCACTCATACATTCAGAACCGACGAAGGCGAAGTGGCCCTGAAATGCCCGACTGAGATCGCCATCACCGACCGCAGGGAAAAAGAGCTGGCCGACACCGGATTCATACCGCTGGTGCACTGCAAGGGAAGCGATTATGCCGCATTTTTCAGCACCCAGAGCACCAACAAGCCGAAATTGTATGATTCGGATCTGGCCAACGCCAACGCCCGGTTGTCGTCTCAACTGCAGTACATCATGGCGGTCTGCCGCTTCGCACACTACCTCAAATCGATGATGCGCGATAAAATAGGCAGCTTCATGTCCTGTGACCAGGCGGAAAAATTCCTGAATAACTGGATTTCCAAATATGTCATACTGGACGACAATGCCGGCCAGGAGACCAAAGCGCAATATCCTCTGCGCGAAGCACGCATCGAAGTGGCGGAGATCCCGGGAAAAACCGGCGCCTACAAAGCGGTGGCCTTTTTGCGCCCCCACTATCAACTGGACGAACTCACCGTCTCGCTACGCCTGGTGGCCGAACTGCCGCCACCGGCCAATGCATAAGTATTTTTTTGGTATCGGGTGGTTCAATAGCGGTACAAGCTCATGGCGGTCTGAGTTATCCTATATATCAGGCATGCCATATTACCTCTCCCCGAAAGGGGAGAGGCTGGAAAGAAACGGTCGACAGACCGATAATTGAAAACGGCCCTTCGGCATTTAAGGATATGGTATCGCAAAACATCTTCATGTCATCATTCCGGCGAATGCCGGAATCCTTAACAGCCTGGAATGAATGGATTCCGGCTTTCGCTGGAATGACGTAACGCGCAAATTTTGGACTTTTTACAACATCGTAAAGGATGGAAGATGGAAAAAATAGCTGTAATCTTTTTTGGCGACGGAGGCGAGCTTGGAAGATTTAAAGTGTTTGCCGATAATCTGGAAAAAGAACTCAATCCGAAATACAAGAAAATAATAAAGAAATACATCAACCGGGATTACACCTTCTTCAATTTGCTGAAATCGATTGACCACAATAACGAACAGATCGCCGAAATGCACATTTTCAGCCATGCGATCGGGGCGGGTCTGTTCATAGGGTATCACGATGCATTGATCATGGCGAACAGGTATACCGTGGTGAATACGGCACTTAGTATGGGAAGAAATGTGACCTATAACGAAGTCGTCAGCACCGAGGTTGGAGCCATACAAACCGATGATTTAATGATGGGCCCCATTCAAATTCAAAAGGCGGATCTGCAAAAGAAATTTGCTCCGGATGCCTTTATCAAAATCTGGGGCTGCAACTCCGGCGTGGCCGGATGGATATACAGCGATGCCGGAGTCGTCGATCCTTCCGATACATCAGTCGTATACTACTGGCGGGCGTTCAACGAGTATAATGTACCAAAACCGAGCATCGCTGGGGCGTTTGCCAAATTTTTCAATCGAAAAGTGTATGGCGCAAAAAGCGGTTCTCATATCGAAGTCATGCACAATAAAAAATGGATCGATTCACAGGCATATAAGAATAAAATCGGGCATTGGCCCTCTGGTAATTTACCGCATCGATTGATTCCTGATACAGGAGGATATAATGAATTTGCACCGTAAAGACATATTGGTGATATTTTGCATTTTAGTAATATCCTGCACGGCATGGTCGTTAGAGAGCGAAAAGCCGGTTACGGTTGATAAAAGCAGTCAATGTGAACATGCCGCATACGGAAAACTGGATGTAAACAAAATTGAAACTGCCGATCCAGATCAAAACTCTTTTTTGCTAAACTGTTCCCTTTCGACGATAGTGCCCAAACCCGACGAAGAGCGGGCTGAATTTGATAAATCGATGAACGCAAAGCAAAAGCTGGCGTCATTTCTATTAACCAAAAATTTAGATGCCGGTTTCAAGGATTCCCACGGCAGTACATTGCTGATGTCGGTCGTTGTCTCCTACTTTCCTGACCAATGGAAGGAAGAGGCCGTAAAAGTCCTGATCGAAAAGGGTTGTGATGTCAACGCCGTGAATAACTATGGGAAAACAGCCATCGATCTGGCAAAATTCAAGAAGAACGACAAGATTGTCGAGATGTTATCTGCAAAGAAAAACTGAGCTACTTCAATTTTTCAATGGCGTTCAGTGTGCTTGAGCAGGATATGACAGCCGCTACGCGGCAACTGCCATGGAAAATCACAAAGCATTGGTTCTACAACTCTAACATGTCCATCAAAAAAACAAGGAGGAAAAAGGAATGGCATTTGATGCGTTTGTTAAAATCGACGGTATTGAAGGGGAAAGTACGGATGACAAGCACTCCGGTTGGATCGAGGCAATTTCCTACAATTGCGGCGTCAATCAAAGTGCGTCGGCTACAGCCAGCAGCGCCGGAGGAGGAAGCTCGGAACGTGCGGACTTCGATAAATTTACATTCGCCAAACAATTGGACAAGGCGTCACCCAAGCTGGCCATGGCCTGCGCGGCCGGAACGCATATCGACAACATTACGGTAGAGATCTGCAGGGCCGGCGACGATAAGGTCAAGTATATGGAGTATAAAATGAACAACTGCATCATCAGCAGCGTCAAAACAGCCGGCGGTGGCGAATTTCCCAGTGAAAACGTCAATGTTGATTTCGGGAAAATCGAATGGTCCTACACCGTTCAGAAGCGCCAGGGCGGCGGCGCCTCGGGCAACGTGGCCGGCGGATGGGATCTTCAGAGAAACTGCAAAGTGTAATGGTCTATTGAAGGCATAGCGTCGGAGGCTCCGGACGGCGGAACCGGCCGCCGTCCGGAAGCCTCCCGATCACCAGGTCCACGGACGGTCTACCAATCAAAGACTGAGGAGACAGGAAGATGGCGTTTGACGCGTTTATCAAGTTCGACGGTATCGACGGTGAAAGTTCGGATGACAAACACTCCGGCTGGATCGAGGTGCTCTCCTGCGGCATGGAGATTCAACAAACCATATCCAACACCGCCAGCAGTGCCGGGGGCGCCTCCGCCGAACGGGCGGATTTCGGCGATTTTCACTTCACCAAACATCTCGATAAAGCCACGCCGGGCCTGGCCTTGGCCAGTGCCTCCGGAAAGCATTTCGACAACGTCACGGTGGAGCTGTGCCGCGCCGGCAACGAAAAAATAAAATTCATGGAGTATAAATTCAGCAACAGCATCATCAGCTCCATCTGCATGCACAACGGCGGCGATTTTCCGACCGAAACCGTCACCCTGCACTACGGCAAGGTCCAGTGGAGCTATACCCAGCAAAAGCGCAGGGGCGGCACGGCTTCGGGCAACACGGCCGCCGGCTGGGATTGTCAGAAAAACTGCAAGGCGTGATGTTGCATCGGAAGTGAGCTTAACCTCCGATGACACTCTGGAAACGTTTATGAAAAATCAAACCTATACCGTGAAAAAAGGCGATACCCTGTGGGAGTTGTCGCGCTGCTTCCTGGGAGCGCCCACGCAGTGGCACCGCATCTATTCATACAACAACCGGCCGGAGGTGGTACGGGTGACGGGAAAGGCCATCAAGGATCCCGATCTGATTTACCCCGGGCAGAAGATACTGCTGCCCATCCTGCCGCAGCAGCCCGGGATGCCGAAAAAAGTAAAACCCAAAGAGTACCCTCCGGCCAGCTTAAAAAAGCGGATCCATAAGACCTACGTGCCCTTTGCCAGCATGTACAAACTTGACGATCTCCCGCTGATCGAATACGAAAGCCTGACCGCACCGGGATTCAAGGCGCGCATCTACCTCCAGGGTGACATTTCCATTCGCCTGGCCGACAAGGTGCCGCTCTCCCATGTCACCAATCGCGGCCTGGAGATCCATTACAAGTCCATGACCGATGCGGTGTTGGGTCAACTGGTGCAGGACCCGGTGGTGGAGTGGGACACTACCACCAACAAGATCAGCTATGCCTGCAACATGGTCTCCCACAGCGATACCCCCCACGCTCCCAGCACCACCATCGGCGTGGCCCTTGCATCGGACAAGCCCGTACCCGTTCTAAGGGCCGAGATCCGCTACCCGGAACTGAAGGGCTATTTTCAGCGAAGCTTTTTCATGGCCGTGAATGTCAGGGTGGTTATCGATCTCGAGCCGAGACCGCTGGTGGTGAAGGGGCCGGAGGTGAAAGCAAAAGACCTTCGGCTTGATAAAGAAACTGCACGGGTCGAAACTCCAGATAATAGCGTCGGCGGCTGGGATCTTGTATTTATTGGTTTCATTTCGCTGACGGCAACCATATCGACAGATTTTTTATATGGTGTCGGCCTCGTTGACGATGCCGTCACCATTCCCGCGGCATTGGCCACTATAAGAAGTGGTGTGACACGCATTATCTTTCCGGTAGTGGCGACCGGTGCAGCTACCGCATGTTCATCATTCCCAACTTCGCAAAGATCTACGGGGATGCCGTGTAAAGCCGCACATACTCAATAATCGGAGTTGTTTCATGGCTGTTTTTAAAACCGCCTGCACCAAAAAAACTATATACAGAATATGGCATTTTATCCTTTGGCCATGTATCATTATTTTGGTGACCCAACCCATTTGGCTGCCGTTCTTTGATAGCTGGCGTTGCAAGCGAATTGCACTTGAACTTGAAAAACAGTTTGGCTTGGTTGTACGCTACGGGGATCCATCTGAATTTTATGTGTCGCCTTTGCCGCCGACGGATAATAACCCTGATGAAGGTTACTTTATTGGCCGTGCGGATGAAGTGTCTGTGCCTGCTGCATTGAGAGGGATTAGGGAAGCATTAGGCAAGTATCCCCCAGTACTAATCAGAAAATATTTAACGGCTGTATTTATATCTGGAAAGATTATGATCTATGGAGTTGAGGGGAGCGGGACATATCTCAATTCTTGGATTTATCTTGCCGCTTTAAAAAAACACAAACAGGCTGATTCAGATTTTTATGCAAGAATTTTGCACCATGAGATAAGCTCTCTTTTTATTAATAATGCAAAATTTCCATCTATTCGTTGGCACTTGACCAATGAACCTGGCTTTAAATACCTTCCGACTCAGAAGGATGTCGTTCGTTCAGCGTCACCTGAAAACCGCCGAGACCCCAAGGAGGCGCCCTCCTGGTACCGAGCCGGTTTTGTCCACTACTACGGCATGTCCAGTATGGAAAATGACTTTAACATGTATGCCGAACTGGCCATGACCCATCCGGAGCAGCTTAAAAAGCTGGCCGATCAATACCCGCGGATCCAGGCCAAGACCTGGATCCTTGTCGATTTTTACAGCAGCCTGGCGCCCGAGCTGGGGGACTATTTGGCTTCGGCCGGATTGACCAAACTGCCGGGATCAGTCCGGGCCCATCAGGAGCAGCCGTAATGAGCGGACCCAATCAATTTATTCAATTGTCCGTGCTCGACCGTCTGGACAGCGGATCCGACCTTGGAGTCCTGGGTGGCAGGGTGTCGGATATCCAGATTGTCAGAAAGTCCGTGCTGCGGGACGTCGAGAATCTGCTGAACACCCGCAGGCGCGTTATCGAACCGCCGCTGAGCTGCCGCTACCTGAACGATTCCATGTTCGTCTATGGGCTGGAAGATTTTGTGGCCAAAAATCCTAAAAGCCCGGATGTGCAACATGCATTGAAGCAGAGCATCGAAACCACCATCCGGAAATTTGAGCCGCGCCTGATGCACGTCCATGTGGAATTCAACCATCAGGTCGGCAACGAACATCATCTATGCTTTACGGTTAAGGCCACGCTCAACGCCGATCCGGTTCTCGAGCCGATCTATTTCGACACCTGGTTTTCGGTGAACAGGGGCGAATACAAGATAAAGAATGTTAAATGACCGCCCGTCACTTTGATAAGGGCAACATCTCAAGCGACAGCTGCAACAAGTGAGAGAAGCTATGGAAGACCCATTGCTGCACTACTATGAACGCGAATTGACTTTCATGCGGGAATCCGGGGCTGAATTTGCGGAAAAATACCCCAAGATCGCCAGCCGGCTTTTACTGGAAGCGGACCGCTGCGAAGATCCGCACACGGAACGATTGCTCGAGGCCTTCTCCTTCCTGACCGGGCGGATTCAGAAAAAGCTCGACGACAGCTTTCCGGAGCTCACAGAGTCGCTGCTGCAGATTATCTATCCGCACTACACCCGGCCGCTGCCCTCCATGACTACAGTGAAATTCATGCCGCGGCTGCAGAATGTTCCGCCTTCCGGGCACTGGATCAAAAAGGGCACCCGGCTCTATTCACCGCCGGTCAAGGGCACCAAGCTGATTTTCAGGACCACCCAGGATGTCCGGTTGCTGCCCATCGAGGTGGCCGGCGCCGAGATCACCCATCCCCGCAACCCGGCAACAGGCGCCGTCAGCGGTATCCGGATCGAATTGACTTGTGCGCCCAAGCTCAAGCTGAGCCAGATCGAGTGGCCTGATTCGCTCAGGTTCTATCTCAACGGCCACCAGCAGCATGTGTTCAAATTGTATGAGCTTTTAATGAACCATACGGTGCAGGTGGAGATCGTTTCGTACCGGGAGCAGGGCGGTGTCCGCCACAAGGGGGATGTATTGAACGTTCCGGCGGAGAATCTGAGGCCGATGGGCTTTGACAGGAACGATTCCGTTCTGCCCTGGCCGGAGCACGCGTTTGACGGCTATCGCCTGCTATACGAGTATTTCGCGTTTCCGGAAAAGTTTCTGTTTTTCGAACTGAAGGGAATGCGGCAGCTTCAAGCGCTGGACGGCGATCTGTTCGAGATCAATCTCTACCTGGATCACAAAGATACCGAGCGCATGCTGATTAATCAGGAAACCTTCTGCATGTACGCCACGCCCGCTGTCAATCTGTTCAAACAGATCGCCATGCCGGTGCGTGTCGAGCATAAAAAGGCAGAGTATCCCATCTATCACGACATACACTATAAGGATAAAACCGAGGTTTTCAGCATCGACCGGGTCACCGGAATAACGGAAGAGGGGGAGCCGGGCATACAGTTCAAGCCGTTTTATTCCCTGTCGCATTTTGAATTCCGGGAAAAGAAACAGGCGTACTGGCATATCCATCGTCGCAAATCACCGCGAAAGGGTGATAACGGGATGGATGTACTGCTTTCGTTTACCGATGACGGAATGGCAGTCGCCGATCCGCAGTGCGCCACCCTGACCGTTCATACCACCTGCACCAATCGCGATCTGCCGTCACGGCTGGTGCCTGGAGGATTTGCCCGAGATTTTTTCATCGAGGATGAAAGTCCGTTGGAGGGCATTGTATGCCTGATGAAACCCACCCTGGCCAGACGGCCGCAACCCGGCAGCCGGCTGCAATGGCGGCTGATTTCGCATCTCTCGCTCAATTACCTCTCTCTGATTTCGCAGGACGGCCAGGGGTTGAAAGAGCTGCTCAAGCTGTACGATATCCACGACTCTCCCGTAACCAGGCAGCAGATCGAAGGGATTGAAACAGTGGAGCACCGTCGTATCGCCATGCGCCTGGGAAGATCCTTTTGCCGTGGCGTGGAGGTGACACTTGTATTGAATGAGGAAAAATTCGTCGGATCGAGCGCCTATCTTTTCGCATCGATCCTGGAGCGATTTTTAGCCCAGTATGTTTCCATTAATTCGTTTTCACGACTCGTGGTGAAAAGTCTTCAACGCACCCAGGTGATCAAAGCATGGCCGCCAAGAAACGGAGATCGCATACTGCTGTAAAACAAGCCCTTTTTGAAGATGTCTGCAGCTTTAATTTCTTTAAAGCCGTACATCTTCTGGAAAAGGAGAGCCGAGGTCAATCGCTTGGAAAAGCGCTGTCGCCCCGCAACGACCCGGTGCGGTTTCAGGTCAAGCCCGGTTTCTCTTTTCCGGCCAGCGACATGCTGGCCATCCGGAACGGCCATGTCAATCGTCCTCCGGTGGTCACGGTTAATTTCATGGGATTGGTCGGACCGAACGGCATTCTGCCGGATTGGTACAACGCCCATGCCCTGGAGCGGAATCATGATAAAGATTATGTCATGACCGATTTTCTGGATCTGTTTCACCACCGTCTCATATCCCTGTTTTACATGGCATGGAAGAAATATCGTCTGGCCGAAAATTACCGCTCGGATGACGGCGATCCGATATCACTGGGATTGTCCAGCCTGGTCGGGATGGGTGAAAGCGAGCAGAAGGCCGAGCCGGAATTTGATCGTTCGGTCAGACGGCGATTGATCTATTTTGCGGGGATCGCGGCACGGATCGTGCCGACGGCATCCACGGTGGAGACGATCATTACCGGCGCCACCGGCGTCACAGCGCGCATCAGGCAGTTTGTCGAGCGCATGATTCCCATCGATGCGCAGGAAAAGACCTGCCTGGGACGCGTTAACGGCACGTTGAAAAAAGACGCCCTGTGCGGCGGTCGCATCCGTGATGCGGCCTCCAGTTTCATCGTCGAGCTGGGGCCCATGTCCTGGAAGAAATACATCACGTATCAGTCACGCAGTCAAAATCTCGAGCTGGTGAGAAAGCTGATTCGATTTCTGGTCGGTTTTGAATATGACTTTGAGGTCCGCCTGATTCTCCAGGGCCCTAAAATACCAAGTCTGGAGCTTGGCGGAGGAAAACGCGGGGCACCGGTGCTCGGCCGGACCGTTCTACTGAAGCGGCCGGGCAGACGTTATTGGAAAAATGTCGTGGTCAAGACCACCATACCATCACCATAATATTAAAAAGGCAGCAAACATGTCATCGCTTTCCCTGAAACTTCTGGTGGACAAACTCAACCCCATCTGCCGCAAAGGGCTGGAGGCAGCCGCCGGTCTTTGCCAAACCAATACCCACTATGAAGTTGAGATCGAACATTTGCTGCTGGCATTGCTTGACGGCGACGGCACCGACCTGTCCCGCATTTTAAGCTATTTCGAGATCGATGCCTCGCGCGTCAAGGCTCAGCTCAGCCATACCGTATCACGGTTCAAGACCGGCAACGGCCGTACGCCGGCGCTGTCTCCGCGGCTGCCCAAGCTGATTTCCAAGGCATGGCTGCTCGCTTCGGTGGAATACCAGGCCGGTGCCGTCGCATCGGGCCATTTGCTGCTGACCCTGTTGTCCAAGCCCTATTTCGCAACGACGTTGCTGAGCAGTACTGGAGAACTGGCCGACATATCCGTCGAGACGCTGGCCGAGAACCTGGCGCTCATCGTGAACGGATCGGCCGAGCAGCGCTATGCACCGGCGGCGGCTTCCAAGCCGGCCGATCCACGATCCGCGGCGACTCCCGCTGCCGGAACAAATGCACTGGACCAGTATACCATCAACCTCAGCGAGCGGGCCCGGGCCGGTCAAATCGACCCGGTCATCGCGCGGGACGAGGAGATACGCCAGATGGCGGATATTTTGATCCGGCGCCGGCAAAACAACCCCATCCTGACCGGTGAGGCCGGTGTCGGCAAAACCGTCGTGGTGGAAGGGTTTGCCTTGCGGGTTGTCCAGGGCGATGTCCCGGGACCCTTGAAAGATGTCGAGATCCGCACCCTCGATCTCGGGCTGCTGCAGGCGGGTGCCGGTATCAAGGGAGAATTTGAAAATCGCTTGAAATCCGTCATCAGCGAAGTCAAAGCCTCTCCCGTGCCCATCATTCTGTTTATCGACGAGGCGCACACCATGATCGGCGCCGGAGGATCCCAGGGGGCAGGGGACGCCGCCAATTTGCTCAAACCCGCACTGGCAAAGGGCGAACTGCGCACCATTGCCGCTACGACATGGGCCGAGTATAAGAAATATTTTGAAAAGGACGCCGCCCTCTCACGACGATTTCAAGTGGTCAAAATCGAAGAACCCGACGAGGAGAAGGCGCTGCTGATGATGCGCGGCATCGCACCGCTGTTCGAGGATCATCACAACGTTACCATCACCGACGAGGCCTTGGTCGATTCGGTGCGGCTTTCCATGCGCTATCTGTCGGGGCGGCAGCTGCCGGACAAGTCGGTCAGTGTCATCGACACGGCGTGTGCCCGGATTGCCATGGGATTCAACGCCATTGCACCGCCCATCGAAGCGTGCCGGCGACAGATCGAGAAAATTGACTGCGAGTTGGCCCGGCTTCAGGACGAACAGCGCATCGGACGCAACCACGCCGAACGAATCGAGACGCTGGAGACGGAGCAGTCAGAGGCGCATGAGCGCCTAAACGAGTTGCAGCAACGCTGGGATCAGGAGATCGGTCGGGTCGAGCAGATCCAGGCCCTGCGCCGCCGAATCCGGCAGCATACCGGGCAGGAGGCCCTGGACGCACGTCATCAGGACCGCATGCAATTGCTGGCCCTGGAGGCCGAACTCGCCCAGATTCAGCAGAACGAGCCGCTGCTGCGAGTGGAGGTCGACAGCCAGACCATTTGCGAGGTCATATCCGGCTGGACCGGCATTCCGACCGGCCGCATGCTCACCGATGAGATACCCGCCGTGCTCAACCTTGAAACCTCTCTGCAAAAGCGAATCATCGGTCAGAACCAGGCCCTGGGCGCCATTTCGCGGGTGGTGCGTACGGCTCATGCCGGAATCGAAGATCCGTCCAAGCCGACCGGTGTTTTCCTGTTGGTGGGACCCAGCGGTGTCGGAAAAACCGAGACGGCCCTGGCCCTTTCCGAACTGCTGTACGGCGGCGAACAGAACATGGTGACCATCAATATGTCGGAATATCAGGAGGCGCATACCGTCTCCGGCCTCAAGGGCTCTCCACCCGGATACGTGGGGTACGGCGAAGGCGGCGTGTTGACCGAAGCTGTGCGCCGCAGGCCATACAGCGTCGTGCTCCTGGATGAAATCGAAAAAGCCCATCCGGACGTGACCGAACTGTTCTACCAGGTCTTCGACAAAGGCATGCTGGAAGACGGCGAGGGGCGTCGAATCGATTTTAAAAACACGTTGATAATCCTGACCTCCAATATCGGCACCGACCTGATCATGAAGCACTGCTACGACCATCCGGAGTCGGCGCCGGACATGGAAACCCTCAAGTCCATGCTGATACCGGTGCTGCAACGGCATTTCAAACCCGCCTTTCTCGGCCGCCTGCAGGTGGTGCCCTATTACCCCATCCATGATGAGATCATGCGCCTGATCATCCGGTTGAAGCTGGACCGCATCAAGGAGCGGATGCAAGCCAACCGCAGGATACGGTTTGATTACTCCGCGGCGGTGGTCGATGCCATCGCGGCCCGCTGCACGGAAGTCGACTCCGGTGCGCGCAATGTCGATCATATCTTGACAGATACCCTGCTGCCGGACATGTCGCGCCACATGTTGGAAAAGATGGCCGCCGAGGTCAACATCGAGGCCATCAAGGTCGTCAACACCCCATCGGGGTTTGAATTCAACATAAACCATTGAATCGAAGTCAATTGAATATGGAGAGAAACGAGTATGACCCTATCACAAACCGATCGCATGATTCGGATCGCAACTCCCCTGGGAGATAATACCTTTATCGCATTATCCTTTGCCGGTACGGAAGAGATATCGAAACTGCCCAGCTTTGAAGTGGAACTGGCTTCGGAGCGCAGCGATATCACTTTCGATCAATTGGGCGGCAAGAACGTTACCGTTGGCATCGGGTCGTCCGACGGCGTGCAGCGCTACTTTAATGGCATCGTCGTCGAGTTTTCGCCGGCCGTGGTTTCCGAAAAGGACGGCTACAGCAAATACAATGCCGTCATACGTCCGAGCATGTGGATGCTGACCCAGTGCTATGACTGCCGGATCTTTCAGAACAAATCTGTGCCGGACATTGTCAAGGAGGTGCTTGACCAAGGCTCGCTGGGTCCGAAAGGCGTCAACGGCAAAATCGACTATCGCCTGGAGCTGACCGGCAGCTACGACGTCCACGAATATCGCGTGCAGTACAACGAATCCGACCACAATTTCATCTCCCGTCTTTGCGAAGATGAGGGCATCTTCTATTTTTTCGAACACGAGAACGGCAAGCATACCGCCGTGTTTGCAGATGCCGCGCAGAAGCACAAACCGCATCGAAACGGCGGCAAAGAGACGGTTGAATTTCAAAAAACCATGGGCGCCAATCTGGACAGGGAGGTCATTACAGCCTTTCAACAGCACAAGAAGCTGAGCACGGGCAAGTATACGGCCAGGGACTATAATTTCACCATCCCGGACACCGATCTGACCGTCACCACTGACACCAGCCAGAGATCGCCGGTCGGACAGGGGGAGCGCTATGAATATCCGGGTGGATATGACAAGAGCGCCGGTCTGGGTGAAACCCTGGCCAGGATCCGCATGGAGGCGGACGATGTCCGTACGCACACGCTGCAGGGCCGCAGCAACTGCAGGGGGTTCGCGGCGGGATTCAAGTTCGCTCTTCAGAAACATCCCCTGAAATCACTGAACGGCAAGCAGTATGTGTTTACCCGAGTCCGCCATGAGGCTCGACAAGACTTTACCACGGGCGCCTCGAACGGGGATATCTATTACAATATCTTTTTTTGTATCCCCCACCAGGTGCCCTTTCGCGCCCGGCGCAGCGCCGCCAAGCCGCTCATTGTCAGCAGCCAGACGGCCATTGTTACCGGTCCGGAGGCGGAAGAGATCCACACCGACAAGCACGGCCGCGTCAAGGTAAAGTTTTTCTGGGACCGCCGCACCGATGTCAAGAAAGACGGCAACATGTCTTGCTGGATCCGCGTGTCTCAAAACTGGGCCGGCGGCAAATGGGGCGCCATGCATATCCCGCGGGTTGGGCAGGAAGTGATCGTCAATTTTCTGGATGGCAGCCCGGACCGGCCCATCATTACCGGCCGCGTCTACCACGGTCTGAACAAACCGCCTTACGATCTGCCGGCGGAAAAGACCAAAAGCACCATCATGTCCAACTCCACCAAAAACGGGAACGGAAACGCAAACGAGATCCGCTTTGAAGACCTCAAAGGATCGGAGGAGTTTTTCACACATGCCGCCAAGGATCAGAACGAGATAGTCGAAAACAACATGACCACCAAGGTCAAAGCCAATCAATCCATTACCATTGAAAAAAATCGCTCGATCGACGTAACCGGGGGCAATGAAACTCTGGCAGTGAAAAGCGGCGGCCGGACGGTGACGGTCCAATCCAACGAGAACCACACCAATTCGGCCAATTTTGCTCACAATGTTTCCGGCAACTACACATTGAAGGTCAACGGAAATATCACCATCGACGCCAGCGGCATCGTCAAGATCAGCGGCGCAAAACTAATTTTAAACGGATAAGACAGGAAAACGGTTCATGCCGGCACCCACTCCAGAAGCCGTCAGCGCTTCGGCCAAACAATATTTTTCTTCCAAAGGAATTGAACTGCCCATGCGCTGGCAATCCATGGGCGATATCTTTCCCCAGGCATTTCAGCCCTCGGAGCGACGCACGCCCGCAAACCCGTCCGACTGCCTGTTCCACGAACCGACGCTGAACAAGTACCATACCGATACGGCCCATACCCTGTCGCGCAATTACGAGATTTTCATCGACGGCATCAGCACGGCATTGACCAATGCCATCGGGAAATGGATGAAGATCGCATCGGTGGTTTCGGTAAATGTTATGGGTCCCGTGGGCACCTTGCTGACCGGCGGGGTCACCGGACCGGAGCTCTATCCCTTGATCATGGCCGACGCTCCCCGGGACACCGAGAGCGACCTCAAGTACTCGCGTGCGATCGCGGCCGCCGTCAGCGACAATTGGAGCGCCTGGCAGCAGGGATTGACCGGCATTCTGAATTTTCCCGGATTCACCGGCGCGCCGACCATGAATGCACCGGCGCCCTTGATGAGCCTGATGTCGGAGACCGAAGCCGGTCTGGCGCCCCACAACCTCGGCGGCGTGATGTGGCGCAACTTGGACGATCCCGGTGCCCTGCACGCCCAAGCCCTGTTCGAGTCTGTGGCGCAATCGTTCTACACCCACTTCCAGGTCTTCAAGACCGGCACCCTGGTCACCGGCGTCACCGTCGTGGCCGCCTCGCCACCGCCGCCTGTCGAACCGGAAACTGGCGGCAGCGCGTCGGAGAGTCTGGAAAGCGATGAATCAACCGAAAGCGAACCGGAAGCAACGGCCAAGAGTGAATCAGAGGATGCCGCCGATCCCGAAGCCGAAACGGATCAACCATTGGATGATCTGCTGGAAGACGAGAACGAATCCGAAGAGATCGGTGCCGAACCGGAAGAGGCTCCGCCGGCCACACCTGCCTTGGCCGGCATGGTCATTCCAACCCCAGGAAACTTCGTTTAAATGAAAATCGACAACCCGACACCGTTTGAAGCCACGGCCGTCCCGCTGATGGGGCCGGCAGACCGCAACATGATGACCATCATCGTCAAGGCCACGTTTGCCGTTGCAAAAAGCAGTGTCGACCTGGCGTATGAGCAGGAGCCGATCGCCTTTGGCGACCATTTCTATGCCAGAGACCAGGGCGGCGGCATCTTATATGAGTCGGACATCGTTCCGTTCAAGCCCGGCGCCGACATCGTACTGTCCGGCAGTGCGTATGCACCCAAAGGACGGGCCGTCGAAAAGGTGGATGTTACCCTGAAGGTCGGGGAGCTTCAAAAAACCCTCAGGGTATTCGGAAAGCGCTTGTGGAACCACACCGGTGTGTTCAGCCGCAAATACCGCGCGACCCAGGCGCAACCGCTGTTGAGCAAACCCATCATCTATCAGGACGCCTTTGGCGGCGCCGATCCCACCACCGGGGAATTCTGCGCTCAAAACCCGAGCGGCAAAGGCTTTTTCTCGCTTAAAACCAGGGAAAAACCGGCGGGCAAACCGCTGCCCTGCATCGAGGATCCCCGACATCCGATCAAGAGCGTGCAGGACCGCCCCGATCCGGTGGGGTTCGGTTTCTACAACCGCGCCTGGCTGCCCCGGGCGCAATACGCCGGAACGTACGATGACCAGTGGCGCAAACATCGCCGGCCCCGCTACCCAAAAGACTTTGACTTTCGATATTACAACGGCGCGCATCCGGATCTGCAATACAATGGCTTTCTGCGAGGCGACGAGCCGATCGAGCTGATCAATTTGACCCCGGACGGCCATCTCCGGTTCAACCTGCCTGGAGTCGAGCCGGAGTGCCGTCTCCAGCGACCGAAACCGGCGGATAACGACGTCATTCAAATGAATCTCGACACGTTGTTCCTTCAGCCGGATAAATCTATATTCTGCATGGTATGGCGCGGCGGCATCGAGATGACGGAACTGTCGGATACCGGAATCGGAGCGATCAGCATTCGGCCCTTGGGAAGAAGCAACTAGACCAATAAAAAGCATCAACCACAAACCATAAAAACCTACAAAACAGACATATGGACCGATACAGCAAATACTTTTTGCAGCATATCCTTTCCCTGGACGATGGCTTCAATCGATATTATGTCCAGGACAAAGCTTGGGGCCGACAGGAGATCCTGGACGTTGAATCGGTAGTCTTTGACTGGGACGAAGATGCAGAGCAGTGGCTGAGCCAGTGCGCTGATCACGATCGATACAGCACCATAAGCCATTTGCGCAGCTTTCTATCCAACGATTGCTCCGAGCTTTACCATGTGCACCTGATGACCGATCGGCAGATCATGCACAGCGTCGCCCGGCAAATGACGCAAGGCGTTTATCAGATCGTGATCAAGCCCAGGCTGGGCTGGGCCGTACAGATCGATGCCGACGGCGCCGGACCGGCGCTGCCCCTTCGCGTCGAACCGGAGCCTGATCTGGACAGGTTGCTGAGCGGATTGAAGCAGGAGCTGAACGACCTGGTGGCCGAACAGCGACAAAAAAGCGAGCAATACGAGTCTCAAATGCGCGGCATGAACACGGCGCAAAAAGCGCTGTTTGTCAAACAGCAAATGGACCGCGCCGCATATGACACCGCCATCGGCGACAACCTGGATCTGATAAAAGCCGCCCCCGGCGTCATCTGGAGTGCGGCCAAAGCCTTTCCCGGTTTTTACAAGGGCTATCTGAAACTGCTGTGGAAGATCGCCCAGATTCCAGGCAAAATGGCCGGGCTCACGGCACAGGCCGTGGCCACCGGCGACATCAATCCTTTAAAAAAGGAGATCGACAAGATCGTAAACCCCGTGGCCGCAACCTATGAACAGGCCATGGAATACAAATCGATGCTCACCATCCTGTGCAGCGAACCCGAGGTCTACGAGCTGCTGTATGATTTTGCCGATCGTTACTACGACGCTACCCATCCCATCGAACTGGCCCAAATGGGCACCTCGGCCGTCACCGAAGTCCTGGTCACCGTCCTTTTAGCCATCATCACCGCCGGCGCCGGCGCGGCAGCCAACATGGCCGCCAAATCCGGCAAACTGGTCAAAGTGTTCAAACTGCTCAAAAGGATTACCGCCACCATAAAAAAGATCAGTCCCAATACAAAGCTGCTCGATCGGAGTAAAAACGTCGCTAAAAAAGCCAAGAAAACGAGAAAAGCAGCGGCAAAACGGGCGAAAGGGATACCGGATATCGACAGCCCGAAGAAGACAAAAAAGCTTGAAAAATCAAGCAAAAAAGAGTATGATGGCCCAAAGAAGACAACTCGTTTAGATAGTCGGCATACTGAAGTCTCTCAAGGTATTGCTAAGCGCATCGGAAAGTCATCTCCAGCTCAAACATCTGGTGACATAGATCAGCTTTTCAAACAGGCAAAAGTTGCTGATGTAGAACTCAAGAAACTGACTGATGACATAGCGAGTTCTACGAATGGGAAAGCAGTTTATCCGCCTGGACTTAAAACAAAAGCGAGAGCTATTGAAAAAATTAATGCTGACTATGGTGGTGATGCTTCAAAATTGTTAGACATATCCAGATCTTCGATTAGCTTCGAGTCTGCTGACGATCTATATAAAGCACTTGATAAAATAGACAAAAAGGCTGAAATTGTAAGAATAAAAGATAGATTTGTTAAACCTGCTCCTGGTGGATATAGGGATATTTTAGTCAATATTAAACAACCAAATGGTCATATTACTGAGCTCCAACTACACTCAAAACAAATCTTGGATGTAAAGGGAGGAACTGGCCATAAGCTTTATGAGCAGATAAGAGAAATAAATGGGAAGGCCATACTTGAGAATAGACCATTAAGTGCAAGCGAGCTAAAATTGCAAAATAGCTTAATAAAAGAATCTGAAGCGCTCTATGATGATGCATTTAAAGGCTTTTTAGGAAAATAACCATGGATTTACCGTTTTTTTGTATAATTGGAGATAGACCAGTTAAAGCAATTGAAACTGAAAGTGGTGGTATGGAGGTAATGGCGCTTAACTGGAAAAATGGAAACTTCGAAAGAAACATGAAGTATTTGGATAGAATTTTATCCGGGGATATCGAAGTCTCTGTTGTTGATGAGGCAGAATTTGAAAAAAAGGTAGATGAAATAAGGGCCAGAGTACTATGAGTGACTTGACCACTGCAATAAAAATCGCATGTGATGTTCATGCAAATCAAAAAGACAAAGCTGGTGAGCCTTACATTTTGCACCCTTTGCGATTGATGCAAAGAATAAAAGATAAAAACACTATGATTGTGGCTGTCCTTCATGATGTGATAGAAGATTCACAACTTGATCTTGACGTCATCGAATCACAAGGTTTTGATGAAAGTATAATAAAGGCTGTCGATGCCATAACCAGGAAAAAGAATGAAGCTTATAAAGACTTTATTGAACGCTTATCCTTTAACGATATGGCCGTCAAAGTAAAAATTGAGGATCTTAAAGACAATTTAGATTTGACTAGATTAAAAACCATCGATGATAAAGCTTTGGAAAGGATAAAGAAATATCATAAGGCGCTTATCTTTTTAGAAAACCGAAATGTAGGGGGCACTAGGGACGACCATAAATATATAAATAACGCATAACCCCCACAGGATTAATAAACGGCGATTTAGGAAGAACAGAATACTTCTTAAATCGCCGTTTTATTTTGTCGGTGAGCGGTAGAAAGATAGTAAACCACCGCCTGTCACGAAAACTGCAAGCGCAAGTTTTGACATGCTTTGAGCAGATCCGGATTACATAATATGCGGGGACATTATCGGACGTTGTTTTTTGTCACCGGATCTGCAAATGGACCGCAGATCCGGCGCCAAAAAACAACGTCACGATAATTCATATTATGCAAACCGGGCTCAAAGCATGCCAAAACTTGCGCTGCACTTTTCGCGCCAGGCTCTACCGTGCGGCCGCCGAAGGCCGAGCTCTGAAAGTAAAAGGAAAAATGCCTTTCGGTTTACGCTAATGGCGTTTGCTTTTTTTACATTGCGCTAATGGCGCCACCCTGCGGGGCTAAAGGCATTCTGTCTATTTTTTAAGCGGAATTCGTCTCTGTGCTCAGGCTACGGCCCGCCACAAAGCCCGTGGCGGTCCTCCGCTGCCTGCGCGCAGAGCCGGTCTGATTTTATATTTTACCAGCTTCGCTGTGCCGCAGCGCGGCGGGCTCGGCACAAGGCACTCGAAGGTGGGTCTGTTTTTTCGGGCTCCAGCCCCCTGGTGGCCCGTCGGTGGCTTACGCTGCCGAAAAAAGCAGCCCATCTGATTTTATTTTTAGCAGCTAAAGGAAAAAAAGATCCTGCTATTAAAGACAGCATCCGATAGCTACATCGGCCGGATATCAAAATAAGGTTTGGTCCTTGGAATGGCCATTTTGTCTAGCTTTTTGCCAGTGATTCGAATTTATACTTTTTGATATAAGCGTCTATCAGGCTGGTTAATATCTTTTGATCTTCTTCAGGAAGTTTTTCAATTTCTTCTATGCATCTTAATAGCTCTTGATTTGAAAGCTTATTCACAGCGACATTGTCTTCATCGCGGAGCAAGTAGTCAAGGCTAACGTTACCGCCGCTATTTTAACCATCATAGGCGTTGGGGGGCAAAGAACACCTCTTTCGTATTTTGAAATCAGTTGAACATTTACCCCAAGCTTTTTACCAAGCTGGGCTTGTGACCACCCGATTGAGCGTCTCAGTCTTTTTAGCTTATCAGGCAATTTAGGTATTGCGATTCCTTTGTCATTCATAGTGGCCTCCTTCCATGGAATTTCTAACATATTAAGAAATGAGGCAAACTATTTTTTGCTTGACAATAACCCTATAGGTTATTTAGTAACCATATAAAGTTATGTTTTTTGCAAATATTTAAGGGAGATCATAAAAAAGGCCATCAACCAGATGTCTTTGGCGGGACGGCGGCTGATGGCCTTGAAAGAGGCTCCAAAGGGCGACAACCCTTTGAAACGCTTTTCTTTTTCTATCGCATCTCCCCTAAAAAATCAAGCATTTGTGGACAAAAGAGCAATGGGATCTTCTATCAGAGAGTGGATCAAATTGTTAGGGGAAGGCAATGAGAAGGTATGTGTTTTTTATTTTTATTTCGATCAACTCAATATAACATTTAACTGCAATTTTCTCACACCGTTTGAATAGGGGACTCATCTCTCATTGGAAGGGATTCAAGTTTGTTGAAAAGAAATTAATTTTTAGAGAAAAGCATAAAATCATAGCTGTCCCCATTATTTTCCTTTTGGGAATATAAAATAGACATCTTGTAAACAATTCAAATAAGGATGAACTATCTAATGCTCATCCATAAATAGCCTCTCGCGGCCCAGCTCGGTGTTCTCGCTCGGTCGACATCCTCGACGTAGCGCACGCCTGCGGCGTCGACCTCACAGCGGCTTTGAAATGGACCACAATCTACTATTTCTGGAAGGACACTATCTAATGTCATCCTGCCAATTATTTTTTGAAGTTAGTTCTAATATGGGATGGATCTATTGACAGATACTGCGAAGATATCACATGAGTATAACATCTGTCAAAACAGTGTCTACATACCACTATTTCGCAGAGCATTTTCGAACAAATTGGGTTTTTCGGAATAAATGCATCTTATGAGAGATAGATCTTGCTTAATCTGTAGCTTCAATTAACTGCAATTGGAAAATATCAGGTCTTTATCTTTACATACTATGCATCCATATAATCCACCTGCCAGATAAGGTATTCGTTAAAATATTTCTTGCTGCCTTCGGAAATGACGTTTTGTTAAGTCAACCCATGACACTTGAATTCGGCAGAGTCCTTTTATATACAAAAGGAAACTTCCCTTCCTGGCTGAGTTTTTCTATTTTCTGGATGGAATCATCCAAATGCTGAATCATGATCGCTTTTGCCTTTCGGGCATTTTTATCTTCGATCGCCTGAACCAGTTGTTCGTGTTGAGAAACCACGACATCGAACCAATCATCGATGGTCATAAATAAAATATTGACCAGGTTGGTATTGCGTTCGATAAGTGATCCCAGACCCTCGTTGACACGCTCCATGATGGTGTTTTTTGCGGCGGAAACATACAGATTGTGCAGCGTTATCTCCCAATAGGACGTTTCCTTTTTGCCCTCTTCGGTGTCGCAATTGCCGGACTTGAGCTTTTCGATGCACGTTTTTAATTTCTTTAAATCATCATCGGTTCTGCGGTAGGCGGCCAACTCGGCAGCCGATACATACAAAAGCCAGCGCATCTCCATGACCTGTGGCAGAAGGTCTTCAACCCAGAAGGACATAAAGGGCATGGTTTCCGGAAAGTCGCCCAATTCAGGGGAGACAACGAAAATGCCCTGACGTCCGATGGACTCCAATACTCCCCATGCTTCCAACGTTATAATCGCTTCGCGAACCAGGGAGCGGCTGACGCCGAGCATTTGTGCGAGATCCCGTTCAGCTGGAAGTTTGCTGCCCTTGGTGAACATTTTCGATCTGATCAGATCTTTCAGATTGGAAACGACGTCGTCACGCTTTCGATTCATTTAATGTAACCTTCAAAAAAGTTCATGGAAATTACAAACTATCTCAAAAAAAATCTAAGTGCCCCTGCCGGAGTTGCGAAACGGTTCAAAATGCTCACACATTGCGTGTATGCGCCGTTTTTTCACCATTCCGCGCCTTGCCAGGAACCCTTAGATTTATTTTTAGATAGCTTGTAGTCATATCAACTAAAATCAATCATGACAGTTATGATAAAGATCTGGCCAACCAGTGGTTTACCGTCAAAAATGAACGATGAGTCCATAATATTCGTCCTATGTATATCAAGGAAACAGCAAAATAAAAAGACCTGAATTTCAATAAATTGAAATTAATATTAAACTGTTACATTATTTTTTCGAAATTTAAAATAAATGCGATAACAATTGTCGATCTTCTCCTTGACAATTTAAAAAAAAATGATTTAGATTATTGGTAAGACCACAGGTTTACCAATAATCTAAAAATTTTATGCGCAAAAATCAAGATGGTTTTGATTGAAAAATGGAGAAATACAAAATGAAGGGATGGATGGGTAAAATACTTCGCGTCGATTTAACCAAAGCGGTATGCACTGAGGAACCATTGGACACGGTTGCCGCTAAACAATATACTGGCGGGCGGGGTTTGGGAATATATTTCATGAATAAAGAAGCTGATCCGGAATGCGACCCGCTGTCCGAAGACAACCTGTTGATCATGGCGACCGGTCCGTTGACGGGCACGGGGGCGCCCACCGGCGCCCGCTATATGGTGATGACCAAATCACCGCTTACCGGGGCGATCACCTGTTCCAATTCAGGAGGTATGTTTCCCACCGAATTCAAACGCACCGGCTACGACGCCATCCTTTTTACCGGGCGATCCGAAAAACCAGTCTACCTTTGGCTCGATCGTGAAAAGGCTGAGCTGAGGGCTGTGGATCACTTGTGGGGCAAAAACACGCACGAAACCACCGATGCCCTTCTGGCGGAAACAGAGTCCAAGGCCAGGGTCGCCTGCATCGGTCCGGCCGGTGAAAAAGGCGTGCTGTTTGCCTCCATCATGAACGACAAGGACCGGGCCGCCGGCCGCTCCGGTGTGGGGGCCGTGATGGGCAGCAAGAACCTCAAGGCCGTGGTGGTTAAGGGCAAAGGCCGGATCCCTCTGGCCGATCCCGAGCGCTTCAAGGCCTTCAACAAGCAGATCCTGGATAGCTTCAAAGAGGGTATCAAAGAGACCCCCCTGGGGCTGACGGTCAACGGCACCGCCGGCGTGGTCATGGCCACTCAGAACTTCGGCGTACTGCCCACCAAAAACTGGCAACAAGGTACTTTCGACGGTTGGGAGAAGATCCACGGCGAGGAGTTGACCCGGCGCTTTTTAAAGAAAAATTCGGCCTGCTACAGCTGCCCCATCGGCTGCGGTCGCAAGACAAAACTGGATGACCCGCGTTTTTCCGGAGAGGGGGAAGGCCCTGAATACGAGACGATCTATGCCATGGGGTCCAATTGCATGGTGGACGACCTGGCGGCCATTGTCAAAGCCAATTATATCTGCAATGAGATGGGCATGGACACCATCACCATGGGGGCCACCATCGCCTGTGCCATGGAAATGGTGGAGCGCGGCTACCTGAAAGAAGATGTGGTGGGCCGCCCGCTCCAATGGGGCGATGGCGAAGCCCTGGTTGAACTGACCCGCATGACCGCCACCCGTGAAGGATTCGGCGATCAACTGGCCGAAGGCAGCTACCGGCTGGCCGACCGCTACGGTCATCCGGAACTGGCCCCGGTGTCTAAAAAACAGGAGTTTCCCGGTTACGAACCCCGCGGCTCCCAGGCCATGGGATTGGCCTATGCCACATCGCCTATCGGTGGCTCCCATATGCGCGGCGATCCCGCCTATTTCGAGCTTTTCGGTGTTCCTCAAGCCATGGATCCCTTGCAATGGGAAGGCAAGGCAACGGTGACCAAAGCCTATCAGGATCTTTCCGCCATCATCGACTCCGCGGGCCTTTGCATCTTTTTTGCCGTGCGCAACCTGGCGGCCAAAGATCTGGGCGTTGCCCCGGTGGGAATACTGGAATACCTCAATGCCGCCACAGGCGCCGACTATAGCCTCGAAGACCTCATGCAGGCCGGGCAGCGCATCATCAACGCCGAGCGGCTTTTTTTAACCAGAGCCGGCTTTTCACGCAAAGATGACAGCATACCCGATCGGCTGACCAAAACGCCGGCGCCCACGGGTCCCGCCAAGGGTCTGGTCTGCCATCTCGATGAGATGCTCGATGAGTACTACAAGGTCCAGGGGTGGTCCGGAGACGGCATTCCCGGAAAAGCAGTGCTCGATCGACTCGGGCTGATATGAGTTGAAAAATAAGGTTTCGCGCAAACATGCGGTGTGGTTTGCGCGAACCCGAAGTTCGCATTCAAACATGCGTATCGATATAAAATTATATGGGGATCTGAAAAAATATGCCCCCAATGGTCCGAGCCAGTTTTCGATGACTGTCCCGCCAGGAACCACACTTGCGGATATTCATGCAACGCTCGCCATACCTGAAGACTATCCCACCTCTCTGATCAACGGACGACGAACCGATCGGGAGGTTCGGCTCCAAGAGGGCGATACCATTGTGCTGATGCCGCCTATCGCCGGAGGATAATAACTTCATCCATTAAATTCGATGCCTTATCATCCAACACCTGGCGGTTCGCCATGGCAATCCTTTCGATGATCAGCGGATTACTGATCCATTTTCAGCCTGTGCGAAGATCTGAAGGGCCTTCAGAACCATCTTGACTTGACAGATAATTATCATATATTTAATCATAAATTTGATATGATATTTGACTAATTGAACTAATCCACGTGGAGAATCATCGTGAAAAAGAACGCTCATGCTGCCGACTCATCCGAGTCATCTGCCGGACACACCCAGAAAGCCTATGAAGGAATCCGCAAGATGCTCTTCCATAACGAAATCGTTGCCGGTCAGAAAATTTCCTACAGGGATCTTTCGGAGCGGCTTGGCATGAGCCAGACCCCCATTATCCAGGCACTCAAGTGGCTGGAATTTAAACAACTTGTCCGCCATGAGCCCAATCGTGGTTACTACACGGCCTCCATCAGTCTGCAGGAGGTCGAGGAAATTTACGATCTGCGCGAACTGATCGAACTGAACCAGTTGCCGTTGGCGCTGAAACGGATCGACGGTCGGGATCTGCGACGCTTGAAAGCGGCATTGGATGCTCACCTGAAGGCGTCGCGCAATGTGTACTTGTATGATCGACTGCTGCGGGACATGGAGTTCCATCTGATGCTGTCTGAATTGTCGGGGCGCAAGGTCCAGCATCAGACGCTGACCAACCTGTTCGATCTGCTCTACCTCAAATACGGCGGGGAATTTCTCTTCTCGTCATCGATGGATTCGGCCGACGCGGATCACAAGGAACTTTTCGGTCACATTGAACAGCGGGATCTGAAAGGCGCTAAACGCGTGCTTTCCCGACATATCTTGCGGGTCAAGGCTCACGTGCTCAAAGGCGTCCGGCAGATGATCGAAGCCACACAGATCTAGCTTGGACGCTTTCCGCTCTTAATTTACTTCCAGATGAAGAAATCACTTGACAAACATCATGTGCTCTAATATGCAATTTTTAATCTGATTAAAAATTTGATCAAATTTATAATCAGATGAATGGGGACGCATGGAGGAAATAATGGAACTTGCGTTGATGGAAGGCAATGAAGCCATTGGTTGGGGCGCTATGGCGGCCGGCTGCAATTTTTTTGCAGGTTATCCGATTACCCCGGCCACGACGATTTACAATACCATGTTGAAACTGCTCCCGCCCAAGGGAGGCGTCTGTCTTCAGGGCGAGGACGAGATCGCCTCCATCGGGTTTTGTCTGGGCGCGGCCATGGCGGGCATGAAAACCATGACGGCGACGTCGGGACCGGGCATCAGCCTGTACAGCGAGCAGATCTCCTTTGCCATCGGCAGTGAGATTCCCATTGTCATCGTCGATGTTCAGCGGCTGGGGCCCTCCACCGGTTCGGCCACCAAAGGGGCCGACGGAGATATTCAGTTTCTGCAGTGGGGCAACAGCGGGGGGCTGCCCGTGATCGTGCTGGCACCGACGGATGTAAAAGACTGCTATGAATTGACCGTGCAAGCCTTCAACCTGGCCGAACAATACCGTTGCCCGGTGTTTATCGCAGCCAACAAAGAGATCTCCATGACCCGCGAAACGCTCTGCTTGGATGATTTGCGCCTGCCGCCGGTGGTCCAGCGGCGCCAGGCGGATCCGAATAAACCGTTTCTGCCTTTCAGCGTCGATGAGGGGCAACAGGTGCCCGATTTCCTGGCCATCGGCGGAAAGACACTGGTGCGCCATACCTCCTCCACCCACGGGGTCAACGGATACATCACCACGGACCCCGAAGAGATCGCCATGATGCAGCAGCGACTAAAGGAGAAAATCGAGGGAGCGGTCGCCGATTTCACCTTTTTCGAGGAAAATCCCGTTTCAGGAGCCGATACGCTGGTGGTGACGTATGGCATTACCTCCCGGGCGGCCAAGGTGGCGGTGGAGCGTCTGAAGACCCAGGGACGGCCCGCATCGCTGCTGGTATTGAAAACTTTATGGCCGGTTGCCGAAGATTTTATCCGCGGAAAGGCCGCTCCCTATAAACGGGTGGTGGTGGCCGAAATGAACCTGGGGCAGTACGTCCGTGAGATCCGGCGCCTGCTGCCGGACAAGCAGATCGGCTTCGTCGGTCAGATGAACGGCGAATTGATTAAACCCGGACAAATCATGGGGGTGGTTGAAAATGGATAGTTTGCTCAACGCCAGTCGACCGGCGGTATTCTGCCCGGGCTGCTCACACGACCAGGTGCTGCGCACCTTGGACAAGACCTTGATCGATATGGGCTTGCGCGGCGAGGATGTGGTCATTGTCACCGACATCGGCTGCTCCGGGCTTTTCGATACGTTTTTCAACACCCACGCCTTTCATGGCCTGCACGGTCGGGCGCTGACCTACGCCACCGGCATCAAGATGGCCCGACCGGAAATGAAAGTCATCGTCACTATGGGCGACGGCGGGCTGGGCATCGGCGGGGCCCATGTGCTTTCCACCTGCAGGCGCAATATCGATTTGACTCTGCTGGTGCTCAACAACTTCAACTACGGCATGACCGGCGGGCAGTGCTCGTCCACCACCCCCCAGGATGCGGTGGTGGGCTCCGGATTTCTCAATAAGCTGGAAAAGCCGGTGGATATCTGCCAGGTGGCCGGCGCCGCCGGCGCACCATGGGTCAAACGGGCCTCGACCTACCAGAAAGACCTCGGCGAGACGCTGAAAGCGGCCATTGCTTTCGACGGCTTTTCCCTGGTCGATATCTGGGGTATCTGTCCGGGCCGCTTTACCCGACGCAACAAACTGACCCCCAAGATTGTGGATGCCAACATGGCCCGGTTGCCGGATCTGCCTGATTTCGGGACCCTGAACGCACGTCCGGAATACGGACAGGCCTACCGGCAAGAGGCGGCCGCCGCCGGCAGGATGAAGGATCCGGTACGGATCCCGGCCACCTGCCAGGCCCCACGGGCCGGACGACAGGAAATCGTCATTTTGGGCAGCGCCGGTCAGCGCATTATCACGGCCGGTGAACTGGTGTGCCTGGCCGGGGCATCGGCCGGCTGCCATGCCACCCAGAAAAACGATTACCCCATCACGGTCATGAAAGGCCATTCGGTCAGCGAGGTCATTGTTTCGGATTCGCCCATCGAATATACGGGGATAGAAGATCCGTCCGTGGTCATTGCTCTGGCGACCGAAGGCATCAACCGGCGAAAAAAGATGCTGGCCGCGCTCTCTCCGGAATGCACCGTCGTCAAGGCGGCAGACGTCGAACTGCCGGAGACCCGGGCATCGGTTCTAGATATCGATTTTAAAGCCAAAAAGATCAAATCCCCGGACTGGGCGCTGGCGGCCCTGGCGGTACTGGCCGGACAGAACAAGGTGCTGTCCGGCCAGATGCTGACGGTGGCCTTGAAGCTGAGGTTTAATCCAAAAGTGTTCGAGATGGCCCAGGCGGTGATTGAAAAAGCCGCTGCCTGATCGAATTCAAATGCTGAGGCGAACCTCCAAACTAGGCTGGAAAAATGGAAAAAATGTTATCATTGAGGGCACGGAGCATCAAACCATCCATTACGCTCACCATCTCGGCCAAGGCCAAGGCCATGAAGGCAAGCGGAATCGATGTTCTCAACTTTTCAGCGGGTGAGCCGGACTTCGATACGCCGGACATCATCAAGCAGGCGGCCTGTTCGGCCGTCGAAGCCGGATTTACCAAATATACGGCCGCCGGAGGCATCCCCGAACTTAAGGAAGCCATCATCGCCAAATACCAGGCCGAACAGGACCTGACGTACGATCCGTCTCAGGTATTGGTTTCCAACGGGGGCAAACATGCCCTGCACAATATTTTTCAGGCGATGCTGGATCCGGGGGACGAGGTGGTGATTCCCAGCCCCTATTGGCTCTCCTACCCGGATATGGTGATCCTTTCCGGAGGCACGCCGGTCGTCGTCAACACCCGCATGGAGGACGATTTCAAGATTTCCCCGGAATCGTTGGCCGAGGCCATATCCCCCCGCACCAAACTGCTGATCCTCAATTCGCCATCCAATCCCACCGGTGCCGTATATTCAGCCGAGGAGCTTACCGCCCTGGCCGAGGTTATCGAAAGAACCGGCATTTTGGTCATCTCCGACGATGTATATGAAAAGTTCGTCTATGACGGGCGGATGTTTGCCAATTTGCCGATGGTCGCGCCACAGTTGGCCGAAAGGACAGTCGTCATCAACAGTGCGTCGAAGACCTATTCCATGCCAGGCTGGCGGATCGGATACGCGCTGGGCCCCGAACCGGTCATCAAGGCGGCCACGCGGATTCAGGGGCAGGCGACTTCCTGCGCCGGATCCATCTCCCAGAAGGCGCTGGCGCATGCGCTCAAGACCGATGCCTCCTTGATCGAGGAATTCCGGCAATCGTTCGAAAAAAGGCGGAACCTGATGTTCGAGGGGCTGGCGGCGATTGATGGTATTGAAACCTTCAGGCCTGCGGGAGCATTTTATCTGTTTGCCGATGTCAGTCGGCTTTACAAAAAGGTGGAAGGGGTTTCCGGATCGGTCGGTTTTTGCGACTATTTGCTTGAATCATGTCGCATTGCCTGCATTCCCGGCCAGGCTTTTGGGGAGGATCGCTGTGTTCGTTTTTCTTTCGTCGCCGATGAGGCCACCATCCAGGAAGGGCTTGAGCGGCTTTCACAAATATAATTTTCGATAACCCGCAATATCGTGAAACATAGGAGACAATTATGGATTTCGCACTTTCCAAAGAACTTGAAATGTTAAGAAAGGCCGTCCGAGAATTTGCCAACAAAAAGATTGCACCCAACGTGGAGCAGTGGGACAAAGACCACTACTTTCCTTACGAGGAGGCCGTCAAACCCATGGGCGAACTGGGTTTTTGGGGAACAGTGATCCCCGAAGAATACGATGGCGAGGAGATGGGCTGGATGGCCGCCATGATCGTCACCGAGGAGATCGCCCGGGTGTGTTCGAGCCTGCGGGTGCAGGTGAATATGCAAGTGCTGGGATGTGCCTACACCATTTTTACTTACGGCACCGAAGAGCTGAAGAAGAAGTATATCCCGGGGCTGTGCAGCGCCGACCTGATCGGCGGCTTCGGCATCACCGAACCAGATGCCGGATCGGATGTCATGGCCATGGCCAGCACGGCCGAAGACAAAGGCGACCACTGGCTGCTGAACGGCTCCAAAACCTGGATTTCCAATGCAGATGTGGCCGACGTTTTGATCTACTATGCCTATACCGATATCGAGGCCGGCTCCAAGGGCCTTTCCGCTTTCGTGATCGAGCCCAAGAACTATAATGGGGTCAAGACCACACGGTTGGACAAGATGGGCTCCTTTTGCTCACCCACCGGAGAGGTCTTTCTGGACAACACCAAGGTGCCCAAAGAGAACATTCTGGGCAAGCCCGGCATGGGCACCAAGATCGTCTTCGGTTCCCTGAACCAGACCCGATTGTCCGCTGCAGCCGGCGCCGTGGGCGTGGCCCAGGCATGTCTGGAAGAGGTCACCAAATACTGCAACGACCGTAAGCAGTTCGGCAAACCCATCGGTCATTTCCAGATGAACCAGGACATGGTGGCCCAGATGGCCGCCGAGATCGATGCCGCCCGACTGCTGGTCTACAAGGCGGCCTGGGCCAAGGATCAGGGCAAGCTCAACAACGGCCTGGATGTCGCCAAGGCCAAATATTTTGCCGGCGAGACGGTCAGCAAGTGCGCCAACTACGCCATGCGTATTCTGGGCGCCTACGGCTACTCTACGGAGTATCCGGTGGCCCGCATCTACCGGGACACCCCCACCTACTATATGGTGGAAGGGTCGGCCAATATCTGCAAATCGATCATCGCCCAGGATCAGCTTGGCTACCGCAAAGCCAACCGATAAGCGGGAAGGGCTTTCGAGCAGCGACAGGAGGCATATATGACGGATGATACCGTAGAAAAAACCCGACACACGGCGGCGTTGTATTTCGAAGGCGTTTCCGGAGAAAAACCGTTTGACCTGTGGCGCGCTTTTGACAAGGAACTGGCCAGGGACCTCTCCTTGTTCATCACCGGGCGCATGTACGCCAGGGAAAAAATCCCCCACACCACCCGCCAGTTGGTGACTGTGGCCGCGCTGACGGCACTGGGCCAGCCCGAGGAGCTGGCGTTGCACATCCATGCGGCGCTGAATGTGGGATGTTCTCCCAAAGAGATTGCGGAAGTCATTTTTCAGACCGCCGTTTACGCCGGAGTGCCGGCCACCAATACGGCCCTGAAAGCCTTGCGCTCGGTGCTGGAGGAAAAGGGGATGTGGCCGCTGGACGAAGCCGCATCATAGTTGTGGGCCAGGGTGTTCATTTATGCCGCCCATCGGAGTGTCCCGCGATTCATCTGTTGTATATCGAAATAAGCGTACATAAAGAGGAACCAGGAATCGACCATGAGACCCTATTTTGAAACAATGACTCCGTTCGGCCGTGAACTCAATGAAGGCCAGATCAAAAGCACCGAAAGCAATGTCGGTCAGATCAAAGAAGTCGAAGCAGAGATTCGGAAATCCGTGCAGAAAGTCAAGACCTCCGGTTTTCCCGAGGAGAAAATCAATGCCCGCGGGCAGATGACGGTCTGGCAGCGGATAAACTACCTGGTCGATCCGGGCACCTGGTGCCCGCTGCACACCCTGTACAATCCCGAAGGAAATGCCGAAGGCCATACCAATGTATTTGACGGTTTGGCTAAAATATCGGGCAAGTGGTGTGTGGTGATCGGCTTTGACAACAAGGTGCTGGCCGGCGCCTGGGTGGCCGGCCAGCCGGATAATATATTGCGGGTGACCGACCTGGCCAAACGGCTCAACGTGCCCCTGGTCTGGCTGGTCAATTGCAGCGGCGTCAAACTGCCCGAACAGGAGAAGTTCTATGCCGGCCGACGCGGCAGCGGCACCACCTTTTTCCGCCATGCCGAACTGAACCAGTTGGGTCTGCCGGTATTGGCCGGCATCTACGGCACCAATCCGGCCGGCGGCGGATACCAGGGGATCAGCCCCACCATCTTGTTCGCCCACAAAAACTGCAACATCGCCGTGGGCGGCGGCGGCATTTTAAGCGGCATGTCCCCCAAAGGGTTTTTCGACGAAGAGGGGGCCGAGGCGCTTATTTCCGCGGCCAAGCAATACAAGGCCAAGCCCCCCGGATCGGTGAGCATTCACCATGATGAAACCGGTTTTTTCCGCTATGTCTATGAAGAGGAGACCGGTGTGCTGGACGGGCTCAAGGAGTACATGCGCGAGGTGCCCGCCTACCACCCCAAGTTTTTCAGGGTGGCCCAGCCAAAGCCGCCGGCCTTCAAGGCCGATGACCTCTATCGTCTGATGCCCTTCAATCAAAAACAGATGTACAGCTTCGACGAAATCCTGGCCCGCCTGGTGGACGGCAGCGAACATATGGAGTTTCGCCCCGACTACGGGCCGGAAATCTATACCGGTCTGGTGAAGCTGGACGGCCTTTTGGTGGGCTGCATCGGCAATCGCCAGGGCTGGCTGGGCGAGGGCTATCCCGAATATGCCGACTATCCCGGCATCGGCGGCAAGCTCTACCGCCAGGGATTGATCAAAATGAACGAGTTCGTCACCCTGTGCGGGCGCGACCGTCTGCCCATCATCTGGTTCCAGGACACCAGCGGCATCGACGTGGGCGACATCGCCGAAAAAGCCGAGTTGCTGGGATTGGGCCAAAGCCTGATCTACTCCATCCAGCAGACCGAAGTGCCTCAGATGCTGGTGGTGCTGCGCAAAGGGACCGCAGCGGCCCACTATGTGATGGGAGGCCCCACGGCCAACCGGCACAACGCCTTCACCCTGGGCATTCCCACCACCGAAATTTATGTCATGCACGGAGAAACCGCGGCCGCGGCCAGCTTTTCACGGCGGCTGGTCAAAGAGAAGGACGCCGGGCGTCCCCTGCAGCCGGTTATTGACAAGATGAACCAGATGGCCCAGGAATATTACGACAACTCCAGGCCGATTTACTGTGCCGAACATGGGCTGGTGGATGAGGTGGTCGAAATGACCGCCCTGCGGAAATATCTTCTGGCCTTTGCCGGTGCCGTTTATCAGAACCCTGATTCGATCTGTCCGCAGCACCAGATGTTGCTGCCAAGGAGCATCAAGGGATAGACCATGTCTATCGATGAGAGTCAAATTCGATTGGCTCTTTACCAAGATAAATGGAGGGTAAAATGGACGATATCCAGTTTGTGTTAGACCGTGATCCGAATGAAAAAGAGTTTCATCAGGCGGTGACCGAGGTCATTGAATCCGTGCGGCCGGTGCTGGAGCAAAATCCCCAGTACCACCAGGAAAAGATCCTGCAACGGATTGTCGAACCGGAACGGGTGATCATGTTCCGCGTGCCTTGGGTCGATGATCAGGGCCAGGTGCATATCAACCGCGGCTTCCGTGTGGAGATAAACAGCGCCATCGGACCTTACAAAGGCGGGTTGCGGTTTCATCCTTCGGTGACCCTGAGCATCTTAAAATTCCTCGCCTTCGAGCAGGTGTTCAAAAATGCATTGACCACCCTGCCCATGGGTGGCGGCAAGGGTGGATCGGATTTCGACCCCAAAGGAAAATCCGACATGGAAGTGATGCGGTTTTGTCAGGCGTTCATGAGTGAATTGTTCCGTCACATCGGTCCCAACACAGATGTACCGGCCGGCGATATCGGCGTGGGTGCCAGAGAAGTCGGCTACCTGTTCGGCATGTATAAAAAGCTGCGCAATGAATTCACCGGTGTGCTCACAGGCAAGGGGCTCAATTGGGGCGGCAGTTTGATTCGACCCGAAGCCACCGGCTATGGATCGGTATACTTTGCCGCCGAAATGCTGGCCACCCGCAACCAGACACTGGAAGGCAAAACCTGCCTGGTTTCGGGCTCCGGCAACGTGGCTCAGTACACCATGGAAAAACTGATAGAACTTGGCGCCAAACCGATAACCTTTTCCGACTCTTCCGGCTATATCTTCGACGAAGAGGGGGTGGACCGGCAAAAGCTTGATTTTATCATGCAGCTCAAGAATATCCGCCGGGGACGGGTAGAGGAATATACCGAAAAATACCCCAGTGCCGTTCATACGCCGGTAGAGGCCGGGCAGGAGAAAAATCCGCTCTGGGAACATCCTGCCAAATGTGCGTTTCCTTCGGCGACCCAAAACGAAATTAACGAAAATGATGCCTATAGCTTGATCAACGGCGGCGTTATTCTTGTCAGTGAAGGGGCCAACATGCCCTGTACGCCTGAAGCTGTGGATCTGTTTTTGGACAAAGGCTTTTTATACGGACCCGGCAAGGCAGCCAATGCGGGCGGCGTGGCCGTCTCGGGCCTTGAGATGGCTCAGAACGGAATGCGACTGGCCTGGACCCGGCAAGAAGTGGACGATCGCTTGAAAATGATCATGGCCGGCATCCATAAAACCTGTATGACGACTGCCGAACAATACGGAACGCCGGGCAACTATGTCAATGGCGCCAATATCGCCGCTTTTGTCAAAGTCGCCGACGCCATGATCGATCAAGGGATTGTATAGGTCTGGGTGTGAAAGGGTTTATATCGAATCTAAGGGCTCATGCGAAGACAAATATATAGTTTTGCGCGAGCCTTTAGTGCCACTTCGAGGTAATGAACAACACGATTCATAAAGACGATCCCCGGTTCAAGATCTTTCACGATTTGATGTTGAACAAGGTCCGGAATATCTTGTTGATCTCACGGCAGTACGATGCCTGGATTATGGAAGAGGATTGCCGGTTGTCTGAGAAAATTGTGTCGGAATACCGGGGATTGAACCTGAGTCATCCGCCGCGGCTGAGGTGGGTCTCCAATACCCGGCAAGCCCTGAATGTCCTTGCCGAGCGGCAATTCGAACTGGTGATCATCATTGCCGGAGAAACCGATACCGATACAGAGAAAATCGCCGCTGCCATCAAGGCAGGATATCAAAGCCTTCCGGTGATCCTCATGGTGCACCGACTGGATGCAGGTGCGGAACTCACTCCTGTTTCCATCGATACGTCATCCATTGACCGGGTCTTTCTATGGACAGGGGACACGGAAGTTCTTTTTGCCTTGATAAAGAGCACCGAAGACTGGATGAATGTTGCTCAGGACACGGAAATTGCCGGAATCCGGGTGATCCTTTTTGTTGAGGACTCTGCCGAATATCGATCGGCCATTCTGCCGATCCTGTACAAGGAATTGGTGCTCCAGACCCAGGCCGTGATGGAAGAAGGCCTGAACGAAGAGCATCGTTTACTGGCCATGCGGGCAAGGCCAAAAATCCTGATGGTTGAAACCTTCGAAGAGGCCATGGCCGCCTATGAAGCGTTCAAGGACAGCATCCTCGGGGTCATTTCCGATGTCCGGTTTCCCAAGGCAGGAAGGCTGGATGGGGATGCGGGGCTCAGCCTGCTCAAAAAAATCAAATCCGAACGGTTCGACATCCCCCTGTTATTAACCAGCTCGGAGAGTCGGAACAGCACTTACGCCGAACAGATTCCCGCCCGCTTCGTCGACAAGAATTCGCAAACACTGCCATCGGATATTCGCAGATATTTTAAGGCGGATCTTGGGTTCGGCGATTTTATTTTTCGCATGCCGGACGGTCGCCGGATCGGCAGGGCCAAGCACCTCTGGGATCTGGAAAAACAATTGGACCGCATCGCGGAAGAATCGTTTGTGTTTCATTGTCGTCGAAACGATTTTTCCCGATGGCTCTTTGCCCGATCGGAAATCGAATTGGCGTCCAAGGTCCGTCCCCTGCGAGGCGCCAGCGCCACCAATGCCAGGAGCCATATTGCTCGTCTGGCGGGCATTATCCACCAGCGGCGAATGCAGCGCCAAAGGGGACTGGTGCTCGACTTCGATTCAAAAAACCTGGATGTCGACACGGAGTTTTACAAAATCGGCAGCGGCTCGTTAGGCGGCAAAGCCAGGGGGCTGGCCTTTATGAATGCGCTGCTGCATCAACACTCGGACATTCAAGCCAAATATCCCAATGCGAGAGTCCGCATTCCTCAGACGATGGTCATCACAGCCGATGAATTTGAACACTTTGTCGAGATGAACGATCTGCATGACCTTGCCAGGCAGGATCTGAACGATGAAGCCATCGCCGATCGGTGTATGACCTCGGAGCTGCCATCCCAATTGATGACGGAACTCAAGGGATACTTGATGCATTTTAAGTATCCCCTTGCAGTAAGGTCCTCCAGCCTGTTGGAAGATGCTCAATACCGGGCCTATGCAGGTCTCTACAACACATACATGCTGGCGAACGATCACGATGATCTGAACTGCCGTTTGGAGCAGCTGGTCAATGCAGTAAAAATGGTCTTTGCATCCACCTATTTTTCGGGGCCAAAGGCATTTTCCAATAGGGTGGGCCACCGGATCGAAGAAGAAAAAATGGCCGTCATGATTCAAGAGCTGGTCGGGGAGCGTCATCGGGATCATTTTTATCCGGCCATTGCCGGTGTGGCGCAGTCTTACAATTACTACCCTTTCGCTCAGATGAAACCGGAAGAGGGAGTTGCAGCCATCGCGCTGGGCTTGGGCAAATCGGTGATGGGTGGCGAAAGCTCCCTGCGATTTTCACCGAAGTACCCGAACCTGGTGCCGGATCGCTCAAGGCTTGATGACATCTTGAAGAATTCCCAGCGCTATTTCTATGCAGTAAAAATGGGAGGCGATACCTGTATTCTTGGTGTCGATGATTCAGCAACACTGGTTCGTCGGGAGATCTTCGACGCTTTGGACGAGTTGCCCATCCGAACACTTTGCAGTTCCTATTATGTGCAGGAGCATCGCATCCGCGACACCTTCAGTGGATCCGGCAGCCCGGTTGTCACGTTTTACCCGGTGTTGAAACATGATATGTTTCCGCTGCCGAAGATTCTCGCCGATCTGCTCCGCATCGGAGAGGAAGGTATGGGCTGTGCCGTAGAAATGGAGTTCTGCGCCAACCTGGGGCCCGGGCCGGATACCGGAGAATTTGTTGTCCTGCAGCTTCGTCCTATGGGGGCGCGTGAAGAGCTGGTGCGGGTTGACATCAGTGAGCAGGAAATCGGCAGAGCATTCGTTTACTCTCGACAGGCGCTTGGTAATACGGTGAGCCGGGACATAAAAGATGTGGTTTTTGTCAAACCGGATAGTTTCGATCCAGGCCGGACCAAGGCGATTGCGAAAGATATCAGTCAATTGAATGCTCGGTTGATGTCTGAAAACCGCAAATACCTGCTGATCGGACCCGGCCGTTGGGGAAGTACCGACCCATGGCTGGGCATACCGGTTCGGTGGGAGGATATCTGCGGGGTCAGTGCCATGGTGGAAACCGACCATCATCAGATGCGGCCCGAACCGTCTCAGGGGTCACATTTTTTTCACAATATCACGACCCTGGGTATCAACTACATCACCGCTTCAGAAAAAACCGCCGGTCGCCTCGATTGGAAGTGGCTCTGTGAACAGCCCAGAAAAGCCGAGACAGAGCATGTGGCATGGACAGAACTCAAACAGCCTTCGGTTCTCAAGGTGGACGGAAAAGAGAGCAGGGCAGTGATCTATATAGACAACTAATCAGAGGTTCATTATGGAAACCATTCTTATCCCGCCGGCAAAAGCTGTTTTTTTCTTTGTTCCGGCCATTGTCTTTTCTTTGGCCATCCCCATTGCCGGGGTGGCGCTGTTTGCCTATATCATTGCCAAACGAACCGCACCCCTGGTAAAGGCGGCGCCGGACCATCGCTGGGACCAGGTTCCGACACGCCTGGTGCAGGTCATCCGTTTCTGGCTGTTGCAGTGGCGCCAGCCGCGCTACCTGGTGGCCGGGGTTGTTCATATCGTCATATTCGCCGGATTTCTCGTTCTCAGCATCCGATCGTGCTCCATGGTCATCATCGGTATTTCCGGCAGCTTTGTCATGCCCGGATTCAGCGGGCTGGTGGGCAGCATTTACAATATATTAAAAGACTATGCGGCCACTGCCGTCCTGATCGCTTGCGCCGTTGCCGCCTACAGGCGAGTTGTAGCCAAATCGGTCCGCTACGCGGTGCCGGAAAAATACGGCAAGGACCACACGGTTGAGGCAGTGTTTGTGCTGGGCATGATCGCTACGCTGATGATCAGCGAGTCGCTGTTTGAGGCCAGCCATGCAGCCGCCGGGAGCCAGGCCGGCACCCATGGAGAATTCCTGGCGCCTGCAACCCTGGTGTGGATACTGAGCCTGATGCTGACCCCGGTCCCTCAGGGTGTGTTGCAAAGCCTTCACACCGGAGCCTATTTTGTCCATGACATCGTCTTTTTCAGTTTTTTATGCTTCCTGCCGCTGGGCAAACACTTTCACGTGATCACATCGCTGTTCAACGTCTTTTGCATGCGGACCCGGCGAGGCAACGTCAAGCCTGTTCGCCACGGCGTCAGCGACGACGCCTTGGACGATCTGGAGTCGTTCGGGGTCAAGACACTGGAGGACTTCACCTGGAAACACATCCTTGATTTTTACTCTTGCGCCGATTGCGGCCGCTGCTCGGACAATTGCCCGGCCAACACAGTGGGCCGGCCTCTCTCGCCGAGATTTATCTCCATCAAGGGAAGAGACCTGACCTATAAAAACTACCCCCTCTGGCCCTTGGACGCGCCGTTTGCTAAAAGCGAAGCCTTGATCGGAAGCATCTATGAAGAAGACGAAATCTGGTCGTGCACGACCTGTGGGGCATGCGAGCAGGAGTGTCCCATCGGCATCGAATACATCGACAAGATCGTGGACCTTCGTCGTGGCATGGTGGATGAGGGCATTGTACCCCAAAGCCTGCAAAAACCGCTGCGGGCTCTGGAAAAGCGCGGTAACCCCTGGGGCAAGATGGAGAAAAAAAGGGCCGACTGGACGAAGAATCTGCCCGAAGATGTCAAAGTCAAGGACCTTGGAAAAGAGGGTGCCCGGGACCTGTACTTTGTAGACAGCATTACCTCGTATGACGACCGCATGCAGGCCATCGGACAGGCAACGGCCACTATTTTGTCCAAAACCGGTTCGGATGTCGGCATCCTTGGCAAACAGGAAAAAGACAGCGGCAACGAGGTCCGGCGATTCGGCGAAGAGATGTTGTTTCAAACCATCAAGGAGATGAATACCGATGCCATCTTAAGCGCCGGTGCCGAGCGCATCATCACCGCCGATCCCCATGCCTACAACGTGCTGAAAAATGAGTACAACGGACTGCCGCCGGTGGAGCACATCAGTCAGTATATCAGCCGCAAGGTCAAATCCGGGGTCCTTAAGCTGAAAAACGCAAACGGCGACGGCAAGATCTATACTTACCACGATCCCTGTTATCTTGGCCGTCACAACCATGTGTACGATGACCCCCGTGCGGCCCTGGATGCGATTGGCGGCTTAAAGCGAGTGGAAATGGAGCGCTGCCGCGACCGCTCATTTTGCTGCGGCGGCGGTGGTCTGATGCTGTTTTACGAACCCGAAGAGGAACAGCGTATGGGTGTGGTACGGGTTGAAATGGCCGCCAAGGCCGGCGCCAATGTGATCGTCACGGCCTGTCCCTTTTGTCTTGTCAATATGGAGGACGCCATCAAAGTGGCCGGCATGGAAGGCAAAATGGAGGCCATCGATTTGTCTGAATTGATTGCCAATCATCTTGAATAGGCAACATGGCTGGTCGATTGGATTGGACTGAAACTGAGCCTGACATAAAAGTCGAATCGGACAGCCCTGCCGGGTCATGCAAGGCCGTCCGATTCAATTCATTCTATTCGCTGCGTCCCCTGGATGACAGGACGGCCAGCTGAAACTGGCCGGTCTCGTAGCCGCCTCCGCTTAGGGGCGGTCCGGACATGGTGTGTTGCAGCTTCTGAATACCTTTGAGTTTTTTGCACGTATCGATGCACTGTTTTTTGGGTAAATTCCGCTTGTGACAGGTTTTACATGGAGAGGATATCATCTTGCCTCCTTTTTGTAAAAATCACCTCTAAGCCTTCCAATTAAGTGCCTGGAAACCTTCCGTTTTCGAAACCCCGTGGCCCATTGAAAACGACCGCTTCGATGTTATGACCCACTTCTATCATGCAGAGATTACCTCCTCATGACCGCAAGATGATCATTTGATAATGTTCGGCAAGGATTGGATGTCGGTCGCGATGCTGACTGATTCTCAAGATCGCGCCCGGATCATCGAGCGCCCGGGAATGAGGGTCTGGGTACTGTGGACGCCCTGTATTTGGCGCAATTGATCATGCACGAACTCCGAGATGATCTCAGCATCCGACGAGAGAAGGTCCCTCGTCAGGATGATTTTCACCAGGATATCCGCTTCGCCGTGTATCGAGTGCACCTCCTGCACCTCCTTCAGGGCAAACAGCCGGTCCATGATGGCCTGCTCGCTTTTGCCGGCGACTTTCATCAAAACGAAGACGGTGATTTCCCTTAACATTTCCGGATAGTCGGACTCGGATGTGTCGATCATTTTTGTACGAAATGCCTCCATGTCGTTGGGGATCAGGCGGTCGATGCCGATGCCGTATTTCCGTTTCTTGCCTGCAACCCACTGATGATAAGAGATATAGGTATACAGATCATCCAGGGTCCGATTGGGAAACATATGAATCAGATTTCCGTTTCGGATAATGGACAGCAGGGGGCGATAGATGGTCTCGTACCAATCCTGCGCCGCTTGCCCGAACCCGATTGGTTCTGGGGCGGATGCTTCAAGGTGGGCTCGATGCACGGAAATCTGATCGAGCAAATACTCATACTGACCCACCTCCGTCAGTTTGATATTGTAAGGCAACCCTGTTTTTTCTGTGAATTGCGCCCGTTGGTAGTAAAGGATGTTTTCGAGCGTCTTTCTAGCGGCGATGAACTCAACGATGCTTGCACGGATGTCCGTATGGTTGAGCTCTTTGGCCGCTGCGATGCGGTGATTGCCGTCGAGTGCATAGAATTTGTCTTTGATCTGGTATAATTTTACCGGAGGCAGAGTGCGCCCCTGGCGCAAAGCCTGTTTGATCAGGCCATAGCGCTCGGTGACCATGTGATGCCTGGGTCTGAACTTGGCATCGAAGTCTTTGTAACGGCCGACGCTGCCGATGATCTGATTCAAAGGCACCCAGCGTATACCGCGGTCGATGGTCTCAAAAGCCGATTCTTTTTGTTGATCGTCTTTAAACGATTTAGCCGTTTGAGGCCTGCTCCATTGCTGGCAGGTGGTCTTAATGCGATGCAGCAATTGTTTGATCATCGATATCCAGCCGGTAGAGTCCGAAACAATTGATGATTTGCGTGCGCCCAAGGAAAGTGCTGCGCTGAGTATCATCCGAAAAAGCAGCGTGAATATGACCGTGCAAAAAATAACGGGGGCTGCACCATTGGATCAGCTTGCGATACGCCTTGAAGCCGCGATGACACAGGTCTTCCGCATCGTGAACGTGTCGCGGTGGAGCATGGGTAACGACCAGATCGATGCCGTTTTTCAACCAGATCCGAGGTCGCAGCCGCCAGACCATGCGATACATTTGAGATTCGGTGTATTGGACCGGACCGCCATTGTACCAGCGGGACCCTTCAAGGCCCAGCAACTTGAGCCGGCCGTGGCGGATGATTCTGCCGTGAAGGTTGACGCATCCCGCAACCGGTGTCTCCCCGTAGCGGATATCGTGATTGCCGCGGACATAGTAAAGTGGTGCGCCGAAGGCGCCTCGCAGAAATTTGAGATACTCCGGCGGCAGGTCACCGCACGAGATGACGAGGTCGACCTGACCAAAACGATCAGGGTTGAAGTTCCGATCGAGTTGAGGCACCATCATATCTGAAACACACAATACCTGCATGGTCGATTCCAAATCATGTTGACAGACACGGCGAAACAGCCCCATTGCGGCCGCATTCGTTGAACATTTGTTTGTTGCTGTTTCATCAAGCGTTACAGCCAAATGCCGTGCCGTATCTATACACGATAATGGTGATGCAGTGCAACGCGAACCGGGCGGTCGGCTGATTTTCCAGTTCCGCCATGGCTATCAACACGGTGAGGTGAGTTGGATGTTGTCTGCATCGCTCGTCCAGGATTCGGCGCAGGGACGGAACTGCCCGCGGATGATCAGCGGCAGGCCGGTGGGCTGCAGTGCGCCCACCGGCCTGCGGGTTAGAGATGTTGCACTGCCGTTTTGATTCGCGTGATCGGTTCACCCCGGCACAGGCATCGCAAGCTAATGATACTTGCGGATGATAATGCCCTTTGATCGTCCTGGTTGGACATCGAAGGGCCCGATCATACGCTTCCACTGCTTTCGTTTCTGTCGAGCATATTGCATATCCTGCTTGATCTGGTCCACCGTCCTCGTCATCGATTGGGTCAGTACTGATCTCATGGGCTCCGGACCTTTAAAATAAGTATCAACCGCTTTGGGACGGTCGACGGTAGAGGAGTAGACTAATGACACGACGTATCCGTTGCCCTTTTTGGCGGACCGGACCTTGAAAAGGGCCGTAACATATCCGGTTTTTGTGCTGCCTGCCTTTACCGCGAAAAAACCGCGTTTTCCCAGGTTGGATATGTCGTAGCTGGCAACGCCGACATTGGACACCGGATCATTAACGTTCGCACCGCCCAACCAGCCGACGTTGACCGTTGGGCTGCTGTCGATATCGAATCCGTATGCGCCAAGAATCGTCACATCCACCAGCCCATGGTCGTAATAACGGTTTGAAATCGGATCTTCCCCTTGTCGCGAGTTGGTCGCGACACAGGACCGCAAATATCCCGTGTTTTCAACGGCCACATTCAATGTGGTGCCGTCGACGGTGGTCTGATCCGAATTGATGGCGATAAACGGAGCGATATAGAGGCGATAGAGCAGATGCTTGATCTGTTTGTTTAACGTGCGTACCAGAGCTTCACCGTTGCAGTTCCAGTCCTTGTAGCAGCGATTGGTCGACGGGGGATTGAAATAGGCGAAGATATCCAGATCCGCATAGTATTCGGTGGACGGGTCGTCAGGATCGCCGACGCCCCAATAGTTGCAATGAAAGATGTCCGGGTCGGTTTCACCGCCGCACGTCGAACCCTCGTTCTGGAACAGGTAGTACTCGGTATATTGGGTATAGTAATACCAATCCAATGGAGCGGCAGCCATTTGATCGGGGTCACAGGTCGTACAGAAGGGGAAATCATTCCAGGTCAGGAAAATTCCCTGGGGATAGGCGGTGTTGAACTGCTGCCAATGATGAGGGAACCAGTCTTTAACGGCTTCTTCAGAGCCGCTCTCGCTGCCCATGCCGTAAACCTCGGTTGTATAAGAGAGAATACCGCCGGCGTAGAATTCCAACTCTAATGAGAGATCCTGGATGGAGCCGCCATAGGAGTAGCCGGTGGTGTCGCCGTTGACAGCATACTGCCCTCCGTAGATCACTTCATAGCCGGTTTGCTGAGAAATATACTGGGCCACCGCATCATGATAGGCCTGGTCCATGGTGTTGCCATCGGGATCGTCCTCGTATAAAAACCAGGGAGGGTAGATTTCATTGACACCGGAGTGCAGGCTTTCAAGGCTGACGATATTGTGATGGGCACTTAAAAACGTCATGACCGCTGCCGTTTCCGGTTCTGAAAAGGGTGCGGGCCCACAGTAGGTTTGAGCACCTGACCGCCACGAGCAACCCTCATCGTTGGCGCAGTCACCCCAGAAAGGGTCACCATAATTGCGGTTCGGGTCGGTTCCTCCCACGAAGTCTTCACCGGAATATGGACCAAACTGGGCATCGCCGTCCGGGTCTACGCCTTCATAATTGAACGTGTATATCGACTCGCCGGGCTGAATGCGCATAGCGCGGTCATCGACGACCGGGAGGGAATAGTCGTCACCCTCGAACCATAGCTGCAAATGGCGGCTGATGATGCCGTTGCCTTCAAACGCAATGGGCGTTGGCGGATCGGAGCGGTTCAGAACACCCACATCTCCGGTCTGGATATCCGGACTGTCGTCATCGATGCCGCCGTCTCCACAGATGTCACATTCCGCCGCCCCGATCTCCGGTTCGTCTATCGGATAGTTGGTTTTACGCTGTTCCGGATTGTGGAAGAACTCATTGGTGCCGCCATCCGGGTTCACCCAGGGAAGAAGATAAAAGGTGCCGGCATCGACCAGGTAGGTGACGGCTTCTCCCTCGGCCCCCGACGTTCCGTATTGGTTGATCATTCTATCGATTAGCGCAAGAACGATCTCTTTGGACACATGCTCACGGGCATGATGGGCGCCCATGATAAAGGTGGCCGGTTTGGCGTCAGGGTGTCTGGCCTTTATCCCCTTTTTTGAAATTCGAAGCACTCGCAGCGGTCTGCCCTCCCGAGTGTGTCCGATGGGGATCAGCTTGACGATTTTGCGCAATTCGGGTGTTTGTGCGACGGCGTCGAGGTAGGCGTTCACCTCTTCCCAGGTGTGATACTTGGACTTATCCAGAAAAGGTGCGGCAGCACCGGTTGCCGCCGACAAACAAAGTATGGCTGCTATCGATGCAACCAGAAGGCTTCCTCTCCAGCGATGCTGCGGGCAAGGTGTCAGTCGCTTTGGTTGTGTTTGCATATAGCTCTCCTTTGTTCGATTGGACTTGAGATCGATTGCGATTTTGCTGTGGCAGACGAGTCACCGACACGAGGGTACGGTTTCAGGCGGCCGGCATAAGACAAGCCGGTCTCGAAACGGGTCGATGGGTTGAATCGCTTATCTGGAAAATGTCGAGTCGCTTGGTAATACCGGTTCTATTTGAATGATGGACGTTCTATTCTAAGACTGGACTGATCTGTTTGTTATTGGCGGAACCGCATTGGGATCTGCGGTCTGCAACGTGCGGCCAACGTGCAGCTCCGCTGATGAGGTGAGAATGCGGAGCGATTCATGTCTGCCGGCCTGCCGGGATTTGCCGCCGTCTGCCTCGGTCTCCCTGCAGCCTGGCGGCGCAACTGCAGGGAGCTGGAAACAGAATTTCAATCGTATCGGAAAAATGTTCAATCGCAACAAAGCAGCGTCTCACAATAGGGGTTTGTCTTCACACGTTTCGGTTGTTTTTTATTGACGGTCATCAAGGCTGGGGCATGGCTGAATCCAGAGTTAAAGAGATGTAGATGCGGGTCCGGTAGAGAATGAGAGGAAGTGTTAAGGCAATGCATATCAATAAACAGTGAGTTGATCAAGCGTTTGTCGGCCGATCTGACATCGGCGTATCGCAGCGCTGCCTGACGCAAGCAACGTTCTACGCCCACCTGTTTATGCGGACGGGGACAAGCGGTTTGTGGCTGATGGGCCGGTTAATCCCCGTGTGCCGACTGCTTGACCATAGCCAAATAAATCGCACATAATACGACGATAACACCGAGCCAGTTGACAATGCCCGTGGAGCGACCAAAAAACAGAACATCCCAGACAAAGGCCAATGCCGGCTGTAAAAGCAGGATTAAGCCGGAAAGAGCGGTGCGCAGGTGCGGCAAGGCATTGGTGATCAAGATCCAGCCGATACACTGGCTGAACAATCCAAGGGATAGCAGGGCGGCCAATGTTCTGGTATTTGGAATCGCGAATGTATCACCGGTGATCTGGATAGCCGGAGCTATCAGGGCCGCAGTGGTGACAGACACCAGCATCATCACGTAAAAGATGGAAAGACCGCGCTGCTGCGTCTGAAGCTGGCGCAGGGAGATGAGAAACAGCGAATAGAATATCGCCGCAGTCAGACCAAAAGCGATGCCCGCCTGGTAACCCGATCGCATGGTTGTCCAGTCGGGACCGACAACCAGCCACAGCCCTCCAAATGCGACAGGCATGGACACTATCGTCCGAAGGTGCAGTTTTTCCTTTAGAAAAAGGGCGCCTAGAATGGCCAGGATAAACACCTGAAGGTTTGGCAAAATAGTTCCCAGGCCGGGGCCGATAAGGTGTACGCTATAGTGGTAGCACACCAAATCGAGTGCAAGGAACAGGCCGCACAATAAGGCCAGCGCAGCGTGCCTGGTTCCCATCCAGCGGATTTCACGACGGATAACGGTAGCGGCCAGCAAAAACAGACCGCCAAAAAAGACGCGATAAAAGGCGGAGGCCGTTGGCGTGACATCACTGACCGTGACCCACACGCCCGAAAAACTGATCATCACGGCGCCGACGAACACCTTGGGCAAGGCCCACCGGCCGCTGCGCAATGTATGGATCAATTGTGCACACACTGAATTTCAACGTCTATCGATAGCAGGGTTGCCGATTCAGATGGCCTCTTTAAAACCGCATTCTCTTTCAACACAGGCCAAAAAATCGCCTTTTCGCTTCGTGTTCTTTTCTACCAGATATGGTTTATTGCATACCGGACAGGATTTCGCCACCGGTTTGTCCCATGTGGCGAAGTTGCAATCAGGATACCGGCTGCATCCATAGAAGACTTTGCCTCGCTTTGACCGCTTTTCCACAATGTCGCCGTCACAACCTTGGTTGGGGCACTTCATACCGATGGCTTTGCCGTTTCCGCCGCCATTAATGGATTCAGTGTGCTTGCAATCGGGGTATCCGCTGCACGCCAGAAATTCTCCATACTTGCCGCGTTTGATGACCATGGCTTTGCCGCATTTTGGACAGAATTTATCGGTTGCCGCTTCGTGATTGGGCTCGATGGGTTGGATGCGGCCTTTTTCGTCGCGCTCGTAATCCCGGGAATAGGTGCAATCAGGGTATCCGTTGCAGGCAATAAAATGTCCGTTTTTACCGACTTTAATGTGCAGGTCATGCTGGCCGCATTGCGGGCATTTGATGTGTGTATTGATGCCGACGCCTTTGACGCTGAGCATGCCTTGTTCCGCTGCGTCAAGCTTCTTCCTGAAAGGATCGTAAAATCTCTGCAGGACGCCTCGGGCATCCAGTTCGGCTGTTTCCACACGGTCCAGGTCGTCTTCCATCCTGGCTGTGAATTCCACCCCGAAAATTTCAGGAAAATTATCCACCAGCAGATCGTTGACGATAAATCCCAACTCGCTGGGATGGAACGAGCCCTTGAGCAACTCGACATACCCCTTCTGCCGTATGGTTGATAAAATGGTGGCATAGGTGCTCGGACGTCCGATACCGTTTTCTTCCAGCTCCTTGACCAGTGAGGCTTCCGTAAAGCGCGGGGGCGGTTGAGTGAAGTGCTGCTTGGGTATCAGTTCCTTGAGTGTCAAGCGATCGCCTTTGGCCAGCGGCGGCAACTGCTGCTGCTTACGCTTGCTTTCCACCTCTTGATCCACTGTCTGGTACAACGCCATGAAACCGGGAAATTGTACCGTGCTGCCGCTGGCGTTAAAGGTATAGACATTTGCCCCGATGGCAATGGAAATCTGATCGATCAGCGCAGGTTTCATCTGCGAGGCGATAAAGCGTTGCCAGATGAGTTGATAAAGGGCCATTTGATCCTTGTTCAGAAAGGCGCCCACTTTTTCCGGCGTATGGTATACGGAGGTGGGGCGGATGGCCTCGTGGGCGTCCTGCACCTTTTTCTTGTTCTTAAAAAAGCGCGGCTTTTCCATGGCGTACTCGGCGCCATAGGTGCTCCCGATCAGGTCGAGCGCCTCGTGTGCGGCTTCGGCCGATATCCGTGTCGAATCGGTTCGCATATAGGTGATCAGACCCACCGGTTCTCCCGGCCCCAGATCGATGCCCTCGTACAATTGCTGGGCAATGAGCATGGTCTTTTTCGCCGAAAAGCGCAGTTTGCGAATCGCCTCCTGTTGAAGTTTGCTGGTGATGAACGGTGGCTGAGGATTCCTGCGAACCGTTTTTTTAACAACATTGGATACGGTGAATGGAGCGGTTGAAACAGTGTCCAAGATGGCCTGTGCCGCTGCCTGATCCGGAACGGATATTTTTTCGCCCTCTTTTTTGACCAGCTTCGCCTCGAAGACAGGCGGCTGCCGGCCTTCCAATGCGGCGGTGATCGACCAGTATTCCTGAGGATCAAAGGCCTGGATGGCGCGCTCGCGCTCGCAGATGATCCGGACGGCGACCGATTGAACACGGCCGGCGCTCAGGCCGCCTTTGACTTTTTTCCACAACAGCGGCGATACTTGATAACCCACCAGGCGGTCCAGAATTCGACGGGCCTGCTGGGCTTCGTACTTATCGTTGTTCAACGCTTCGGTAGCGTCCATGGCCTTGAGGATGGCATTTTTTGTCAATTCGTGAAACAGAACGCGGTGGAACGTCCGGTCCTTTTGCTTGAGGATCTCTTTGGCGTGCCAGGCAATGGCCTCGCCTTCGCGGTCGGGGTCGGGTGCCAGATAGATATCCGTGGCATCGCCGGCGGCTTTTTTCAACGAACTGATCACCTTTTGCTTGCCGGGAATGGTTCGGTATTTGGGTTTGAAGTGGTTGTCGATATCAATCCCCATCTCTTTGGGCGGCAGATCCTTGATATGTCCCACCGTGGCGGCGACATTATAATCCCTGCCCAGGTATTTTTTCAGGGTGCGTACTTTGGTCGGGGACTCGACAACAACTAGTGGTTTTGAAGGCACTTATTTTTCTTTCTTTTTAATTAGTTATGATTTTCAAACATTGCGTTAATAAAATTTTCGGCATTCAACCGTATATCTTTAATCATCAATTGTTGATTTGCCAAGCAGATGCCGGTCACGATAAAAAAATTTACCCGCTTCCTGGACGACCATGCCCTTCAGCTCCAATATGGACAGCGTGGCTGCAAGGGATCCCGGGGGCTGGTCGATCCGGCGGGCCAGTTCGTCAATATGAATCGGGTAGGGGCCCATGGCTTCCAGCACCTTGGCTTCGCTTTCGGCCAAATCCGGATCGCGGGGCGCCTCGATCCCGGATCCGTCTTGATGAATGTCGACCGGCCGGGCCATTTGCGGCTGCAGCTCTTCCACGATGTCCCGGGCCGATTGCACAAGCTTGGCACCTTGTTGGATCAGGTAGTGCGTGCCTCGGGCCGTTTGAGCCTGGATGCTGCCGGGTATTGCAAAAACGTCGCGTCCCTGCTCGGCAGCCAGCCGTGCCGTGATCAGCGATCCGCTTCGCTGTGCCGCTTCCACAACCAGTGTTCCCAGGCTCATGCCGCTGATAATTCGGTTTCGCTGTGGAAAGTGTGCCGCATCCGGCCCGGCATTCAACGGGAACTCCGATAGGACCGCTCCGTTTTCAGCGATTCGGTCAAAGAGCTTGCGGTTTTCGGGCGGATAGATATGCATCAGCCCGGAACCCAGCACGGCGACTGTCTTTCCGCCTGCGGCCAGTGCGCCTTCATGGGCACAGGTGTCTATACCGCGTGCCATTCCGCTGGCAATGACCACGCCGTGGTCCACCAACTGTCCGCACAATCGCTTGGTGGTCGTTCGGCCGTATGCTGTTGCCATGCGAGAGCCGACCACGGCGATATGGCATGCCGATGGTTGAAGGCTTCCATAAAGGTAAAGTACCGGCGGGGGATCGGGGATATGCAGCAGCAATTGCGGATAGATGTCATCATTCTGAGTCAGCACTCGGAACTTGCTGTTTGCAATTGCATCGATTTCCCGATGGATGCCGTCCGGGGCTCTATGTCGGCATATGGCGGTCGCAAGACGAGGCGAAATGCCCTCAACCTGTTCCAGCTGATGGCGGGACGCCTCAAGGACGCATTCCGGAGTTCCGAAACAGTCGATAAGCCGGCGGAACAAGAGGTTGCCGATACCAGGTACGCTTTTCAAGGTGAACCACGGCACGAGATTGTCCATGAGCTACCCCGGATGAGTTGTATCTTCCTTTCAGCATGTCGTTTCGACCGCGCAACAGTCATTCGCGTCGGTGCGCAACATTGGATGCCGACGTCTCGGCCAATCGTTCAAACCAAACCGGTCAGCATGGCTGCCCGACGACCGGCTGTTGTCTGGTCTGCAGGCAGTTCAACTCCGTCTTTGCCAGGCCATCAGGATAGGGCTGGCCACAAAGATCGAAGAGTAGGTTCCAACCACAACACCAGCGATCAGTGCAAATGCGAAATCGTGAATAATGCCGCCGCCCAGCACGAACAATGCCACCACAACCACCAGCGTCGTCAACGAGGTCAAAATCGTTCTTCCCAATGTTTCATTGACGCTTCTGTTGATGATGTAGCTTAACGGCTGCTTATGATGCTTCCGCAAATTTTCGCGGATCCGGTCGAAGACAATAATGGTGTCATTGAGTGAATAGCCGATGATAGTCAGCAATGCAGCGATGATCGGCAGGGTGAACTCTTTGCCGAAAATGGAGAACAGCCCGATGGTGATGGTCACATCATGCACCAGCGCAACAATGGCGCCCATGGCATATTTCAGGTTTAAAAACCAGAACAGCACCAGCGTTACCACCATTGCCGCAGCCATCAGGGCCGGAATACTCAATTCAATCAGATTCAGGAAATAGACCGCCAGGGCAAGGGCGATGGCCATGACAGCACTGATCAGCCATTTGAGTTCGAAGCGGCCTGAAATATACACCGTGATAAAGAGAAGCGCGAAAAACATAGCCATGAGGGCTTTTTCACGCAAATCCTGGCCGACTTGCGGCCCCACCATCTCAAAGGCTTCGATGGTTACTTTCGTTTGGGTGGCACTGGCGAGCGATTGGTTGATCTGTTGAGTCAAACCTGCTGTGCCGGCAATTTTACTGGGAATAAGGATTCGGTAATAATTGCCGCCGTTGTCACCATATTGTTGTACAGACGCACCTTCAAAGCCGCCGCTTCGAAGGGCCGATTTAACGTCTTCAATCGGGACTTTGGCGTCGAAGCTCACCAACATCTCAGCGCCGCCGGCAAAATCGATACCCAGTTTCGGGCCGCCATGGACCACCAGGGAGATGATGCTGGCCAGAATCATGACAATAGAAATACCAAAGGCGATTTTGCGTCGCCCAACAAAATCCACATTCACATCGGGGTTAATGATTTGCATAGTTGGTTGTCCTTGGCTCCATTGCGTGCAAGCGGTCTATGTCACCGCATGATATGTCGAATTTGCCGTTAAATGCTAAGGCGTTTTATCCGCCGTTGTACCAGAAAGAACTCGAAAATAGCGCGAGATAAAATCAACGCCGTAAACAGGCTGGATATGACGCCCAAGCTCAATGTCACGGCAAAACCCTTAACCGGACCGCTGCCGAACTGAAACAGAACCAGGGCGGCGATCAAGGTGGTGACATTGGCATCCAGAATGGTCAGAGTGGCGCGTTCAAATCCGGCGTCAACCGCTGCGAGAGCCGTTTTGCCGAGACGCAGTTCTTCGCGAATACGTTCAAAAATCAATACGTTGGCATCGACAGCCATACCGATGGTCAAAATGATGCCGGCGATGCCCGGAAGCGTCAGGGTGGCGTTAAACGCCGCCAGTCCGCCGGCAATCAGAACGATATTGACAACCAGTGCGACGTTGGCAATGACACCGGACCCCCGGTAGTAAATCAGCATGAAAAAGATAACGAGTGCGCCACCAATCAGCATGGATATCAGACCCTTGCGGATGGAGTCCTCACCCAGTGAGGGGCCGACGGTTTTTTCATACAGAATTATTACCGGTGTCGGGAATGCCTCTCTCAGAATCAACGCCAGGCTTTTGGCGCTGTCATCAGTGAAATTACCGGTGATCATGCCCTCGCCGACGATCTTATTGCGGATCACGGGTGCGGAATAGACTTCGTTGTCCAGAACGATGGCCAGTTGTTTTCCGGTATTTTGTTCCGTGATTCTGGCAAAAATGCGTGAGCCTTTGGTGTTGAATTTTATGGCCACATAGGGCTGACCGTTGGAGGGGTCGAATTTGACGCGTGCTTCCGACAGATAGTCACCCGTGAGCAGTGTCTCTTTTTTCAGAAGTATCGGTCGCCCGGCCAATTCGGGATCGTCCTTGCGGTAATAGAGAATCTGGCTGCCCGATGGCACCTTGCCTTTGAGCGCTTCGCGCACGTCGTGGATATCATCGACAAGTTTAAATTCCAGGTTTCCGGTACGGCCGATTTCCTTGCGGGCTTTGTCTTCGTCGATGACTCCGGGCAGTTGGACCAGGATGCGTTTTTCACCCTGCGGACGGATATCGGGCTCGCGGGCGCCATATTCATCCACGCGGTTTCGGATTTTCATCAGGGCTTTTTCCGCCGCCAGCTTCTTAACTCGAGCAACTTCTTCATCTTTAAAGACCATGTTGATGACAGGTTGTCCGTCGATTACAGTATCCGTTACGGCGTAATCCCTGAATTCATCAGCAAAAAGGCCTTTGTCTTTGTCAATAGTTTCATTGGACTTAAGGCCGATCTGGATAGAGGTGGGTGTGGCTTGGCGTAATCCCTGAATTCGAATACGGTTTTTGCGGGCAAAACCGCGTATTTCTCCAAATGCACGGTTGACGGTATTCTCTACGGCTTTATCGGTATCGACTTCCAGCACCAGGTGCATGCCGCCCTGCAAATCAAGTCCCAGGTTGATCTGTTTTTTAGGCCACAGGGTCGGCTCCTCCAGCTTTTTTGCAATCATCTGGAGTGTTGGCATAATGTAGATCAATGCAGTCACGAGTACAACTATTGTTACAATTGGACGCCAGGAGGTTGTTTTCAATGCTTGTCCCTCTTTTTGGTATCTAAGCTCTGATAAAAAACTGTGCAGAGACCGGGCGGAACGCATTTCTTCCGCCGCGGGTTGGACGATCGAATGTCGGCAACATTCTATTTTTTGTCAGATTCGGCTTTGTCTTTTGCCGGAGCCGCCGGCGCGTTTGCCTGTACTGTTCCGGCCACGTGGCCGCGGCTGACCTTGACGCGCACCTTGTCAGCGATTTCCAGTGTCAGGGTCGATTCGGATATACCGGTGATTCGGCCATGCAATCCCCCTGAGGTGATGATGCGATCTCCCTTTTTCAGGCTGTTGAGCATTTCGCGGTGCTCTTTCTGCTTTTTCTGTTGAGGCCGGATCAGAAAAAACCACATGATACCGAGCATTAAAATAATCGGAAAAATGGGCGAGCCGAGTAATCCGCCGCCTCCCTGTCCGGCTGCACCGCCGGCTTGTCCCATTGCGTAGGCGATATCCATTGTAGAACCTCCCTTTCATCTGTCCTTTGGCATTTCACATCTTGAATTGGTCGTTCATGCGTCGAAGCAAGAAGATAGGTACCTTCAATCGATTTTAAAACCCGTCTGCTTTGCACGCGGCGAACACACAAAACGATAGTCGACCTGCCATGCCCCTGATTTGAGGCCGATAGCCACAAATCGAGATCTCCCATTCGGGGGTGGTCGTTTGCTCTGTTGCAATTATGTCAATGCCTTGGCCATCCAAGACGGCGCTGGTATACTTGAAATGTGCCGGCAGGTCAAATGTTTCTTAAAGTTCTCAAGGTGACTCTATGGTTGCATTTTGATTAAACAAATAGATTCCGAAGTGTTAGGGAAGACCGGGCTTTTTTGAGTCCATATACCTCCGTCAGGGCATTTTATGCCGTACACGTTGGATCGCACTCGATGCGGCACGTGTCAGGGGGGAGATTTGCATCCCCCTCAATATGAACCGAGACATCTCTGCGGATTTCCAGTTCCGAAATCTCTTTGCGTTTCTTGTTCAGTACATAATCTGCAACCGCTTTGGTGACGATACCATGTACTTGCTTGGTTCCTGATTTGCTTGTCTCGATTTTCAAACGCCGCAAAAAGCGCAGCGCCAGTGTCTCTGTCGATGGCGTCCAGCCTTTTCCCCGGCAATAGTCACACGGCACCAGATTGCCGAAATCGATGGACGGTGCCAGCCGCTGACGGGACATTTCCAGGAGACCGAATTGCGATATACGACCGATGCGCGATCGGGCCTTGTCATGTTTTGTATGGGTGCGAAGCGCACGCTCGACTTGTGAGCGGTTCTTGGCATCCCGCATATCGATAAAGTCGACAACGATCAATCCGCCCAGATCTCTCAGACGAAGTTGACGGGCGACCTCCTCTGCCGCTTCCAGGTTGGTCGTCAGCGCAGTTTGCTCAATGCTTCGTTTTTGCGTCGCTTTGCCGGAGTTGACATCGATGGCCACCAGGGCTTCGGTCTGTTCGATAACAATAGACCCGCCGGATTTGAGTTTGACGCGGCTTTCAAAGATTTGTGATATCTGATCCTCGAGCTGGTATTTGGTGTAGATCGGCCGATCGGCCGTGTAACGTTTGACGATCCGTCGATGCCGCGGCGAGATCACCTGTACGAAATTTTTTACCTCGTTGAATACCGCATCGTCATCAATCAGGATCTCATTGACGTCTGCTGTGAAATAATCGCGAATTGAGCGAACGGCCAGACTGCGCTCTTTGTACAGCGCGGAGGGAGCCGGTTCCCGAGTGCCTTTTTGATTGATGTTTTTCCAGAGCCGCAGCAGATAGTGCAGATCTTTGGACAACTGGGTCTTGTTGCATCCCTGTCCGGCGGTCCGGATAATAGCGCCGAAATCCTGAGGTATCTTCAGTCCTTCCATGATCTCCTTCAGGCGCTTGCGCTCTTTTTCATCCTCAATTTTTCTGGAAATGCCGCGATTGTGACTGCCCGGCATCAGAACGATGTAGCGGCCGGGCAGTGAGATAAAGGTAGTGAGCATGGCGCCCTTGCGCATCACCGGATCTTTAGTCACCTGGACCATCAATTCCTGGCCTTTTTTGATCAGGTGATCAATGGCGCGATCTCCGGTATGGTTGTCCTGAAAATAGTCTCTGTGGATTTCATGCTGCTGCAAAAATCCGTTGCGGTCGCTGCCATAGTCAACAAAGACAGCCTGCAGACTGGGCTCCACCCGGACGACCACACCTTTATATATATTGCCGTGAATGATTTCGCGGCGGGCGCTTTCGATTTGAAACTCTTCTAGCCGGCTCTCTTTAATTTTTGCGATCCGGCACTCTTCCGGATCAATGGCATTGATCAGAATCTTGCTGCTCATTCAATTAATATTCCTGTTTGGTTTTTATCATGCGTGGCTATCGGGGATCGGAGGCCCTAAAATACTAAGTGATAAGCAATTAGCAGGCCGAAGTCAAATAAAATATGATAAAATATTGAAATTTCGAGAAATAAAAAAACGGTCCGTTCAATATTCGGGAACTTTCACTCCGGTCTTCGGCACCTTGTCTGTTGATCGTGGCTTTTTATGGATCGCACGGTATGGTAGGTTGCATCAGCGATATTTACATGGTGTGATGAGTATCAATGGTTGCACTTTCAATCAGGGTATGGCATGAGATATCAACTTGTTAAGCAATTTCATGAGTCATTTCCCCCTCCCTTGACTGAGAGGCGCGGCATGAGGGAGCAGGCATCCGAGGTGAATATCCCTCGACCGCCCTCCCCAACACGGGCAGGATGGTTTACTTTTTACGGACAGACATTTACTGAAACAGGACAGAATAATGGACCAACGATACGATCCGGGTAAAATTGAACGCAAATGGCAGGAAAATTGGGAAACCAGTCAATTGCATAAAGTCGATCTCGACCCTGAAAAACCGAAATTTTACCTTCTGGAAATGTTTCCTTATCCGTCCGGCAAAATTCATATGGGGCATGTGCGAAACTACACCATCGGTGATGTGGTGGCGCGCTACAAGAGAATGCAGGGCCACAATGTCCTGCACCCCATGGGCTGGGATGCGTTTGGGATGCCGGCGGAAAATGCGGCCATTGCCAACGACAGCCATCCGGCGACCTGGACTTACGAGAACATCGACTATATGCGCGCCCAATTAAAACAATTGGGGTTTTCCTACGATTGGGACCGGGAGATTGCTACCTGCAAACCGGACTATTACCGCTGGGAGCAATGGCTTTTTCTTAAAATGTACGAAAAAGGCATGGCATATCGCAAAGAAGCCTATGTCAACTGGTGTGAGCCCTGCCAGACCGTATTGGCCAATGAGCAAGTTGAGGACGGCTTGTGCTGGCGCTGCGGCAAACCCGTAGAGCAGAAAAAACTGTGGCAGTGGTTTTTCCGTATCACCGATTACGCTCAGGATCTGCTGGTGCACTGCGACCGGCTGCCGGGTTGGCCGGACAAAGTCACCACTATGCAGAAAAACTGGATCGGTCGAAGCGAGGGCGCTGAAATTCAATTCCCGGTTGAAAACAGTGAGATCCGCATACCGGTTTTTACCACACGCCACGACACGGTCTTTGGCGCAACTTTCATGTGTCTGGCGCCTGAGCATCCGCTGCTCCCCAAGCTGTCAGCCAATACCGGTCAGTGGCAGGCGGTCGATGAATTTGTGCGGCGCATCAGCAAGCAGGAGCGGACCAGCCAGGCGATCGAAAGCTATGAAAAAGAGGGGGTATTTACCGGCGCCTATTGCCTTAATCCCATGACCGGCCGCCGCATGCCGGTGTATACCGCAAACTTTGCTCTAATGGAATACGGCACAGGGGCTGTCATGTCTGTGCCGGCCCACGACCAGCGTGATTTCGATTTTGCCAAAAAATACGATCTGGAAATCGTCGTGGTCATCAATCCGGAGGACGACACACTGGATGGGGCGGGCATGACCGAAGCCTACACCGGTGATGGAAAAATGGTCAACTCAGGTGAGTTCGACGGCCAGCCCAATCGAGAGGCCATGGAGAAGATCGCCGATCAGCTCGAACAAAAGGGGCTGGGAAGACGCGCCGTAAGCTACCGCCTGCGCGACTGGGGGATCTCCCGTCAGCGATATTGGGGCGCGCCCATCCCGATGGTGCATTGCCCGGATTGCGGTGTTGTACCGGCTCGCGAACAGGACCTGCCCATTTTGCTGCCCGAAGACGCCGACCTGTTGGAAGGAGGGCGCTCACCACTGCCCGGCCTGGAATCGTTTACGCAGACCGTCTGCCCGCAGTGCGGAAGTGAGCATGCTCGCCGGGAAACCGATACCATGGATACCTTTGTGGAGTCTTCCTGGTATTTTGAGCGCTACTGCAGCCCGGACTGCCATGACGCCATGTTCGACAGACGAGCCGTCGACTACTGGATGCCGGTGGATCAGTACATCGGCGGCGTTGAACATGCTATCCTGCACCTGCTTTACTCGCGCTACTTTACGCGTGTGTTGCATGATCTGGGACTGGTTGAATTCAAGGAGCCCTTTACGCGGCTGCTGACTCAGGGCATGGTATGCAAGGAGACCGTTACCTGCCCGCAGCACGGTTTTTTGTTTCCCGATCAGGTCGTCGATCGTGGCGAAACAAAAGTGTGCGGGCTCTGCAGCCAGGCTGTTGCTGTAGGTCGGGTAGAGAAGATGTCCAAATCGAAGCGCAATGTCGTGGATCCCAACACCTTGCTCGAGCAATACGGAGCGGACACCACTCGTCTGTTCTGTCTGTTTGCCGCGCCTCCCGAAAGAGACTTGGAGTGGAGCGAGCAGGGCGTTGATGGCAGTGCGCGGTTCCTGAACCGGGTCTGGCGTTTGGTGCATCGGTGGCAACCGTATATTTCGGAAGCCCCTGCATTCGATGGCAGCCCCGGGCAATTAAGCGGCGCATTGCTGGATATCTACAAAAAATCGCATCAAACCATCGATAAGGTCACCCGCGATATCGAAGATCGGTTTCATTTCAATACGGCCATCAGTGCGACAATGGAGCTGGTCAATCAGATGTATGGTCTCGACACCGATAGTCAAGACAGGCATATCGCAGGAGTCATGCGGCACGCCGTCGAGACCGTCGTGCTTCTGCTGTCTCCCATGGTACCGCACTTCGCCGAGGAGATCTGGCAAGTCATGGGAAATTCCACGAATATATTGCTGGAATCCTGGCCCAGGCATCGTGATGATGCATTGGTCAAGGACGAGGCCGTGATCGTGGTACAGGTAAACGGAAAGCTGCGCAGTCGTTTCACGGCCGCGATGGGGACCGATCAGGAGGCGTTGAAAACGACGGCACTGTCGGATCCTAAAATCGCTAAATTCATAGCGGACGAGAAGATCCGCAAGGTTATCGTGATTCCCAACAAGCTGGTGAATATCGTTGTTTAGTGCAGCCATTGAGTCTTGTAAAATGAACCGGAGCAGCCAAAGTCTTCTCAGACGACAGGCTGTCGGCCTGTTGCTGGCGGCTTGTACGGCAGCGCTCGCGGGATGCGGTTATCATTTTGCCGGACGCGGCCAGCTGCCCGGTGGAGTTGAACGTATCGCGGTAAACGTGTTGAAAAACCGCAGCACCGTGAATGATATTGAATCAACGGTTACCAACGCCTTGGTCAATGAAATCAGCCGTCGGCACCAGGGGGCGATCGGCAAGGGCAGTGATGTACAGGCAACATTGGATGGTTCCATCGATTCGATTACCTGGGACACCGTATCGCACCGGGGGGTTAATACCGCGGCAGAGCGTCGGGTTTATGTTATAATTTCGCTTGTATTATCGGATATGGACGGGAATGTGTTGTGGAAAAGAGCCCGGCTTACCGCCGAGCAGGCTTATACCGTGGACGATGCTGATAAGTCCGCCACGGATAACAATCGACGCCTGGCGATAAACCTTGCTGCTCAGCGCGTCGCTGAAGAGGCCTATCAGAACATGATCGACAACTTCTGATGCATGGACGGTTCAGCTTATCATTGGATTTGCGGCAGCGCCCGCAGATCAGTCTGTCAGCGGGCGCCGTGATAAGCCGTATGAACCATCAGGAAGATACCGTTCGGGTCAGTTTTGCCAGGCGAGCAACTTTGCGGGCCGCTGTCCGTTTGTGCATCACACCTTTTTTAGCGGCCTTGTCGATGGCAGACTGGGCTTCTTTGAGCTGCACATCCATTGCCTCGCCGCTACCTTCCGCTACGGCTTGGCGAACATTTTTAACGACGCTTTTGACTCGCGTTTTAACCGAACGGTTGCGAAAGCGCCGGATTTCATTCTGGCGCGCACGTTTAATTGCTGATTTGTGGTTGGCCAATGGACAATTCCTTTCACGTTGTGTACTGGCTATCCTGAAAAAACTGGATATATATAGAGGCATAGGCGGTTTGTCAACGCTTTTCTCAGTTAGACATAATTTGCTGGTCCGGGGAGAGGCACACCAGTTACCGGATCGCGAACAGTGGCCGATCGATGTCATATGACGGATAGTGACACACTGCCAGATACAGACGCCGCTTCAGATAAGGAGCGTGTCAACAGGGCCGCCGGCGTTGTAGGGGCCGCAACCCTGCTCAGCCGGATTCTGGGCTATGTTCGGGATATGATGATGGCCTCGTTCTTCGGTGCCGGTCTGGTGTCGGATGCCTTTATTGCCGCTTTTCGTATACCCAACATGTTGAGACGGCTGTTCGGCGAGGGCTCTTTGAGCATCAGCTTCGTGCCGGTATTCACCGATTGCCTGAACCGGCAGGGCCGGGATGAAGCGGAACACCTGGCCAACAGTGCACTAAGCCTGCTGGCCGTCGTCCTTTCGGTGGTTGCAGTGCTGGGTGTCTTCGGGGCGCCTTTGCTGGTGCATCTGCTGGCATATGGGTTCACCGACCTTCCGGAAAAATATGATTTGTGCGTCAAACTGACCCGAATCATGTTCCCCTACGTTGCTTTTGTCGGACTTGTAGCACTGTGCATGGGAATTTTGAATGTCCTGGGACATTTCGCGGCCCCGGCGCTGGCACCGGTCCTGCTCAATTTTGGCATGATCGGATCGATGGTGGCCGTCTCCTGGATGTCATCTTCATTGTCAGTCCGCGTGACCGGCCTGGCAGTGGGGGTTCTGATCGGCGGGCTGATGCAGGTGCTGTTTCAGGTCCCTTTTCTGATCAAACACCGCATACGATTCTGGCGGCCGTCTGGCCTCTGGCATCCGGCACTGGCAAAGGTGTTTAAGCTTATGGGGCCTGCCATGTTCGGTGCCGCCGTCTATCAGATCAACCACATCGTAGGGACCCTCCTGGGATCGCTGTTGCCCCAGGGAAGCATTTCTTATCTCTATTATGCCGATCGCCTGGTACAATTCCCACTCGGAGTGTTTGCCATTGCATTGGCCACCGCGGTACTGCCGACTTTATCGCGTCAAGCCTCCAACCGGCAATGGTCAGCTTTACGGGAAACATTCGGACATGCTGTTAAGCTTGTCTTCTTTATCTCTCTGCCGGCCATGGTTGGATTGATCGTCCTGAGGGAACCGATCGTGTCGCTGCTGTTTCAACGGGGAGAATTTGACTCCCAGATGACGCGATTGACGGCGAGTGCGCTCTTATACTATGCTATAGGCCTATGGGCATTTTCTGCTGTCCGGATTGTATTGAATACTTTTTATGCTTTAATGGATACGCGCACTCCGGTTATAGTGGCGATAATTTCCATTGCAGCCAATGCACTTTGTGGTGTAATTCTAATGTGGCCCATGAAACACAACGGTCTTGCATTAGCATTGTCCATGGCATCCATGCTGAACTTGGTCTTGTTGACAATGGCCCTGCGAAGAAAACTCGGTGCCTTGGGATGGCGTAGTATCGCCCTATCGGTTGCCAGATCAGGGGTTTGCGCCGTTTTAATGGGGTTATGTGTCTGGGCGCTGGCGCTTCGGCTGTTGCCGTCTGCTGATCTGGGCTGGGGCAGGCTTTTGACCGGTCTGGTCGTGTGCATCGGATGTGGCGCCCTTGTGTTCGGTGGTTTGGCCTTCGCCTTTAAGGCGCCTGAACTTCAAGCCGTGTTTCAGATGGCAGCCAAAAGGAAACAGCGAAGTTGAATCAACGTCAAAAGATAATTCTGGTCATTGTCGCCATAGCCATGTGCCACTTTATGCTAGTGGTGCTGTTTGGCGACAATGGCCTGGTAGAGTTGAATCGCAAGCACAACGTTCATCAAAGTCTGCTGAATGAAAATGCACGCCTTACCCGGGAAAACTTGAAAATGTACCGAACCATCGACCGTCTGGAGAATGACCCTGCCTTTATCGAAAGTGTTGCCCGTCAAGAACTGGGGATGGTTCGTCCGGATGAGATGATTTTCAAGTTCAAGTCGATGGAGACTAAGCCTTGAGTTCCCACAATTATATTTTAGATAGCTTGTAGTTGAAAAGGAGGAGGAGATGAAACTGAATGCCTCACGGCAAGCTGCAATTACCATTCTGTCTCTGATGATCACCGTTGCCCTGGGCGCCGCCGGATGCTCTTCACTAAAGTCCCAGCAGTCTACATCCAGTTCAGCTACACCCACGACCTCTGCAATTGCCAAGAGCAAGACGGTCTACTATGATTTTGGAGATGTGCTGTTACCGACGCAGCTCGAGGTCAACGACGATGAATCGTTTGTCTTTACTACTGAAGGTTTCACCGCCGGGGTGCTCTCGCTCAAAGGACGTCTGACGGCAAAATCGTTAATCAATTTTTTCAGCAACAAGATGCCCGTGGACGGTTGGCAGATGATCAATAAATTTACCGGCCAGCGCAATATGATGCTGTTTAAAAAGCATGCGCGCTATTGCACTATTATCATCGATGAAGGCCAGTTGACGACAGATGTGGAATTGTGGCTGGCGCCCAGCCTGACAGCCACATCGGGAGGTCTGCATAAATAGTGTCCACTATCAAAGCGAAAAACATCGTTCTGGGAGTTTGCGGCGGAATCGCGGCCTATAAAAGTGTCGAACTGCTGCGCCTGATGGTTAAACAGAAGGCCCAGGTGCGCGTCCTCATGACAAAAAACGCTTGCCGGTTCGTGGGGCCGTTGACCTTCGAGGCGCTTAGCGGCCGTAAGGTCTATGACGACCTTTTTGGAGCCGATGAGGATGCCGCCATCGGGCACATCAAGTGGGCCGATGAGGCCGATGCGGTGGTGATTGCTCCCGCTACGGCTAATATGATCGGAAAATTAGCCAATGGCATTGCCGATGATGCCCTGAGCACATTCATGATGGCCGTCACCTGTCCGTCCCTGATCTGTCCGGCTATGAACGTCAATATGTACGCCAGCGAACCGGTACAGAGGAACCTCCAACGATTGAAGTCCGATGGGCATATCGTGATCGATCCGGAGGCCGGTGAACTGGCATGCGGAACCACCGGTCCGGGGCGCTTGCCGGAACCGGTCTATATTCATGACCGGCTGATCCAGGTTCTGGCACCCAAAGATCTGGAGGCCAAACATGTTCTGGTTACCGCAGGGCCGACCCGGGAGGCCATTGATCCGGTGCGTTTTGTGGGAAACCGCTCTTCAGGGAAGATGGGATATGCCATTGCAAGGGCAGCGGAAATGCGTGGGGCTCGAGTCACTTTGATCTCAGGGCCCGGCACGCTGCCGCCCCCGGTCAATGTACAGCTCATACGGGTGACCAGCGCGGCCGAAATGGCCGATGCTGTGCTAGAGAATTTCGATGAAGCCGATGTCCTGATCAAATCTGCGGCGGTGGCGGATTATCGGCCTCAGAAGGTTGAACCGCATAAGATCAAAAAAAACGAGGGTAATCGGTTGTTGGAACTGGAGCGAACGGTCGACATTCTGGCTGCTGTCTCCCAAAGGAAAACCGATCAGATTGTGGTGGGATTCGCCGCAGAAACGCAGAATCTGGATGATTTCGCCCCTAAAAAACTGCAAGCCAAACAGCTCGACATGATCGTGGGCAATCTTGTCAATGCCGATGGGTCGGGCTTTGAAGTCGATACCAATCAAGCCAATCTCTATTACAAGGATGGTTCGCGCGAATCGCTGCAATTGATGCCCAAATCCGAATTAGCCGATTTAATTTTGGATCGGGTTGTCGCGATGATGAAAAAGTGAAAGCTATTAATAATATTAAAAATACATTAGATGAGGTGAAAGGAACGCTCGAGCAGATGGCGCGGTGGGGTTGCCGTGGATTTGACTGTTCCGAGCAGACGCTTGATACGCTCGAAAGCTGGGATCGACCACTGCCGTCCCGGAGAACCGTGGAGGAGGGGCTGGGCCATATTCGGGATGACCTTGGGGACTGCCGCAGATGTGGTTTGTCCGCCAATCGGACGCATATTGTTTTCGGTGAAGGCCATCCCGGCGCCAGGCTTGTATTTGTCGGCGAAGGGCCCGGTTTTGAGGAAGACCGAAGCGGCCGTCCATTTGTCGGTCCGGCCGGGCAGTTGTTGACCAAGATCATCGAGGCCATAAAACTGTCACGAGATCAGGTCTATATCTGTAATGTCATCAAATGCAGACCGCCGGGAAATCGCAATCCGGCACCGGACGAGATTGCCGCCTGCAGACCCTTTCTTGAACGGCAAATTGCCGCAATCAGGCCTGAAGCGATTTGCACCCTGGGCACCTTCGCCGCCCAGGCGCTGCTGAATACGCAAATGCCCATTTCCAGGCTGCGGGGGCGTTTTCATTCTTACAATGGCATTCAACTGATGCCGACCTATCATCCTGCCTACTTGCTCCGCAATCCGGACCAGAAACGCGCTGTTTGGGAGGATATGAAGCAGGTCGCATCCTTGCTGCGGATTATCTTAAAGCCTATATACCCATAGCAAGCACCCACACATTTCCATGCCATCCTCGACTTTATGGCTGTTCGGGTATAGAATGGATAGGAAGGGCAGTTCCGATACCCGTTCCTTGTATATCGCTGTTGATCATTGGATTCACTTTTTGTCCACCCGGATGGGAGGCAATGATGAAAGTGTTCAGTATATCCGTTTGGATCGTAACGATGGCTTTGGTCTGCTGCCTGCAGACAGCGCAGGCGGATCGCGAGATTCAAATCGTTACGATCGCCGATGCCATCAGCCCGGGTGTTGCCGAATTTTTGGTCGATACCCTGGATCAGGCGGATAGCGGCAATGCTGCGTGCCTGATCATTGCATTGGATACTCCGGGGGGACTGGCCGAATCGATGCGCAAGATCGTGCAGGCGATGTACGCTGCGAAAGTACCGGTCATCGTCTATGTGACGCCCGGCGGCGCGCGCGCGGCATCGGCCGGCGTGATGATCACATATGCCGCTGATATCGCCGCCATGGCACCGGGTACCAACATCGGCGCTGCGCATCCGGTTGGTGCCGGCGGCAAAGATATCGAAGGGGCCATGTCCGAGAAGGTGATCAATGATATGGTGGCCTTTGCCAAAGGGATTGCCAAACGGCAGGGGCGAAACGAAGTGTGGATTGAGAAGGCGATACGCGAAAGTGTCTCGGTCACAGCCGAGGAGGCAGTGCAACAAAACGTGGTTGACCTGGTTGCCAGTGATATGGACGATCTGATCGCGAAACTCGATGGGCGGGATATAAAGGACAAGGGCAGACTCGAGATCGACGGGCTTGCCAAACGGGAAATCAAGGAGAACCTTCGGACACGCATATTGAAAACCATCAGCAATCCGAACATTGCTTACATTCTGCTGATGATCGGATTGGCCGGCCTCTATTTTGAACTGTCGCACCCGGGCGCCATCTTTCCAGGTGTTGTCGGCGGTATTGCCTTGATTCTGGCCTTTTTCTCCCTGCATACTCTGCCGGTGAACGTCACCGGTATTTTGCTGATATTATTATCCATTGTATTGTTTATTCTTGAACTCAAAGTCGCTAGCTATGGGATGCTGAGTGTAGCGGGGGTCATCAGTCTGTTGCTGGGTTCCCTGATGCTGTTCAAAGGTGCCGGTCCGCAGTATCAAGTTGCCTGGCGCGTATTCGTACCTACCGTGGCCCTGGTTTCCGGCTTCTTTATCACCCTGATATATCTGGTGGTTCGGGCGCATAAAGATCGTCCGCAAACAGGGGCCGACGGGCTCGTCGGCGAAATTGGTGTTGTTCGGCAGGTTGACAACGGTCGGGGCAAGGTTCTGGTTCACGGTGAATTGTGGCAGGCCGTGTTTGAAGAGCCTGTCTCTGACGGAGCTGAGGTAAAGGTGACCGCCGTGGATCGCCTGGTGGTCACCGTCGCACCGCTGGAGAAGATCGAATCGGAGATCCCATAAAATGCCGGTGTCAATCATATCGAGGCCGTCATTATTTTCTGACGGCTTCCGGCAGGGATTAAATGGATTAAAAGGAGGGCGCTGACATGATTTCGATTATAACCATTGTTGTGCTGGTTTTGTTTTTTCTGTGGTCGGCTATCAAGGTGCTCAATGAATATGAACGCGGTGTCATTTTTCGCCTGGGGCGTGTCATTAAAGCCAAAGGTCCGGGATTGATTATTCTGATCCCGGTCATCGATCGAATGGTCAAGGTCAGCATGCGCCTGGTTGCCATGGATGTCGATCCGCAGGATGTCATAACCCGGGACAATGTGTCGGTCAAGGTCAACGCAGTGATCTATTTTCGGGTGATCGACCCGGTGAAGGCCATTGTCGAAGTGGAAAGTTACAATTATGCCATGTCGCAGCTTGCCCAGACGACGTTGCGGAGTGTCTGCGGTCAGGCCGAGCTGGACGAATTGCTGTCGGACCGCGAAAAGATCAACAATCAACTGCAGGAGATTCTCGATACCCACACCGACCCCTGGGGCATCAAGGTCGCGACCGTTGAATTAAAGCACATCGATCTACCGCAGGAAATGCAGCGTGCAATGGCTAAACAGGCAGAGGCCGAGCGTGAGAGGCGTGCCAAGGTTATCAATGCTGAAGGCGAGTTCCAGGCCGCCAACAAGCTGGCCGAAGCAGCCAAAATCATCCATGACCATCCCATGGCGCTTCAGCTCAGATATCTTCAGACCATGCGCGAAATGTCCGCTGAAAATAATTCCACTACGATTTTTCCACTGCCCATCGACCTGTTCCGCGCGTTTTTCAAAAAGGAGGATGTCTGAGGGATGCGGCAACCATTGGGTTGTTGACAGAATGGAAGCGAACAGGGTAGTTAACTGAATCCTGCGCAATATGGTGATATTTATTCTCTCCGCTACACTAACAGAAAGGAGACATGTCCATGACCGACAAACCCAGAGCAGACAGTGAAAAGCCGTTGGACAAGATGACTGTTAAGGATCTGCGCGAAGTTGCCAAGGATATTCCTGAAATTACCGGTGTCCATGGTATGAAGAAAGATGAACTGCTGGACGCCATAAAAGAGGTGAAGGGAATCGAAGACAAGCCTGAAGTGAAGCAACCGGCCAAGCCCACGAAGAAAAAAGGCAAACGAGCTGCAAAATTGGCCGATTTGCCGGTCAAGGATTTGAAAACAATGATCAAGGATCTGAAAGTCAAACGCCGGCAGGCGCTGGCTGACAAGGATCCAACAATGGCCCGCATATACAGACGGCGTATTTCGCGAATCAAAAAGCGGACGCGACAGGCGGCTTGAAACGGTCTATCTCATCAATTTGACGTTGGCTGAAAAGGGTGCCTATTCACTTATGATCGATCCACGACGTGTGGCTTTTGACATCGACGGTGTGATCGCCAACACCATGCAATTATTTATCGATATTGCACGAGAGGTATACGGCATCACCACTGTTCGATACGAGAATATTACCCGCTATGATCTGAACATCTGCCTTGATATCGGGCCGGAGATAATTTCCGAGATTGTGCAGCGCATTACAGAGGGGAATTATCCGTGCTGCCTGAAGCCGATTCCAGGAGCAGAGCGTGTATTGAATCGGCTTCGGACGTTTGGCCCGGTATTATTGGTAACGGCCAGACCCAGGCTGGGCCCCATCGGAGCGTGGGTCGAGGAGATGCTGGGGGCAGCCCCTTCAGATATCGAGGTGATCGCAACCGGCAGTTTCGAGGCCAAAACGGATGTTTTGTTGCAAAGAGATGTTGCTTTTTTCGTTGACGACCGTCTGGATACTTGCTTTTTGCTCCAGCAACACGATATTACCCCACTGGTCTACGTGCAACCCTGGAACCGTCAAAACCATCCGTTTCTCGAGGTCGATGGCTGGCGTCAATTGGAAATGCTGATCGATTGGGAGAGTGGTTCAGAGCACAGGGGATTGGCAACTCAATAGAATTGGTTTCAGGACAATGAAAAAAACATCGTTGGGCGGCTGTATCGAGATGTTTATCGAAAGCCTTGCCGCTGAGAAAGGTTATTCGGCTCATACCGTACGGGCGTATCGGCACAACCTGTCGGAATTGGCCGCATTCGCGGCCGGAGATCCGTCCTGGGCGCGAGATGAACCTCAGCGATGGGAAAACCTGGACGTCAATCAATTGGATGACCTGATAATCAGAAGTTATCTCGGTTACTTACATGGAAGAAATCAGAAGACAACTATCGCTCGCAAGATGGCGGCGATTCGGTCCTTTTTCCGGTTTCTGCACAAGCACCGCGTGATAGCGGATAATCCGGCGGAAGCGCTGCATCCCCCCAAGCACGGAAAATCCATTCCGGTTTATCTGCCGGTGGATGATATGTTTCGACTGCTGGATACCGTTAAGCCGGTTGGTGTGCTGGGGTATCGCAACCGAGCCATTTTAGAAACGCTTTACTCCACGGGCGTGCGTGTTTCCGAACTGGCAGGCCTCAACATGAGCGATCTGGATATCGCAGCCGGAATTGTCAGAGTTTGGGGAAAGGGTGCCAAAGAGCGTCAAGTCCCTATCGGAGATCGAGCCGTAGCAGCCATTTCAGCCTATCGGGACCAGTTGGCCATGCGCCCCGATTTTTCAGATGATAACGACGGTCCGGTATTTCTGAACAAAGATTTGGGCCGATTGACCACGCGCTCCATCGCACGTGTGGTGGATAAAATGGCAAGGGCCTGCGCAATGACAGTTCCGATTTCACCGCATGCCATGCGGCACTCGTTCGCCACGCATCTGCTCGATGCCGGCGCCGATTTGCGGGCGGTTCAGGAACTGCTTGGCCATCGCCACCTTTCGACGACTCAGCGGTATACCCACGTGAGTATCGACCGCTTGATGGCCGCGTATGATAAAGCGCATCCGCGACGCTGACCCTTTTGTTGCAAAAGCCTGAGGCGTCCAGCATCTGTGTTATCAAGGATTCGCAGTAGGCGACTACGGCTTCACCCTTGATGCCTTCTTGTCCCGCCGATCTTTGGGGGGGATGCTGAACACCTCAGACTTCTGCAACAAAAGGGTAAACCCTATCGATAGAAGGAATGGTAAATGAAAGCGAATGATGCCATGCAGCGCATGCACGGCACGACTATTCTGGCCGTACGACGGGGCGGACGCGTCGTTTTAGCCGGCGACGGGCAGGTGACATTAAACGACAACGTTGTCAAACACCAAGCGCGCAAGGTGCGTCGAATTTACAACGATCAAATCCTGATCGGGTTCGCCGGGGCAACCGCGGATGCCCTGAACCTTTCCGAACGGCTGGAGGGAAAGCTGGAGCGCTATAACGGCAATCTCATCCGCAGCGCTGTTGAATTGGCGAGAGATTGGCGGACGGATAAAATGCTGCGCCGTCTGGAAGCACTAATGATCGCTGCCGATACGGATAGGCTGTTTCTTATATCGGGAAACGGAGATGTGATCGAACCCGATGACGGTGTCATAGGCATCGGATCGGGCGGCGTCAGCGCGCAATCCGCTGCAACGGCCCTTATCCGTTATACCGCGCTGGATGCCCGCCAGCTGGTGGAGGCGGCCATGCAAATTGCGGCGGCCACGTGTGTTTACACCAATGATCAAATTACCGTTGAAGAGCTGCAATACGATGAAAAATCTGAAACCGAATGAGATCGTACAATCTCTGGACAACTATATTATCGGCCAGGACAGGGCGAAGCGATCCGTCGCTATCGCGCTGCGAAATCGCTGGCGGCGCCAGCAGGTCGATGACGATTTGCGTGAAGAGATCGCACCCAAGAACATTATTCTGATCGGTCCGACCGGAGTCGGCAAGACCGAAATTGCGCGGCGGCTGTCGCGAATGGCGGATGCACCTTTTCACAAGGTTGAAGCATCCAAATTTACCGAAGTCGGCTATGTCGGTCGAGACGTCGAATCGATGGTGCGGGACCTGGTGGACTTGACAGTCAACGATGTGCGTCAGCGCGAACAGGAAGCCGTCAAGGAAAGGGCACACCAGATCGCCGAGGAGAGGCTAATGGATCTGCTGCTGCCCAATACCGGTCCGACTTCCGACCTGCAGCCTGAAGTTGACGCTCCGGAAGCGATGGCAATCGTTTCAGAATCCGGATCCGGAGGCGCTTCCACACGGGAAAAACTGCGCCGCATGCTGCATGAAGGAAAATTGGACAACCGCTATGTTGAAATCGACATGCCTGAAAAGTCAACACCGGTGGTGGAGATCTTCTCCAATGTCGGCATGGAAGAGCTGGGAATCAATTTTAAGGACATGCTCAACGGCATCGTTCCCAAGAACGTGAAGCGCCGCAAGACGAAAGTCCCTGAAGCACTGCAGACCCTGGCGGATGAAGAGGCGAAAAATCTTGTCGATATGGACAAAGTCGTCCGCATGGCTGTTGAACGTGTCGAGAACTCGGGCATAATTTTTCTGGATGAAATCGACAAGATCGTCGGCAAAAGTGAAGGGCAGGGGCCGGATGTGTCCCGGGAAGGTGTTCAGCGCGATCTGCTGCCGATCGTTGAAGGCAGCACCATTTCGACTAAATACGGACCCGTTCGGACAGACCATATCCTGTTCATTGCCGCCGGTGCGTTCCACGCCATCAAACCGTCGGATCTGATACCTGAGTTGCAAGGCAGATTCCCCATTCGGACCGAGTTGGATTCATTGGGCCGGGCCGAGTTTGTACGCATCCTGACCGAACCACGCAACGCGCTGGTTTTGCAATATATTGCATTGCTTCGGACAGAGGGTGTGGAGTTGTCTTTTGAGGAAGAAGCCATCGAGCGGATGGCGACCATCGCGGAAGAGGTCAACCAGCGCACAGAAAACATCGGCGCACGCCGACTTCACACCATGATGGAATGTCTGCTCGAAGATGTGCTTTTTGAAGCACCCGATGTGGATGAGAAAAAGCTGGTGATCGATGCGGCTTATGTCGAACAAAAGCTGCAGAAAATTAAGGAAGATGAGGATTTGAGTCGGTATATATTATGACAGATAAATTATCGAAAACAACCATCGCAGACATCCTGATCGAAGCACTTCCTTACATTCGCGGATTTTCCGGTATGACGGTAGTGATCAAGTATGGCGGTCATGCCATGGTGGACGAGCAGCTTAGAGATGATTTCGCCAGAGATATGACATTGCTGAAATTCATCGGACTCCGGCCGGTTGTGGTGCATGGAGGAGGCCCCCAGATCAACACGGTATTGGATCAAATGGGAATACGGCCAAAGTTCGTGCGCGGCATGAGAATGACCGATGAGTCGACCATGGATGTTGTCGAAATGGTGCTGGGCGGAAAGGTGAACAAGGCCATTGTCAACCAAATCAACCGGCAGGGCGGCAAGGCGGTTGGCCTCAGCGGAAAGGACGGCGGCCTGATTGAGGCGAAGAAAATGCAAATCGTTTTTCAGGAAAACAGCAATAAACCGCCGGAGATCATCGATCCCGGAATGGTCGGACAGGTCACACAGATCAATCCGTCACTGATCGATACCCTCACCACAGAGGGATTCATCCCCGTCATTGCCCCTATCGGTGTCGGATTGGATGGTGAAACGTACAATATCAACGCCGATCTTGTGGCATCCAAGATGGCCGTCGCTCTCAATGCCGGTCGCTTGATTCTTATGACCGATGTCGACGGTGTTCTGGATGCACAGAAGAAACTGATCTCCTCCATCGATGCAGCTACAATTGAAAAATTAATCGCCAATGGGGAAATCACCGGGGGTATGATACCTAAAATCGAATGCGCGCTTGAAGCCGTAAGAGCCGGAGTCGCCAAAGCACCGATAATCAACGGCAAGCGCAGGCATGCCATCCTGTTGGAGTTGTTTACCCATGAGGGAATCGGGACCGAAGTCATCATGTAACAAAAAGAAAGCACAGGGAAAATGGTAGAGTTCGACATTAAGGCCACCACAGACCAAGTGATTGCGCAAACTTACGCGCGGTATCCTCTGGCGTTGATCAGAGGAGAGGGATGCACATTATATGACGATCAGCAAAAAGCCTATACCGATTTTGTGGCCGGGATTGCGGTGTGCAATCTGGGGCATGCCCATCCGGAACTTGCCAGGGTCCTGGCCGATCAGGCGCAGAGGCTGTGGCATGTGTCCAACCTGTTTTATACACATCCCCAGGCGGAGCTGGCTGCCTGGCTGACCGAAAGAAGTTTTGCCGATCGGGTATTTTTCTGCAACAGCGGTGCGGAAGCCAACGAAGCGGCTATCAAATTGGCCCGAAAGTACTTTAAAAATATCGATAAACCCGAACGTTACCGTGTGGTTTGCATGCAGCAGTCATTTCACGGGCGTACCATGGCCACTCTTTCAGCCACCGGGCAGGAAAAAGTGCGCAAGGGATTCGATCCGATCCTGGAGGGATTTGATTTTGTTCCGTTCGATGACATCGAAGACTTGAGTTGCGCCATCGGACCGGCCACATGTGCGGTGATGCTTGAGCCCATCCAGGGCGAAGGAGGCGTACAACTGCCGGGAGACAATTATCTGGCCCAGGTGAGACAATTATGCGATGAGACAGGATGTCTTCTGATCTATGATGAAGTGCAGACCGGCATCGGGAGAACCGGCAAGCTGTTCGCACATGAACATGCCGGCATTGTTCCGGATATCATGACGCTGGCCAAGGCGCTGGGCAACGGCCTGCCCATCGGTGCCATGCTGGCGACGGAAAAAGTGGCAAGTGCTTTCAACGCCGGAGCTCATGCGTCCACTTTTGGCGGTACGCCCATTGTGACATCGGTGGCGCTGCGCGTTTTGCAATTGCTGGAAGAAGATAATCTGCTGTCCAGAGCCAGTGAATTGGGCGACTATTTGCGCCGTCAGCTGGAAGATCTTCAGTCCCGGCACCCGGTCATCGAATCGGTGCGGGGGCAGGGCCTTTTGGTCGGCGTTCAGTTGTCAGAGCCGGGGGCGCCGATCGTTACTGCTTGTATGGAACGCGGTTACCTGATCAATTGCATCCAGGACAATATCCTGCGGCTGGCACCGCCGTTGATTATCCGCCGCTCGGAAATCGACGGCCTCATTCAATGCCTGGATGATGTTCTGCCCACCGCATAAGGTTGAAATTGAGACGGTCGTTGATTGCGTATCATGTGAAGAAGGAGAAGAAAAAACCGTGAGTTCAAAGATTAAGAAAGTCGTATTGGCATACTCGGGTGGCTTGGATACTTCGGTCATTCTTAAATGGCTGATCGAGACATTTGATTGCGAAGTGGTCACCTTTTCAGCCGATTTGGGCCAACCGGATTCCATGGCGAATGTCGAAAAGAACGCTTATAAAACCGGGGCAGTCAAAGCCTACGTTGACGATTTAAAGGAAGAGTTTGTCCGGGACTTTGTGTTTCCTATGTTTCGCGCCAATGCCATCTATGAGGGGCAATATTTGCTTGGAACATCCATTGCCAGACCCCTTATCGCCAAACGCCAGATGGAGATCGCCGCTATGGAAGGCGCGGATGGCGTCAGCCACGGGGCCACCGGAAAAGGCAATGATCAAGTGCGTTTTGAGTTGGCCTACCTGGCTCTCGATCCGCAGATTAAGATTATCGCCCCATGGCGCGACTGGGATCTGAATTCCAGAACAGCCCTGATGGCGTTCGCCAAAAAGCATGGCATCGATGTGCCGACCACACACGCCAAGCCATACAGTATGGACGGAAACCTGCTGCATGTGAGTTATGAGGGAGGTGTTCTGGAAGACCCGTGGACGGCACCGCCGGAAGATATCTTCACGCTGACTCTTTCGCCCGAAGCTGCTCCGGATTCACCGGAAACCATCGAACTTGGATTTGAGACAGGCAATCCCGTGACAATCAACGGCAAGAGCTTGACACCGGCCCAAATGCTTGCCGAGCTAAACCGGCTTGGCGGCAAGCATGGCATCGGGCGCGTGGATCTGGTTGAAAACAGATTTGTGGGGATGAAATCGCGGGGCGTATATGAAACGCCAGGGGGAACGATTTTACGACAAGCCCATATGGCGCTTGAATCCATTACGCTCGATCGTGAAGTGCATCATCTGCGCGACAGCCTCATTCCGAAATATGCCGAGCTGATTTACAACGGTTTCTGGTTTTCACCGGAACGTCAGATGCTGCAGGGCATGATCGACGATACACAACGGCATGTGGACGGTACGGTTCGATTGAGGCTGTACAAAGGCAACTGTATCGTGGCCGGCCGCAAGTCCGATCACTCCTTGTACAGTGAAGCCCATGCCACTTTCGAGGATGATACGGTATACAGCCAGAAAGATGCGGAAGGATTCATTCGCCTGAACGCCCTGCGGTTAAGGATTAGACAATTGATGCAGAAGGAATGACCAATGAGCACAAAACCCTGGGATGGACGGTTCGGAGAAGGCACGGATGTCATCGTCGAATCCTTCACCTCATCGATCCAAATCGATAAGCGGCTGTATCCATACGATATCAAGGGCAGCATCGCTCATTGCCGCATGCTGGCCAGAGCAGGTGTGATCACCAACGAAGAGGCCTCGCAACTGGTCGAAGGCTTGGGGCGCATTCATCGCGATCTGGACCACGGCAATTTCGAGTTCAACGACAACCTGGAAGACATCCATATGCACATCGAGGCCCGATTGTTGCAGGATGTGGGCAAGGTCGCTCAAAAACTGCACACGGCGCGCAGCCGGAACGACCAGGTGGCCCTGGATGTGAGGATGTTTCTGCGCAGCGCAACGCGTGCCATCATCGACGGTCTGTATCGTCTATGCAGTGCCTTTGTGAATCTGGCCGGACAGCATACCGAAACCGTCATGCCGGGATACACGCATCTGCAGCGCGCTCAGCCGGTTCTTCTGGCTCATCACTGCATGGCGTACTACGAAATGTTCAAGCGTGATGCCGAGCGTATGCTCGACAGTCTCAAACGCACCAATGTCATGCCTTTGGGAGCCGCCGCGCTGGCGGGTACCACCTATCCCATCGATCGCCGGTACACGGCCGAACTGCTTGATTTTCCTGCTGTCAGCGCCAATAGTATGGATACGGTGGCAGACCGGGACTTCATTCTCGAGTTTTTGGCCGCCGCCGGCATCTGTATGGTCCATTTCAGCCGTATCAGCGAGGAACTCGTTTTATGGTCATCTTCCGAGTTTGGTTTTATCGAACTGCCCGATGCGTTCGCTACGGGTAGCAGCATCATGCCCCAGAAGAAAAATCCAGATATCCCCGAATTGGTTCGCGGCAAAACCGGACGTGTCATCGGAGACCTGATGGCTGTGTTAACGCTGATGAAATCCCTGCCATTGAGTTATAATCGGGACATGCAGGAGGATAAACAGTCGTTGTTCAACAGCGTCGATACTCTGCGGGCCTGCATCGAGGTCTATGAGCGAATGCTGCCACGTATCAAAGTAAACGTCGACACGATGAGGGAGGCCGCTTCGGTCGGCTACCTGAATGCCACGGATATGGCCGATTATCTGGTGGGGCAGGGCATACCGTTTCGCAAGGCGCACGAGATGGTCGGCAAAGCGGTTGCCTTTGCGCTGTCCAAAAACAAAGAGCTGCACGAACTCACCCTGAAAGAGCTGCAGACCTTTTCGACGGCCATCAAAAAGGATGTTTTCGATCATCTCACCCTGGAGCATATGATCGCCCGACGGTTGTCCGCCGGTGGTACGGCGCCCAAACATGTTCGGGCAGCCATCGAATCGGCACAAAGTTTTCTGGCATGCCAAGTCCCTCTGGACGACCAAGAGACGTTTTGCCATGAAGAAAATAAAGACTGAACACTGCTTCTATCTGCTGTTGATGCTTTCGGCTATGGGGGCGATGCTGTGGGGAGGCTGCGGTGTAAAAGCGCCGCCTGTGGCGCCCGAACAACCCCCCATGCCGACAATTACCGATCTGACGGCGGTTTACAGCAGTGGTCGAGTTTTGCTTAGCTGGCACCACCCAGGTGGCGAATCACCTGCCATGGGCTACCGCGTACTGAAATCGAAGCGGTCCATGTTGAAACCCGAGTGCCCCGAATGCCCGATGATTTTCGAAAGGGTCGGGACCGAAAAACTGATGAACACCCTCCGCGCGCGACGCCATACGATCAAATTCGAGGCCGCTGCTCAAGCCGGGTATCTCTATCACTTTAAGGTGGTGCCGTTTGAGTCATCCGGTGCACAGGGCCTGGATTCGAACCTGGTAGAAATAGAAGTAAAATGAACCCCGATGTTGCATAAAAAAAATGGCAACATTGGGGTGAACCATCGCTTTACTGACAGGGTGGATAGAATATGACAATCCCTTTTTACAAAATGAGCGGCAGCGGCAATGACTTTATCATTATCGACAATCGTACCAACATCATCCCGACGGACGATCTGTCCGCATTTGCGGCCAGGGTTTGCCGGCGCAAAATATCAGCCGGAGCCGATGGACTGATTCTGATCGAACCCTCCCGCAGCGCGGATTTTAAGTGGAATTTTTTCAACTCCGACGGAAGCATTGCCGAGATGTGCGGCAACGGTGCGCGCTGCACGGCCCGATTTGCCATGCAAAACGGTATTGCCGGCAAGGAAATGGCTTTCGAAACAATCGCCGGCGTTATCCGGGCTCAGGTCTTGGATGACAGAGTGAAGATAAACATGACAGACCCCAGTGATCTCGAGCTGGGATGTCGGCTAAAGATTGATCAGGCCGTGTATGATTACGACCGTCTGAATACCGGTGTCCCTCATGTCGTCATAGAGGTCGATGATATCGAGGCCGCAGACGTCGTGGGCATCGGGCGTCACATTCGCCATCATGACGACTTTTCGCCGGCCGGAACCAATGTCAATTTCATTGGGCGGCAAGGGCAGCAATGGGTTGTGCGAACCTACGAGCGCGGGGTGGAGGATGAAACCCTTGCATGCGGCACCGGTATTGTTGCCGGTGCATTGGTTCTGGCCGCACGCAAATCAATGCCGTCGCCTATTTCGCTCAGATCCCGAAGCGGAAGCCTATTGAGCGTCTTTTATTTACAAACCAATAATGGTTTCAAAGAGATATTCCTCGAAGGGGACGCCCGCATCATATATAAAGGCGAGTTAACAGATGATGCTTGGCAGTGGGATTAGCAAGCGGTCGATAATCATGACTCATTCGGTATACATATCCATCGGATCCAACATCGGTGATCTGCTCGACAATTGCTGTCGGGCCATCGAAGCGCTGCGGTCGGATCCGGATATTCGCCTCCTCGAGCGATCTCCTTTTTACCGGACGGCGCCTGTGGATTTCCGGGAGCAGGATTGGTTTCTGAATGCAGCCCTGAAACTTGAGACGTCAATGCAACCAATCCAACTGCTCAACCGGATGCGGGAGGTGCAGTGCAGCCTCGGCCGTAAGGCCGATACAGTGCGTTTCGGTCCACGGATTATCGACCTGGATATTATTTTTTACGGGGAGCTTGTTTTCGAAACGGTTGAGCTGATTTTGCCTCATCCTCGAATGCATAAAAGACGCTTTGTCTTGCAACCCATATGTGATATAGACCCAACTATCGTGCATCCCCTTCTGGGAGTGAGCGTACAAGATTTGTTAAATCAGTTGGTTACAGATGATCAGGAAATTGAAAAATGCTCGTACGGCTGCTGATACTTGCTATAGCCGGGGTGCTCTTATATCGCGCTCTCAAATCCTGGTTCAGTGGAGGAACAGAAAAACGAACCAGCGCACCGGAGGCTGCCGGCGGGCATATCGATGATGTCATGATCAAAGATCCGGTTTGCGGCACCTATTTTGTGCAACGCAAAGGGGTCTCTTTGATGAAGGACGGCAAACGAGTCGATTTTTGCAGCGAGAGCTGTCGGGACCGCTACCTGGAAAGAGACGCGACGGATCAAGGGGCCTGATTATCATATGCAGCTGATGGCATTATTGCGAGAGCTGTTTTGAAGCTTCGACACAACATCCAAATCACTAAGGGAGTTGCTCAATGAAATTTTTTATCGATACGGCCAATATCGCTGAGATCAAAGAGGCCAATGCTATGGGTATGGTGGATGGCGTGACGACAAATCCATCCCTGATCGCCAAAGAAGGAGGTGATTTCAAAGAGATTATTACCGAAATCTGCGGCATCGTCGACGGTCCCATCAGCGCTGAGGTGATCAGTTTGGAAACCGACGGAATGGTGACCGAAGCGCGGGACCTGGCTAAAATACACGATAACATCACCATCAAAGTTCCGATGACGGTGGATGGTCTGAAAGCCACGCGCCTGCTGGCTTCAGAAGGGATCAAGACAAACGTGACGCTGATCTTCTCACCGTTGCAGGCCCTGATGGCTGCCAAAGCAGGTGCAACCTTCGTCAGCCCGTTTGTTGGGCGCCTGGATGACCTGTCTCAGGAAGGCATGCTGCTGGTCGAACAGATCGTCGAGATATACAGCAACTATGCCTTTGATACAGAGATTATCGTCGCCAGCATTCGCAACCCCCTGCACGTGCTCGATGCGGCGTTGATCGGTGCCGACATCTCCACCATACCGTTCAACGTGCTGAGCAAATTGGCATCCCATCCACTAACAGACAAAGGCATCCAGGCCTTCTTGGATGATTGGAAAAAGGCCGACAAATAATCGTGGCGACTCATACATTTAAGGGGCAGCCCATGCAGCTGCGGGATCATATCAAGAGCATCGTCAGCAATCCAAACGCCTTGACGTTATTTCGGATTATTTCGGTGCCCATCATTGTCGTGTTGCTCTATGCACCCAACCGATTCACCTGCTTTTTAGCCGCTTTAACGTTCAGTGTCGCAGCCATCACCGATTATCTGGACGGTCATCTGGCGCGCCGCAGAGGAATGGTGAGTAATTTTGGGACGGTGATGGACCCGTTGGCCGACAAGTTGCTGATCTCCTCGACTATGATCATGCTGGCAGCGCTAGGGCGTGTGCCTGCATGGGTGGTTTGCGTGATCATCGGGCGCGAGTTGGCGGTAACCGGGCTGCGCAGCATCATCGCGCAGCACAAGCTAGATTTGTCTGCCTCGAATTTGGGCAAATACAAGACCGGCTTTCAAATCGCCGCCATGATCCCACTGCTGCTGCACTATTCCTATTTGTATATCGACTTTCACCTGGTGGGTATGTTTTTCCTTTGGGGTGCATTGGTGTTAACCCTGTGGTCCGGCATCGATTATTTTGTACGTTTTCGAAGCCTGCTTAAGCCTTAGGGTTATTTCGAACCCTCACTATACACTGCCGTTTCGGGCAGAGCGTGTAAATATCGATTTTTTATTGACAAGATCGAAAGAAGTCGATATTTACGGCAGTCTAACTGAGCGGGAATAACTCAGTGGTAGAGTGCGACCTTGCCAAGGTCGAAGTCGCGGGTTCAAATCCCGTTTCCCGCTCCATTTTTTTTGGCGGCATAGCCAAGTGGTAAGGCAGAGGTCTGCAAAACCTCCATTCTCCAGTTCGAATCTGGATGCCGCCTCCACTTAAATGATCAAAGGTCTGCACACATTGCAGGCCTTTTTTATTTCCTATTGACGCCACCATTCCTGCTGACCTATTCATCCAGAGGCGGATTTTTTGGCAGATTGAATCCGCGCATTTTTTTTTGGATCTAGATTGAATAGGCAAACACGCTCAATAGCATTAAGGATAGCGCATGCTCGCTGAAATATTAGCCACAGGGGATGAAATTCGTACGGGTGCTTTGGTGGATAGCAATTCCGCCCATATTGCCGAGCGTTTGGAGCGGCAGGGTATTGTGGTGAACCGGCACCACTGCGTGGGCGATGCATTGGATGGATTAACGGCGGTTATCCGCGAGATCAGCCAACGGGCCGACATTGCGGTGGTTACCGGGGGGCTGGGTCCCACAGTAGATGACCGCACCGCCGAGGCCATGGCGCTGGCCGCCGATGTGCCGTTGGATTTGGATGCGCAGGCACTATCCGACATCGAACGCTTTTTTGATAAACGCGGCCGCCCATGCACACCCTCCAACCGCAAGCAAGCCATGCTACCCCAAGGTGCCGCGTGTCTATACAATCCCATTGGCACTGCTCCCGGTTTCAGCATTAAAATCGGAAAATGTACGTTTTACTGCATGCCCGGCGTGCCCCGGGAGATGTACAAAATGTATGCTGAAAAGGTATTGCCCGCTATTAAAGCGTTGTTTGGGGATTCCCGTCAATTTAATCTGGTCCGGACCCTCTCTACCTTCGGCCTGCCTGAATCGACGGTTGGCGAGAAAGTGGCGGACATTGCCACGCATTATCCGCAAATTACCCTGGGCTTACGCGCCAAATTCCCGGAAATACAGGTTAAACTGTATTTGAGAACACCCGCCGAATCTCAAGGCAGGCAACTTCTGGCCGAGGCGTCCCAATGGGTAACCCGGCAGCTCGATCCGTTTGTGTTTTCGGATCAGGACCAAACTTTGGCTGCCACTGTGGGCCAAATGCTGCTGAAACAAAAAGCCACCCTTGCGGTGGCTGAAAGTTGCACCGGTGGTCTGTTGGCCAACTGGTTGACGAATACCCCAGGGGCTTCGGATTACTTTTTACTTTCGGCGGTCACTTATGACAATGATGCCAAAATCAATACCTTGGGTGTCTCCATGGAGACCCTGATGGCACATGGTGCCGTGCATGAAGAGACCGCTCAGCAAATGGCCCAAGGCGCCCGACGCTTGGCAAGGGCCACTTACGGCCTCTCCACCACGGGTATTGCCGGCCCCAGCGGCGGCTCACCGGAAAAACCGGTGGGCACGGTCTGCATTGGTTTGTCCACACCCGAGCAGTGCGTTGCCCGCACCTTTTATTTCCAGTTTGGGCAGCGTTTATTAAACAAACGTATTTTTGCCATGGCGGCTCTGGATATGTTGCGGCGTCACTTGTTGGGCAATGAAAATGAAGAGTAAAGCAATCCGGCAGAATTTGTCTTTTCAGCCGGATCAGCATCATCGGCAATTATTTTGCTATGGAATTCTGAGCAAATCTTGATGCTACAGCAGGAGCAGACGATATGGAACATTCTACCCAATCCAGCGGCGATGCGGCTCTTGAGCGATCAGCCCTGATAGTGGCCACTCTGACCTCATTCATGGGGCCCTTTATGATATCATCGGTCAATGTGGCGCTGCCGGCGATCCAGGTGGAATTTAACATGGATGCCGTGCAGTTGAGCTGGATTGCAACGGCCTACCTGCTGGCCGTCGCCGTGGGCCTTGTTCCGGCCGGTAAAATTGCCGACATTCATGGTCGCAAAAAAATTTTTGCCGCGGGACTTTTGATCTATACCATCGGCTCGGTGGCTGCGGCATTGGCCTCATCAACCACTTCCCTGATCGTCACCCGTGTATTGCAGGGGCTGGGCGCAGCGATGTTCGTCAGTACCGGCATGGCCATATTGACTTCGATTTTTCCACCCAGCAAGCGCGGTAAAGCCATCGGCATTTATGTCGCGGCAGTCTATATCGGCCTCTCGGCAGGACCCTTCGCCGGCGGATTGATCACCCGGTATCTCGGTTGGCGTGCCATCTTTTTCAGCATGCTGCCCATGGGTCTGTTTTCACTCCTGCTGACCCTCTATTTTCTCCGCGGCGAATGGCTGGGGGAGCCCGGACAACGCCTTGATGTCGGCGGCTGTCTGCTTTACACTTTTGCCATCCTATCGTTGGTATACGGCGCCACGCGTTTGCCCGAGGTTATGGGTGCGGGGCTGGTTTTGCTGGGCATCACCCTGCTGGGAATCTTTATCTATCACCAACTGCATGCCACCTTTCCGGTGTTTGAGATAAAGCTCTTTGCCGGCAATAAGGCCTTTTCCTTTTCAAGCCTCGCTGCGTTGCTCAACTATTCGGCGACCTTTGCGGTCACCTTTCTGTTAAGCCTATATCTCCAATACATAAAGGGCATGTCACCACAGACAACCGGCAGCGTCCTGATGGCCCAACCGGTCATGATGGCCCTGTTGTCTCCATTTGCCGGCAAGCTTTCGGACCGTGTTGAACCCCGTTGGATTGCGACCGCGGGGATGTCCATCACCGTCGTTGGTGTTTCACTCTTTGCGATGCTGGGAACATCCACGGCAGTGGGTTTGATCATCGCCAACCTGGTTCTGTTGGGCACCGGTTTTGCCCTGTTCAGCTCACCCAACATGAGTGCCATCATGGGCGCCGTGGAAAAACGCTATTATGGCCAGGCCTCCGGTGCAGTTGCAACCATGCGCTTGTTGGGACAGATGTTCAGCATGGCCATGGCCACCGTTGTACTGGCCCTGATCATCGGCCGCAACCCCATCGTCCCCGAGACCTATGGCCAGTTTCTTAAAAGCATCCGCACGGTATTTCTGATTTCGGCCGCCCTATGCCTGACAGGTGTCTATTTCTCCTGGTTTCGCGGTTCAGTGCTCGATCCACCCCCATCGCCCTCCCAAAACCCATGACAAAGCGTTGGTGAAGCTGTTTATTTTTCTTTTTCAGCTTTGAGGATTCGGCGTTTTTTAAATTGTTTTGCCAGCTCTTTTAAGGTTTCGGCCCATTTGCCGGTGCCGACGGTTTTGGTGCGGTAGATCTCTTGCATGGACAGGTGGGGATCGCGTGCCGGGCTGCGCAGGTACCGTCTCAGGGCAGCCAGGCGACTGCTCAACTCTTTTTCAACTTGAGCACGCAGCACTTCTTTGATCGTCAATATACGCTGCTTGGTAACACTGGGTTTTTCCTTGTTTTCGTATTTACCCAGTTTATAACTGATGCGTAAGTTGATCAGCTCCAACAACTTCGATTCATAAGCATGATCCAGCCATAATACTTCCGGTATCAAATCACCAAAGTGGGTAACGCCCAGTACATCTTTGTTTTTATTCCAATAGCCGGCCAGGAACTCGGGCTCCAGGTCAATATAGTTTTTCAACGGCATATACATACGCCGCAGATGGGTGAGTACCTTTTCCGTCTTTTTCTTGTGACCGCCGATAATCACCGAACCGCCGACTTCACCGGGTTTAACACCTTTGGTCCAGGGGGCCCCGGTGATACCGAAGTCGTTGTAAACGGGGATCAGCATGATCGCAGAGAGGGTGTTGATGGCCAGTGCGTAGCCGGCGGAAGGCCCCCCCACATTATAGGATGCCGACAGCAGCTGGTGATGCAGGGTGTAGTCTTCTAAAAAGTCACCCAGCAAGCGGGCGGTGCTGACTTTTGGATCAAGCCCCTGGAGATAATTTTTCACCATGGTCAGGGCTTCTTGGGCTGATTGTTGGGTCATCTGTACCGCCATATCAAGTTCGGCCGCGGCCGATGACGAGGATGAGACGGCACCGGTAACCATCACACTCTGTGAGGAGACACGGTAGGTTAGACTCGTGGCAATGGGCAGCAGGACGCCACTGACGTCGCTGGCGCCCACACCGATGATAAAACCCACCTGTGGTTCCTGACTCAACTCGGCTTCAAGAAAATCATCCAATTGGACTTTGCCTTTTTTGACCGGGCTCTGGGCGATTTCCTGTTTGGCCGAATTCAGATGGGAGCGCATCAAAGGGTATTGCGACGCGTTGTCGATGCTTTCCAGCTCTTTGCATATCGTGTCGTAATGGTCGATCAGGCGCATGGGCTGAGCCCTTATCTCGGTGCGCAAGGAGGCGGCGATGTTCACTGCCTCCAAAATGCCCATAAGGGTTTTAAAGTTGAATTTGATAAAGTTGGCCTTGATCTCTTTGTCCGCGTAGGCCAGCTGGCGGAAGTGCATCAGCACTTCAAATTCGGTGCGGCGCAAAGCGCGAGCTTTTTCCACAAAGGCGGTGTAGTCGGCCGGGGTATTGCACAGCCCTTGGGCGGCTTCAAGGATATTTCGAACCGCCAAATCCTTTGACAGGGGCACATCTTTTAAAGTGCTGTCAATGATCTCTTCAATGTCTTTGCCGCTTAATTGGCCGGAAACCTCCAATACCTTGAGACGTTTGGAACGAATCAGCGCAGGATCCAGAATGTCCAGCCGGTTGGTGGTGAGCACCGTAAAAACGCGGTGCAACGGGATCTCGCCATCGATGAGGCTGAGGAATTTATTGGTCAATTTGTCCGACGGCGATCCGCCGGATTGGCTGCGTTTGGGCGCTAAAGCGTCACCTTCATCAAAAAAAACCACTGTCGGGGCAATCATTTTAGCGATGTCATACACCTTTTCAAGGTTATCAACCGCACCATCGATGGGATTGACCGGATCCTGCAGGGCGCTGGCACTGGTGGTGATGTCATGCACATCCTTGTTCTCGCTCAACCAGGTTCGTGCGAGAAAGGTCTTGCCCCCGCCGGGAGGGCCGTTGAGTACCACACCTTTTTCCTCTTCGACATGGTAGAAGAGGCAATTGTTGGCCATCTCTGAAAAAGTGTCTTTGATGCCACCTACATATTCTTCCCAAGGCACTTTGCGGTCCATCCGATCGATGACCTTTTTGTACAGATCACCATAGGAGTTCTGGGCAACCAGTTCGAACGCTTGGCGCACAAGCAGTGAATCCGTGAGATAGTCCGGTCGGAAATCGTTTTTGATATCGACGATGGAGGATATCAGTTTGCGCACATAGGAAGGGATGACTTTCAGCGTGCGGTCCTCAAAAACAGTGTAGATGAGCTCCACGGATTTGTCCAAATCGGCTTGGGTAATTGCCCTTTGGCCGGTATCGGTTATTTGTGCCGGGGGATGGATCACCGTAATGTTGTGTCGTTTAAGCTCCAGACGCACCACGGCGCTGAGGTTGGTTGGGTTTTTCCAAAAATCGGCGATGTTGATGATTTTGCCTTTTTCGACGAAGCGACGGTAGATTGCGGTGTCAAACCTTTCCGGCTGATCGCTGGTAGCAATCAGCAAACAATCCCTTTTACCGCTGATGATCTCATCCAGCACGATATTGGAGGTGTCGATCAGGGTCCGCTGCTGGCGTTCGGCCCCGCTGCCTTGGCTCTCAACACGGCCGAAGGCACTATGGGCCTCTTCAATATGGCGAATGGTTGTTTTGCGTGCGTCGCCCAAAGACCTTTTAAAGTAGTTGCCTGGCTCTCCGGCCAGTGCGGTTTGGTAGTCGTTGGGTGTGACCATGGCATGGTCGACCATGATGCCTTGGGCCTCCAGGGTCGACAAATTCAGGCTGATGCGTTTTTTAAACAGCCATCGAATCACGGGCGTTCGCGAGAGGCGTTTATAATATTTCAGGCGTTTGCTGCGCGCAATTTCAATAGCCAGGTCCGGGTCGATCTCTTCCACTGACTTCCAGATCGATTCGTTGGCCAATACTTCCTCTTTTTTTTGGCGCAGATCAATCTCCGGAAGGACCTGATCACTGAAGATGACGGCTTCAATGGCTTCAACCACTGTCGATGTTTTGCCGCTGCCGCTGGGACCGACGACAAGCAGCAAAGGGGCTTTGGGAACGGCACTGTCGGAAACGTACTCTTTACGAATATGCGCCCGGTAAATTTGCTGAAACAGTTCTTGAAGCTCCACCGGCACATGGATATCGCTTAAATCATGGTCCAGCAAAGAGAGCAGATAGAGATAATCTTTGGCGGTCACTTCTTTCTCAAGGATGCGATTCCAGGCGTCCTGGGGGTTGGTCTGTCCGGACAGTTCAAAACGTTTTTGCCAATCGGTCAGAATTTGTGGATCTTTAAGTACCAAAAAGCGTTTTTGAGGCGTATCCATGATAAATGAGACCAAGGTTTCCAAAATGGCATTGATCCATCCTGCCGGCGGTTTGTATTGGTGCAGTCGTGCACGCATAAAGGCCTTGGTCTCATAGGGCCATAATGCCACCAGCCGCTTGATCTCTTCAATACGCTGCTCCGGCAAGCGAACGTAAGTGGTTTTTTTAGTTTGCCGTCGGGGCATTGCGGGTTGACTCCTTTTTCTTGGACGAGGAACCAGGCGATGCGGATGGCAGCGTCAAGTTGGGTGCTCCCTGGGTGTTTTGGATCACCACCGTGTGTTGGCCGATTTGGTTTTTTTCATAAGCCGCGGCCCACTTCTGCTGGGTCAGAAATTGTAAAATGGCCTGATCGGTGGTGCCGTCTTTTTGTCCAATGCTTTTTTGCAGCGCTTCAATACCGTCAACGTATGCAGAATAGAGTTTGCGGATGCGGCTGGCCTCTTGGTCGGCGGCATAGTTTTCCGCTTCAGCGATGAGCTCGCGACGTTTTTTCTCTTCGGTGGCTTCCACTAGTTTGTCACCAAAGCGCGTCTCTTTGAGCACAAAACTGACGATTTCGATCCCGTACTTCTTTTCCAAGGTGGGGCCACCCAGATTGATCGGACGGGATTTGAGGGCCGCAAAAATTTTCTCTTTAATCTGTTCGCGATCCGAGATCAGTTGGTTGACCCGTTCGGCTTGGAGCAGATCTTTAACAATACCATCATAATCACCCTGGAGCAGTTGCATAGGGTCCAGGTTTTCTATGGCCCAGGTATCCAAATTCCGAATACGATAGGTGAGCACGGCCGAGGTCCACAATGCCACATTGCCTTTAGAAATGATACGCATAGGTTCCACTTGGCCGCTTAAAAAAAGGCGCTGGTTCATCAAGGAGACTTCTTGTTCAATGCGTGTGAAAAAGGGCAGGCGCACATGCCAACCGACGTCCGTAACGGCTTGGCGGATACCGCCAAAGCGTTCCAATACCACGGCATAATTCATTTTGACTTTATAAATGGTCTTGGTGGCGTACACAACGGCGATCAGGCCGTAAATCAGGACAACCAAGGTCGCTAAAGCCAGGGTCCGGCGCAGAATTTTAAGGACCAAGGCTCTGCGAAAAACCTGCTTCTCTTGTTGGGTTTCCGCCATGGGTACTCCTTTCCTATTGCCGACGATTACGCGGTTCGCATGAAATGGTTCCCGTCAAAGCTGGCATGATGGGTAGCTGAGCGACAATTTGGTGCAGACGAAGTTTGCTGCACGGGAGCCTGTAAGCGGGGAAGATGGCTTCGCGTATTGGCGATATCAGATCTGAATTTTGGGAAACGCTACGTCTGCATGCACTTGAGCCGCCGCAAGCTTATGGATGATGAGCTAGGCTCCCAACTTGTAAAACATTTAAATTAAAGCACAACACCGCTGGCGGTTCAATCAAAATATTAGGGTCGGAAAAGTCGAAATGGTTTTTGCATCATCGCAGTTTGCGACAGACGCGCTGTCGGCCATACCGATGAACGACCTGATGGACTATAGGTTCACGGCGTGTGCCAACGTGTTTTTATTGATCGCCAGTCGTAAGTCAGGGTGAATGAGCTCATGGGGGCCCTTTTTAAAGGGGATGTAGATCAGTAGGAAACGGCGAGGTTGAATATCGATCAGGGGGATGAGTTTGACCATGCGGCTTCGGGGTTTCATGAAATTGGCCAGATTGAGTTTGAGACTCTCGACGGCTTCCTGGAAAGGCAAGTTGACTACATGCATCTGTCCTTTGGGGTTGCCGGATTCAATGCGTTGGATCGGCTGGTTGAGGGTGATGTGGGTGGCCAGTTTGAGAAATTTTTGGGGACGCACTTTAAAGGCGGGGCTCCAGAAATAGAACACCTGTTGGTCCCAGCCGGGTTGGGCCACCTTGGGCAGGTTGGCCACTTGGACCGCATCGGCGTAGCTTTTCAGCTGGAGGTGGCTGACATCGGCCTGGATGCGCCAAAAAGGCAGGTAGACCCAATCGTCGCCTTTTTCGGCCACATGCGCAGTTTTAAGCGGGTCCAATTTTCCCTGTTTGGCCTGCCATACGGTTTGGCAGTTGTTGCAGTTCAAGGTCAGGCTGTCACGCTGACCTTTGAGGTCCCAACCGCATTGGGGACAAAGCGTTGCCAAAAAGCGGATGGGCCAATTCGGCTTATCTGCGATGAGAAGATCCGCGGGTATTTCCTCGGCAGCAGATTCAGAGGACGGCTCGTTAAGGACGGCATCGATAACTTTTTTGTCGAGGTAGAAGGGGGCATATAACAAGCTGATGGTTTCACCGATTTGGTCTTGATGCAGGATGGGCTTGGCAAGACCGGCGCTGTACTGTTCCTGCCAAGCGGCCAGCACTTGCTTAAAGGTAACGTCGGGTTTGATGAACCTACCGCTTTCTTCTATTGTCGCAAAACGCAACTTCTGCGTTTGACCGCGAAACCCCATATTGATGGGGAAGTGAGGTGAACGCCGGGCCTGTTGGCTGACATCGATAAAGCGATTCGCAATGCCGTTGGGGGTGCAGGAAAAGAGCATCCCTTTGAATCGCCAATAGGGGAAATAGACAATCTCTTTGCCGGCAGGCGCGTGGTGCGGAATGGTGTAGCGGAAAAATTTGGGCGCGCTCAGATAAGAGTTGACCTTGCAGAAGCTGCATTCAAACAACCTGTCGGTCTCTTCCAGTTCCGCCGGCGCCCCGCATTGGGGACACTGATGCTCAATAATAAAATGGGTCACGGCGTTTCAGTACCACTTCTAATATTTTTCTCCACACTCCGCACAAAACTTCGCATCCCCCAATCCTTCAGCACCGCAAGCGGGGCATTTTTTCGGTTGCGGTTTTTCTTCCACGGCAAGCCCGCAGCGCGAACAAAATTTGGCATTGGTGGTGAGATTTTTGCCGCAGTGGGTACACTGCTGAAAGACCAGTTGCTGGTGGCCGCACAAGGGACAAAACTTGGCATCCAGGGGGATGTCATGCCGGCATTCAGCACACGGGGTGCTGCCGCCGGGACCACCCGGCGCCGGGCCGCCGCCGGACCCGCCGTCCGCGGGCTTTTGGGGCATCTGGCCGGTGAAGTACTGCGCCAACATGGCCGGCATCATCAAACCCATGCCGGCGCCCATGCCTTCACCACTGGTTTCTCCTTCTGCGGCTTTTTCCATGGCCATGGCCGCTTTCATCTGCATCAATTTGTTCATGTCGTCGAAAACACCCATGCGGCTGCGGTCATCAATAGCCTGCTGCACTTCCGGTGGCGGCGTGATGGAGTTGATATAAAGCTGGGCCAAACCCAGACCAAAATGCTTGAAATCTTGGCGCAGACGCTCCGCCAAAGCTTCAGAGAACTCATCGTACTTGGCCGGTAGGCTCAGAATCGAGTCGATGGTTTCCCCCATGTAGTCATTAAAACGCGAGACGATCACCCGATTAAGGTACTCTTCCACCCCTTCGGTGGTAAAGATGCCCTGTGTACCCACCATGCGATTGATAAAAAGAACCGGCTGGACCACTTGCAGGTTGAAAATACCGAATGCGCGCAATCGTATCAGGCCCAACTCGTCGTCTTTAAATGCCACGGGGTCGCGGGTGCCCCACTTCAGGTTGGTGAACACCTTCATGTTGATGAAGTATATTTCAGCCCGCAGTGGGCTGCTCATGGCCCAGGGCAGGCTGGCAATTTTGGTGAGTATGGGAATGTTGCCTGTTTTCAAGGTGTGGCGACCGGGGCCAAAGGCTTCGATGGCTTTGCCTTTGTAAAAAAAGACACCGACTTGGCTCTCCCTTACCGTGAGCTGGGCACCCCATTTGATTTCACCGGACCCCTCCTCAGGCAGGCGATGAACCAATTCCTGGCCGGAGTCATCAAACCACTCCAAATTTTCTAAAAAAACAAGGTTGTTGCTCCCCATGAGGCACTCTCCATTATGAGTTCATTTACGCGATATCGGCTAATTAAAAGAATTCTTTATCTAAAATCAGTCTCTCAGTCGCCGGCACTGACTTTCATAATGCCTTTGAATACGGTCCGTTCGTCGCTGCAGGCCGCTTCTATCAATATCGTGTCCCACACGGCCAACAGGCACCATCCTGACTATCATAAGGGCATAGCCTTGATGGCGTCAAGTATTTGAAGTGAGTGATTCCCGCCGTAATTTTTTATCTTCATTTACAAAAAGTAACCTGATCCTCATGGCCGGGTTACCGACAGGCGGTTTTGGTTTAACATCGTCGGCATAGGCCGGTACAGAGCCCGGCCCTACGAAGATCATCTGCCTGGCCAAGCACTGATTCAGTAGGGCCGGCCTCTGTGCCGGCCTGTTGGGACGCCATAGACCAGCAAAGCGCAATGGCGCCTTCGCTGGCACCACGTATTGAACCCATCTCCTTCAAAGGGTTGACCCAAGACCTGGCTCTCTAAGCCAGGATATTTACTCAGGATGAAGTCATTTCTAGAAAAAATAGGTCAACCAAAGGTAAACACTATCCGCGGGTGCGATTTTTACGGGTGTCAGGCCCGCTTGGGTTTCGTAGCCTCCATATTCGGTGTCGGCGCCACCCCAGTAAAGGTTGGCCCCCAGGATCAATTGCCAGTCCGTACGGATATCCCATGCCATTTGCGGTTGAAAAATGCCTGACCCATCGGTCAGGTTGACAATGCTCGCCAAACGTATTTGCAGCAAAGGGTGGAACTCCGCTTGAATTTGGCCGGCCAGATAGCTGCGGCCCAATGTAAACATTTCGCCGCGCTGCAACCGCTCTGATATCAGGGGATCGCTCTGTGCCTCAATATAATTTTCATCCCGGCCCACTCCATTGTAGAAATATTCAAGCAAGCCGTAGATATTTTTGCCGCCCCACTGCCAGGCGTAATCGATGTTGGCCACAACCTGCCAGAATCCGTCGCGTTCCGTATCGGCCTCGAAAAGGGTGTAAAGGGTGTCCAGTCGCCACAAGGCTCCACCCCAATTGCCGATAAAGCCAACGCCCCATATCGAGTCACCGTAGTGATGGGCCGCCATGGCATCCACTTCGATGAATTGGATCGGAAAATGCCATTTGCCTGCATATGAGGATTGATCCGGTTCTATCTGCCCGCTTTCCAGATCACGTCGCGGTACATAAAGAAGTTGAACCTCAGCATCTCTTACCGGCAACTGTAAAAAAACCATGTCTTCGCCGATTTTGTAATCACGTTGAACCGTGGTGGGAGCAAAGGGGTTGAGCAGGTCCATGGGATTGAAAATCAGGCCGTTGCCCCAGGTTAAGGCCTGGCGCCCCACGCGTACCGTGCTGCGGGGTCCGGCATAGGTCACGTTGAGGCGATCCAGGCGGTGGTAGAACAGTTGGTCATCTCCATCGTCGATGGTATGCGTTAGGTTCATCAAGCGACGGTCATCGTTAGCCGTTGGGCTGTGGATAAACAAGTCAATGCTGTTCGCGGGCAGGCGGGCACGCAGTTGGCTGTCGGCTTCGCGCGTGTCGCCGCGCAGCAACACCGCTTCGTAGTGGGTCTCCAAGCGCCAGCGTGAGCCCAGAAAGAGCTGGTTTTTCAGTCGCAACTCAGCCTGACCGTCGTAAAAGGGGCTGTGTTGATCGCTTAAAGAATAGATGGAGGCATCATCAAACCAGGATAGGGTGCCGATGGTGCGCAGATGCCCCCCCCCTTGGGATTGAATATCCGGCTTGTCCGCACCTTGTACATGGCCCGGCAGGAATAAGGCGAAAAGTCCAAGCCCCAGTAACAACACCGCGCCGCCATAAAAACGCCGGGGCGAGTTGGGGCGCCCTCGACCATCCCTAGCTGCGCCGTTGATATGACCCCTCATGCAGCCTGACCTTTGTTTTGATCGTCGGCAATGCGCCCATCATGAATCACTACAATGCGCCGGGCGTAAGCCATCACCATTTCATCGTGGGTGGAGATGATAAACGTCACCCCCCGTCGGGTATTCATAGCGGTCATTATTTGGAGCAGCTCTTCGCCGGTTTTGGAATCCAGGTTGGCGGTGGGTTCGTCAGCCAGCACCATAGAAGGATTGGAAACGATGGCCCGGGCTACCGCCACCCGTTGCTGCTGTCCGCCGGAGAGCTCCGCCGGTCGTCGGTGGTATTTGTTTTCCAGCCCCACTTCATCCAAAATCCGACAAGCCCGCTGACGTCGCTCCTTCAATGGCACCCCCTGCAAAAGCATGACATACTCCACATTTTCGACAGCAGACAAGACCGGGATGAGATTGTAAGACTGGAATACAAAACCGATGTGGTGCAAACGCAGTTCAGCCATTTGGGTGTCATTGAGCATAGTGTAGTCGCTGCCGTTGAACTCGATGCGGCCCCCATCGGGGCGATCCAGACCGCCGATCAAGTTGAGCAGGGTGGTTTTACCCGACCCCGAGGGGCCGGCAATGGCCACAAAGCCGCCGGCCTTCACCCGCAAATCGATGCCACGCAAAGCCGCCACCTCCACCTTGCCTTGCTGGTAAGTTTTATCCACATCCTGGCAAACGACGATGTTTGACATTGGAGCGCTCCTTTAGCTTTGATGCGTTTGCTATCTTAGAGGGTTGGTTCAATTGTCCTGGATAAGTACCCGGTTTAAAGGTTAAAGTTTAAAGGTGTTGTTGGGGGTCGATTGACAAACTGTCAAAACCCAGGCATATGGTAGGTATGCGGCTAATGTGGCCAACAACAGCCAAGCATATTTCTAATCGACACAATACCTTCCCTTTAAACTTTACACTTTAATCTTTAAACTCGCGTGTCTTCTAACTCAATATACTTCCCTCCAAATGTGATTGAAATAGCACTTAAGTTTGCTTCACTAAAAGTGGAGCGTCAGTTATAGGCCAACGCTTTTACCGGTAGAAATCGGGCCGCTTTGATGGCCGGGTAGAGACTCACCAACAGCCCCAATATCAGGACGACGGCGTTTGCGTTGATCAGATCTTTGGGCCACAGTTTGGGAAAAATAATGCGCGCCATGTTCGCGTATTCCACGCCCTCGGCCAAAGCGGATAAATCGATGCCGTTAAAGCTGAGCGCCCAGCAGGAGAGCAAACCCAGCAGATTGCCGACCAGCATGCCACAGATTAAAATCAGCAGTGATTCGGTTAATATGCCGCGGATGATCCGCCACGGCCGCATGCCCAGGGCTTTGAGCAAACCAAATTCTCGCATGCGCTCAAATACGGCCATTAAGGTCGTATTGACGATGCCGAAACCCATGGCCACAAAGACCACCACGAACCAGATCAGCAAAATGGGATCGTATAGCTCCAGCGCTGCCGTTATCAGCGGCAAGATCTGTTGCCAGGAGCGCACGCGCAGATCGCTTTGGCCTAGCCGTCCCTGAAGTTGGGCGGCAACCGCCTGGGCCATTCCATGTTTGGGCAGCAGGATGGCCACTTCACTGATGGCATCATCTATTTTGAGCAGGCGCTGGGCGGCCGCCCGGGTCACAAAGAGATAAGTCTTTTCAGTGGCTTCCATTTCAGCTTGAAAAATGCCGCGAACGCGAAAGGCCCGTGAAGCAATGTCGCCTTGGCTGTCCTGAGTCATTAAAATCAATTTGCGGCCGATGGCGGTTTCAAATTGTTCTGCCAGGGCTTTGCCCACTAGAATGCCAACGTTATCATCAGGGTGCAGATAGTCTCCCTGGGTTACACTGGATCCGATAAATGAGACGGCGCTCTCCCGGGCGGGGTCGATGCCCACCAGATTCACGCCTGTGCTGTGACGGGCATTGTTGGCCACCGCATTGACCCGTACCCGCCGGCTCCAGTGACTTTGAGGCGGAAGTACTTCCGCCAGCGTTTGGATCACGGCACGTGGATTTTTAATAAGATGATCCACCACAGGATCGTCGGGATAATCCTGTTGATGGATCTGCACGTGGCCCGTAAGGGTATGGATGCCGTTTTGGATCATGCCGTCGGCGACTCCCCGCATCAGTGCGCCTAAAAATATCATGCTCCACACCCCAATAATGACGGCGGTCAAAATAACCGCCGTGCGACGGGGATTGCGCCAAATGTTGCGCCAGGCAAGGGTTAATTCCATAGATTGATTGTTTGCTTTCGATCTGTATTTGCCCTACCAACGCTTTATATGGTTAGACGATAAAATAGATTTCCATCCTTAACTTAAACCTTTAACCACTCTTGTCCAAAAACGGTTTTGAAATGAAGTAATTCATTAAAATATTGAAAAAGAGCCCCCTTGTAAGGCATGGTTTAGCTGCCAAGAAAAACCGATAGCCAAC
>JBNKKC010000161.1:0-57784 GCA_050291625.1 Desulfobacteraceae bacterium
CGGTTTGCCGCCACGGCCTGCCGGTTTGCCGCCACGGCCTGCCGGTTTGCCGCCACTGCCTGCCGGTTTTCAATATGTTTCAGGAGGACGGCGACGTCGTATTGATTGCGGTGGGAGTCGTAGGCGGCTTGGGGCACATCCCCCCCCCGGCCGACCTGGGCTGACAGACCGTATACGGCGAAAACATTTGCCGCCACGATCGACAGTAGGCGATCATCCATCGGCCCCAGCGCTATGACCTGGATTGAGATCTCCTTGGAAACCATGCAGGCTTACCCTAATTTGCGCTCGAACCCGTATCGCTTGATCTTCTTATGCAGGGTCACCCGGTTGATACCCAATACGGCGGCCGAGCGGGTGATGTTCCACGCATTGTCACAGAGCACCTCGTAAACGTATCGCTTCTCCCGTTGTCGCAGGGTGCCGGTCTGCTGCGGTAAACTCACCGCGGGGGGGGTCAAAAAGGCGAAGTCCGCCTGGTGCAAAGTTGCCCCGCGGGAGAGGACCACGGCCCGCTCGATGGCGTTCTGAAGCTCGCGCACATTGCCCGGCCAATCGTATTGCATCAGCCTCTCGATGGCAGCGGGGGTGACCTGTTCGACTTGCTTGGTGGTCTCCTGACCGTATTTCCTCAAGAAGTGCTCGACGAGAAGGGGCACATCTTCACGCCGGTCTCGTAAAGGGGGAATCTTGATCTCGATCACCCCGATGCGGTAGAAAAAATCTTCCCGCAGGCTGCCATCGCTGCGCTTCTCATCCAGCGCTTGACTGGTGGCCGACACCAGTCTGAAATCGACGGGTACGGCCGTGCGGCTGCCCACCCGGTAGATCATCTTCTCTTCCAGGGTGCGCAGCAGATCCATCTGCATCTTCTTGCTGACCTCCCCGACTTCATCGAAGAAGAGAGTACCCCCCGAGACGATCTCCAGAAATCCCCTGCGGCGGCTGGCAGCGTGGGTGAAGGCGCCTTTCTCGTGACCGAACAGTTCGCTGTCCATAAGGTTTTCCGGAATGGCTCCGCAATTGACCGCTATAAATGCGGCCTCACGCCGCGCGGATGAATAGTGGATGGCGTTGGCAAGAACGTCTTTCCCTGTCCCGGTTTCTCCCAGGAGCAGGACCGGGCTGTCATGGGCGGCAACCTGGCGCACCTTTTCCATGACGCTTTTCAATCCAAAATCTGCACCGATAATTTGATCGCCGGACAGACTCAGCAGCTGGCGCTGAAGGAACCGGTTGTCGTCAGCCAGCAGTTCCCTGAAGTGCAGCACCTCGCGATGTTTCAACGCGTTCGCCATTGCCACGGAAAAGGGCTCTTTCAGCAAGGATAGCAGGCGGGCATCCTCATCAGTAAATCGTCGCTTGTCTTGGGCGACGATCATCAGGCTGCACAGTGGACGGCCTTCGGTTTCCAGAACCATGTGCATCAGGGCCGATCCGGGGGCCTGCAGCATTTCCAGAACCAGAGGCGCCACCGGATCGGTATTCGGGTCGTTTATCGCCACGGCGTCCAGCCACACGGATTTTTTAAATCGGCGATAGATTTTTTCCATCATGCCCCGGGCCTTTTGATCCAGGGGAATCAGCAAGTCCGTTTTCCCGTACTCCGCAAGTGAGGCCTTGGCGATAATTCGCAAGGCGCGGATGTCCGGTTCATAAATCTCCAGACAAATCATGTCTGCCGGCATGATTGTTGACAGGTAGCGCAGGCAGGCGGACAGCCCTTTTTCAATGTCCAGGTGCCTGCAAATCCGTAAAGTCGCCTGGCGGAAAAATTCGTTTTCATTCACTGCCATAAAGCGCTCTCCCTGGCGAAGCGTCGTGTCTTTTCAGACTCCAATCTGATTCTGCGATATTTAACGATATTACTATTTTTCACTAATAATGCAAATCAAATTCGTTATATTTCGCAACATCGAATAGCTTATAATGTCATAACTACATGTATATACAGCGTTTAATTATATTGGCACGACCCTGGCATTATCGTTGACCACACTGTCGAACCCGAAACCAGAAAGGACGTACCCTTGAAAACCGTTTCAGAAATAAAAGTCAGGGGCTATCACCTGGACCATTTCGATCATGTGAACAATGCCCGTTACCTTGAATTTTTAGAGGAGGGGCGCTGGCACTATTTTGAAGAAAACGGCCTGATCGATACGTTGCACGAGCGGGGCATCACTCACGTGACCGTCAATGTCAATATCAATTATCGTCGGAGCGCCGTGATTGGGCAGGTTCTGAGCATCGAAACCGGCGTTGCCGGCAAAGGCCGCAAAAGCTTCACCATGAAACAAAAAGTATACTTGCGTGGCAGTGACACACTCATTGCCGATGCTGAAGTGATCCATGTGCTGTTGGACATGCATACCGGCAAGCCCCTGGCGATCAATGCCGCCACCGTCGATTTCTGGCCGGATCTATCCGAGCTGAGCTGACAGCCGGAAAGTTCAGCAAAAAACGAAATCTTAAGATGGGGCAAACTTTTGGAAAGCCCCCATCCGCAGGCTGCTCCGGACAGCATGAGAAGCGTAATGAACATTCAAAATAAAAAGAGAGGTGATACCATGGCAACAACACTGACAGAAACTATTAAATCCAGTGATAGCATCACAACGCCGGAAAGCACGACCGGTGACGGTAAACGCATGGTGGCGATCAAACTGACCTACTGGCTGGGTATCGGGGCCGATGCCCTCTGGTCACTGGGACTGCTGGTTCCGCAGGTATATGCCCTGCTGGTCGGCACCCCCGACTTTACACCCGATTTCCAGACCCGGCAGCTCATGCTGCTCGGGGGATCGATGATGACCGGTTGGACATTTCTTTTGATATGGGCGCTCCAAAGGCCCGTCGAACGTCGGGGTGTTCTATTGCTGACAGCCTTCCCGGTTATTTTCGGGCTGTTCATCACCACGGTAAATGGCATCTCAAACGGCAACCCTTTCCTCTATTGGTTGCTGATTAAACTGGTCGTTCTGATGGTTGCCTATGTCGGCAGTTACCTCCTTGCAGGCAAACTGGTGCACCGTGCCGAGGCTTAAACATCGGATAGGAGATGGCTTGTGCTAATTCAACACAGTCTATATAATCCGGCTATTTTCTGTAGTACAAAAAATCGCACCAGTCATCTCCTTGGCACATCGCCTTTTGCCTTCTTAACTCTATATGTTCTGGAAAAAGCTCAGCGATTCGTTCATCCATATCACAGTAAGCTTTTGTCAATTCCAAGACACCTTCTTCTTTGAAGAAGTCTGCGAGCGGACATTTCTTTTGGTGCCAACCCATGCCGTTTTGTATTTCAACACTTACTTTTTCCCAGGGAGGACAGGGAAAGAACCATTCATTTTTCGGACCCAATATTTGCAGATAAAGATGAAAAGGATCTCTGCTTCGACGTATGAAAAACGCTAAAAAGCGAGTCAGTTTGTTCATCGGTCCTTTCCACAGGATATCGTGTGTTTTTTCAATCAATTCTTCTTGATTTTGATACTCAGGCTGTAGTGCCTTGTAAAGAGCAAGTCCGGTGATTGAAAATATTCTCCAGAACGCCAATATACCTTTCTCCTGATTTACACGGGCATCAATTTCACTATAGTGCTCTTCAAAAGAGTCTACTGTTTTTTGATACGTGTGCTTATCGACGCTGTTTTTAATTGCGGGTTTTAACCTAAAGAGCCTAGATACCCACTTGGCTTTTAAATGATCCATTGCGGCCTCCTATTTGGTAGATAAACGCATTGCGTCAAGGATGAAGGTGCTATACGTTCTGGTTACGCCGTCGTTGTCCTCCCTGGGTGTGGTCAGGAAGGTATGGGTTTTGTTTGGGGTGAATCCACCTTTTTCAAAGAGTCGGAACAGCTGCTGGGGATCAAAGCCGTTGTGAGGGACGACATCCGGCGCGTGAAAGGTCCCGGGTTCGGTTTCCAGTTCGCCGATGGTCACGCGGCCGCCGGGTTTGATCAGTCGGTGCATGTCTCCGATCAGGGTCGGGATATCCTCAACATGGTGCAGGGCCATGTTGGAGATGATCCAATCAACAGACTCCGGCGCAGTGGCCTGCCCGGCCAGCATCGAAAGCGTTCCCTCATGGACAGTGACATGGCTTGCCCCGGCCTCGTCCTTGGCTCGCAGTACATCGAGCATGGCCGGGGAGGTGTCGACCATATCCAGAGAGGCGGCTTTTTCAGCATACCTGAGTCCGACAAGGCCCGTACCGCAACCGAACTCCAGGATGGCGAGGCCGCTGTGATCCGGGACGATCTTGTTCAATTCGGCCGCGAACAGGTCGGCCAGGGCTATGACCTGAGGATTGGAATCCCATATTTTGGCTTTTTCCACGAATGTGTCGTTCATTGTTTCTCTCCTTGGTTAGTATGTTGACTCATTTATGTTAGTTAGCCAAACTAACAATAAGGGCAAAAAAAGGGTTTCGCCACTAATCTGTTTTCTCTCGTCTTTCAATGGACCGGGCCAGAGATAGGTAATCGCCAAAGGCCCGGTTGAAAAGTTCAAGTTGTTCTTCCGTCTGGTCGCCGCAGTGTGACGCGAAAAGCTTAAACATTTTCCGGTGCATCTCCTCGTGGCCTTTGTGGACAATGCGGCCTTGCTCCGTCAGGGTAAGGAGAATCTCCTTGCGGTTATCAAGGGCCCTGGACTTTCGCAACAGACCTTGCCTGGCAAGCTTTTTGACCCGTTCGGACATGGTGGCCTTGGTCACATTCATGGCCTTGGCCAGGGCGGTCAGATTCAGCCCCTGGTTGTCACCCACGGCCTGGATGGTGTGGGCTTCGACAGGTGAGAGATAGTCGCCGGTCCCATAGTCCACGCCATTTTTATGCCCGGAGTTGATCATGTCCACAATGGCCAGAACCATATCCTGCATGCGGTTAAAAGAATCTTGCAACTCGTTCATGAATCTATAGTAAGGTAACCTAACAAAAAAGTCAAGGTATAAATTCAAATAATTTAAGAAAAATGCTATTCGGCGGGGTTGATCAGAAAATCATGTGGGATATCAAGAGATTAAATTTATATTGCGTTGGGTTTCGTTCCTCAACCCAACCTACTTGCTATTGCCCGTGCAGCATCCAATACAACGGAGTTCGAGGTATGCGTGTCGTATTAGGTTGGTTACGAAGAAAACGGCCGGCGGAATTGGTTCCCGGCCGGCCGTAGTGAATCGGTGTGTGGAGCCGATATCCTCCAGAAAGCTACCTCATCCGTTTTTCGCGGATACGGGCAGCCTTGCCGCGCAGCTTGCGCAGGTAGTAGATTTTGGCACGGCGGACGCGTCCGTGGGTCACCAGTTCGACCTTGTCTATGATCGGCGAGTGAAACGGGAAGATGCGTTCCACCCCCACGCCGTAGGAGACTTTGCGCACCGTGAAGGTGGCGTTTGCGCCGCCTTTGCGCTTGGAGATCACGACACCCTGAAACACCTGGATGCGCTCCTTGTCTCCTTCGCGAATTTTTACATGGACGCGCACCGTGTCGCCGGGTAAAAAGGCCGGCAAATCCATGCGCATTTGTTCTCTTTCCAACTGTTCGATGACATTCATGACTCGGTCTCCTTGATGGCGGCCATTTCGATCCAATCTGATACTGTCGTTCGCCGCGCTTGGTTGAAGAATCTATTTGTTTTAAAACCACTTCTATTCATTTGTACGACCCAGCAGCCGATCCAGAATAATGGCCACCGCCGATCGAACCGCAAGATGGTTGTAGTCTCCATCTCCATCGATCGGCGCCAGTCGATGATCGGCCGCTTGTATTATCTCATTCGCCAAACCCCAGGCTGTTCCGAACAGCAGGACCAGCGGTCGGTCGTCTCGGGCCAGGGCTGCCAGATCCGGGTAGCTGAGGCTGATTCCGGTTTTTCGCGCGCTGGTGGCGATCACCCTGGGTCTGGCGCCATGCTCATTTTCCATGTCCCTGAGCATGGCCTGCAGCGACGGTTGCATCCGGATTAAACTCAATGCCGCCCGACGATCCGGGTTGTACTGCGCGCCCACGCCGGTCACCCAGTGATCGATGATCCGCCGTACCAGCTCCCGTTGATCCTCAAGCGGCGTGACCACGTAAAACGCTCCCGCACCATACGTTTTGGCAGACCGGGCGATGTCGTGCAGGTCCAATGCGGTAACGGCCGCCGCAATGGTCTTTCCGTTTTTATCCACCACCGGATGGTGGATCAGCGCCACCGTCACGTTGGCTGCGGAGGAGTTCTTCAATTTCACGCCGCCATTTTTCCAATAACGCGATCTCCGGCAAATCCAGCGGCTTTTGCCGGAGCAAATCGGGCCGCCGCACCAGGGTTCGCATCAATGCATCTGCGCGCCGCCAGTCGGCAATCTGTTCATGATGCCCGGACAGCAACACGTCCGGCACCGTCCGCCCTTCAAAACGTGGCGGGCGGGTGTAATGGCCGCAGTCGAGGCGCTGGTGGCTGAACGAGTCCTGACCGGCCGAATCCTCGTTGCCCAGCGCGCCCGGCAACAGCCGGGTCACGGCATCCATCACAGCCATGGCCGGCAATTCGCCGCCGGTTAGAACGAAATCGCCGATGGAAAGCTCCAGATCGACAAATTGTTCGACAACCCGCTCATCGATGCCTTCATAGCGGCCGCAGATAAAAATGATACCGGGCGCTTCAGCCAGGCTCTGAGCCGTGGCCTGGTCGAAACGTTTTCCCTGCGGCGCCATTAGCACAATCGGGGCCTTCGGCGCAAGCTGTTTGGCCTCTCGAACGGCCTTGGTCAGCGGTTCCGGCTTCATTACCATTCCGCAACCGCCGCCGTAGGGCCTGTCATCGGCAACCCGATGGCGGCCTTCAGAAAAATCACGGATGTTGACGGCATTCGTCGAAATGATCTTATCGGCCGCGGCCCGCCGCAGGATACCGTTCTCCCAGAAGGCATGCATCAGTTCCGGGAAAATGGTCAGAGCCACAAATTTCATGGCGCGGCCCTCAGATCAATCCGTCCGGAACGTCAACCCGCATGCGTTTGCCGGGGACATCCACAGCCAACACCACCGAGGCAATCGCCGGAAGCAGTATCTCTTCGACGGCATGGCCCTGGCATGTCTTGACGACATAGACATCGTTGGCTCCAGTGGGAATGATGTCAACGATGCGGCCGATGTATTCGTCATCCGTGCTGTAAACGGCCATGCCGATCAGGTCGACCCAGTAATTGGTGTCTGCATCCAGGGGCGGCAGGCTCGTTCGCATGACAAAAATTCCGCATCCGACCATAGCCTCGGCCTGATTGCGGGTTGTTATGTCCTTGATGCCCAGCCGCATGCCGTTTTTGTGAGGCTTGGACCACTCGATCTCGTTGTCCAGTTTGCGGCCGTCGACATCCATGATGATCAATTCGTTTGGTTGACGGTAACATTCCCCAGAATCTGAAAACGAATGGACTTTCACGGCGCCCCGAATACCATGGGCTCCGATGATTTTGCCGATTTGAATCAGATCCTGGGTGTCATTCAATGATTTCAAGGACCGTGCGCTTTTTGATTTTCGCCGATGCTGCGCTCAGTATGGTCCTGATTGCACGGGCCGTGCGACCTTGTTTGCCGATGATTTTACCCAAATCCTCTTTGGCTACTTTGAGCTCCAACACCGATGTCTGGTTGCCGATGACTTCATTTACCGTGACCTGCTCCGGGTAATCTACCAGGGCCTCTGCGATGTACTTCACCAGGTCTTTCATAGCCCCCCCTCTTCTTAGCTTGATCTAAACCGCCTGTCCTATTGGGCCGGCTGGGCAACGACACCTTCATTTTCCAAAATGGTTTTGACGGTGTCTGTCGGAGTGGCGCCCATGCCCAACCAATATTGGATACGGTCGGTGTTCAGGGTCACTTCAGCCGGATCTTGCAGTGGGTTGTATGTACCGACTTTTTCCAAAAACCTGCCGTCGCGGGGGCTTTCGTTGTCCGCTATGACGATCCGGTAAAAGGGGCGTTTTTTTGCGCCATGTCGGGCCAGTCTGATTTTTACTGCCATTTCCTCATTCTCCCTTAAAAAGGCAACATGCCGCGTCCCAGTCCGGACATGCCTCCTTTGTTCAGTTTCTTCATCATTTTCATTACCTGGGTATAGTTTTTCAGCAATCGGTTGACATCCTGAACCTTTGTGCCGCTTCCTTTGGCGATGCGTTTGCGTCGGCTGCCGTTAATGATGCCGTGCTGACGCCGTTCCTGAGGTGTCATGGAGTTGATGATGGCCTCGATGCGCACCAGTTCGTTTTCGTCAACGTCAAAATTCTTCATCTGTTTGAGCTTGCCCATGCCCGGAATCATGCCCATCAACTCGGTCAGCGATCCCATTTTGCGGACTTGCGCCAGCTGGTTCTTAAAATCCTCCAGCGTGAATTGATTCTTGCGCAGCTTTTTCTCAAGGGCCGCGGCCTCTTTGGCGTCCACCGCCTCCTGGGCCCTTTCGATCATGGTCAATACATCGCCCATGCCAAGGATGCGCGATGCCATGCGGTCGGGGTGAAAGGCCTCAAGATCGCTGAGCTTTTCGCCCACGCCGATAAATTTGATCGGCTTGCCGGTGATCGATTTGATGGACAGAGCCGCACCGCCGCGGGCGTCGCCGTCCATTTTGGTCAGCACCACGCCGCCGATGCTCAGTGCGTCGTCAAAGGCCTTGGCCATATTGACGGCATCCTGGCCGGTCATGGCATCGGCCACCAGCAGAACGTCAGACGGCTGTACCGCCGACTTGATGCGTTCCAGCTCCGCCATCAACGCTTCATCGATGTGCAGACGACCGGCGGTGTCCAGCAGGATTGTGTCGCACCCGGACTTCAGGGCCTCCACACGAGCCTGCTGACAGATATCCACAGGATCCATATCCGCTGCAGAGGCGAAAACCGGCACTTCCAGTTGCCCCCCCAGCTTTTGAAGCTGATCGATGGCCGCCGGGCGATAGACATCGGCCGGCACCAGATAGGGTTTGCGGCCCTGCTTGCGCAGCTGCACCGCCAGTTTGCCTGAGGTGGTGGTCTTTCCGGAGCCCTGCAGGCCGACCAGCATCACAGCCACCGGGTGCGTTCCGGAAAGATTGAGCGCCTCATGCTGACTGCCCATGAGTTGTGTCAGCTCTTCATTGACGATTTTAACAACCTGCTGACCCGGAGTCAGGCTGGTCATGACTTCCCGGCCCAGTGAGCGCGATTTGATATCGGCAATGAACTGCTTCACCACCTTGAAGTGAACGTCGGCTTCGAGCAACGCCATCCGCACTTCCCGCAGTCCTTCGGAAATGTTCTTTTCCGTCAGCGTCCCATGACCCTTGAGACGCTTGAATGCCGCATCCAGTTTTGCACTCAGACTATCGAACATATCGATAATAGCCTCGCCAATAAAACCTTGAAAATAAACTGATATAAATGATAAGTCAAGCAAAACAAAATGGCAACACATAAAGCCTATATCGTACCCGGGCCGGCCGTGCTATAGCACCATTCACGGCGGGGGGCAAGCCGGCATTTCGGCCAGTGTTGTGTCATTAAAATAAGTTCAAAAATTAATGTCACTCCGGCGCAAGCCGGAGTCCAGCTTAAAACCCTCTGGATTCCGGCTTGGGCCGGAATGACTTGAAGGAAAAAGGCATTCGAATTGAACAAATATTTTTAACCCAACTTCCGGAACACGACACTAGGACAGGGAAAACAATTCGGCGAGTTTAATTTAACGATGACAGACCATTGGGTGTGTCTGCATATGTGAAACGATGACGGTTGATATTAAAACCATGACCCGTAGTGATCTGCTGGGTTGGCTGGCGGATCACCGGGTGCGCCCTTTTCGGGCCGATCAGATTTTAAAGTGGGTCTATCTCAGACTGGCCGATAGTTTCGACCAGATGACGGATTTAAGGAAAGACTTCAGAACGTTGCTGGCGCAACACTTCGTTATTCAGCGCACTCCGGTTCTCAAGACCCGGACGGCGGGTGACGGCACCCGCAAGTTTTTATTCGGGCTGGAGGACGGCAACACCGTTGAGAGTGTTCTCATTCCGGAACGCAACCATTGCACGCTGTGCGTTTCCAGCCAGGTGGGGTGCGCTTTGGGCTGCCGCTTCTGCGTTACGGGCCGGGGCGGGTTGGTGCGCAACCTCAGCCGCGCTGAAATCATCAACCAGGTATGGGAAATCCGCAAGCAGCTGGAGGAGCCCGCCCAATTGACCAATCTGGTTTTTATGGGCATGGGCGAACCCCTTGCCAATTACCAGGCCCTGGTGTCGGCCCTTGACGCGCTGACAGACAGCGACTGGGGTATGAAATTCGCCGCACGGCGGATAACGGTCTCCACTGCGGGCCTGGTGCCGCGCATTCCGGATCTGGGCCGCGACACGCGGGTCAACCTGGCGATTTCGCTCAATGCGGTGGACGACGACACCCGTTCCCGCTTGATGCCGATCAACCGCACCTATCCGCTGGCGGATCTTCTATCGGCCTGCCGCCAGTTCCCTCTGCCGTCGGGCCGCAAGATAACCTTTGAATACATCCTGATCAAAGGGCTGAACGATTCGCTCGACCATGCCCGGCGCCTGGCAAAATTGCTGGCGCCGCTGAAAGCCAAGATCAATTTGATTCCCTTCAATCCTTCTGACGACAGCGAATTCGAGCGGCCCTCGGAGGCCAGCATCCAGGCCTTTCAGGCGCTGCTGCTCGGCAAGCACTATACCAGCGTCGTGCGCTACAGCAAGGGGCAGGAGATCATGGCGGCCTGCGGTCAGCTGCGCGGCGCAGGCTTCTGAGCGCATACCTTTTAAGGCGCGGCCCCGTTTCTGTAAACCGGCAGCTCTATCGCGGAACGATCTGCACTGCATCGGCGATGACGCACCCCTCAGGGCTTTTGTTCAATACCACTTCCAAACTGCCGCTTTCCAGGTAGAATGTACCCAGATTATTGAGCCGCCCGCCGTTTTGTGTCTGGTCGACTGTCACTTCCCCTATTTCGATGCCATTGTTCATAATGCTGTAGTCCGCCGTGGGTGACCGGTTTTCAAATTCCGTCCACTGGGCATTGATTTCGTAATCAAGTGGCTCTTCAATGATAAACGTCCATTTCGCCCACTTGTCGCCGCCGTCTGGTGTGGCATACATATAATTTGTGCCGTAATAGCCGGGAATCACGGATGACGTGCCCCAATTGCCGCCGGTGGTAAATTCGCTGTCTGTGTTGTCCTCAGTTTGAGCCGGAATCCAATATTTACTTCTATAGCCCATCTTTATTGCATCTGCGATCACGTATCCGGTCGTCGTATTGCTTAATAAAACAGTAACAACATCTCCTGGTCCCAGAGAATAGTTGCCAAGTGATATAAACTGACCACCGTTTGCGGTCTGGTCAACCGTCACAGTATCTGAACTGGAGTAACCAGCTGCATAATGAATATTGATGGTGTAAGGTGCTTCAGTCGACCGGTTGCCGTAAGCGGTCCAGCGTGCAGATACTTCAAAAAATCCGGAACTCTCACCCGTATACTCCCACTCGGCCCACATGCTGCCGTCACCCGGAGGCGCATAGAGATATGAATTGTTATAACCTCCTGGTATATAATCAGACGATTTCCAGGTGTCTGGCCCTGCGCTAAAGTCCGTATCTTCGTTGTCGATAATAACCTCATATACGTCGGTATCAATGATGGTTATATCTTTCATATCGCTTTTGGTGACACCGCCTTCTGTATAGGAGGCGGTAATCTTGCATTGCTCATGGCCATCCAGTTCAAAAGTTCTCAGGCCTCCGTAGTTGTCTATGTCTGCTGAATGACACGTGTCGGTCCAGTTATCGGCTGATACAAGGGCTGTGGTATCGTCGCTGTAATAGGCTTGGCATTTAAAATAAAAATAGCCAGAAAAGCCTTCCCGGACGTTGTCTGGACCATCAATCCCGATACGACTGAGGGTTCTCTCGTAACCTCCCGTGTAGGCAATTTTAGCAGCATCGGCGATCGCATATCCGGTCGGCGCATTGTTTAATACAACTTCGACTTCTCCTTTTTTCAGAGAATAGATGCCGAGTGAGTTAAACTGACCACCGGCAATGGTCTGATCGACCGTCAGCGACGAAATCAAGTTGCCGTTGTTGATAATGGTATAGGGTGCTGCTGGCGGGCGGTTATCGAAGGATGTCCATTGGGCAAAGATTTCATAGTTATTGGTGACGGGCAGCGTAAAATTCCACTTGGCCCACATGCTGCCGTCACCCGGAGGCGCATAGAGATATGAATTGTTATAACCTCCTGGTATATAATCAGACGATTTCCAGGCGCTTGGTCCAGAGCTAAAGCCCGGATCTTCGTTGTCGATGATCGTGCATTCCGGATGGATTTCAAATAAGGTTACATTGAGTTTATACGTGTGTTCAACCATCGAATTGTCCCATACAGCTCCACCTCCTCCCCCATTTATTGATTGAACCGGGGAAACTGGAAACTGACCCAGGCTGCAAAAGGGTAATTCTTTAGTTACAATTAATACATCGCCATTTTGCCCTACATCATGCAATTCAATTCTAACGTCATCATTTAGTTCACCTAAATGGTAAGGGTGTATTTTCCTAAATTCGATTAGTGAATCATCAAAGGATTGTGAAGCATTATCTACAATGAAACTCGAAACAGTTGGTATGTATTGTGTGCGACTAAAGTCTCCATATTCATTCGCATAATCTGGTTCAGCATCAGACATTATCCTCATTTCCAGTGCGAAGGGGCGGCCACCCCATCCATATGGATCTATGTCGTTCATCTCAACGATGCCCTCCACTTTATAAAGGACCGGGAAAGCCTCTGCGCAACAACTGCCGGCATACGAACCCAATATTACGAGTATAATGATGATTTTGTTAATGAAACATCTCATGATAGACCTCCTTTTATATAAAGAGATGGGTGCAGCGATTTTGTGGACGCTTTGATCTAAATGCTCTGGGCGCAGGTGTAGCGCAATAGCATTCCAGCAAGAGGAGATGTGGCCTACTGCTTGGTAAGAAGATTACTTATAGAAATATAAATCATTTAGATCGGTGTGACGTATCTCACAAAAAGGCAAAAATTGTGCCAGAAATAAGATATGGTGGGATTGAATGGGATAACAGTATATTGTGTGATATATGGAAAGCAATCCAATCGGTAATTTATTTCATAAATGGGAGCAATAGGAGAAAAAACTTCTCACCGCATATTTCATCCACTACACAATTCAATGATGCATATGGCAGTCATTGGCCGCCGCTGAAGAAAATGAAACATCTTCGAGTCAGATGGAACCATGCATAAGCGAAGACCCTAAGTAATCAGGAAACGCTTTGCTTCATCCGGCAGGATGGGCAGTACAGCGATTTGCTCGACTTGACCGGCTTGCGTCACTTGCACCTTGACCGGTCCCGATTCCGGCGCCTTGCTGTATCCTGCACATATGGCACCGGCCAGGAAGAGCATTTCTTTTGGAGCACCGCCAGGTATGACGACGGTTGGACCCGGATATCCATCCACTTTGAGCAGGGCATCGTGCCGGGGATTAAAATAGCCTTGAATGTGGTCGTTGTCCTGTTTGGTGCGGCCCACGATAATTTTCGTTTTCGGATTGAGCCGCATGTGGCGTCCGAATTTAAGCAGATGCAGGTTGTTGCCGGACAGCGGCATGTCATGCTCCATGAGATCTTTCAACCGTCGCGAGTAGCCGGGATCGGTCAGCAGGCACCCGCCGGCGGGGGAGGGATAATCGGATACGCCCAGTTTCGCGGCCAGCGCCATTTGCGGTTTGCGGGAACGCCCGCTGAAGTCCAGCAGCCGGCTCCGGTCCACCAGCCCCATTTGCTCCATCCGGGTTTCCGGCAAGAGCTGAGCGCTCAGCGGCCTCAAAATGTAGGGGGCGAATTGCGAGCGCTTGGCCACATAGCGCAGGGCGTTGGCGTTCTGACTCATGGGACGCTGGCCCCGCACTTCACCGCTGAACAGGAAATCGAATCCGTTGGCCTGCATGAATTCACCGGCCTTCTGAAACATCAGGGCGTGGCAGTCCATGCAGGGATTCATGTTCTTACCGTAGCCGGCCGGTGGATCGATCAGCATTTTCAGGTAGTCGTCGGTAATATCATGGATATGCAGCTTGATTCCTGTATGGCGGGCCGCCTGCTGCGCTCTGGCCGGGGAGAAAAAGGGCGTGACAAACGTGATCCACTCCACGTGGATTCCCTGGTTGCGCAGCACCAGTCCGGACAGGATGCTGTCCAGTCCGCCCGAACAGATTCCCAGCGCACGAACTGTTTTTGAGGTCGCTTTCGCCGTCATGGCTATCCTATTGTTATTCGATGATAGACAATTAACATAGTGTCCATTCATTCTTGGATGGGCACTAATAAAAAACCTGTCCATTCAAGTCAAGCTCGCAAATCGTGCGGCGGCCGCAGCTTCGATTCTCGATGACGCAATCCGACCAAACGTTAACGATTCAGGCAATTTGTTTACAACCCGTTGATTTCATGCTATCGCTGGGCGCGCACCATATAAAAATGAAAAAACAATTATTTAGATTTGATGGACGGATCCTCCAGACAGGGAATGGAGCTTATGACCACGGAACATGAATCGATTGAATTTGATGTGTTGATTGTGGGCGGCGGACCGGCCGGTCTGTCCACCGCCGTTCGTTTGATGCAGCTTGGCCGGGAGCGCAACATGGAACTCGAGGTGGCCCTGATCGACAAAGGAGCCGAAATCGGCGCCCACGCCATCAGCGGCGCCATCCTCAAACCCCAGGCGCTGAATGAACTGCTGCCCGATCATCTGGATAAGGGCTGCCCTGTGGAATCGACCGTACGCGGCGATGCCTTTTACTATTTGACGGCCGGCAAGGCCCTGGCAGCGCCGATGACGCCCAGGTACATGCATAACACCGGCTGTTATATCGTCAGTGCTTCCCGTCTAAGCAAGTGGCTCGGAGAGATAGCCGAGCAGATGGGTGTAAACCTGTTTCCCGGTTTCGACGGCAAGGAGATTTTATACGGCGACGATGACCGGACCGTGGTTGGCGTTCGCACCGGCGATAAGGGACTGGAAAAAGACGGGACGCCCAAATCCAATTTCGAACCCGGCATCGATCTGTTGGCCAAAGTGACGGTATTTGCCGAGGGAGCCCGCGGCAGCCTGGTTAAAGCGGCTGCGCAGAAACTCGGCCTGTATGAGGGCAAACAACCCGATGTCTATGAAACCGGCATCAAAGAGGTGATTCAACTGCCGGAAGGCGATACCTTTTTTTCCGGCAGCAAAGCCAACGACATTCACTTCATGGGTTACCCCCTGGGGCTGGGAACACCCGGCGGCGGCTTCATCTATGAAATGGGGCGGAACAGAATCAGCATCGGTTACCTGACCGCGCTGTGCTATGACGACCCAACACTCGATCCGTATGACATGTTCATCAAATTCAAACGCCATCCGTTCGTGGCCGATATCATCAACGGAGGCAAGGTGATTGAACAAGGGGCCAGAACCGTTCCCACGGGCGGCTATTACACGATGCCCAAATTGGCGGTGGACGGTGCGCTGCTCATCGGCGCCTGCGCCCAGCTGCACAATACGCCGGCATTGAAAGGGCTTCACCTGGCCATCAAGTCCGGAATGCTGGCTGCGGAAACCATCGCGGACTGCCTGGCCGGAGATGATGTCGGTGCGTCTGCATTGCAGGCCTATCCCCGGCGTCTGGAAAGCAGCTGGATTCGGAAAGAGCTCTGGGAGGGCCGCAATTGCGCCCAGGCCCTGGCTAAAAAAGGAGTGGGCAAGCTCATCCACCTGGGGGCGCAGTATGTCACCGCCGGAAGGGGACTGGTCGATCCCATGGCCTTGGAAAGCGATGCCCGGACCCTGACGCCCCTGCAGCGTGGCTCCCTGGACAAACAGGACAAGGAGAGCTACGATGGCGAACTATATATCGACAAACTGACCGGCGTTTATTTGTCCAAGACCATGCACCGCGAAGATCAGCCGCCGCATCTGATCATCCATGACAGGCAGGTGTGCAGCGACCAATGCTATCCTCAATACGGCAGCCCGTGCACCCGTTTCTGCCCGGGCGAAGTCTACGAGCTGGAGCTTGATGAAGATACCGGCAAAGCGCACATCAAGCTCAATCCGTCCAATTGCTTTCATTGCAAGACGTGCGACATCAAAGATCCCTTCGGCAACATCACCTGGACATGTCCGGAAGGTGGGGAAGGGCCGGGTTATACCGTCGTCTAGAGTCTGCCTTTTTTGATGATCGCGACCAGAAGCCAGATGCCAAGAAAACCTGCCGCCAGGAAACCGATGAGGCCGATAACGGAAATGCCGTAAAACAACGGCGGCATATTGGAAATAACAATCAGTGCAGAACCGATGATCAGGGCGGCGATGATGATGGCAAACGAGATGCGGTTTGAGATCTGGTCATGCGTAGCGAGCATTTTGTCCAGATCTTTCATTACCAGCGTAAATGAGAGTTTTTTCTGACGCAGGGAGCGGCTGAGTTCAAGCAGATCCTTGGGAAAGTCGGTGAGAAATTCGTAAGACTGCTCGATCAGCTGCACAGCATCGTCGGCCAGGCGCTTCGGTGACAGGCGCGAGAGTCTGACCTGACGAACAAACGGAGTCGCTTTTTGAATGATATCGAATTCGGGGTATAACGTTCTGGCGACATTTTCCACCTGCGACAGGGCCTTGAGCATCAGAAATATGTCCGGCGGAATGCGCATGCGGTGTTTCATCGCCAGTTCGAGAAGATGCTGGAGAAGTTTTCCCAACTGAACGTCCTTCAAAGGGCGATACAAGTGACGCGAAATAAAATCGGCCACGTCCTTTTCCAGCATTACCACATCCGGTTCGTCATCCCAATCGGTCAATTTGAGCAAGACCTGAGTCGTTCGCGGCTCGTCCTGTCTGACGATGCTGTCGATCAGCGAGACAAACGTTTCACGCGTGCTTCGATCAACAGCTCCCATCATGCCGAAATCCAGCAGGCAGATGACATTGCCCGGCAAAACAAAGACATTTCCAGGGTGGGGGTCGGCATGGAAAAAGCCGAAAGTGAAAATTTGCTTGAGCAGTACATCGGCCCCGCGACTGGTAATTAGCGGACAGTCGTATCCAGCCTGGCACAATTCTTCAACGTCCGAGACCTTGATGCCTTCGATATATTCCGTCGTCAACACGCGGTGCGTCGACGCGCGTCGATAGATTTTGGGCACATAAACAGTCGGATCGCCGAGAAACTGTCCGGCCACGCGCTCCATGGAGCCGGCCTCGACAGTGTAATCGATCTCGCGTTCGATGGTTCGGGCAAACTCTTCGACAATCTTGACCGGCTGATGGAACGAGAGTTCCTCCACATGCCGCTCGGCCAGGGTCGCCAGGTGCAGCATGATTTCCAGATCGACTTCAATGACTTTTTCGATGCCGGGCCGCTGGATTTTAACGGCCACCTCATCACCGTTGTGCAGGTTGGCCCGGTGAACCTGGCCGATGGAGGCCGATGCGAGTGGTGTCTCATCGAATTTGGAATACAACTCGGAAAGCGGACGGTTCAGCTCCTGCTCGATCGTCACCAGGATCTGTTCATATTCGACGACAGGTGCATGATCCTGTAGTTTTGCGAATTCATTGACAAAATCGATCGATACCAGGTCCGGGCGGGTTGAGAGCACCTGACCCAGCTTGATGTAGGTCGGACCTAGCTCTTCAAGGGCCATACGGATGCGCTCGGCGCGTGAGAGCTTTTCAAGTCGCTCTCTGCGTTTGCGGGATATCATCTGAAGCCCGATTTCGATGTATTGTTCAATTTTTAACGTTTCAACCAAATCGCCGAATCCATACTTGAACAGAACGGCCAGGATCTGGCGATAGCGGTTCAGGTGGCGGTAGGTCCGTCCGATGATCCCGATTTTACGGATGCTTATCATAATCTCAAATGCAAATCAGGTCTGGTCGCCTTTCTGGGTCAGGGAATTGATGACGCTTTTCAGCTCTCGAATCTCTTTTTTGAGTTCTTTCAGCTCATCTGCCGTAACCAGGTTGGTCTTTTTCAGCAAATCATTAATGGCGGTTTCGACCCGCTTTTCCAGTTTGCCCTGGGCATCTTCGTATCGCTTTCGGGCCTCGTCCAGAAATTTGCGTCCATCGGTTTCGGACATTTCACTCTTTTTCTGGATATCCTGGACCATCTCTTCCACTTCATCCCATGTTTTCAACGCCAGGCCGATGCCGGCCAGCATGCTTTTTTTCATCAGGTCAAACATTTGGCCCCTCCTCGGGAAAATAGGCTTTGTTGTTGGTGGGTTATCGATTGTCTATTGGTAACATAGGGGTCCCCTGAATGCAATAGGTCACTCGATTAGGCCGGCAGACGCATAGAACGAGCAATTTGTCCCCGCTTGCTCCATCAATTATGGAAAAAAGTTTTAAGTCTAAAGTTTTAAATTTTAAGGTAACGATTTGGATCGATTAAAAATTGTTCCTTGACGTATGGCGTTCGGTTGCTTAATTGTTTGTATTGCTTTGACATGAAACAATGATGAATCGATAATGACAGGACAGAAAAGAGGACACGAATCCATGACATATTCAATTGCATTAGCGGGCAAGGGAGGTGTCGGCAAAACGACTGTGGCCGGCATGTTGATCAAATATCTGGTAGCCAAAGGCAAAACCCCCATATTGGCCGTCGATGCCGACAGCAATGCCAATCTCAACGAGGTATTGGGGCTGGAAGTACACGATACTCTGGGACAGGCCCGAGAGGACATGAAAAAAGGTAAAGTGCCGTCCGGCATGACCAAGGATGTCTTCATGTCCATGCGTCTCGAACAGGCGGTGGCCGAAGAGGAGGGGTTTGACCTGGTGGTGATGGGAACCCCGGAAGGCGCCGGATGCTATTGCGCCGCCAATTCGTTGCTGGCCGGGTTCCTGGAAAAACTGGTGAACAATTACAGCTTCGTCGTAATGGACAACGAGGCCGGTATGGAGCATATCAGTCGGCTGACCACCAAAAATGTGGACCTGTTATTGATTGTATCGGATACATCGCGCCGGGGTCTGCAGGCCGGTATGCGCATTAACCAGCTGTCCAAGCAGCTGAATATCGGAGTGGCAAAGAGCTACTTGATCATTAACCAGGCTAAGTCAGACCTTCCTCCAGAAGTAATGGATCTGATCTCGCAAGATGGCCTGGAACTGGCCGGAACCGTCCCGGCCGACGATACCGTCTACCAGTACGATCTCAAAGGCAAACCGACCATTACCATCGAGGATGAAAATCCTGCGGTAAAAGCCATATTCGAGATTTTTGACCGCATCATCGAGACTTAGATTTTCCCGGCATGCGACCTGGTGCAGCTATTAACACCGATGAGGCCAGCCAATGAATAAAACCGGTTTTCTTTATGATGTCAGGTACATGCTTCACGACACCGGTCCTTACCACCCTGAGATGCCCGAGCGCCTGGAAATGATCTATCAAGGCATCGAGGCGGCAGGATTGCTGCAGCATCTTATCCGGGTTGAGCCCAAACATGCGTCAATCAAACAAATCGAAGCGGTCCACTCCGCTGCATATATCCGACGTTTTGAAGAGGTGTGTCTGAACGGGCACCGCACCCTGGATCACCAGGATAATCAAATGTGTGAAGAAACTTACGACACCGCTTTGCTGGCAGCCGGCGGCGTCATTGAAACGGCGCGGGCGTTGATGGAAGGTCGGATCGACAACGCCTTTTGCGCAGTGCGTCCGCCGGGACATCATGCAGAGCGCGATCAGGCCATGGGGTTTTGCTACTTCAACAATGTGGCCGTCACGGCACGCTATCTTCAGGCTGAATGGGGGATCGAGCGCGTCGGGATTATCGATATCGATGTGCACCACGGCAATGGAACCCAGCATATATTCGAGCACGACGATACCGTGTTTTACTACTCGATCCACCAGCATCCCTCATTTGCCTATCCGGGTACAGGTCGTGAATTTGAAGAGGGGCAGGGCGATGGCTTAGGTTTCACGAAGAATTCGCCCGTGCTGCCGGGACAAAGCGACAATGACTACCGAGCACAGTTCGAAAAGGATTTGCTTCCTGCGATGGATCGGTTCAAACCGGAATTCATACTGGTATCGACCGGATTTGACGCACATGAAGACGATGACATGTCGGATATCAGACTGACCTCGGAAGGCTATACATGGATTGTGAAGTCCCTGGTGCAGCTTGCACAGCAGTATTGCGGCGGACGGTTGATATCCGTGCTGGAAGGCGGCTACTGTCTGCCGAGACTGCCGGAGTTGGCCGCCAACCACATAAAAATACTGCTAGGGATCTGATCCCTTTTATGACTGCCGCCCGGCAGGAGATTATCAGGAGGTACTCATGTTTGTCAGCAAATCAATGGCGAGAAAAGTCATAACCGTCGATAAGGAGATGTCACTGCTCGAAGCTCAAAAGCTTATGCAGCAGCAGAACGTTCGCCATCTACCCGTCGTGGATGCTGATAACCACCTTGTCGGAATGGTGACGGATCGCGACATCCGAAGCGCGCTGCCATCTGAACTGGCAAAAGGGCAGGGCAATGAACAGGTCCGTGAACAATATGCACATGTCAAAGTGGCCGATGCCATGACCACCGATCTGCTGACCATTTCACCAAGTCATACCCTTCAAGACGCCATCATGTTAATCGAGCAAAAGAAGGTCGGGGCCTTTCCGGTAGTGGGCGATGACAATAAGCTGGTTGGAATTCTGTCCGTTCGGGATCTGTTACGCGCTTTTATCAATGTGCTGGGAATCGGTGAGGCGGGGACGCTGCTGTGCATCCTGGTCGATGAAAAGGTGGGGCAGCTGAAAAAAATTGTCGACGTCATCACCGAAGAAAATATCTCCTGCGGCAGCATATTGGTGGCCCGCTACTGGGACAAAGACAAACGAGCCGTTTTTCCATATCTGTTGTCTCTTAACGTGGCGCGTGTTAAAAGCCGCCTGCAGGAGATGGGGTTTACTCTGCTCGATCCAATGAAATGGTACATCGATCAATTGCCGAACCAGAAGTAAGGCTTCACAGCGGTGTCCAATGAATGGTATCCCAACCAAACCTCCCGGCCAGGAACTTTTTATCTACTATATCAAAGGCCGTGTGGATCCGGCTTCCATCGACGGCGCGCCTGCCTTCATAGGATTGTGGGAAGAAGAGGATGACGCATTCTTGTTCTTTACACAATCATGCGATGACAGCGTCGCATCGGTTCTCGATTTCCAGCCGCATCTGGAATTGATGGACCGGTTCGAAATGACTTATGAGCAGTGGCACGGCGGCCCCGTCGAGCCGTTGACGTTCGGAGCATTGACCGTTGTCCCGCCCTGGCATCCAAAGGCCAAGAATCGTGAAACATACAGTCTTCTTCTGGATCCGGGCGTCGTGTTCGGTACGGGAACTCATCCGACAACGCAGGACTGCCTTGCTGCGTTGCAGATAGCCTTGACCAAACGGCGGGTCCGGCGGGTGGTTGATTTGGGCACCGGTACCGGTCTTCTATCGCTGGCTGCGGTTCAAATGGGGGGTGAGATCTGCCTGGCCCTGGATCTTAACCGATTGGCTGTGGAGACGGCATGGCGCAATGTCGTTCTCAACGGCATGTGCCAACGGATTCTCGTGGTGCAGGGCGATGCCAAGAATTTTATAGACCTTCCTTGCGATCTTATGATATCCAATATCCATTATGACGTGATGCGCCATATTATTGCCGGAAAAGGATTCCAGGCGCCGAAGCAATTCATCCTATCGGGTTTGCTTCGCAGCCAGGCAGCTAAAGTAGAGGGCCAGCTGATGGCCGGTCCGGCCAAGATCCTGGAGAAATGGGAACGAGACGGAATCTGGACCACCTTCTATGGGGAGATCGTCGGCAGATGACGTTTACAGGTTTTAAGATAATTCATTTGGACTGCATTATCTGTCGTTGCGGCATGATAATGAAGCTTGCTCTCTTCAGGCTTGCCAAATTAGTTGTCTCAAAGCCTATAGAGTTGGTTCCATAAATCATTTCGGGGAAGGGGATCTATGTTTATTCGATGCTGGGGAGCAAGAGGCTCCATCCCTGTTTCAGGCAAGGAGTACATCAAATATGGAGGCGACACGACCTGCCTGGAGATTAGAAGCCAGAGCGGTGATATCATCATTGTTGACGCCGGAACCGGTATCCGCCGTTTGGGCAATCACCTCATCAAAGAAGGACAATACCGCTACAATTTTTTGTTGACGCACGGCCACTGGGATCACCTGATGGGATTTCCATTCTTTAAACCGTTGTTTTTGGAGCACCCCGAAATCATCATGCAGCGCGGTCCGTTTCATAAGAAATTCATGGAAAGTATGTTTTCGAAGGTCATGGCCCCGCCGAATTTCCCGGTCCGTTATTCAGACCTGAAGGCTAAAATTTCTTACAAGGAGGGTCATCCGGAAAAGTTCGAGATCGGGTCGGTGACCGTCATTCCCATACAGATCAGTCACCCAAACACAGGCAAGGGCTACAAATTCATTGAAGATGGGAAGACCTTCGTTTTTTTGACTGATAACGAGTTGGGATTCGTTCACCCCGGCGGTCTGCCCGGAAGAAAGTATCTGCCCTATTGCAAGGGCGCCGATCTGTTGATTCACGATGCGGAATATACACCCCAGGAGTATAAGCTGCTCATGGAGTGGGGACACTCCTCTTATCTCGATTCGCTGGAACTGGCCTTTAAAGCAGGCGTCAAGAAACTGGGACTGTTTCACCATAACCAGGAGCGAACCGATGACGAAGTAGACGAGATTGTGCAGGCCTGCCATCGCATCATCGATGAACGCGGTTACGAACTTGAGTGCTTTGCCGTCGCATCGGACATGTCTTTCGATCTTTAAAAGATAACATTACTATGCAACAAAAGCTTGAGCAAGCGGCAAGGGCCCTGGTGTCCGCGCGGCATACTATCGCGCTGACAGGGGCTGGTATTTCAGTCGAAAGCGGTATTCCACCCTTTCGAGGCAAAGGCGGGTTATGGGAAAAGATCGATCCCATGAAATACGCACACATCAGCGCGTATCAGCGTCATCCGGCCGAAGTATGGAAGGTCCTGTTCATGGCGCTGAAGGCCGATCTGGAGAAAGCGCGACCCAACAAGGCGCATCTTGGATTGTTCCGCCTGGAGCAGCTGGGGCTGTTGAACACCATCATTACCCAGAATATCGATGGTCTGCACCAGCAGGCCGGCAGTCAGGATGTCATTGAATTTCACGGCACATTCGCCAGCCAGAGCTGTATGAACTGCCGGCGGCGCATTGACTCGAAAAGGGTGGATCTGGCGCAATTGCCGCCACGCTGCAGTTGTGGAGGCACCTTAAAGCCGGATGTTGTCATGTTCGGGGAACCGATCGATGCCGGCATTCTTCATCGTGCCAGGATGCTGGCGTCAACCTGCAACGCCATGCTGGTTGTCGGCACATCGGCGACCGTTGAGCCGGCAGCCTATCTGCCGGTTATCGCCAAACGCAGCGGGGCTACCGTCGTTGAGGTCAATCCGAATCGTACACCGCTGTCCGATCACATCAGTGACATGACACTTTTGGGGCCTGCCGGTGAAATCATGGGGCAGCTGGTTGCCGCAGTGGAGCAATTGCGATGAATCCGCGGTTGACTCCCGACGCGGCGGCCGAAGAGGGATGGGTGGCGCGGGTGACGCTGTCTCCGCCCTCCCTGGAGGACAATTCCGCCGATACAGATCGTCTATGTCGAGCCCTGCAGCATCAATTTGAACTGGACCGGATCGATATCGATCTGGAATGGCGCAGGCGGCTGCCGGCGCTGCTGCGCGACAACGATTTCAAGCTGCGCTGCCTGGTCTTTCAGGACCGCGGTTGCGGCGCACTGGTATATGCCGGTCCGGTCGATGACGAAACAGTCCTGGCCGGGTTGGCAATCGACTTGGGGACGACGCGGGTCGTCGTCCGCCTTGTGGATCTGGATAACCATGGGACGTTGGCCGAGAGTTCATTCGACAATCCTCAGATCAAGATCGGTCCCGATATTCTCGTGCGAGTCCACTATGCCGACACACCCGGCGGTTTGACCGAGTTGAAACGGCTGATGATCGACGAACTGAATCGTCAGGTCGCCGGTCTTTGCAAAACATGTCATCTAACGCCTGAAGACATTTATCTGGTCGCCGTCGCCGGCAACACGACCATGAGTCACCTGTTTGCCGGCCTGCCGGTGCGCTGGATGATCCGTGAACCTTATATACCGGCAGTGAACCACTTCGAATTGATCCGGGCGCAGCGCCTGGGACTGGCGGCGGCACGGGAGGCACGGGTCCTGGTGTTTCCCAACGTCGGCAGCTACTTTGGAGGTGATCTGGTATCGGGGATCCTTTTTTCAGGTATTCATCGACAACCTGAAACGGCCCTGCTGGTGGATGTGGGAACCAATGCAGAGGTTGTTTTGGGCAACCGTGACTGGCTGATGGCATGTGCCGGTGCGGCCGGACCCGCCCTCGAAGGAGGCATGAGCCGTATGGGCACCACCGCAGCGCCCGGAGTGATCGACCGTGTGCATATCGATCCGGACACGCGAACATTCAATCTGCATACCATCGACAATCTCCCGCCGGTCGGCATCTGTGGTTCGGGTGTTATCGATTTGGCGGCACAGCTCTTTCTGGCCTCCATGATCGACATTCGCGGTAAATTTCGCCCCCATGCCTGCAAGGATCGCTTATACGATCCCAATGGCATGCCCAACCTGATCATCACTTCGGCGGAGCAGTCCGGACATGGCCGTGATTTGACCCTCAGTCAGGCGGACCTGGACAGCCTGGTGCGCTCGAAGGCGGCCATGTACACGATCCTGGAAACCATCACGGCTGCAATGGGTGTCGAGCTAGGGACGTTGACAACCTTTTATGTCGCCGGAACGTTTGGCTCGCTGATCGATCCGCGGTCAGCGATTACGATCGGCATGCTGCCCGATCTGCCGCTCAGCAGATACCGCTCCATCGGAAACAGCTCCCTGGGCGGGGCTGTGATGGCGCTGACGCAACGCAGCGCACCGGGAATGATTCAGAGGATTCGGGACAACATCACCTACATGGAATTGAACGTGAACCAGGATTTTATGAATCGCTTTTCCGCCGCGAAATTTCTTCCCCACACCGACCGCTCGCGGTTTGCATCGGTGCCGTTGCGCCCCTCGGATTAACTAGAAGTGGTTTCAAAGGCTTTCCCGCCCAAGATCGACGGGATCTTCGACAATCGGGCCCAAGATCCCCCGCCAAAGATCAGCGGGATAAACCCCGCTACAAACCAGGCGGGACAAGAAGGCGGAAAAAAACCGTTCAACCGTCCCGCCGAAGGTCGGCGGGATAAACATCTATACATCGCGTATGTCTAGGATTGAACGGTTTTCCCCAACGCCGAGCTTAAGTTCGAGGGGAGGTTTTGAAACCACGGTCCGGAAGTGGCTTCAAAAGCTTCCATCGGGCCCAAGATCAAGGCGGGGAAAAACCGTTCAACCGGAGGCATACATCGGGTATGTCGAGGATTGAACGTTTTTGCCCAACGCCGAGCTTGGGTTCGAGGGGAGGTTTTGAAACCACTTCTATTTCTTGATGCGGCTCTGACGCAGCTGGATATAGCCGTTGCGCAGGGCTTCATACGGATCCAGCGCCGCTTTTTTCAACGATTCATAATCGCCGATGCGCAGAGAGGTGGTGTTGACCCGGTCATAGGCACTCATTGCGATTGAAAGTTCCGTGGGATCCACATAGTTTATCGGGGTCAGAAAGTAATCACCGGCGCGACCGACGGAATCCCTGAGAGTCGATGGGCCTAAAAACGGCCAGAAGATGTAGAACCCGTCGCCAATGCCGTAGGTGGCCAGGGTTTGCCCGAAATCTTCCGGATCCGGATTGAGTTTTGGGTGGTTTTTGGCCGGATTGCCGAATCCGAGCACTCCGATGGTGCTGTTGTAGAGAAATTTGGCCAGTTCGGCTTCGGCCGATTCTGTTTTTCCCTGCAAAATGCAGTTGACCAGTCGGATCGGTGCGCCGAGGTTGGTAAAGAAGTTGTCGACGCCCGTTCGCATCGTTTTCGGCGTTACGGCTCGATAGCCGAGGGCAACCGGCTTCAAGACCCAGAAGTAGAGCTTGTCTGTGAAATGAAACATGGCGCGATTAAACCACTCCAGTGGATCTGCTACAGCGGCGATATCCTCGACTTTTTCATTGTCCCAATTTTCAAGGTCGTCTTCAAACAGCGCTTCTTCTTCCTTGGTGAGTGCGGTTTCCTGTGACGCAGCAAGTTGTAAGGGTGCATCGTTGGGGAGCGGGGTCATCTGCTGGGAAAGCCTATGGTTTTCCTGGGCCGGTTGAGAAGCGCAGCCGGTAGCAAAGCACAGCATGAGCGCCGCACAAGCCGGAATCAAGCGTCGAAGTATTTTCATCGCATGCCTATGAAATGGTGAGGTGACGAGGTCTCAAAACCAGCTCTCGCGTCCAAATCGCTTCATCGCGCAGGAGCGTGGCGTCCCGATCCATAAAATGAAAAAAATGCATATCATTTCGTCCGGTTATTTGGATTTTCCGGACAGTGGTTGTTGTTCGGCCAGTCGTTTTTCCAGTTTTTCAATCAGTTGTGCCGGAGATGCCTTCTGAAGTTCTGAACTGAATTGGACGCGGTAATTTTTTACCAGACTGACGCCGTCTTCTACCAGGACATCGTAGATTTTCCATTGGTCGCCAATTTGCTTCATACGGAAGTCAAGTGCAATCGCGGTGCTTTCACGCAAAAGCTTGGTTTGTACCAGGGCGCGGTTTCCTTTAATCAACTCTTTTTCAATGTTGATCCTTTCATTGTGATATTCGCCCTGGAGCTTGTCAATGTAGGTAGCACCAAAGAACTGCGAAAATACTTCGGTGAACCGATTCTTCTCCTGTTCGGAGAATTCTTTCCATGGCCTTCCAACGGAAAGCCTGCTGATCTCAGGAAAATCGAACATGGGGCTGGCGATTTCCCAAATCCTGTTGCGTTGATTCGCTCTTTGCTCCGGTGTTTTATAGCCGGGGTCGTTGAGCACCTTGATGATGTCGTCGATGGGCCCTTGCAGGGCGGCTCGAGGGCTCAGAACTTCCGCATTGCCCGGTGCCTGGATAAAAAAAAGAATGACGATACAGAGCATAAGCGGCCGGTTTCTTCGTATCATTACATCCTCCCCAATTCTGTCTAGTACCATATCAGTTTAGGCGTTGGCCGGTACCGCGCCTTCTCTGCGCCGTTCAATGGGTTCATTTTTCCATCAAGGGGATTGGGTACGAACCTCGCTGCCGAACGGTCGTGTCGCGGCCATGAGAGTGGCTGTCGGCTCCCTTGTCGTTCTTGGCAGCCTCGGTACGCCAGTTTTCTTTCCCCCGAGACAATATAGAAAACCGCCTAAAAGGTGTCAAGCCTGAAGGATAATTCATGCTAATGAAAACGGTACCATAGCGTTGAAGTGATGCCATACTGGTGACCTGAAATGGGGGACAAGCGGCGAGGTCGCTGTCCAGGATCATCAATCTAAAGCTTGCCAAGCGGGTTGCAATTGATCTATGACAGCAGGCAAAGATAAATCCGACCGATTAAGACTACCGGTTGCCAAATGTGTAAAGTGGCAGCCGGAGTAATAATATCAGGGAAATGCATTACATACGATTTTACGTCTACTTCCACCTGGTATTTATTAAAAATATAATAAATTAAAATAGTTATAGATTGGCCCGGTTGCTGCGGTTATTTGGCATCATCTTTGCTTAATAATGTCTGTGTATTAAACAGAAAAAGCCAAACTTCGGGTAACCGGGGGACGGAAAGCTTCGGGTCCTACAAAATGGATGGCCGGGCTGCCTGGGAACATTATTGTATGAATGAACCGGGTTGCTCGCCAGTAATCCGGTTTTTGTTTTTGCGGACCCGAGATGAACGGGTAGGTGGCAGCATGCGACCCGTTCTCAACAATCTGACACCGAATATGATTGGCTCCGGCAATGAAAGCCCTGCTGGGGGGGCGCCATTGCCGAATCGAAGGGGTCAAGGGGTGGCATAGGCTTCATCTTCTATCACCATAGGAATTGACATGACTCGGTTGCCGGACATACCTGGATCGGCTTCGACGGAATTGAGGGGCCAACCGTCCTTGCTGGATATGATACCGCTGGAGGATCTGCAGCAGATTCAGGATGCACTTGCGGAGATAAACGGCGTTGCATCGGTGATCACCGACACAGACGGCAATCCGCTGACCATGCCCAGCAACGAGCTCGCGCTTTGCGATATCATTCGCAAATCGGATCGAGGCAATACCGATTGTACAGTCGAATTTGCCGAAATTATAGCAAAAATAAAGCAAGAACGGCGTACGACGTCAACCTTGTGCGTGCCGCTTGGCATATACAAGGCGGCGGTTCCCATCATTGTTGACGATATGCATCTGGCCAATTGGTGGATCACCCAATGCAGCGACACACCAAGGACCCATACCGAGATTGTGGCGTATGCCGAGCGCATCGGTGTGGACTACGCGCTGCTCAAGAAGAACTTCGGAAATTTACCGCGTGTGGATGAGCAGGGATTTAACAAAACGCTCCAATGGATCGACAGCCTGACGAGGCGCATCACGCGCATGGGTTATCAAAATTTGCTTCTGACGCGAAATCTCGACAAGCTGCACCATCTCGAAGATGAATTGAATTTCCACAGGGCCAAGCTCGAAGATCTGGTTGAGCGCAGAACTGCCGAATTGATGAAAACAAATAACCGTTTGCAACTGGAAGTAATGGAGCGGGATCTGGCCGATGAGCAGGTTGAAAGAAAGTACAAGCTGCTGGATGCGGTCAACCAGATCCTTAAGCAAACATTGACCGATCAGAGTGAGCATCGTCTGGCGCAAACCTTTATAAAGGCGGCCAAAAAGATAACGGGCAGCCCGTTTGGATTTCTTGTTCAACACGGTGAACAGGGGTGGCAGGTTGCGGCCATGCAGCCGGATAATGCGTCGGACGGGGTACAAGATCAACCGGACCCGAAAGACGAGGAGCAGTTTGCAATTGACGGTATCTGGAAGCATGTTGTGGAGAGCGGAAATCCGATCGCTTTGTCCTCCGTAGAGCCTGACGATCTATCACAACCGCTGCCGAGCGGCTGCCCTAGGATCGACTCCTTGCTGGCCGTACCGCTGCGCAAGGAGTACAAGACGTCGGGCTTTATCGTGTTGGCGAACAACCGTGACGGCTATGCACTGATGGATCAACACGATGTTCAAGATCTGTCCAAGGCCTTTATAGAGGCTTTAAAGCGTCGCAAAAGTCAACGCATGCAATCCGAAACCGAGAATCGCTTCAGCCTGGCCCTGGAGTTGGCCAATGAGGGCATGTGGGATTATTCATGCAGGATCGACCAGATTTTTTTCAGTGCCCGATGGTTCGAGATGCTGGGCTATGCAGCCGAAGAGTTCCCGCAGACCATTGAAACCTGGCACACCCTCAGTCATCCGGACGATTTGCCGATTCTGGAAGGCAGTATGCGGTCGCTCTGCTCCGGAGAAGAGAAGACTTTTAACATTGAAATCCGGATGCTCGCTCAGTCCGGGCACTGGCGCTGGTTTCAGGTCCGGGGCCAGATTGTCGAACGGGATGGCAACGGCGACGTGATCCGCCTCATCGGAAGCCTCATCGATGTCAGCAAATACAAACAAGTGGAAGTCGCCCTGCAGAAAGCGAATGATGAACTGATCCGCCTGGCGGCCCTGGACGATCTGACCCAGATTGCCAACAGGCGCCGTTTTGACGATCGATTGACCCAGGAGTGGCGACGGGCCCAGCGAGATGAAACCTCTCTGGCCGTTGTCATCTGCGATATTGATTTTTTTAAAAACTACAACGACGCTTACGGGCACTTGAGAGGTGATGACACGCTGTATGCCGTCGCACAGGCGATTCAGGCTACACTGAAGCGACCCATGGATCTTGTGGCACGCTATGGCGGAGAAGAGTTCGCCGTCATTTTACCTGCCACCGATATCGACGGTGCCAAGCGAGTTGCCGACCAGATAAAAACAGCCATTGACGCACTGCAAATTGCTCACAACTCTTCCACGACCAGCCAATATATCACACTCAGCTTCGGTGCCGCTGCGGTGGTGCCGACCACAGATCTCTCATTAAAACGGTTGATCGAAGCGGCCGACCAGGCTTTGTATCGTGCCAAGGCCAAAGGGCGCAATCGAATTGAAATCAGTTTGGATCAATTAAGTCAGCCTGAAGACTCTGACAGATAGCCAAACTGCTTGCGGCCCTGTTCAGCATGCTTTTTTGCCGTACGCCGGTCCAGGCGGGTTGTTTGGGCAACGGCTTCATAGGTGCCAAAGCGCCGGTACAGCTCAAAGCAATAGCCACAAATCAAGCCCTGCAGGTCGAGGGTGCCGTCGGACAGGTTTTGTAGAAGATAGGCGGACAATGATTGCGGCTTGTCGGGCGTAAACGGTGCATAGGATTGGTTGAGCAGCAGGCGTCGAACGCATTGTTCGAGTTCGCGCACGTTGCCGGGCCATGCGTAGCCGTGCCCCAATTGATCGACGATCTGCCGGTGCAGCTGATCCGCCAGCTCCGGTGACGGATTGCCGACAATACGCGAAACGGTATGGTGGACCAGATCCTCCAGTTCGCGGTGGTCCTGCCGGATGCGCTGCGCCAGACTCGGGACCTTGATGACATCCGAACAGAGACGATAGAAGAAATCGTCCCGCAGAATATGGTCTTGCCGGATTTGAGCCATAGGGCGATTGGTGGCGGCGATGACCCTGCCGGAAAACCGTCGCTGCCTGTGGTCTCCCACCGGTACAAACGTTCGTTCCTGAAGCACTTGCAGTAGTTTGATTTGTATCGCTTCACCGACTTCGCCGATCTCGTCCAGGAGGATCGAACCATACGGGCTGCATCGGTCAAAGACCCCCTGGTAGTTTTCAACGGCCCCCGTAAACGCGCCTTTTTTATGCCCGAACAGTTCCGATTCGATCAGGGCTTCGGAAAACTGAGACAAATTGAGCGAGATGAAGGCCCGTCGGAAATTTTCTCTAAAGCGACCGGTTTTTGCATCAAACGGAATGTAGCCGCTGCAGCCGATGGCCGCCGCGGCGGTGCCTTTCCCGGCACCTGTGGGGCCTAGAATCAAAGTGGAAAAGTCCTCCATGCGATTCCACAGATAGGCGTCGTACATGTCGAGGTTGTGTGTAAATACATTGTTCCATAAACGTTCACGCAGCTTGATCATGCAGGCGCTGCAGCCGACGATATTGTGCCCGATAAAGAAAAATGCCCGGCGCATCTGGAAAAAGAGTTCAAAATATCGGCACGCCTGCTGTGCCGAAAATCCGAGTGCTTTCAATTCATGAAGTGCCTGCCCGGCGAACGGCACGGCCAGGTCGGCGTCGGGCTGTTCGGACTGTTCGGCTATCAGCCGGTCAAATTGAGGAGCAAATCGATGAAAGATATGGAACAGCAGCGCACTTTGAACCAGCTCACGGTCCCGTCCCGAGAATCGCTTGATGCTGCAGGACCCCTTCTGCTGAAGCTGTTCGATGCGACGGCCGACCTCATGAACGACGTCGTCAATGTTGTGCTGCTTGTGGATTTGATCGCAGCGGCCTGCGATTTTCCGGTCCAGTTGTTTCCTCGCTTGGCCGAAGGGATTGGCCGCTGTCGCTTCCTGAACCAATGAGAAAAAGGAGCGTTCTTCGGATGTCAGTGATGGCATGGCGATGTTCCTTTGAAGGATTGATGGAGCGATTCCATTTGATGTACATAACATGTATATCATGCATTCAATTAATGGACAAACGATTCCGCTGGATCGTCTCTGTCGGCCCGCCTTTTATATAATAATAAGATAAATTACGGTATGTTATGATAATCAATCTCCATCCGGCACGCATCTTGATAAAACAATGATTCGTATGGATCGGCATGGTGAACCCCCTGCCGGTCGGTCTTTGACGATAAAGGGAATGCACGGGAGGCCGGATGTGATGGGCGAAAAACGAAGCACGGTGGCGGCACCAGGCAAAGCAGGTGCCAAACGGGCGGCGGGCCTGTTGACCGCAAGGCGGTTCGGCCCCTTTTTCTGGACGCAGTTCAGCGGGACGTTCAATGACAATCTTTTCAAAACCGCACTGGCTGTTTTGCTGGTGTATCAACGGCCGAATAGTTCGGAACTGATGGTCAACCTTGCCGCAGGCTTGTTCATTCTGCCCTTTTTTCTTTTCTCTTCCCTTGCCGGACAGGTTGCGGATCGGTATGAAAAATCGAAGCTGATTCGCGGCGTCAAACTGGCCGAAGTGGTCTTGATGGCAGGCGCGGCACTGTGCCTGCTCCTGGATCAGGTGACCGGGTTATTCTGCCTGCTGTTTCTGATGGGCACCCAATCCGCATTCTTTGGGCCGGTCAAATACAGCCTCATGCCTCAGCATCTGAAACGCGGCGAACTCGTGAGAGCCAACGGCCTGGTTCAGATGGGCACCTGCATTGCCATTTTGGTGGGCACCATGGCCGGCGGCATATGTATCGCCGCCGAAAACGGTCGGATCATCGTGGCTGCCGCTGTTCTGACTATGGCCCTGGCAGGCTGGCTGATCAGCAGACGCATTCCAAAGGCCAAGGCATCCGATCCCGCCTTGAAAATCCAGTGGAATGTCATCTCCCAGACCGGGAAGACAATCTCGCTTGCGGCCGCCGACCGCACGCGGCTGCTGGCTATGCTGGGAATTTCCTGGTTCTGGTTCCTGGGGTCGGCCTATGTGACGCAGCTGCCTCTTTTTGTGCGTCAGGTGCTGCAGGGCGATCCGGGTGTGGTCACACTGCTGCTGGGGGCCTTTTCCATCGGTGTCGCAACCGGGTCGCTGGTGTGCGGCCGCATTTCGGGAAGGTTCCTTGAGGCGGGGTTGATTCCTCTGTCCGGCCTGGGTATGAGCATTTTCGGCTGGGATCTATCCTTGCTGCCGCCGTTTGCCGGCCCGGTTGGTGCATTTGGGATGCTGGGGTCTGCCGAGGGATGGCGGGTGGTGTTCGACCTGGCGCTTATCGGCACGTTCGGCGGGATGTATATCGTGCCGTTGCTGGCACTGGTCCAGATGCGCTCTCCCGGAACGATACGGTCACAGGTCATCGCCGCGAACAATATTCTGAATGCAGGGTTCATGGTTGTTTCCGCAATTTTCTCCGCCGTGCTTCTCAGCGGTATGGGGCTCTCCCTGCAGCGCTATTTTTCACTGCTTGCCGTGGCCAATCTGGGCGTTGGCATTTACATCTGCTGGAAGGTTCCGTTCTCTGTTCTGCGCTTGGGGCTCAGCGGGCTCGTTCGCATGATCTACCGGCTGCGCTGCCAGGGGCTGGAGCGGCTGCCGGACAGCGGACCTGCACTTCTGGTGTGCAATCATGTCAGCTATGTGGACGCGTTGATCATTTCCGCCGCCGTTCGCCGTCCGATCCGCTTCGTCATGCATCAAAGCATTTACCGCCTGCCGGCGCTGAGCTGGTTTTTCAAGCTGACCCGCATGATTCCCATCGACTCGGCACGGAACAACCCCGGACTGCTGCGCAGCGCCCTGGAACAGATCGACACGGCCTTGAAGCGTTCGGAGTTGGTATGTCTTTTCCCGGAAGGGCATCTGACCAGGGATGGTGACATCGGCCGCTTCCGTCCCGGAGTGGAGAAAATTCTGCAGCGTCGCCCGGTGCCGGTAGTGCCCCTGGCGCTGCGCGGATTATGGGGCAGCTTTTTCAGCCACAAGGACGGTCCGGCCTTTTCTCGCTGGCCGAGGCGATTTTATTCCCGTATCGAGTTGTTTGTAGGACCTGTTCTGCATCCCCGTCGGGTCACGGCGGATGGATTGATGTCGGCGGTTTCGGATCTGCGCGGCGCCGCACCGTAATAAAAAAAGGCGTTTCAGCGTCAACGCATTTTTGAATGAGGCGATATAAGGTTATAAAATGAGGAAATTGCTTGCATTTTATCCGGCGGTCTGGTCTGCTTCGGTCTTGAATCAAAGCCGATGTGCCTGCCCGGGGGCCCTCCCGAAAGTGCAGCACCCGACATTTTCAACGAAGAGACCTTTCTACAGCACTGATTGCGAGTTGACGATGAACACACAGAAAGCGATAAACCGTTTTGGATGCATCGCCTTGATATCGCTGGCCGTTTTGCTGGGGCATCGACAGGGGAAAGCCCAGGCCGAGGAAGCTCAATTTGCCGATGCGACGCCATTCATGGAGAACTTTGCTTACGATCTGACCTCTTTCAAACATCTTCGGGCCAACCTTCAGGATCTGGTCCGTCAGATCCAAAACCGGCACGATCTGTTCGGTGCCAGGTCGTCCGATGATTCAACACTCTTACAGCCGGAGGTGCGTCAAGATATCCTGGCAATCTGGTACCCCCTGCTGGACAACTACCTGATGCTGGACGCCATTGCCCAACGGTACGCCGGTTTTCACTTTCTGCAAAGCAAGTCTGACCGGCAGCGTGCGTTTCACCTGGTCCGATCGGTTTTTTTGACCCAATACCGGGTGGCTCTGGATGCGATCGGCGAATTGGAACGCAACCCGGTCGTCGATACCATCTTAAACGAAGCCGAGCCGCCGCTTGGATTGCCTGAAGGGGTTTATGCTCATTTCAAATATCAATACCTGAACGTGATCAAAGCCGGTCGCTATGCTGCCCTTGAAGCCGTCGCCCAGGTCTACCCCGCGGCTTCCGACTCCGATTTGAAACAGTGGTGCGAGCGCGACAGTCAGGCCATCCTCGGCGCCGGCATGGGACCCGGGCCTTTGATGACCCTGGCGAACGGTATCGCCATCCTGCAGCGCATCGGGCAATCGGCCTGGTTTCCGGTTCAGAAGGGAATTGCCGAGTGGATGGGGAAAACCAAAGTATGGCGCCCCAAGCAGTACCTCATCATCCCTCGGCAAATCGAATCCCTGCGCAAACGGCTGCAACCCGGAGATATCCTCCTGGAGAGACGCGAGTGGTATTTGACCAATGTGGGTATTCCCGGGTTCTGGACGCATGCGGCCCTCTATGTCGGAAGTGCCGCGCAACGCGAAGCCTTTTCTCGTCTGCCAGGGGTGCAGCAATGGCTGGGTCAGCACAACGCCGCCGGCATGGACGAGCTGATTCTCAAGCGATACCCCAGGGCTCATGCCGGTTTGCAGCAGCTCTGTAAGGACGGTAAGCCGGCGCAGGTGATCGAAGCATTATCGCCCGGCGTGGGATTTACCTCTTTGAACTATTCGGCTGCCTGCGATTCCCTGGCTGTTTTGAGACCCCGACTTCCGGTGCAGGACCGGGCGGCCGCAGTTGTTCGCGCCATGCGCTATTTTGGCCGGCCCTACGACTATGACTTTGACTTCGGCAGCGACCATCAGCTGGTCTGCACTGAATTGATCGTCAAAGCCTATCTGCCCGGACCGGACAAAAAAGGCATTGCCCTGCCGCTGGAGCATCTGATGGGCCGCGTGTTGACTCCGGCCAATGCTTTTGTACGGCAGTTCGATAGAACCTACGGTACCCCCCGTCAGCAGTTGGAGCTGATTGAATTTCTGGACGGTTACGAAAAAGAGCAGCTGGCCGCGGTTTCGGGGGCCGCGATTTTCCGGGAGACATGGAAGCGGCCCAAGTGGCACATATTCATCCAGAATGACCCGGGAAAGGCTGCACCGTGATCGGCCCCGATATCGGAATTGGAACGAAATGACGGTGAAGCAAAATGGCACGAATCGTATACGGCGTTTCCGGTGAGGGATCGGGGCATTCGTCCCGCGCCCGTGTTGTCCTGGAGCATCTGGCGGCTGCAGGGCATGAAGTAAAAGTCGTCACCTACGGCAGGGGCGTACACCATTTGGCGATCGATTTCGATCTATTCGAAACCGTTGGTTTGAAAATCGTGAGTGTCGACAACCGCGTCGCTCCGGCCAAGACGCTTCTGACCAACCTGCAGCGGCTTCCCGACGGCCATAAGCGGTTGCAGCAGCTGAAGGCCGAACTGTTCAAACGTTTTAAGCCCGATGTGGTCATCACCGATTTCGAACCCATGTGCGCTTACCTGGCCAACCACTATGATCTGCCTCTGATTACCATCGACAACCAGCATCGGCTGCGCTACATGCACTTCGACTGCCCGGCGCCGCTGCACAGGGACCGTCAGCTCGCCGTCAATATCATCCGCAGCCTGGTGCCGCGTCCGGATGTGTCGCTGGTGACAACCTTCTATTTCGGGCAACCGAAAAATGACCGGACATTCCTCTTCGCACCCCTGCTCAGGGACGAGGTCCGGTCAATGACGCCCCGGACAAACAATCACATCCTGGTCTATCTGACCAGCGGTTTCGAATCGTTTCTCGATCTGTTGAGAGAGTTTCCCAGAGAGAGATTTATCGTGTACGGCCAGAGCGATGGCGGCGGAATAGGAAATTTGCAGTTCAAAGCGCCCGGCAAAGAGGGCTTCCTGAAGGATCTGGCCGATTGCAAAGCCGTTATGGCAACCGCAGGGTTTACACTCATGACCGAGGCCCTGCATTTGGGAAAACCCTATCTGGCGATGCCCATGTCGGGTCAATTCGAACAGGCCATCAATGCCGTGTTTCTCGAGAAGCTCGAGTGCGGTGTCAACCTGCATCATCTTTCTAAAGCCGGCATTGGAGATTTCTTGTATCGCCTGCCGGAATTTGAGCAGAAGCTGAAGCTGCAGCGAAAGGATGCCGGCCCCAATCTCCTTCACTTCCTCGACCGGTTGCTGGCCGACAACCAGGCTCTGGCCAAAACGTTTCACCAAAAGCGCAGTCATCGCTCTGCCTGACGGCCGGCATACCACGTCGCCCGGCATAACGGCTGCATCTGCCCGGGTGTCAGTCCGTGAATTTCTCACGCGAGTCGTCAGGGTTGAAGCTTTGGATTATTCCAGTGCCGCTGGTTGTCGCGGGCGGTCTTCTTGTGCAGGTTCTTTTCGAGCGCATCGGTAATGTCGATGCCGGTCTGGTTGGCGATGCAGGTCAGCACAAACAGCACGTCCGCCAGCTCATCGGCAAGCTTTTTCTGTTCGCTTTCGGCTTTGAAGCTTTGCTCGCCATACGTGCGGACCATCAATCGGGCCACTTCGCCGACCTCTTCCATCAAAATGCCCAGGTTGGTCAGTTCGCTGAAGTATCGCACACCATGGGTCTTGACCCATTCGTGGACCTTTTCCTGGTAGTCTTTCAGGGTAAGTTGCATGGGATCGCCTTTCAAACATTAGTAGTGTGCTACTTCGAACCCTTGGCAACGCGGGTCGAAGATCCCGATAACAGCGGGAATCTGGAGTCCTCCAACGCCTGAAGGGCGCGGACAAGGGCTGCTTTGTGCAATTCCGCAGCAATGTGCACCGGACTTTTGCCTGTAATGGGATCCCATGCGGACGGGTCGGCCACGCAGAAGAATTGGGTTTCGAGTCCGATGCGGGTCTTTGCGGTTTCAATATCGAGACCGACGATGCGCTGTGCCGCATCCCAGGTGGCGGCACAGGGTGCTCCGCGGAGCGTTTCCACTGCGCTGATGCGGCCCTCTTCGACACAGATCCGATATTCAGGCCTGCCGAATATGCGGCCGTATTCACCCAACCCCCTGCTTCGAGTCAGGGCGCAGCAGGTGCGGGGCGTCAGTGCATCCTCCAGCGGGGGTTTCTTGCCCGAGGCAATGACGGGAATACCGGCCAGTCGGCACAATTGGGCCAGGGCGTGACTCAAATCGGGATGCTTCAGATGATCGAGCACCAGGTCGGCGTCCCGGGGCGGTGGCAGGCAGAACGATGTGTCGTCGATGATCGGCGGCAAGGTATCATCGATGGAGACGATTTTCAGGTCTATGGCGTCTTTTGCAAAACGCTCGATGGCCTGGATCTTCCCCAAAGCGCTCTGATTCTGCTGATAGACCCATATGGTCTGTCTCATCTATAAGTCAAATGAACCGCCGCATACGCGCCAGCGGCCATCTTCTTTAACCAGTTCAATGGTTTCGTCCACCGGGTAGTCCCGGCCGATTTGAAATAACTTTCCGACAAGCATAAAAACCGGATTGATGCATACCCGGGATTTGCCGGTCAAATGAATTTTCGCGGTGGTGTCTCCGGATTCAATTGTCTCCAGATGGGCGTGAATCAGTTTATGACGAAGATAGTTGGTGGAGAGTCCCCGTTGATATGCTTCGAGACGCTTCTGATAAAGATAATTGCCGACCGCATCGCTCTCTTCTTCCAGAGCGCTGCAGACATACTTCTTCATATCCGTATCGAGATAGTAGTAGTCGTCGGCAAAATTCCGGGCGACTTTTGCCGGCGTCTGGTTGCAATCCAATCCCACAAGCACCAGCTGCAAGATGATAGCAAGTCCGAACACAAGGCCGAACGGGGCCAACTTCTGATTGGTCATGCTGCAACCTCCTGGTATCGATTTCTGAACCATCACGTGCGGTGCGTATCAACGCGATTCGTCATCGATGGCACGCCATGCGGTAGTGAATTGAGCCAAGGGGGTCCAATACCACGTCTGCGTTGTCATTTCAAGAGCGAACGGTGATGGGTGATCTCCAACCATGATTCCGGCAATTGCCTGCCTGAGAAATATCTGTTGGTGATGGGTTGCAAGATGGTGATCGGTCATCGGGTATCAGCCTCGCGAGCCGATACGTGACGGCCCGCAGGATGTGGAATTCGATCAAAATGATAGGCAAAAAAATTAGGAGGTTAAAATCCTACTAAATAGGTATAGTAATGATTTTTTTGCATTTTTTGAAAAACTGGTTGACTTGGCCTTGTCTTGTTAACTATAAGAGTCGGGAAATTTCCCGACAAACTTAGTCAAGATAATAATCGATGCTGACACCCACCAAAAAGGGACAGTACGCATTGCGAGCCATTTATGAGCTGGCAAGACGTAAGGACGATGGTCCGATCAAGATTTCGATCATCGCCGAGGCTCAGGCCATACCGCCGCGCTTTCTTGAGGTCATCCTCAATCAGTTTAAAGGCAGCGGTTTGGTTGAATCCAAACGGGGATTCTACGGCGGATACTCTCTGACCAGGGAGCCGTCCGAAATCACGGTTGGAGATATCCTGCGTTATTTGCAAAAAGAGATGGAGGCGTCGCACTGCATCGCCTGCGTCTCAAAAAAGAGCTGCCCGTTCCAGGATAACTGTGTGTTTTCCTCGATGTGGCATCGCGTCAAGGCGGCGGCTTATAAAATCTATGACGAAACCACCATGCAGGACCTGCTCAACTCCAATACATCGGAAACGTTTCCGGGACGTCCGGTTGTTGGATGAACGCGCGATGGCGCCAAGGAGTTTTGATGCAAGGATTTCGAGAAATGAGTAAAAAAAGAATCCACAGACTTGGTTTGGGGTTATTGTTGGCCGGGATAGTCGTGATGGCCGGCGTGTTGACTGCATCTGCCGTTGCCAAAACCGCCGCTATGCCGGAAGGGCATGCGGATGTCATTGCCATTGACGGACTCAAGGCCTTCGGCCCGCTGGAGCGTCCGGCGGTTCATTTTTTCCATGACAAGCACACCGAAGCTCTTTCCCGACAGGGCAAGGATTGTCTGGCGTGCCACATGTCGGTCAAGGACAAACTGTCGCTCAAGTTCAAGCGCAGCGAGGACGTCGACAGGCAGACGGTTATGGATATTTATCATGAGCAGTGCATCAGTTGCCACAAACAGGGCACAGAAGAGAAAACAACCAGCGGGCCGGTCGCCTGCGGCCAGTGCCACGTGGAAGATGCGGTGGTCAACAACATCTGGCAGCCCGTTGCATTGGACAAACCCATGCATTTCCGGCACGTCAAGGCCCACCAGAACAAGTGCGAAACCTGTCATCATGAGTTTAACGAAAAGACAAAGATGCTGTTTTACGCCAAGGGCAGGGAGGGGGCGTGCGTCTACTGCCACAAAGAGGCTGCCGAAGACAATCGGATCGCAAATCGTGAAGCGTCACATATGGCCTGCGTCACCTGCCATCGCGAATTGACGGCCAAGGGAAAGGATGCCGGCCCCATTCAATGTGCCGGCTGTCACGATCCCGAACAGCAGGCCCTGTTTGATAAACCGGCGGATGTTCCCCGCATGGAGCGCAATCAGCCTGATGTCCTGCTGGTCAAATCGGCCCCCAAAGGTCAACCGATCCCCGGGACCGCCGGTCGCATGATGCCCGTGCCGTTCGATCACAAGGCCCATGAAGGCTACAACAACAGCTGTAAGGTCTGCCACCATGCCGGCCTGCAAGGTTGTGCCGACTGCCACACTATTGCCGGAGACGAAAAAGGCGGGCAGGTAAGACTGGCCCAGGCCATGCACCAGCGAGATGCGGCCTCCAGCTGCATCGGCTGCCACACCCGTCGGCAGGCGATGCCGGAATGCGCCGGCTGCCATACCAGCGACGCCATTGTCAAGGCTGAGGCAGTTGAAAACAGCTGCAAGACGTGCCACATTGAGTCCGGAGGTGTATACCCGCCGCCTGCAGATGCCGATATGGGCAAGATGATGGCGCAAGAACTTCTGGATGGGCGCCAACCGGTTGCCGGGACGCTGCCCCCGGATCAGATCCCGGAAACGGTTCAGATCAACGTGCTGGCCGATACGTATGAGCCGGCGGTATTGCCCCATCGCAAAATCGTCATGAGTCTGGCGAAAAAAATCGAGGGCAATCGGCTGGCCGGCAATTTTCACAAGGATACGGCGACCCTCTGCCAGGGGTGCCACCACAACAGCCCGGTTTCTGAAAAGCCTCCCCAGTGCAGCAGCTGCCATGGTAAAAGCTCCGAGCAGCTCAATTTGACACGGCCCGGACTGATGGCGGCCTATCATCAACAATGCATCCAGTGCCATGACAAGATGGGGCTTGAAAAACCGGCCTCTCGGGAGTGTACGGCCTGTCATGCCAAACGCAAATAATTCGGTAAGCACCATTTGAGGTAATGAGTATGTCTATTTCACGTCGCAAGTTTTTAGGCTGGATGGGAGCTGCAGGATTAACAGGTGCCGCAGGGACTTCTGCCCGGGCGGCCTCCAACAAGAGCTTCGAGGGATACCCGGACAGCGTGGCTGTGCTGCACGATATCACCCGTTGCATCGGATGCCGCAAATGCGAGGGGGCTTGCAATAAAGTCAACGAGCTGCCGCCGCCGGAGAAGCCCTTCGACGATCTGACGGTTTTGGCTCAGAAGCGTCGGACGACCGCCGAAAAATATACCGTCGTCAACCAGTTCGGCGATCCCAGGCAGCCATTTTTCGCAAAGAAACAGTGCAATCACTGCCTGGAACCGGCCTGTGCCTCGGCCTGTTTTGTCAAGGCCTTTACCAAGTCACCGGAAGGCCCGGTCGTCTATAATCCAAAGCTTTGCGTGGGGTGTCGCTATTGCATGATTGCCTGCCCGTTTGAAATTCCCAGCTATCAGTACGGCAACGCCTTTTCACCCGTGGTGACCAAGTGCACTCTGTGCTACCCCAGGATCAAAAAGGGCCTGCTGCCCGGTTGTGTCGAATCGTGCCCCACCGAAGCCCTGGTGTTCGGCACACGATCGGACCTGTTGAAAGTGGCCCGCAAGCGCATCAGCAACGATCCCGATAAATATGTCGATCATATCTATGGCGAAAATGAAATGGGCGGCACCCAATGGCTCTACCTGTCACATGTGCCGTTTGACCAGGTCGGCATGCGCGAGGACCTGGGAACGACTCCGGCCCCCGCGCTGACCAAGGGCGCCCTCGGCGCCGTTCCCATGGTGGTCGGCCTGTGGCCGGTGCTGCTGACCGGTATTTACGCCATCGGCAAACGCAAGGAAAAGATTGCCGCCCGGGAGCAGCAGGCTGCCGTTGAAAAAGCCGTGGCCGATACCGCCGCCGCCGCCGAGGAAAAACTGACCGCCGCCATGGAAAAGGCGCAAAAAGACCAGGAAGCGGTAGTGGAGCGTGAAGTCAAAAAGGCCCTGGAAGAGGCAGCCAAAGCCGCCGAGGAAGCGGCAAAATCCGAAGATGAATCCGGCTCCGATGCGCCCGAGAAGGGATCCGAAGAAAAGGAATGATCGGACGCATTCGACCGGTAATGGAATGTGAAATTTACAGGTTCATGCGCCCTGTGTTCGATGACTGCTTATGAAGGCGGCACTCGAGCCAATCGCGCATACGTTTAGGAGGAGCCATGTCCCAACAAACAGTCGCAACCCGCAGCAGCCTCTTTACCCCTTTTAATCTGGTTGCGGGTATCATCGTGATTGTCGGCATCATTTTGACGGTGCTGCGCTTCACCGGCGGGCTGGCCGCCACCACCAATCTGTCCGATTACAATCCCTGGGGGATCTGGATCGGGTTCGACCTCCTGGTGGGCGTCGCTTTGGCCGCCGGAGGGTATGTCACCTCGGCGGCGGTCTATATTTTCGGCATGAAAAAATACCATGCCGCGGTGCGACCGGCTATCCTGACCGGCTTCTTAGGCTACGCCTTGGTGGTCCTGGCCCTGCACTACGACGTCGGCCAGCCCTGGCGTCTGCCCTATCCGTTTCTGATATCGCGCGGCACCACGTCACTGCTTTTCGAAGTGGCCGCCTGCGTCGCGCTTTACCTGACCGTTCTGTTCATCGAGTTTTCGCCGGCGGCCATGGAGTGGCTGGGGCTGAAAAAAATCCGGGCTGTGGTGGTCAAGCTCACCATGCTCCTGACCATCTTCGGCGTGATTCTGTCGACCCTGCATCAAAGCTCGCTGGGAGCCCTGTTCCTGATTGCTCCGTCCAAGCTGCACCCTCTGTGGTACTCGCCCTACATCCCCATTTACTTTTTCATCACCAGCATCATTGCCGGGTTGTCCATGGTGATTTTCGAGGGCATGCTCTCATATCGATACTTCAAAGACAAGATGGACCCCCACCACCTGGCCGCCAAAGACGATCTGGCGCTGGGTTTCGGCAAGGCCGCCGCATGGGTTCTGGCCGGTTATTTCGTCATTAAAGTGGTGGGCATCGCCGCGGACAACAATTGGCACTATCTGGCCACCGGATACGGCGCCTGGTACCTGGTGGAGCTGTTCGGATTCATCGCCCTGCCGGCCTTTCTGTATGCCGTGGGCGTGCGCGACAAGAACGTCAAGCTGGTCCGCTGGACCTCCGTATTGGCGGTATTGGGCATCGTGGTCAACCGCTTCAATGTCTGTCTGATCGCCTTTAACTGGCATTTGCCGTCCAGCGAACGCTATTTCCCCCACTGGATGGAGATCGCGATTTCGATATTTATCGTCACCGTCGGATTGCTGGTATTCCGGTTTATCGTGACACGTATGCCGATTTTTTACGAACATCCGGACTATGAACCGCACTAGCGGTGATTGCGCAGTTTGAATGCAGCGCATCGTGGAGAACGAAAAAAAACGTATTCGGCATCAATCTGCCAAAGAGAGGGAGCACCATGGAATCGATTCATACGCTGCAAGAATTTATGCTGCACACCAAGAACATTATTTATATCCTGATCGTCATGGCCTTGGTGGCAATGCCCCTGTTCTGGGTCTTTTTGACGGGAAGGGACGAAGAATAGGTTACTTCTACCCGGCGGTCCGCCGTGTAGGACCGCTGAATCGTCGCAGATGGTTCGCAAGGAGTTCATTATGTACGATTTTGTCACAGGGCCGCTGGCCTGGCTCGCGTTCGGAATCTTTTTCATCGGCCTGATCTGGCGATTTGTCTGGTATTTCAGGGGGCTGAACTGGCAAATGGATCGCGTCGCGTATAGGCAATACCTTGGATATGGAATAAAAGGCGCTGTACGCTCGATCCTGTCCTGGCTGATCCCGTTCAAAACGCACAGCTGGCGATTTTATCCCGGTTTTACCATTCTGGTTTTCGTTTTCCATATTTGCCTGCTGGTGACACCGATTTTTCTGCTCGGGCACAATCTGCTGCTCCAGGAGCGCTGGGGATTCAGACTGCCGGCACTGCCGGAGGCGCTGGCCGACGTGTTCACCGTGGCCATGATCATTGCCGGTGTGTTTATTTTGCTGCGCCGGATTGCGCTGCCCGAGGTGCGCATCCTGACGACGTCCTATGATTTGCTGATACTGGTCATTGCGATGGCGCCGTTTGTGACCGGCTTTATCGCGTACCATCAGATCGGCAATTACAATGTCTGGCTGATCGTACACATCCTCAGCGGCGAAATCATGCTGGCGGCCATTCCGTTTACCAAGCTGTCCCACTTTATGCTCTTCTTCCTGTCCCGGGCGCAGATAGGAATGGACTTCGGCATCAAGCGCGGCGGCATGAAGAGTCGCGGAATGCAGTGGTAGAAAGCATCAGTCAAAGGGATGATTCCATGCGGGAGCTTGCCTTTGACATTCGAACATACAATAGTGCGATCCCGAACGGCTTGCCGGCAGGATCGATATGGAACGATTAATCTAATCAAGGTAGGTTGACATCATGCCTGAAGGAACACTTTGTAACCGGACTCCGGTCGACACGGAAGAGCAATTGCATGCATTGCTGGCTGACAAGAGCGGTAAAAAATACTACGAGGAGATGAAGAACCTGGACGTGGACAGCGACGCGCTGTGGTCCACCCTTCAAAAAACGCTCAAGTCACGCATGAAAACCTGGCTGGAAATCTGCGCCCACTGCGGGATGTGTGCCGACAGCTGCTTTTTCTATCTGACCAACAACAAAGATCCAAAGCAGGTTCCTTCATACAAGATTCAATCCACACTGGGCGAGATGGTGCGCCGCCAGGGCAAGGTGGACAATGACTTCATGCACTATGTGATGGACACTGCCTGGGGGCGCTGCACCTGCTGCAACCGCTGCGCGCTCTACTGTCCGTTCGGCATCGATATGGGCGTGATGTTCGGTTACGTCAGAGGGCTGTGCTATTCGCAAGGGTTCGTGCCCTGGGAGCTTAAGATCGGCGCGGGCATGCACCGCATCTATAGGGCTCAGATGGATGTTACCACCGAAGACTGGGTTGAAACCTGTGAATGGATGTGTGAAGAGTATGAAGAAGATTGGCCGGGGCTCCAGTTTCCCGTCGATAAGCCCGATGCCGATATCATCTATACGGTCAACGCCAGGGAAGTAAAGCACTACCCGGAAGATTTGGCCGAGGCCGCGGTGCTGTTCCACCTGGCCGGCGAAAACTGGACCGTACCCAGTGAAGGCTGGGAAGAGACCAGTCTGGCCATGTTCGCCGGTGACTGGGCCGCCTGTAAGATGCAGGTGGAGGGCGTGTACGATGCCATGGAGCGCCTCAAACCCAAACGCATGGTGGTGACCGAGTGCGGGCATGCCTACCGCGCCACCGTGATCGAAGGGCCTTACTGGGCCGGCCTGAAAAGCGGCCGCACCCCTGTCGAGAGCTTTCACTACGTCGAGTGGGTCGCCGAAGCATTGCGCACCGGCAAGTTGAAGATCGATCCGGAAAAGAAAATCAAGGAGCCGGTAACTTATCAGGATTCGTGCAATTACATCCGCAACGCCGGGCTCTCGGAGCACGCCCGTTTGATCATGAGCTACATTGCCGAAGATTTCCGTGAAATGAAACCCAACAAAGAGCACAACTTCTGCTGCGGCGGAGGGGGCGGGCTCAACGGAATCGGCCGCTACCGCGCACAGCGCAATATCGGGCTCAAGTGCAAGCGAGACCAGATCCTGGCCACCGGTGCCAAACTGGTCATCGCGCCCTGCCACAACTGCTGGGACGCCATTCGGGATTTGGAAGAGGAGTATGAAATCGGCATCCGATGGTCGTTCCTCAAACCGTTGCTGTTGAAAATGGTCATTGTACCCGATCATCTCAAACCCAAAGACGAGTAGGGCCGTCACCGATCCGATTCATCGGCGCGACAACTGCACATTCCACGCGTTTAAATCAACCCACTCGGACAAAAGAGCGCAGACCTTGCTGCAACCGGTCTGCGTTCAATCCGGCACCCTCTGATCAGGGACGGCCCCTGGTCGGCTTTCAATTCTTGCATCGGCATGCAATCTGATATATACCTGATTAAGCACTATATACTGGCGCAGTCGTGCCGCTGCCCTCGAAAATGATTGATAACCGTCACCAAAGGGTATCTCCATGAAAAGAGCCATGCTTATTCTGTTCGCCGGCGTTATGATCAGCGTTTATGCCGATGTGTCCGAGACCATGGCCGTCGGAATAGGCCTATACGCCACCAGCGGTATGGGCGACGGAGAATACGAGTTCGATAGCGACACAAATCCGGACATCGATCTGGATACCAATATCCAACGCTGCGGCTACGGCTTTATGCTTGATACGGCTGTGGCTAACGACCGCGTATTCAATTATCGGCTGAACATCGGTATCTACAACTGGTCGGAAGAATTCGAGGATGATTCCGAGTTCGATCTCAGCGGATTCATGATAAGCCACGACTTTGGTTTCGGTGTGCTGCGCAATAAATATGTGCGGCTGTGGTTGGGGCCCGAAGTTCGATTTGCCCTCGGAGACGGCGATGAAGACGACAACGACGGCTTTGATGTCGAGATCAAGAGCTTTGGTGTCGGGCCCGTGATGGGTCTCAACGTGCATCTCGGGCCTGTTGTCTCCCTGGGCTTCAAATCCGGCTACCTGTTCGAGGGCGTCAACGGTGATGCGGATTCGCTGAATGAATCGATAGATTTCAGCGGCGACGACACCATGTATTTTTTTACATTGAGCCTCATCTTCCGGATCAACGATGAGTATTGATTCCAGGTCTACGCTTTGAAGCCGCCGCATATTATCCGGCAGGAAAGACAATCGCTCGTCTGCTGATCGTTCCATCTGAGGCGAGCTCTTTCAAGGAGCCCTGATGCCATGTGGAGGGCCATTTTACTCGCCAATGCGTTGCTGATGTATATCTTCTGGCTCGTTGGACTGGTTGTCGTGACGCCTGCCTACAATCAGTTCGTGCGCTACGGCCAGGTTGGAGACAATCTGCCGCTGCCCACGGCGATCGCCATCTCTTTTCGGCTGATGGCCGTCATTATACCTGTGGCCTGGACCGTTTTAACTTTTTTTCTTTTGAAACTGCTGCGCAACAAGGCTGCCGAGAACCGCGCGGAAATGCTGCTGGCTTTCACCCTGGCCACTCTGATCATCGGCCTGTTTGTTCTGTTGTTTTTTCTGCTGGCGGGGATATTGCCGTTTCTTCAGATCGGCGCGATGCTCAAGTGAATCCTTTGTGATACCGAGGATGCTGTCGGCACTACCCGTGATTGGGATGCCGGGATGGAACGCAGCGTCTGCGGATCTGTTGATGAAACCGTATGCGTTGTGCGCAGGATAAACTTGAATCGTGGGCGACGTGCCGTCTCCATTCTACTCTGTGAGGTGCCTGTCATTTTTGCTTCAGCCAAACGAAAATCGACCGCCAGGTATGTTCTGCTGGGTATCTGGATCGCCTGGCTCTGCTGCTGCCCGGAACTGCCTGCGCAACAAAACCAGGGTGCTCATTTTTATTTTGCCCAAATCACTGATACACATGTTGGCAGCGGAGATCACCTGACGCGCACCCGCAAAATCATTGAGCAGATCAACGCACTGCCCATGGAAATCGCCTGTGTGGTACATACCGGAGACATCATGGCCGACCGGATCGATGATGCCGGCCTCGTCAACGATACGCTGGCCCTTATGGGCCGGATCAAAGTGCCGCTGCACTTCGTTCCCGGCAACCATGATATTTTGATCGACAGGCTGTCGGCAACGGTTCCATTGTACCGGGCCGCCTTCGGCGACCTGATCACTTCCGTCCAGTACCACGGGGTTGTTTTCCTGTTTATCTATACAGAACCGCTCCGGAGATCATTTGCGGTTGACGGATATCGGCCTTTGGTACAGCTTCGCAAGCAGCTCGAGCAGGCCGGCAAAAAACCCGTCATTCTCTTTCATCATGCTCCCAGCGTGAAAAATTTCTACAACAACAAGGTGTATCGCGGGTGGCGGTCCGAAATAAAAGCACAGTGGATCGAACTGCTCAACGCCCACAATGTCAAGGCGGTCATTGCAGGTCATTATCACCGCGATGAGTTTCACTGGCTGGGCCGGGTGCCGTTGTTCGTTGCACCGCCCGTGGCCGGCTACTGGGGGCGCCAGGCATCGTATCGCGTGTATGAATATGATAATGGGAGGATCAGCTACAGCACCCAGAATATTGAATAAAGAATCATCCGTACATTTACTTTTTGACAATCGCAGCTCCTGGATCTACAGTTAGGGCATAAGCCACTGTGCAGTCCAGATCACGCATTCAACATCCAAAGCGGCGTCAGCCCGTAGCGACAGCATTCTCTGAGTTTCATGATTTGCCGGCGTGATACATGCCGTCCGATGGTGTGGCATTTTTGGTTCGAAATGACCGATATGAGCTCAACTCGGCAGGGCCCGGCTGCCGGTGGCGAGGCATTTGTCGGCCTTTATGGGTCGAAAGGAGGATTGCGATGAAACTTAGAGATCTTTTCGTTCCCCGGTGGCACCATTCCAACCCGGAGGTGCGCAAGAAAGCCATCGTCCGCATCGATAATCCGGAGCTGTTGAAGCAGATCAGCGAAAAAGACGACGATCCGGCGGTGCGCGAAGCCGCATCCGACCGTCTGCTTCAAATCGTCGAGCAGGAGCGGCAGATCGCCGAGTAACAGGATGCTTATCCGGACATCGTGCAGCTGAAGCGGCGCCGATACGGTGATGGTATCGACGCCGCCTATTCCACCCCTGCCCTGTTTGCATGGTTGCCTTTGGGGCTGTGCCTGGACGGATCGGCCGGTCAGGAGCGCGACTTGGCCAGTCCGATGCTGTTCAGCGCGGTCTCGATCTCGTCCAGAATAGCCGGGTCATCGATGGTTGCCGGCATTTTCCACTCTTTATTGTCGGCGATTTTCTGAATGGTGCCGCGCAGAATTTTACCGGAGCGGGTCTTGGGCAGCCGTTTGACGACTGTGGCGGTCTTGAACGAGGCCACCGGTCCGATGCGTTCGCGCACCATCTTGATAACTTCGGCCGTAATCTCGGCTTCGGGCCGCTCAACACCTGCATTGAGCACCATAAATCCTACCGGCACCTGCCCCTTGAGCTGGTCATCCACACCCAGTACGGCGCACTCGGCCACATCCGGATGGTCGGCCAGAACCTCCTCCATGGCACCGGTCGATAAGCGGTGACCGGCCACATTGATGATATCGTCGGTGCGCGCCATGATGTAGGCGTAGCCCTCTTCATCGATAAAACCGGCGTCGGCAGTCATGTAGTATCCCGGGAACTCGTCTAGGTAGGATTCGATGTAACGCTGGTCATTCTGCCACAAGGTCGGCAGGGAGCCCGGCGGCAGGGGCAGCTTGACCACCAGCGCGCCGATCTCCCCGGGCTTGACAGGGGTCTTGGACTCGGGATCGAGGACCTGAAGATTCCAGCCGGGCGCCGGTTTGGTGGGCGAGCCCTCTTTGACCGGAAACTCGTACAGTCCGAGGCAATTGGCGCAGATGGCCCAGCCGGTCTCGGTCTGCCACCAATGGTCGATAACCGGAACGCCCAGGTTGCTGCGCGCCCAGTTCAATGTGTCGGGATCGGTGCGCTCTCCCGCCAGAAACAGGGCTTTGAACCGGGACATATCGTAATTTTTGATCAGGTTCGCGCCGGGATCCTCGCGTTTGATGGCCCGGAAGGCGGTCGGGGCGGTAAATAGCGCCTTGACTCCGTGCTCGGAAATGACGCGCCAGAAGACCCCGGCATCGGGCGTGCCCACCGGTTTGCCCTCAAACAGGATGGTGGTGCACCCGGCCAACAGCGGCGCGTAGACGATATAGGAGTGTCCGACGACCCAGCCCACATCCGACGCCGCCCAATAGACATCACCGGCCTGAACATTGTAGATGGCCTTCATGGTCCATTTGAGGGCCACGGCATGGCCGCCGTTGTCCCGGACCACGCCTTTGGGCTGTCCGGTGGTTCCGGAGGTATACAGAATATAGAGAGGATCGGTGGCCTCCATGATCTCGCACGGCGCTGGCTGAGCCTTGGAAACAGCCTCCTGCCAATCCAGATCGCGACCGGCCGTCAGTTCGGCTTTCTGCATGGGGCGCTGGAAGATGATGCACGCATCCGGTTTGTTCTTGGCCATGTCTATGGCGCCGTCGAGCAGCGGTTTATAGGCGATAACCTTTTTGACTTCGATGCCGCAGGAGGCCGAGACGATCACTTTGGGTTTGGCATCGTCGATGCGGGTGGCCAGTTCGTTGGCCGCAAATCCGCCGAAAACCACGGAGTGAACGGCACCGATCCGGGCGCAGGCCAGCATGGCGATGGCGGCTTCGGGGATCATCGGCATATAAATGATGACCCGTTCGCCCTTTTGAACGCCCTGGGCTTTGAGCGCCCCGGCAAACAGCGCCACTTCGTCGCGCAATTGGGTATAGGTATATGTTCTGATCGTGTCGGTGACCGGACTGTCGTAGATCAGGGCCAATTGATCTCCACGCCCATTGTCCACGTGGTAATCCAAAGCATTGTAGCACGTGTTGAGCTGACCGCCTGTAAACCAGCGGTAGAAAGGCGGGTTGCTGTCGTCCAGGACCTTGTCCCAGCGTTTGATCCAATGCAGATCTTCGGCCGCCCGGCCCCAGAACGCATCGGGTTCGTTAATGGATTGATCAAAGGCTTGTTGATAGGCGTTAGTCATAATTCCTCCTTTTAAGCAAACGCTGACGGTTGCGGACAAGCTTTATATTCAGGGAAAGCCGACGGCGATGGTCAAATGCAGACGCAATCTGGACGTCCTTTATTGTGTCATATCGGGAAAGGATCTGTGGCGATTTCATAGACCTTTAGATAATGTTTTTGGCGAAGCCAGAGGGAGGAAGCTGTATTATCATACCGCGACGACCGAAAACGCAGCCCGCAAACATTATCCTAACATCAATATCTATGCAGAACGGCCTCGGCCGTTTGTCTTAAGAGTCATGGTACCAGGCGGAATCCATGAGCAGTTGCGGAGAGCTACTGATGGCCGCAAACAATGGGGGTGAAGCCGAACATGGGTGCGCACAGCGTCCTGGTACCAGTTTCAGAATAAAAAACACAAAAACCAATGTCAAGATAAAAAATGAACGCCATACATTCGATGAATAATTAATCAGGGATTGGTCGAGCTGACCGCCGGCATCGTCGACGGGTAACCTGCGGAAGCGGTCTTTTTTGAAGATGCAGACTACAACGTCTGCTTATCGGATGTCGCAGTTCAGCACATATCGACCGGCTCTCTGTTTTAATTCAACGAGGCGGTTTCCATTGACGATCTCATATTTGGAATGGTTTTCCAGATTGTCTGTCTGATGGCATTGTTGCAGGAATAACGTTTTCGCCCCTTTAACCAGCATCCCGATCTGATCGATATTATCCGTGGTGACGAAGGGGCTGACGCATGTAGTCCTGAATTCATAGGGTTTCCCGGATGACATGACAATGTCGATGCTCTCGAGGATCTTGTTCACATCGATCGTCTCTCTGAACAGGTGATGATATTGATCCAGGTCGGTCTTGATATCCATAGCGATGTAATCGACCGATTCATCCCTTAGAAGCCTGTTCAGCATGTCTGGATGGGTTCCGTTGGTGTCTATTTTTACCGCAAGGCCCATTGCCCTCACAGTTTCACATAGCTGCGGCAAATCGGGTTGGATGGTCGGTTCGCCGCCGGTGATAACGACGCCATCCAGGAAGCGTTTCCTCTGATCCAGAAAACTGACAAAGTCCTCTTCCTTTATGATGTCAGAGTGTTTTGCAGATTCATACGGGATTAAATAAAAATTGTGGCACCAGGGGCACCGCATGTTGCATCCCTGGGTACCGATAATTGCCGATACTTTTCCAGGGTAGTCCAACAGGGAGGTTTTCTTAATTGAACCGATTTTCATTGTTGTGACGAATCACCGGACGGCAGTTTGGGCCTGATCAGGGGCCTGGATCTGCTCCTGCGCCTTGGAATCCGACGGCGACCTGCCGACTACCGTGGCCATTTTCGGCTCGGCCACCATCGCTGCACCGAAGCCCGGCTCCACCGATTCGTACCGATAAGTGCGGCGCATGGCGTACTCGGCCTGTTTACCGTCATTCCACTGTTTGACCGGTCGCAGATATCCCACCACGCGCGAGTAGATCTCCGTCTCCTGGTTGCAATGGGCGCAGCGCTGCTGTTCGCCCTGCAAATACCCGTGAGACGGGCAGACGCTGAAGGTTGGCGTCAGGGTAAAGTATGGCAGCCGGTAGTTGGCCGAGATTTTTCGGATCAGGGTCTTGACCGCCTCGGTGTTGTCGAGCTGCTCACCCAGGAAGATGTGAAGCACCGTGCCGCCGGTATATTTGGTCTGCAGCTGGTCTTGAAGCTGCAAGGTTTCGAACAGATCGTCGGTATAGTTCACGGGCAGCTGGGTGGAGTTGGTGTAGAACGGTGCGGCGCCTTTTTCGTATTCAGCCTCGTTGGCGCATTGAATGCCGTCGAGGCTTTTCTTGTCCAGCATGGCCAGGCGAAAGGATGTCCCTTCGGCCGGGGTCGCCTCCAGGTTGAAGATGTCGCCGGTGTCATCCTGTGCCGTGGAAAGCAGGTCGCGCAGGTGATCCATGACCCGTAGTGCAAAGGCCTGTCCTTCCATGCTTCCGATATCCTTGTTGAGAAAATTCAGGCAGGCTTCGTTCATACCGACCAGGCCCACCGTGGAAAAGTGGTTTTTCCAGAACGTGCCGGTTCCCTGTTTGATTTCACGCAGATAAAATCTCGAATAGGGGTATAGATTGCGCTCGGTAAATTTTTCGAGCACCTTGCGCTTGATGATCAGGCTCTCTATGGACAGTTGAACCCGGCTATCCAGCAGATCGAAGAACTCGTTTTCATTGGTGGCCAGGTGGCCGACGCGCGGCAAGTTGACCGTGACCACGCCGATGGAGCCTGTCAACGGGTTGGCCCCGAAAAGGCCTCCGCCGCGCTTGAGCAGCTCCCGGTTGTCCAGCCGCAGACGGCAGCACATGGAGCGGGCGTCTTCGGGAGACATGTCGGAATTGACGAAATTGGAAAAGTAGGGGATGCCGTACTTGGCCGTCATTCGCCAGACCGGCTCAAGATTGGGGTTGTCCCAGTCGAAATCGGCGGTGATGTTGTACGTGGGAATCGGGAAGGTGAACACCCGGCCTTTGGCATCGCCTTCCATCATGACTTCGGCAAACGCCCGGTTGAACATGTCCATCTCCGGCTGAAACTCGCCGTAAGTCGCATCGACCTCCTCACCTGCGATGATGGCCGGATGGTCTTTGAGAATGCCCGGCACATAAATATCCATGGTGATGTTGGTAAAAGGCGTTTGAAACCCCACGCGGGTGGGAATGTTGATGTTGAAGATAAATTCCTGCAGCGCCTGTTTGACCTCTTTGTAGCGCAACTTGTCCTGGCGCACGAAGGGCGCCAGCAGCGTGTCGAAATTGGACAGGGCTTGAGCCCCGGCCGCCTCCCCCTGCAGGGTATAGAAGAAATTGACAATCTGGCCCAGGGCCGAGCGCAGGTGCTTGGGCGGCGCGCTTTCCACTTTTCCCTCGACACCCTTGAATCCGTTTTTGAGCAGGTCTTTCAAGTCCCAGCCGACGCAATAGATCGACAGCAGGCTCAGGTCATGGATGTGCAGATCGCCGCTTTTGTGAGCCCTCCGGATTTCCGGCGGATAGATCTTGTTGAGCCAATATTCAGACGTAACATCCGAGGAAATATAATTGTTCAGGCCTTGGAGCGAGTAGCACATGTTGCTGTTCTCTTTGATCTTCCAGTCCAGGCGCTGGATGTAGTGGTCCACCAGATCCACATTGGCCTTGGTGGCGATGCTGCGGATCTGGGCGTGTTGTTCGCGATAGATGATGTAGGCCTTGGCCGTTGGATGATAAGGAGAATCGAGCAGGACATGCTCCACGATATCCTGGATCTCCTCGACCTCGGGAACCGCTCCCAGGCGCAGTTCGTGGGCCAGGGTCAGTACCCGCAGCGTCAGCTTTCGCGCTTCGCGCTCGCCGAACTCACCGGTGGCTTCGCCCGCTTTGGCAAGAGCCGCTGTGATTTTGGAGGAATCAAACTCTACAATACGTCCGTCCCGTTTTTTGATTTGCTCGAACAACTGGCTCTCCTTCCCTGGTTTGAGGGATCTTCGGTTGTTAAATTGTGACAGCCCGCGAGAGGGCTTTCCGGGATTACGTTACAGGGTGAAACTTGGTGACTGTGTAGAAATTTACTACAACAATATGTTGTGTATGTCAATGGGATTTTTCTACATATTGTGTATGATTGCAATTTTCAGCACCAGAAAAAAAAGGGTTCGGCGAAGATTCATACAATCGGTTTGCCAGGCATCCTGCTGCATAAGTGCCGCTTGAGTCAGACAACGCATGGAAGAGTTTACGCTTCACCAATGCGCATTTCCGTGCTCGGTGCAATCGAAAACGCCGATCCGTCAGGGTTTGGTCTGTTTACTCCCTTTTGGTCTATCAATGACGGCGGATATTCGTCCGACAGCCTTGCAATTGCGCAAGTGAAAGGGGAAGCAGAACAGCAGGGGGAACGTCAGGGCTCCCGAATTGGTGAAACAATCGCTGGCGAGGGGGAAAATGGTCATATATTGAGAATAATTACTGTTGACATACAACATATTGTGTGTAAACAAATCTAATATACATTGATATTTGAGCTCGGCTCACCTGAAACCTCAAACCGACGACAAACAGAATTGCGGTGATGTGGTCCCGGACCACAGGGGGGCACGTGGCTCGTTCGGCCATAATAGGCTGTATTTTAATATACACACGCCAGGCACAACCGCAGAGCGAAATAGGAGCAGGCACGTGGGGCAAAAAGTTAAAGTCATTGAAACGCATGATGGTGAAGTCGATCTGTCTGTCTATAACTGGGATGATGAGCGATTTTCGCAAGTGTTGATTCGACAGCATCCCATGGACAATCAGAAGGCCTTGTCCATCAGTCGATTTGTGCGTGCGGCCATCGATGAAATGAAGATTCACCGCATTACCGCGCCCATCGTGGACGCCGTGCTGTCCGAAACGCTTGAACAGTACGGACTGACCAAAGTCTCTACCATTCCCCTGGACCGCTCCTTTTTCATCCGCAACGGTTTGAATCTGTCCGATAACGCCAAGACCGTGCTGGAGCGCCGCTACCTGCGTAAAGACGCCGACGGCAATGCCGTGGAGGTGCCTTCCCAGATGTTCCGTCGTGTGGCCCGCCACATCGCCAAGGCGGAAGCCTTTTATGATCCTGAGGCTGATCTTGACGCGGTGGAAGAGAAATTCTACGACCTGATGACCGATCTCAAGTTTCTGCCCAATTCACCGACCCTGATGAATGCCGGTCGCAGTCTGGGCCAACTGGCCGCCTGTTTCGTATTGCCGGTGGAGGACAGCATGGAGGGCATTTTCGAGACCCTGAAAAATGCCGCCATTATTCATAAATCGGGTGGCGGCACCGGTTTTTCCTTTTCACGCCTGCGTCCTGCCAACTCCATGGTCGGCACCACCGGCGGTGTCGCCTCCGGGCCGGTATCGTTCATGAAGATATTCAACACCGCCACCGAACAGGTCAAGCAGGGCGGCACCCGCCGCGGCGCCAACATGGCCATCCTGCGGGTCGACCACCCCGATATCATGGAGTTCATCTATTGCAAGAGCCGCAACGACGAGTTGAACAACTTTAATATATCGGTGGGGCTCACCAACGAATTCATGGAAGCAGTGGACAAGGGGGAGACATACAATCTCGTGGACCCGCGCGAAGGGAGCGTCGTCCAGAAACTGGACGCCCGGGACGTTTACGGCGCTTTGGTGCGTCAGGCTTGGGAAAACGGGGATCCGGGCATCGTCTTTCTGGACCGCATCAACCGTGACAATCCGACTCCGGAGATCGGCCAGATCGAGAGCACCAACCCCTGCGGCGAGCAGCCTCTGCTGCCCATGGAGGCCTGCAACCTCGGATCGATCAACCTGGCCGCCTGTGTCGCTACCACAGACGGCGGAAGCAGCCTGGACTACGACGAACTCAAACGCGTCGTATGGGGCGCCGTGCACTTTCTGGACAACACCATCGACATGTCCCAATATCCTCTGCCGGCCATCGACGCCATGGTCAAAGGCAATCGAAAAGTGGGGCTGGGCGTCATGGGATTCGCCGATCTGCTCTTCCTGCTGGGCGTTGCCTACAATTCGGAGCAGGCCCTCGAACTGGCCGAAAAGGTCATGGACTTTATTCAGGCCGAGGCGCACGCCGCTTCCCGGGCGCTGGCCCAGCAGCGCGGCCCCTTCGGCAACGTCAAAGGCAGCCGCTACGCGTCGGACGAACAGCCGCCGCGCAACGCCACCTTGACCACTATTGCCCCCACCGGCACCTTGAGCATCATCGCCAACTGCTCGTCGGGCATCGAGCCGCTGTTCGCCCTGAGCTTTATCCGCAACGTGATGGACAACGATCGGCTGACCGAGGTCAACCCACACTTTGAAGCCGTGGCCCGCGAGCGCGGATTTTACACGCCCGAGCTGATGGAAACCATTGCCAAGACCGGCAGCATCAGCAAGATCGACGGCATTCCCGACGATGTCAAAAACGTCTTCGTGACGGCCCATGACATCTCGCCCGAGTGGCACATCCGCATGCAGGCGGCCTTTCAGAAACACACCGACAACGCCGTCTCCAAGACCGTCAACCTGCCCCACGACGCCACCGAGGCCGATGTCCGCAAGATTTACGACCTGGCCTACGAACTCGACTGCAAGGGCGTCACCATCTACCGCGACGGCAGCAAGGACAATCAGGTGCTCTCCACCAGCGCATCATCCGGCACAACCGAACCCAAGGTGGGAAAGACGCTCAAACGCCCGGAAACCCTGGAAGGATTCACCACCCGCATCAAAACCGGACTGGGCCGGCTCTATGTCACCGTTACCGAATTCAACGGCAGACCCTTTGAAGTCTTCGCCACCATCGGCAAATCCGGCCGCTCCACTACGGCCAAGACCGAAGCCATCGGCCGGCTCGTATCACTGGCCTTGCGCAACGGTATCGCGGTTGAAGAGATCGTCGAACAGCTCAAAGGCATCGGCGGCGAGCACCCCATTTTCAGGAACGGCGGCCTGGTGCTCTCTATCCCCGACGCCATCGGCCATGTCCTGGAATCGCGCTACCTTGCCGGCAAGGATAATAAAATCGGAAAAGGAAACACCCTCATGGGCGCCGCCTGCCCCGAATGCGGTCAAACCATCAGCTTCGAAGAGGGATGCCAGAAATGCCACTTCTGCGGATTTACCAAGTGCGGGTAGACGCTGTGTTTGGTCATTCTGCTTTTCAAGAACATCCAACCTAAAGGTTTTGTTCCTTTCACATAACGATAGAACTGGCGCATCCAGTTGATATAGGTGGCCTCCGTGCGGTGCGAAAGGTGTTTGAGACGGATGGATACGATCATCTGATCCACGGCATCAGCCCACAACTTATCGATATCGGGTGTCTGAGCAGAGGGGGCCGCAGGAGCGCGGTCCAAATAATACCGGTATAATCGAATCGCGTCCGTCGCCTGCCGGACTTGCCAGTCT
>JBNKKC010000162.1:0-16556 GCA_050291625.1 Desulfobacteraceae bacterium
TTAGGGGCCCATTCTCGCCCAGGATGATTTTTCGCTCATGCTGTGCCAGGCAAAAATGGGCAAAATTAATAACCAGGGTAATCGATGTCTTGGCATTTTTTACCGTTAGACTTGAGTTATCGATGTCCTGGCATTTGGCACCTATTGCGTAGCTTTTGTTCGACACTGCTTACCTTATCCCGCATATGCTGTACCTTATCCGTACGCGTCCCGAGCTTGATGGTCGTAAAGATTCGTGGGGCGCCGATCTCATGAACGCGCTGATGGCACTTTTTCACGGCCGCAAACACATCGTCCCATTCTCCCTCGATGTTCGTGCCGTTGGCGTGCAGGTCATAATTCAACTGGCTCTCCGCCAGAACTTCGTGACAGGCGGCAACATAGGATGACAACCCCACTCCCACTCCAAGCGGAACAATGCACAAATCGACGATGACATTCATAGATGGCCTCTTTCTTAGAGTTTACTCCATGGCAATGGCATACTGTTTCTCTTTTACGCGAATATAGTATATTTCGTCCCGATATTCCAACATCGGTGACATTTTCATAAGTGCCCGCTGCCCGAATTTAATTCGATGTTCGTCGCTATGCATATAGAGCTGGTCTCCACTGACCGTCATGGCGTTTGGCTGAAGATCGATTTGGGCCGATGTATTCAGAATCAGCCTGACCGGATCCGACATGACGACATCGACGATAAAAAGCGCCGTGTCCTCATGTCGGAAATAGACCTTTTCGATGATACCGTTGTTTTCCTGAGTCACATAGTATCCGTCTTTGTCTTTCTTGATGGAGGCATTGAAGTGGTCGATGATTTTTTTGTGTTCAAACGGGCCATGTTGATTGTGCCATCGGCCTTGAGCGTCCATCCAAAAGATGGCCTTGTGACGCGGTATGGTAACGCATGGCATGGGAGTATCGAAACAATCCTCTCCGGTCATCTATCGTTTTCCCCTAAAAAATTCAGGATGATGCCGGGTATTTTCCGGCAATCCTGCTGGAAGTCGCCTGGTGATCAGGCTGAGCGGCCTTCAATCCATTCCGGCCATCAGGAGCGCCCCGAACGCTCTACGCCTATTCGCTTCAATAAAGCCTGCATGAACTAAAAAATCAATATGTGTGATCCATCAAGGGAGACCACTGATCCATGATACCGGCGGGCTTTATGTCTCTTTTGCATCTTTTGCATTATCAAGCAAAGGAAATCACTTGACATCCGACAGCCCCTAGTCTTAATGAAAAATTCCATCATATATGTTGCAATGACACGATAGGGTAAAAAAGGAGCAGCCGCATGCTGAAAGTTGGAATAATCGGTTGGCGCGGAATGGTCGGCTCAGTACTGATGGAGCGAATGCGGGCCGAGGATGACTTCAGTCACATTGACCCCGTTTTTTTCTCGACATCTCAGGCAGGCCAATCAGGACCGACCGTCAATGGGCAAACCGATATTGTTCAGGATGCTTTTGATCTCAGCCGTCTGGCGTCGATGGATATTCTCATCTCCTGCCAGGGTGGCGGCTACACGGAACGCACGTTTGATCAATTGAGGGCCGACGGATGGAGCGGTTATTGGATCGATGCCGCATCGACGCGGCGGATGCTGCCTAGCAGCGTCATCATCCTGGACCCCGTGAATCGCAAGGTTATCGATCAAGCCCTGGCGGACGGGATCAAAGAGTTCATCGGAGGCAATTGCACGGTCACGCTGATGCTGATGGCCCTGGGCGGACTCTTTGAGCACGATCTGATTGAATGGATGACCTCAATGACCTATCAATCTGCATCCGGCGCAGGCGCTAAAAATGTGCGGGAACTGGTTTCTCAGATGCAACGGATCGGCCTGCAGAGCAAACACCTGCTGGACGACCCGGCGGCGGCCATTCTGGACATCGACCGCCAGATCAATCAAATCCTTCAAAATGATGAATTTCCGAAAGAAAATTTCGGTGTACCGCTTGCGGCCAGTTGTATCCCGTGGATCGACCGGCCAATGGATAATGGCCAGACACGTGAAGAGTGGAAAGGCTTCGTCGAAACCAACAAAATTCTCGGTCGCAGTGATCGCCCTGTTCCAATCGATGGGCAATGCGTCAGGATCGGCGCCATGCGATGCCACAGCCAGGCATTCACCATCAAATTGACCAGGGATCTTCCCTTATCCGAAATTGAACAGATTATCCAGGCGCATAACGATTGGGTAAAGATCATCCCCAACGAAAAGTCCGCAACGATGAACGAGCTTACGCCGGCGAAAGTGTCCGGCAGCTTATCTGTGCCCATCGGCCGGATACGAAAACTGACTATCGGTCCACAATTTTTAACCGCTTTTTCAGTGGGGGATCAACTGCTCTGGGGCGCGGCCGAACCACTGCGCCGCATGCTCAGGATTCTGGTTGAACACCTGTGAGCAAAAAATGGCGGATCATTCAAAAACAGATAATGAAACAGATCCAGTCAGGACCCAGGTCATTGCAGACTTCGGAGGACGGCGCAGGATACTGGATCGCAGAAGCAAGCTTGATGAAATCCAACACCCGGAGCGGCGTTGCGGCAAAGACCGGCGCAGTGGATTCGATCGACGAGGTGTGCTGACTCAAGACAGAGATATTAAATCGGAAAAACGTCACGAATTTGATAAGATAGAACCATTGTCGGAACAACCCGATAACGGTGTTGAGTGACATGTACGGCTTCATCGCTGCACAACACCCCGGTGATGTATGAAAACAGATCATCATATGAGCCCCCGGCACACCTCATGCTCCCCTTGGCCAAAAAATGCAAATCGGTTTTGACACATCGATGGGATTGTGTTTAATAGGGTGATTTGTATTATCGGAGATGGTCAAACGGACACGCCTTAATCGAATGAGGTGGACTAAATCTATGCCTTATGCACACATCATCGGTACCGGCTCGGCAGCCCCGGAAAAAGTTCTGACCAATGAAGACTTGGAGCAGATCGTCGATACGACAGACGAATGGATTACGCGCAGAACCGGTATCAAGCAAAGACGCATTGCCAACAAAGACGCTAATGAGAGCACGACCGATCTTGGCACCCGTGCCGCGCTGAATGCCATGAAGATGGCGGATATATCGCCTGATCAAATTGATACGATCATTGTTGGAACCGTTACCGCCGATCATCTGTTCCCATCCGCAGCCTGCATGATCCAAAAAGATCTTGAGGCGAATCAGGCGGCTGCATATGATCTGTCCGCCGGCTGCTCCGGTTTCATTTACAGTCTCGAATCGGCCAGCAACGCCATCCGTGCCGGGGCATCCAATACCATTCTCGTCCTGGGAGCAGAACGTTTGTCTTCCATCGTCAACTGGGAGGACCGCGGCACTTGTGTTCTTTTGGGAGACGGTGCTGGGGCGGTTATTGTTCAAAGCAGTGATCGGCGCGGAGGCATCTTGTCATCCCACATTCAATCGGATGGTCGATTCTGGGATCTGCTGCATGCGCAAGTAGGAAACGACTATTTGCCGGAGCTTTTAAGGGATGTGGAGCAGAGGCCATATCACCTGAGAATGGAAGGAAATCGGCTGTTCAAACAGGCCGTCAGTTGCATGGCCAATATCGGTGAGCTGGCCCTGAGCAATAACGGGCTGACGCGAGATGATATAAAGGTAGTGGTTCCCCACCAGGCCAATCTGCGGATATTGCAGGCCGTGGCAGAAAAAATGAAAATTCCGATGGATCGCGTCTATACCAACCTGCATAAATACGGAAACACCTCATCCGCCTCCATTCCGCTGGCGCTTGATGAGGCTCACCGCGATGGGAAAATTCAAAACGGTGATCATGTCCTGCTGCTCAGCTTCGGCGCAGGGCTGACGTGGGGGGCCACGGTGATCGAGTGGACCATCTGACCCTCCGGCTCACCTCACATATTCTCTCCATTCCGCAATCTCGACAAAAAATGCCAAAAAATGACAAAAAGTGCCTCTTTTAATAGGGCACCCATCCATATACATCTATCTGTAATAATTAATTATATCTCACTGAATACCACAGGCATGCATTTTGCAGTATATTCCATTGGAAATTGAGCGCCATGGAATGAATCAGCAGTTGAATTGCATGTTAATGATCGAGTTCAAAGGCACATATTCACATGAATCCAATGACGGGTCCCAGATGGTGCTCGTTCAATTCGATGGTGTTTTGCTGCACATATGGCATCTGACCGATCCGTTTTACCGATTGTTGTCCAGCGATGTGTTTCATCTCGGCTACTCGCGATTCACGCAAATGCATCACATCAAACTCCCGAATGGAGGGCGCATCGAGACGGGCGACGATGCTGCAATGACCTTGCTCAAAAAACGACGTCGTCAAGAGAAACATCGCCTGCAGGATCGTAACATGTGGTTCTTCAGCGCCGTCGCATTGCTGTTGACACTTGTGGCCTTGACAGGGGGATGGCTTATCGACTGAAACCTGACCGACGATCAACGATCGAAAGCAACGGTTTCCGCCTTATTTCTGTTCGGCATGTTAAGAAATATCAGCTGAGTCCTGAATGATAGGCACCGGTGCCTGCCCAGACCGCTTTTACACCGGCGGATTTCCTGTCAGCCGCCCAAGGGGGGCTTCATTGCAGACTGCTACGAATGTTGCGATGGATGGTCGCCAGATCGTTGGTATCTCCCATATGGGACTCGATCCAATCGGTTGAGACACCATATTGCTTGGCCAGAGCCATGAGTGCCTCCTTAAGCGTATTGTGCCGTTCCATCTTCCCGGTCCAGTATTTCTGTTCCCGCCGTGGGTTATAAAATTCGAGACCATCCAGAGCGGCGGTTTCCGAGTCATGCCTAGCTTCGTCGGATCGGATGGATTGGGATGGCTTGGCTGGCTGTTCAGAGGCAGCATGTGTCAGGATACGGTGAATTTCATCCAGATCGGTTTGATCGCCGATATGCCTGTCCACCCACTCAACTGGTTGCTGATATTGTCTGGCCAGCGCCTCCAGCGCTGCTTTGCGCGTCTTAAAATTCTGGTCGGGCCCTGTATGATAGGGGTATGGCCCCCCGCTATCATAAAAGAGGCGATGCTCTGACGGGAGATTGGCTTTCTTAGATTGACCGGTTGATGTTTCCGACTCGCGGGTCCTGGCCAAATTGGCATGAATTTCGGACAGATTATTCACTTCACCCATGTGAGAAGCGACCCACTGAGACGTACGGCCGTATTGTCTGGCGAGCGCCTGAAGCGCATCGGCAAGGGTATCGTGTTTTGAATGTCGGCTGGCCCAATAGCGTTTTTCACGGCGAGGATCATAGAAGCTCAAGCCGCGGGTGAACAGATGGTCATTATCGGCGGCTGGAGCCGTCGACGGATTCGATGGCGAATCTTTCCCAATGCCTTTCACGGCATCGTTCAGGGCTTTCTGCGTTTTAGGAACCGGTTTTGCCACTGCTGTCGACGATTTGGGGGGAGCCTGCTGCATCCCCGGCAAACTCGGTTTCAGGATTTTGCCGTTGGATTCAATTTTAGCCACGATCTCTTTCTGGTATCGAATTTCAACGTTTTGCGTCCCCTGCAAAATAAAATGGACATGATCACGCGACTGCCAGACTTTATCCGTGACAACGACAGTTCCGTCTTTCAAAAAGATCCGGTCGGCATTTCCGGCCGAAGCGAACATCAGGCAAATCAGCAGGCAAATAACAACCAGCACCGTTCGAATGGGCTGCATGACATCCTCAATTGAGTATCGCTTCATGAATCCGATGGAGCTTTGTTTTAGTTAAATTCAATCTCAACACGCCGGTTCCTGCGCCGTCCATCGACCGTATCGTTGGAGGCAATCGGATTTCTTGCCCCCATCCCAAAAACAGCAATTTGCTGTGGTTTGGCGCCTTTTCCGATCATATAAGATTTTACAGCATTGGCACGGAACCTGGAAACACTTTCATTGTAGCTCGTCGGACCGCTGGCGTCAGTGTAGCCTTTGACGAATATCCGCTCATGGCTGTTCTGGGCCAGGTAAGCGGCAATGCGGTCCAACACGGCATAGGATTGGTCTTCTATTTCATTTGAATTGAGACGAAACTGAATAACGATCTTTTCTTTGATCAGAGGAAGCGGCTTCAGCTCCCCTAAAACCTGCCCACCGCCGGATTGACTATCCACATCCTGTTGCGAAAGCGCATCCGGTTCGCCGCCCTCCGCGCCCGTTTCAGGCTGACTCGCCGTTCCGGTATCGTTCTGCCGGTCTTCGCCTGTTCTATTATCCGATGTTGCTGAGTTATTCATCCCAGCAGTTGTTTCACCATCTTCGCTCATCCTGCTGGCGAGCATCTCTTTTTCTTTTTCGAGGGTGGTTTTATACTTTTGGGGCGTCAGCTCATCTTCATCCCATCGCGGTGCTTGTCCGCCGGTAAATTGGGTGATGGCGAAGGCCACCAGAACCACCAGTGCCAGAATAACACCTGCATATGCCAGGCGCCAGCCCACTGGTTGCTTCCGGGATACCTGCTCAAAAGAAGCTGTCCCGGCCCCGTTTTCGGATGCAATACGTGGCTCCATAGGGCCATGGCCCGTTTCCACCACTTCCGTCGCCACCGCATCACTGACACGGGCGGCCGTTTTAAGGGTTGCGGCATTTGCCGATATCTTTTCGGCCGGGATGCGCAACTCGTCCGCGCAATCGGAAATCACTTTGGCGTCCAGCTGGCGCATGTTTCGAGAATAACCGGTCAGCAATGCGTGGTCGCAGATGATGTTGATAAGCCGGGGCACACCTCCGGAAAAGTCAAAGACGCTTTTTACTGCCGATGGCTTGAATATATGCTTGTCACTGCCGCCGATTTTCAAACGATGCGCGATGTAGTGACCGGTTTCCTCGAGGGTCAGCGGTTCGATATGGTAGCGGGCGGTAATTCGTTGGGCCAGCGCCCTGTTTTGCCGTGTCAAGAGGATATTGTTGAACTCCTGCTGCCCCACGAAAAAAATATTGATCAGTTTCTGGTCGTGCAGTTCAATATTTGACAACACACGAAGATCTTCCATCAAGCGAGGGTTCAATCGCTGACTTTCGTCAATGATCAGCAACAAGTGCTTTTGATCCTCGTAACTTTTCTGCAGAAATTCACGCAAATGGATTAGAAAAGCGCCTTTGCTGTCAAACGTTTCTTCCATATCGAATCCGTCAGCCAGCATGTTGTAAAAATCCATGCTTTCCAGATCCGGATCAGGCAAGGTGGCCACCACTGTGTTGATATCGAGTTTCGAGAGGAGGTAGTTGACCATAACCGTTTTGCCGGTACCCACCTCGCCGGTAAGCAGCAGAAAACCCCGCTTGTCCGTAATACCGTATTTGATAGTACTCAAGGCTTCTTTCTGCTTTTCACCCATCCAGAAATATTTTGGATCGGCCGTAATTTGGAAAGGCTTTTCTTGAAGGCTATAATATTTAAGATACATTGGCTTTCACACACGTTTGGGTCAAATGTCAGGGTCGATACCTCTTGAGCATGGCAAAGCGATGGTCATTCAAACGTCACACAGTCGAAACGAAATTCAGCCGAACGAATGACATGTTTCCAGCCTCGTGCGGCAACATATTAAGCGATAAGCTATTAATCAATCGGCATGATGGGGCTTTCCTATATGCGCCGTAATTCTCCTCCGGGTTCGCTTTTTCTGAATATAATTCCCCTGCTGTAATATAGATACAACACGATCCAAAAAATCACAAACAGCACGATATAGGCCGTACGCTGACGGATGAGTTTGTTGCGCTTTTTTTCGATCAGGTTCGTTGAATTTTTCAATTCGCGCTTTACGATCTCAAGCTCATCCATCAGGCTTTTCACATCAGAGTTGCGGGTGTATTCCATCATGCGCTTGAGCTGGACTTCGAAACTCCTGACGTTGTACGTATCGAATATCATCCGCTGTTTTTCTGTAAGGTTCGAAAGCTCATGTATCTCTTTAGCCAATTCCACGCAGTAAAACTTGCGAAAGGGATTTTTTGAAGGGACCTCGCCCAGTTGGTCAAGCCGCTTTTGGATTCCGGCATCCAATTCCAAGTTTATCTGGCCCATCAATTGTTCGGATCGCTTAATCTCGTCGTTGTTTTTAAACAGGTCCTCTCCACTTAACGATGAAATGAAAAAAATGAGAGCCGCAGCGGTCAAACAGCTGGTCATGATTCGGATCAGGGTAAAAATTTCTCGCTTGACTATTACCATTTCATCGTCCTTTGGATAGTGAAACTGCGTATTCATTATCGGGAGCATGGACCCTTCATGCCCCCGTCGGCATCGAATCGATAAAGTGCGCTAACAGGATAACCACTTTATTTTACACCATGAATTTTTTTCTCCTGGTAGCTTAAAATGCCATGTTTGTCAATAACCCCCATATGCTGCGCCACCATTCGATAATTCCCGTGACCCGTTTCACCAGGACATTCAACCTTAGTGTTAAGATCCGGATGATGGATCTGTTATTTTATATGGCGCTCTTTTTTAATCGTTTCGTAAGCGTCCTGGATTTCGCGAAATTTTTCATGAGCCAGTTGATTGAATTCTTCAGGCAGACCTTTGCTGGCAATCTTGTCGGGATGGTAGTCCTGGACCAGTTTGCGGTACCGTTTTTTGATGATATCGATTGAATCATCGCTGTTGCAGCCCAATACGTGGTAAGCATGATCCGATACCCCGGCATATCTGGATTTGAGCTGGTTGTAGCGGTTTTTGTCGAAGTTGAATATGCCAACCGCGCTATCGATCAAGGCTTGTTCAGACGGATGCAGGAAACCATCTGACAGACCGACTCTGATCAGAATATCAATCATCATTTCAATCATCTGCGGTTGGTTATGAAATCGTTCATAGAACTGGTGCGCAAAATCTTCAAACCGTGCCGGGGAATCGAGTGCGGTACGAAAAATATTAAAAGCGATGGTCCGGCTCTGCGCCGATAAGCCCAAGTCATTTATAGCAAACGATTCAACCGTACTTATCTCTTCCCTTTTGACATGGCCGTCCGCAGCGGTCAATTTGGCCAGCATGGAGAATGTTCCAACGAAAAAGGCCAACTGAGATTCCTCGATCGAGGACAGCGGTTGAGAATATCCCGGATCCAATGCTTGCCCGGGAGGCGAATCAAAGGCATGCCCGAATACCGCCCCTGCAATAGCACCCAACGGCCCGCCCAATGCAAAACCGATGGTTCCTCCTACGATTTTTCCAATCAGCCCCATGAGCTCTACTCCCATCCCTTTGCGTGTCGGCACATTACATGACTGTAGCATGGCTTTAGCACAATTTATGACCCTTTGAAATGGTGCATCTGTCGCCAAGTCGTCATGGACCGACCCATCCCGATAAGCCCTTCAAACAGACGAATTCAGACCGCAAGTGGCAAATAAGGCTTGATTATACTTCAATTCGTCGGTATTATTCATAAAATTACGTTTCAACCAATTCACTACCAACCCATACAACACGGGGGATTTTCATGCTTGCGTGGTGGAGTAATCTCGCATCGCTGAGCATCTTCAACAGCTGGATGGAAGTTATCGCCCTGTTCAGCGCCGCTTTGACCCTTATTTTTGTTCTGCTCTTATGGCGAAACGGCTCTCAAATGGCAAACTACCTTATTGACCGTGAACGCCGGGCCAGCAAACGAATCAAGGCCGTTGAAAAAGCGGCCGAACAGATTCGCAGAGAGCTGCTGACTGCTCAGCAAAATCAGGATATCGTCGATCAGAAGCGTCATCTGGCCGAGATGGACGCCGACGCTCTGCGCAAAGAGGTGGAAAAGGTACGCAAGCGTTACGCGGCCGCCGAAGGAGCGCTGAAAGATCGAATTGACGAACTCAAGGATATTCACATCACCCAGGGAATCACGGTCGGCGGAGCCACGACTCAGCCTGTCCAGCCCCCGGCAGGCGGCATCGACGCCCAGCAGCAGCAGATGCTCGCCAAACTCTTGAAAACCGGCCCGAAGGGAGAGTTGGATATCATATCTGTCCTGGATGACAAGACATCGCACCAGGCCGCTTTAAAGATTAAAAAGATCTTCGATGAGCAGGGTTGGAATACCCAGGACATCATTCAAAGCGCTTTCAGCACCCCTCCGGAAGGAATTGTACTGGTCCTGCACAGCAAGCAAACCGCCCCCTCCTATTCAAAATTCCTGCAACGAACGCTGACAACCATCGGCCTGCCGGTCTCGGCCCAAATCAATAACAAGTATCGGGAATGGTCAATATCCATGATCGTGGGCCAGATTGATGCGACCTGATTCAAGGGGGGATGAATGACTGCACCGATTCACACGATAAAGCATGTAAAAAATACCTATCGAAAATACCAGGTTCTTGTGGCGATTTTTGCCTTTGTGACCATCGTGGCCGCATTTCTGGCCGCCGTGAGCGGCGTTCAAGTCTCCTTGCTGCAGAAACGAATGGCGGCCGAAAAGACATCTCAGGCAAGCGCGGCTGCAGCAGCGCAAGGATCCCAGGCCCAGCAGATCCAGGCACTCAGTCAGGAACTGACCGTTGAAAAAGACCGGACCCTGCAACTGCAGAAAACGATTACCACTCTGGAAAACCAGGTCGCAGCTCTGAAAAAGGCCTCCAGACCCGAAAAACCGGGCCAGACGACTCAGCCAAGTCCTGCACCGCAACCGGAACCGGCGGCTGCACCCGCCGCGCCCGAATCCGCTCAACCCTCCGCGACTGAACCATCTGCGGAACCGATGGCCAAACCGGCTCAACCGGCATCCGCTCCCGCCGCCGAACCGGCAGCGGAACCTGCTTCACCACAGATCGAGTCTCCCCCGGTTCCAAAAACGGATTCGCCCCCACAGCCCGGATCCGTGTCAACGCCTCCGCCGGCCGATTCCGGCGCCGAACCGGCCGCACCTGAGGGCGCGCCATCTGTTCAGCCGACACCGGCCCCGGAGGAACCATCATCGCCTCAATCATCGACGCCACCGGCCCCTCCTGCCTCGCAGAGCGCCGGCCAACAGTAAGCGATGGAAAAAGGCGCCGCAAAGAGAAAAACATGCAGTTGACACCGAATGCTCCCGGGCTGAACGACAATGGGTAGCAACATCTCATCCGATACCCTGCTGGCCATTGACCGAGAGCACGTGTGGCATCCCTACACAGCCATGCCCCCCCCTGCCCCGGTCTATGCGGTCAAAAAGGCCTCCGGCGTCTGCCTGCATCTCGAAGACGGACGGATCCTGATCGACGGCATGTCCTCCTGGTGGGCCGCCATTCACGGCTACAACGTGCCGCAGCTGAACCGTGTCATTCGAGAACAGCTTGATCGTATGTCCCACGTCATGTTCGGCGGTCTGACCCATCGCCCCGCGGTTGAACTGGCACGCACGTTAACGGATCTGACGCCGCCCTCTATGAGCAAGGTATTTCTTTGCGATTCCGGATCGGTATCTGTCGAGGTGGCCATTAAAATGGCGATTCAGTACTGGAACGCCAGGGGCAGGCCCGAGAAGCACAAACTGATAACCATTCGCGGCGGATACCACGGTGATACATTCGGCGCCATGGCGGTCTGCGATCCGGAGACCGGCATGCATCGCAAATTTACCGGAGTATTGCCACGCCACTTTTTCGTGGATGCCCCACAAAGCCGTTTCGACGAGCGAGCGGTGGACGCCGATATCGCCAAACTAGAAGCGGCTCTGAAAGAGAATCACACCCAAATAGCCGCATTGATTCTTGAACCGGTTGTCCAGGGAGCCGGCGGAATGCGGTTTTATTCGCCTGAATATCTTAATCGGGCACGAGCTCTGTGCGACAGCCACGACATCCTGCTTATTTTCGACGAAATCGCCACCGGCTTCGGTCGCACCGGAAAATTGTTTGCCGCCGAGCACACCCGGATCCAACCGGATATCATGTGTCTGGGCAAATCGCTGACCGGCGGCTATATGACCCTGGCGGCGGCATTGACCTCTGAAAAAATTGCCGAAGGCATATCCGCCGACGGTGGCGCACTCATGCACGGCCCGACGTTTATGGCCAATCCATTGGCCTGCAGCGTCGCCAACGCAAGCATCGACCTGTTGCTCACATCCCCCTGGCAGCAGCGCATTTCCAAGATTGAAAAACAGCTGAAAAGGGAGCTGAGTCCGTGTGCGGCGTTGGATCCGGTCGCGGATGTTCGTGTGTTGGGCGCCATTGGCGTCGTGGAGTTAAAGGCGCCGGTGGAGTTGGCCAGGATTCAGGCTGAATTTGTAGATCAGGGCGTCTGGATCAGGCCGTTCGGCCGACTGGTCTACCTCATGCCGCCGTTTGTCATCGACGAAAATCAATTGCGACAATTGACGTCCGCCATCTTTAATGTATTGAGCCGTCTGAGCTCTGTGGGGCATCACGCATAAAACATCGGGTCTATAAACCATCTTTGCGATGTCGCCTAAAGATCTCCTCAGGCCGGGCCCTGCATCTCTTTCAGGCTTTCGAGAATCTGCGCTATGAAGATTTTTGAACCGCACCGTTTCTGGATGCACTGAAACTCTAATTTAAGATGGGCGATACGATCTTGAAGCTCGTCGATCATGGCGATTTCAGGAGTGATGTGAGACCTGAGGGACTGGTCGATAAGGGCCATGCGCCTGTCGTCTGATGACGCCGCAGTCCAGCAACCGTTTATATGATGACGCTGATAGCGTTTCAATCCGGCCATTTCTTTGCTCACTGTTACGTTAACCCACTGTTTTCATGATACCAACTATACGCACAATCCTATCGCAATATTCAGGCCAGAAAGCCATCGCATGCACAATATCTTTTAAATCAGTCAGTTAAGAAGTACAGGGCCGACACCGAATCGGGTCCGATACTGGATATTGTCATCTATCCTGCCGAATTTTGTCAATAAATAACGGATTTGGGCAAAAAGAGGTTCAATTTTCCGGACATCATCGCTGCCCTGCCCTTAAAGGATCGCGATGGTCAGGCTTGTCCGTCGGGATTTCCCCTCGACCGTGCCAGGGTTTGCTCGGTGGGGATAAAAAACAGCTCGTAGCGTATCACGGTATTGCGCCGGATTTCCTGTGCTTTGCTGGTCATAACGCTCACCCAGAGATGATCGTCATCGTTCAGGCTGGCGCCGGTACCTGGGTTTTCAGTTAAAATGGAAAACCGATGCCCGTTTTTTAGATACTGCCAGCAGGCAAAAATGTGCTCCTGGGTAAAAGCGTTTTTCTGGTTGTACGGCAGCCGGCTGCAGTCCAAATAGGCTTTGCGGCAGAGCGCGAGCAGATACCTGCGGGTATAGGGGCGAAATGCCTTCTCCGGCTCAGCGCCGGTGATGATCAGCGTATCGTCGTCGATAATGAAGACCGGATCGGTTGCAAGCATGAAAACGCCTTTCGAGCAAGTTCAGATTCCAGAATTTTCAGTTTTCAGATTTATCATAGATACCGATTCTATTGCCGAGTCTATCAACAGCTATGCTCATTTATCGGCACGATACGCGTCTATATTAAATAATTATACAATTTAGATCGATTGATGAAAGTGGTTCATCGGTTGTCCTAACAATGAATAAAAAACCGCTAATGGCGATGGCAGGAAAACGAAACCACACTATATTGAGCCGGTTGTCAGTATCAATAATGATAGATTAATTGACAGCACCTTCATTTTTTTGATACAAAACTTTTTCCGAATTATTTAATCACCGGAAATGAACCGTGCTCATCTCCAGTCGATGGCGCCGGAACAGTTTCCAAAAAACTCATACTACGCGAAACCATTAATGGTGTTCATGTTTCATGATTCTGCTAAAGTTGTACGAACGACAAACTGAGCTCAGTTGATGTGAATCAGATTTTCAAAAGATATGCGCAGATAAACCTAAAATGGATCGTCGTTCTTCTACTCTTATTTCTGCCTGCGGCCAGTCTCGGTCAAGAAACGCCTCCCTTTATCGAGCCTATCGGTGACGAATCAATAAACGAAAGTACAGTATATTCCGGTCCAACGCCGATCCTGTCCCAAGGCACGCTGCCGGTGAGCTGGTCGCTGGTGACCGCTCCGGCCGGCATGACGATCGATGCGGCCACCGGCGTAGTCGTCTGGCCCAATCCGAGCGCTGACGGAAGCCCGCACACCATCACCATTCAGGCCAGCAATGCGGCGGGCAGCGATCAGGGCAGCTGGCTGTTGACGGTCGATCCGGTTGTCATTCCGGTCATCGATTCTATTTCAGACGATTCGGTGACTCAAGGGGAGACCTATACAGGTCCAACACCGTCATTATCCCAAGGCACATTGCCGGTAAACTGGTCGCTGGTGGCCGGACCGGCCGGCATGACGATCGATACGGCCAGTGGTGTAGTGAGCTGGCCCGATCCGGGCGTTGAGGGAAGCCCGCACTCCATCACTATTCAGGCCAGCAATGCGGCGGGCAGCGATCAGGGCAGCTGGCTGTTGACGGTCGATCCGGTTGTCCTGACATGGCAGCCGTTCGAAATCAGCTTTGAATCGAATGTGTTTCATGATTGGAGCACATTTCCTTTGCAGGTTTCCTTTAGTAAGAGCGGTCAGATCATCGTCGTCGATGGTTACTGGGACGGCAACAATACGTGGAGGGTACGTTTCGCGCCACCTGAGCCTGGAATATGGACCTGGTTGTCGCAATCAACCGATCCATTGATGGATAGCCAAACGGGTTCTCTCACCGCAGTGGCCCCGACCCTGGCTGAACTGGTTAACAATCCCAATTACAGGGGGCACCTTAAAGAAAGCGCCAATGGCAGATTTTTTGAATATGCAGACGGCTCGCCGTTTTTCTGGATAGGGGATACAAATTGGGCAATCTCCAGTATTCGCAGTGGCGTAGGCCCTAACAATGATAATTTTTACACTTACTTGAACGACCGAGTCAGTAAAAAATTCTCGGTAATTCAAATACAGTATCTGTCGCCAATCTGGGAGAACGAGGGCGGTGCTTCGTTTGACACCTACCCCCAGAATTGGACCGGTCTAAATCCTGCTTTCTTTCAATCTGTGGATACGCGCATTGACGAAATGTGGCTAAATGGTTTGGTCATTGCCGGGCATCCGTTTTGGTTCAGTGAATACGTGATCTCATTGACGGAAGCAAAAAATATTTCTCGCTATGTGTGGTCAAGGTATGGGGCCTACAATCTTGTATGGAGTATTTCAGGGGAGTATTCAAGATCCTATGTGAATCAGGTAAACTCATTCAACAAAGACGATTGGGAGGATCTGGGAAACTATGTGAAGCAATTAAACGGCCAACCACATCCCATTTCGGTTCATCCAACAAGTATTGTTGCGACAAACCCAGACGTAAGTTTTTCTTCCAGTCATGAGTTTCATTCATCTGCTTGGCTGGACCATAATTGGGTGCAGTCATTTTTTTACATCGAAGAAATAATACATCAGATTCAAGCAGATTATCTGCGTTTTCCAACGAAGCCCGTTCTCCATACTGAAGGTGGCTATGAAGGGAGCAATCCTGCAAGCTCAAATATTGTCAGAGATTATGAATCCATCGATGCAAATCTGGCACGATTTCAAGCCTGGACCTCAATTCTCAGAGGTGCTGCCGGCCATACATACGGAGCCAGCGGGGTTTGGCCCATGTATGATCCGTCATTCCCGGACCCGGGTCCCCACGATGAATATACGAACCCTTGGTATGAAGACCTGAATCTGCAAGGCAGTTCGGGCATGCAGCATTTAGTCGACTTTTTTTCGTCGCTTGAATGGCATACCTTTGAGCCGATTTCGTCCTGGCTTAAGCTAAATGGCCAAGCACTTCCTTATGCAACAGATACCAATTATAGAATTCCGTCAGCACTTGGGAGTTGGTCGGATACATATATTATTTATATTCCTGAGGGCAATGATGGCAATATCATCCAGATATTGAATCTTGCCTGCAAAGAGTACGTGGCTGAGTGGTTCAATCCGAGAACCGGTCATTTCTCCATCATCTCTGAGGCACCCAGCTTTGTATATGATTGGATTTTACCACCACGGCCCGATTTGCAGGATTGGGTGGTTCTGCTAAGAGCCACCAGCACGCCGCCCCCGGATGTTTTATCACCCATTATCGATGTGATTCAGAATGACACAGCTTTTGAAGGGCAACAATACAGCAGCCAGGTACCATTATTATCTCAGGGCGATGCGTGTGCAACATGGTCCTTAATTCAGGCTCCCAGCGGCATGCAGATCGACTCGACCTCGGGTATCGTTTCCTGGATGAATCCAGTGACTTCCGGGAGTCCATTCTCAATAACTGTTCGCGTAGAAAATACGTCCGGTTCAGATACACGAACCTGGCAGCTATATATCAATCATGCGCCCAATGGCGTGATCGATACGCCGTCCGGTGATGTAACGATCACCGCAGGCGATTCAGTGGATTTTTCAGCCACGGGCAGCGATCCGGACAACGATCTGCCGTTGACCTATTTATGGGAGTTCGGCGATCCGGCCATCGCCGATGCGGCGGTGGAAGATCCCGGTCCGATTCAGTTCGACAACCTGGGAAGCTTCACGGTG